>JBILGK010000051.1:0-19455 GCA_044351065.1 Cyanobium sp.
CCCTGCGCCACCAGCACATCGCCAATCTTGTTGTTGCTCACCGAGAGATCGCGCTGCCACTCCGTGTTCGCCGGATCGCGCTTCGCAAGGCCTTCGGCGATCGCCAGAGCCGCCTGGTAGGCCGCCAGCGCACCGGGCCCATCTCCCTGCGCCACCAGCACATCGCCAATCCGGTCATGGCTCACCGAGAGATCGCGCTGCCACTCCGTGTTCGCCGGATCGCGCTTCGCAAGGCCTTCTCTGATCGTCAGCCCCGCCTGGTAGGCCGCCAGCGCACCGGGCCCATCTCCCTGCGCCACCAGCACATCGCCAATCTTGTTGTGGCTCACCGAGAGATCGCGCTGCCACCCCGTGTTCGCCGGATCGATCTGCACCAGCCTCATTAGAGCCTGCTGTGCTGTTTCAGCTAGCTGTTTTCTGGTGCTCAGCCTGGTGCTATCAGCCACAGCATGGAGCACATCAAACAAAAAGCGCTGGGCTAACCTCGCCACCACATCGTCTGCGAGTTCATGGTGGCTAAGAAGCTCACATACCCACTGGAGCTGTGAATTCGGTTTCTTATCCTCGCCATCCACCAGATGGCGAGCAAGAGCTTCAACTGCGCCCTGAACTCCCCCCAACGATTGAAAAAAGGAAGAACTGCTACCTAGAAGCTGTGCCGCCCGCAGCGGCTCATCGGCAGCGATTAGATGCACCATCAGCTCGCTGATGCGCAATGGATCGTCCAGCGGCAATGCCTCAAGATGATCGGCCATGGCCCGATGCCAGGCCCTTTCCCCCGCCGCATCACCCAGGGCCCGATCACGCACCGCCTCACGCATCTGGTTGTGGAGGAAATCCAGCTGGCCGGCCGCGCCACGCCACGCCACATGGGCCCGGAAGCCCCGCCGCAGGCTGGCCAGGGCAAGTTCAGAGGTGCCCGGCAGGTGCTGCATCAGAGCCAACAGGTCGCGCTCACGCCAGCCGTTGCGGCTCAGGGCGATCAGCACCGCGAAGGAGCGGGCCCGCTCAGCGCCGTAGGTCTTTTCCGTTTGCTCCAGCAGCCAGCCGTAGAGAGCCGGTACCTCCGGTGGCATGCGCCTGGCGGTGTCCACCAGCAAGGCACGCAGGCGTTCTCCACCGCCGCTGATGTGGCCGTAGTCACGTTCGGCGCGGGCGAAATCGTCTGCATCGAGCAGGTTGATCTGCTCCAGTGCCAACGTGAGCCAGAGGGGGTTGCCGGCGGCGGCACTGCCATCCGCCAGCCGTTTCCCCGCCAGCGCCTCCAATACCTCAGGGTTCACCTGGCGGTGGTAACGGGCCCACACCCGCCGGGCAATCTCCTCCCCATCCGCCGGCTCCAAGGGCAGCAGCGGGATCATTTCCACCCCAGGCAGCTGGCCCAGCGCCGCGCTGGCGGTGCCGGCGATGCCGGTGGCGATCAGCCGGGCGCCTACCGGCCACTGCTGAGGAGGTGGCAGCCAGGTGAGATGCCTTGCCCGGCTGGTGGGCTCGAACTGATCAATCGCATCGAGCAGCACCACCACCGGCCGCTGCTGAGCCATCTGGCCGAGCAGCGATGCAAAGGTGTCATCCATCTGCTCCGTGCTGGGCTGTTCCGGCAACGGATCGTTCCGCAGCCCCAGCGCCGCCGCCAGCTCAGCGTTGAAGCGGCGCAGCATCGCCTCCACCTGAGCCCCACGGGTTGTGGCGCCTGCGGCATTGGCGAGCAGCAGCACGTCCGGCTCTCCACTCAGGCGGTGGTGGAGTTCGGCCATCACGGCGCTCTTGCCTGACCCCGGGGCACCGGTGAGGCAGGCGCCCCAGATGGCGCCACCACCGCCCCGTGCCATTGTGCCAAAATGCTCCAGCAGGGCCAGCCGGCCGGTGAAGTCACGGCGGCGTTGGTCCACAAACTCCTGTAACGCCACCCGCTCCTGCTGATCCCAGCTCTGAGGCGGTTGGTCGTTCCAATCGCTGGTGTCCTCCTCCAGTGCCGCCCAGAGGTGTTCGGCCACTATCTCCCCGAAGGCATCAAGCCCGGTGATTCGCTCGGCCGCTGCATCCCACCCGGCGCTGTAGCTGTGCACCCGCGGGGCCAGATCGGAGTTGGCGCGGATCTCCTGCTTGAGCACCAACAACCGCTCGTGGTTGGATTGTATCTCCGGATCCGGAGAGCGAGCATCGCTGTAGAGCGCCGCCAGCTCCGGCGTCATCTGCTCCAGCGGCAACGGATCCCGGAAGTAGAAGAAGCTTCGTGCACGCTGCTCGGGGTGCTCCTTAAGAATGCCGTATTCAATCTCCAGTGCCGTCACACTCTTGTGGCGGACATCGGTCTGAAAGCCGAGTTCCAGTACGGCCGTTTCCATCCGCTCCTGCGGGAGCACCGTGCCGAAGCGATCGCCAAGCAAGACCAACAGAAACGGCCTGCTGCGCTGCACCTCCTCCAGACACACCTTGATCACCAACAACTCCCGTTGCTCCTGCGTCTCCTCATCCACCGTTTCGATCCCAAGCCTCAGATCGATCGGCTCAAGCTGGTGTCGGCGCTGCCGCAGCCGCTCCTCCAAGCGGGGGAACACATGGGCGCTGAGATAATCCCGTTCAGCGTGCATGTCGCGGAACGTGGAGCTCACGAATACGGGTCGCGACCGCCAGGGTGCGGAGGAGGGAGCTGCGGCTGGCATCAGGTGGGTGATTAACCTCTGTACCATGATGCCCAAGGAACGGTGAGTTCGCAGCATGTGGTACTGCACTCATGATCAGCACCTGCTGCAGGCTCGGCGTGTGGGGTCGTTCTCCATGCGGCCAGGACCCGGCGATTCAATCGGCCAGGGTGTGTCAGATGGATGGGCCAGTTGCCTGAGGTGAGAAGCGAAGTTGAGGTCGCAGAAGGCATCGATCAAGGCTGTGCCAGTGGCAACACGATGGAATTGGCCCGCAGCCCATCCCACACGCGTGGGCTTGACCCTCTGGAGTAATCGCGGGTAGCTCATAAAGAATCAGATGCGTTAAGACGCAAATCAAGCGCTTATGCCCTAGGACTGATTTGGGATGCATATAAAGACAGCTCAATATAAAAGTCTGGGATAACTTTCTCAAGCGGATGCCTTTTTGAGTCATTACATTTGTAACGCTATTCTGTCCAGTGGCACAGACGGGATCGCAACCCTTCGAACAACTGTTTGGGCGGATCCGCCTAAGTCGCCCCGACTCCCCCTGCTGTCCGCCTAAGCAGCAGCACTCGCTCGGGTGTCATGTGATAGAAACATTGCGCCACAGGGGATCCCACGTCTCACGGAGAAATGATGGCTCATTTTAGGCGGATCCGCATAAGATGTGTTCACTATGTCACAAAGTGAGATCAATGGTAGGTAAGCCATGCAGTCCAGTGGACGTACATGCGATGCCCAGGATCAACGCAGGAGTTCGTCGCGAACCTGTAAATTTCCTATTTGCCCTACCAATAATGGATGGACGTCTCTGCGGAGATGCCCGTCTATCTCTTCTCAGGTATAACACTACCTCGCGCCCGAGTTAATGGCAAATTGCCCCGCTGGCATTGACACCCAGCCGCCGCTCCCTCCAGATCTCCTGCACCACCGGGTCGGTGATCCCGTAGAGGCCATGGCCCAGGCGCATCAGCACGTTGGCGCCGAGCAGTTCGTTCAGCACCGGCTGGATCTCCTCCACCCGCACCGGGCGGCCGATCACCTCACCGAAGGACGCCACCGCCTCAGCGGAGAACAGGCCCCTCGCTGGGCCCTCGCTGGTCGCCACCCGATCGAAGATCGCCGTGGCCAGTCCGCCCAGCTGCTCCACCTTGAGGATCTCCAGGTCGGCCGTCGCGCCGCGGAGGGTGGCGGCGATCACCGGCAGCAGTTGGTCGGGCTCCAACCCGGAGGAGCCGCTGGCGCGCAGCTGGCCCAGGGCCCTCAGGAATTCCTCCGGCCGGTGGCCGAGGGCCTGAAACGAGTGCCAGGCGGCAGCCCCCGAGGGCAGCGGCTCCACCCCCCTCCTGCCGCAGCCGCCCCAGCACGTGGCGCACGTACTCCTGATCCAGCAGCGGATAGGGGAGGGAGGTGGCGCCGGCGAAGGCCTGGTTGCGCCGGGCCGTCAGTTCGCTCACCCCGGCCGCAGCAGGCGACTGGCCAGCTCAGCGGCCAGGCGGGGGCGGCGGTAGACCTCGGACACGCTTTGGCCGCGTTTACAACAGCAGCATAATTATGGCTGAGCCATAAATCCTCCTAAGCGGGGCGGCGCGGCCGGATCCGCCCCGCGCACCTAGAACGGAAGCAGGCGCTGCCCGGAGGCCCCATGTGCCTCGCCGTTCCCGGCCGCATCCTCGCCATCCACCACGCCGGCCCCGCCGACGACCCGCTCTGGCGCACCGCCGAGGTGGATTTCGGTGGCGTTCGCCAGCCGGTCTCCCTCGCCTGCCTGCCCGAAGCCCGGGTGGGCGACCAGGTGCTGGTGCATGTGGGCATGGCCCTCAGCCTGGTGGAGGACGAAGCGCCATGATCACCGTCGACGGCAACGAGGCCGTGGCCCGGGTGGCCTATCGCCTCAGCGAGGTGATCGCCCTCTACCCGATCACCCCCGCCACCCCCATGGGCGAATGGGCCGACGACTGGAGCGCGGAGGGTCGCCCCAATCTCTGGGGTGCCCAGCCCGCCGTGGTGGAGATGCAGAGCGAAGGTGGTGCCGCCGGGGCGGTGCACGGAGCCCTGCAGGCCGGCGCCCTCACCACCAGCTTCACGGCCTCCCAGGGCCTGCTGCTGATGCTCCCCAACCTCTACAGATGGGCGGGGGAACTCACGCCGGTGGTGCTGCATGTGGCCTGCCGCGCCATCGCCGCCCAGGGCCTTTCGATCTTCGGCGACCAGAGCGACCTGATGGCGGCCCGCGGCACCGGCTGCGCCATCCTCGTGTCCTCCACCGTGCAGGAGGCCGGCGACTTCGCCGCCATCGCCAGCCGCGCCGCCCTGCTCGGCCGCCTGCCGCTGCTGCACGGCTTCGATGGCTTCCGCACCAGCCACGAAATCCAGAAGGTGGCCGAGATCCCCGATGCCCTCCTGCACGCTCTGGTGCCGATGGAGGCGGTCGCCGCCCACCGTCGCCGCGCCCTCAGCCCCGACCACCCCGTGCTGCGCGGCACCGCCCAGAACCCGGATGTGGCCTTCCAGGGCCGGGAATCGGTCAACCCCTTCCACGACGCCATGCCCGCTCATGTGGCCGAAGCGATGGAGCGCTTCGCCGCCCTCAGCGGTCGCCGCTACGGACTGGTGGAGTACCTGGGCGATCCGGACGCCGAGCGGGTGCTGGTGGCGATGGGCTCGGCCTGCGGGGCCATCGAGGAAACCGTGGAGGCCTTGCGGGCGGCCGGCGAACGGGTGGGCCTGCTGAAGCTGCGGCTCTATCGCCCCTTCCCGGCGGCCGCCCTGGCCGGGGCGCTGCCCGCTTCCGTGCGCGCGATCGCCGTGCTCGATCGCTGCAAGGAGCCCGGCTCCCAGGGCGAACCCCTCTACCTCGATGTGCTGGCGGCCCTGGCGGAGCAATGGAGCGAAGCCCATCCGGGCCGGCCCCTGCCGCGGGTGCTGGGGGGGCGCTACGGCCTGGCCTCCAAGGAGTTCACCCCCGCCATGGCCAAGGCGGTGTTCGATCACCTGGCGGCCGACGCTCCGCTCAATCACTTCAGCGTCGGCATCGTCGACGACGTGAGCCACCGCTCCCTGCCGGTGGACGCGAGCTTCGTGCTGGAAGGCAGCGGCGGCGCTGGCAGCAGCGGCGCGGCCGGCGAGGTGCGCGCCATCTTCCACGGGCTCGGCTCCGATGGCACCGTGGGCGCCAACAAGAGCAGCATCAAAATCATCGGCGAGAGCACCGATCTGTTCTGCCAGGCCTATTTCGTCTACGACTCCAAGAAGTCCGGTTCGCTCACCACCTCCCACCTGCGCTTCGGGCCCCGCCCCATCCGCGCCAGCTACCTGATCCAGCGCCCCACCTTCGTGGCCTGCCACCAGTGGGACTTCATCGGCCGGATCGACCTGCTCGCCGGTCTGGTGGCGGGGGGCACGCTATTGCTGAACAGCCCCTGGGATCCCGCCGAAACCTGGCGTCTCCTGCCGGCGGAGCTGCGCCAGGGCATTCGCGCGCGTCAGCTCGCCGTCTGGCAGATCGATGCCGGCCGGGTGGCGCGCGAGGCGGGCCTCGGACCCCACATCAACACCGTGATGCAGGTGGCCTTCTTCAACCTCAGCGGCGTGCTGCCCCGCGCCGAGGCGATCGAGCGCATTCGCGCCGCCATCGCCCACGCCTACGGCCGCAAGGGGGAGGCGGTGGTGCGCCGCAACCTGGCGGCGGTGGACGCCACCCTCGCCCACCTCCAGGCCCTCGAATGGCGCCCCCTGGCGGATCCCGCACCCGAGCCGCCACCGCCGGATCGTTTCGCCGCCGCGCCGCCCTTCGTGCGGGACGTGATCGCCCCCCTGCTCGCCCAGCGCGGCGACGCCCTGCCGGTGAGCGCCCTGCCCTGCGACGGCACCTGGCCCACCGGCACCGCCCGCTGGGAGAAGCGCAACATCGCCAGCGAAGTGCCGCTCTGGGAGAGCGACCTGTGCGTGCAATGCGGCAAGTGCGTGCTGGTGTGCCCCCACGCGGTGATCCGCGCCAAGGTGGGCGAACCGGCGGCCCTGGCGGCGGCACCGGAAGGGTTTCGCAGCGCCCCGGCCCGGGATCCGGCCTTCGCCGGCCAGGCCTTCACCATCCAGGTGGCGGTGGAGGATTGCACCGGCTGCAGCCTCTGCGTGGAGGTGTGCCCGGCCCGCGACCGCAGCGAGCCCAAGCGCAAGGCGATCAACATGGTGCCGCAACGGCCCCTGCGGGAGCAGGGCCGGGCCTGGTGGGAGTTCTTCGAGGCGCTGCCCGATCCGCCGCGGGAGGGCCTGGATCTCCGCCGCATCGGCCAGCAGCAGCTGCAGCGGCCGCTGTTTGAATTCTCCGGGGCCTGCGCCGGCTGCGGTGAAACCCCCTACCTCAAGCTCGCCAGCCAGTTGTTCGGCGATCGCATGCTGGTGGCCAACGCCACCGGCTGCTCGTCGATCTACGGCGGCAACCTGCCCACCACCCCCTGGAGCGTGAACGGCGAGGGGCGCGGGCCGGCCTGGAGCAATTCCCTGTTCGAAGACAACGCCGAGTTCGGTTACGGCCTGCGGGTGGCCCTCGATCAGCAGCAGGGGATGGCGTTGGAGCTGCTGAAAGCCCCGGAGCTGGCGGCGGCGCTCCCCGAGGCGCTGCTGGCGGCGATTATCAGCGCGGATCAGGCGGAGGAGGCGGGCATCGTCGAACAGCGGCTGCGGCTGGTGGAGCTCAAGCGGCTGCTGGCGGCCCGGCCGGAGGCGGCGGATCCGGCCTCCGCAGCGGCGCGGCTGCTGGAGATCGCCGACGTCCTGGCGAAGAAAAGCGTCTGGCTGGTGGGCGGCGACGGCTGGGCCTACGACATCGGCTTCGGCGGCCTCGATCACGTGCTCGCCAGCGGCCGCGATGTGAACGCCCTGGTGCTCGACACCGAGGTGTACTCCAACACCGGCGGGCAGATGTCCAAGGCCACGCCGCTGGGGGCCGTGGCCAAGTTCGCTGCCGGCGGCAAGAGCACCGCCAAGAAAGATCTGGGCCTGATGGCGATGACCTACGGCACGGTGTACGTGGCCAGCGTGGCGATGGGGGCGCGGGATGAGCACACGATCCGCGCCTTTCTGGAGGCGGAAAGCTATCCGGGGCCATCGTTGATTCTTGCCTACTCCCACTGCATCGCCCACGGCATCGACATGGCCAAGGGCATGGAGCACCAGAAGGCGGCGGTGGAGAGCGGCCGCTGGCTGTTGTATCGCTTCGATCCGCGCCGCACCGCCCGCGGCGAAAACCCGCTGCAGCTGGATTCGCGCTCCCCCCATCGCCCGCTGGCCGAAGCGATGCAAGGGGAGAACCGCTTCCGCATGCTCGCCTTCCACGATCCCGAACGCGCCCGCGCCCTGGCCCGCCAAGCGGAGACCGAGCGCGACCGGCGCCTGGCCATGTACCGCGCCCTGGCGGCACCGGAGACCCGATCATGAGCGCCCCCGATCTCGCCACCTCCTGGCTGGGCCTGCCCCTGCGCAGCCCCCTGGTGGTGGGCGCCGCCGCCCCCCTCAGCGAAGACCCCGACGCCCTGCCACGCCTGGAGGAGGCGGGCGCCGCGGCGGTGGTGCTGCACTCGCTGTTCGAGGAGCAGATCGAGCGGGATCAGCTGGAGCTCTGGCGGGTGTCCCTGCAGGGCAGCCACAGCTATGCCGAATCCCTCGACTACTTCCCCGAGCCGGCGTTGTTTCATGTGGGTCACGACCTCTACCTGCGCCATCTCGAGCGGGCCCGCGCCCGGCTCGCCATCCCGGTGATCGCCAGCCTCAATGGCGCCCGCCCCGGCAGCTGGGTGAAGGTGGCGCGGCGGCTGGAGGAGGCCGGCGCCAGCGCCATCGAGCTGAACATTTATGCGGTGCCCACCGACCCCGACCTCAGCAGCGCCGCGATCGAGTCGCAGGTGGAGGAGATCGTGCGCGAGGTGCGCGCTGAGGTGGGAGTGCCGCTGGCGGTGAAGCTGGGGCATTACTACACCAACCTGGCGGCTCTGGCGAAGCGGCTGGCAGAAGCCGGCGCCGACGGACTGGTGCTGTTCAACCGCTTCTACCAGCCCGACATCGACATCGAGGAGCTCACACTGCGGCCCAACCTGCTGCTCTCCACCCCCCACGACCTGCGCCTGCCCCTGCGCTGGATCGCCCTGCTCCATGGCCGCACGCCCCTGGAGCTGGCGGGCAGCGGCGGCGTGCATCGCGGCACCGATGTGGTGCGGCTGCTGATGGCCGGCGCCGGCTGCGTGCAGGTGGTGGGAGCGCTGCTGCGCCACGGCCCCAGGCGGCTGGCGGGGCTGGAGGAGGAGCTGGCCCAATGGCTGGCGGAGCACGACTACCCCTCCGTGGCCGGACTGATCGGCTGCATGAGCCAGCAGCGCTGCCCCGACCCGGCGGAGTACGAGCGGGCCCAGTATCTGCGGGCGATCCAGAGCTACCCCGCCGCCGAAGCGCCCTTCGCGCCCGGTCCATGGTGAGCGCCGCCACCGGGGCGGAGGTGAGAGAGCTAGCCGCCGAGCTGGCGGCGATCACCACCCGGCCCTGGACCCTGATGGAGGTCTGCGGCGGCCAGACCCACGCGATCGTGCGCTGGGGCCTGGATCAGCTGCTGCCGCCCGAACTGCGGCTGATCCACGGGCCCGGCTGCCCGGTCTGCGTGACACCCGCCGCCACGATCGACGCCGCCCTGGAGCTGGCCCGGCGGCCGGAGGTGATCCTGGCCTCCTACGGCGACATGCTGCGGGTTCCGGGCAGCCACCCCGGCGACGACCTGCTGGCGGTGCGGGCTGCTGGTGGTGCGGTGCGGCTGCTCACGGCGCCAGGCCAGGCGATCGAGCTGGCGGTGTCCCAACCCGAGCGGCAGGTGGTGTTCCTGGCGGTGGGGTTCGAGACCACGGCGCCGGCCACCGCCCTGTTGGCCCGCCAGGCAAGGACGCTGGGGCTGGCCAATCTCTCGATCCTCTGCGCCCATGTGCGCGTGACCCCGGCGATGGAGGCGATCCTCACCGCCCCTGATTCCAGGGCGATGCCGGGGGATCGCGTGCAGGGCTTCCTGGCAGCCGGCCATGTGGCGGCGGTGATGGGCACCGCTGAGTTGGAATCCCTGGCGGACCGCCAGGGGCTGCCGGTGGTGGTGACGGGCTTCGAGCCCGCCGAGCTGCTGCGCGGATTGCTGAGCTGCGTGCGCCGCCTGGAGGCCGGCCGCCCCGGCCTGGAGAACGCCTACGGGCAGGTGGTGCGCACAGCGGGCAACCCGGCGGCCCGGGCGTTGCTGGCGGAGGTGTTCACGGTGGTGGACCGCCCCTGGCGCGGCTTCGGCGTGATCCGCGGGGGTGGCCTCGATCTGGCGCCGGCCTTCACCGACCTCGACGCCCTGCGGCGCTTCGGCCTGCCAGGCCCCGGAGCGCAGGAGCCCCCCGGTGCCTGCATCGCCGGGCGGATCCTGCAGGGCCGTGCCACCCCCGACCAGTGCCCCGCCTTCGGCCGGGATTGCACGCCGGAGCATCCGCTCGGGGCGCCGATGGTGTCGAGCGAGGGGGCCTGCGCCGCCTGGTTTCGTTACCGCCCTGCTGAGGTTGGCGGGCGATGAGCGAACGCATCCGACTCGCCCACGGCGGCGGCGGCACCGTGATGCAACGCCTGATCGACGCCGAACTGCGCCCCCTCTACGCCGATCCCGCCCTGGTGCTGCACGACGCCGCGCGGCTCGATCTGCCCCAAGGTCGGCTGGCCTTCAGCAGCGATGGCTACGTGGTGCACCCCCTGGAGTTCCCCGGCGGCGACATCGGAAGCCTGGCCGTCACCGGCACCGCCAACGACCTGGCCATGGCCGGCGCCCGCCCCCTCCATCTGAGCGTGAGCCTGATCCTGGAGGAGGGGCTGGAGCTGGAGCTGCTGCGGCGGGTGGTGGCCTCCATGGGGGCGACCGCCCGCCAGCAGGGCCTCACGATCGTGACCGGCGACACGAAGGTGGTGGAGCGGGGCAAGGGCGACGGGATGTTTGTAACCACCAGCGGCCTCGGCCTGGTGGAGGCGCCCGAGCCGATCGATCCGACGCGAATCGAGCCCGGCGACGCCGTGCTGGTGAGCGGCGACCTGGGACGCCACGGCCTGACCATCCTTGCCGCCCGGCACGGTCTTGAGCTGCAACCACCCCTGATGAGCGATTGCGCTCCCCTCTGGCCGCTGGTGGAGACGCTGCTGGCCCAGGGCGTGCGCCTGCACTGCCTGCGCGATCTCACCCGCGGCGGCCTGGCCAGCGCGCTGCACGAATTGGCCAGCGTCCGGGGCGTGGAGATGCGACTGGAGGAGGCGGCGATCCCGGTGGCACCGGCGGTGGCGACCGCCTGCGCTCTGCTCGGCTTCGACCCCCTGCACCTGGCGAATGAGGGCCGCTTGGTGGCGGTGGTGCCGGCAGCCGACCGGGAGCGGGCCGAGGCGGTGTTAGCCCCCGGCGGCGGGGCCTGGATCGGCACAGTGGGGGTAGGAGCGGCACGGGTGCTGCTGCGCACCCCCTTCGGCAGTGAACGGCTGCTGGTGCCCCCCAGCGGCGAGCTGCTGCCGCGCATCTGCTGAGGCGATTGGCAGGAATCGAGATTCGTCTCGCTCTGAAATATTGCACCGGGGAAGGTGAATGGCGGTGAAACAGAGGGTGTAGACAAAAACACCCATCGTCCCCAGCCATCCCGTAGCCGTCGATCTCATCCGTCGTACACGGACACCCCCTCGGGTCTCCAGGGATTGGAAGGGATGCACGGAAAACCCGAGCCACCCCGCTACAAATGCAGCAGATGACGTTATTGTTGCCATTTCAGCGTTGACATCCCATTCCGTACCGTCGTGGGGCACATTCTCCATGCTCACCGACCAGACGCCCGCCAGCAGGGGAAGCGCACCAGCCGCCCGTTTCTCCAAATCGCCCAGACCTGCATGGACCATTAATGTGCTAGCTGTAGCCCCCGCCATGGCAGGGGTATACGGCAGAGATTGGATCCCTTCATGAAGGTGGCCCGTTGGCAAGGGAGGCGATCGCGCGCTGCAATCCTGCAACCCTCTTGTACCGGCCCATCCTCGCCAGGGGTGCGCATGGACAGGCCGGCCCCCGCAACGCACTTCCCTTGAGATGCTCACCCTGCTGCTTAGCCCCATCACGCCGCTCTTAACCCAGTCATTGCCGATCCTTTACCTATTCATACATCGTAGCCATGGAGGATGGCAGCACCTGGGCTTTTGGCATAGCGACCCCATGGAGCAGCGCAAAGTTCCCAGGGTGATCACGGCAAAGCGGCTGGCCCATGCCGACGGCAAGAGCGAAGATTTGTTCTGTTGATGATGACCGCTAATCGTGGCGCCCTTTTCTGTGGTTCTGGTAGTTTTGCTTATTTAGAGGCGGCTTTGATCTCGGCCTTGGCGCTTCGCCAGCACGAGCCAGATCTTCCCATTACAGTGTTATCCGATTTGCCGAGCTTAGATTGCATAGATATAGAAGATACTGGCATCACCATGCGCTTGGTTAGGCCTGGGGTTGCCCCGGGTTCCAAGGCTTTTGCCTCCCGTTCGATCAAAACACGCTTGGCAATGTTGACTCCATATCGTGAGAGCCTCTACATCGATGCGGACATGCTGGCCATGCAACCACTGGGAGACCTATGGCAGGTACTTGACAGGGCTCCCATGGGCTTGGTGCGTGATCGCCTGCCTTTGGTGAGCTTGTGTGACCATGTTGCCGAGGAGGAGAAGCTTTGTACCTTGAATGCTGTCGGTGGTGAGGCCACGCATTTTAATAGTGGTTTGATCCTATGGCGATCTGAGCCGACAACGGAGTGCCTTTTTGCTCACTGGCATCAGCAATGGTGCCGCTTCGCTCGCCAGGATCAGCTAGCGCTCGTTCGGGCGATCAGCAGCAGCAGAATCAAGGTGGAAACTTTGCCCAGTAGTTACAACATCTCCCCCCGTGATGCCCGTGGACGCCAGGTGCATTTTCTGCATCGCTGGGGTGGCACTGTGGAGCGGGGCATCTTTCACCGCTTTGCTCGTGCGCTTTTGCCCGCAGTGGTTGCTGATGCCCAAAAGCGTTTGTACCCGTTCAGCGGACGGGAAAACTCAGAGGGCAGATCAGCGCTGCTGAACCCTTGAGGACAGAATGATTGCTGGTTGCATCTCAGGAAGAGTCTGCACACCATGGGCGAGCCTCCGACTGGGATCGCAGAAGCGGACTGGCTGTCGTAGCCGTGCGGTGCCAGCTTGCGGGAGCGGGTCGGCCGCAGCACCCGCAACTCCTCCAAACCTCCCCCCAGCGACGGCCCCGCCTTCATGCCACCCGAGTGAAAGAAAGGCAGTGGCCGCAAGTGCGCTGGCCAGCCGGTGCAGCCTGGATCGGGGGCTGAGCTGCGGCCGAACGAGCGGGTTGAGCTGGTGCTGAACGCCCCGGCCATCTGGAAGCCCGGGCCGTAGGCGCAGCCTTCTCCGCAGGAGTAACCCTGCCGATCCGCATCAGTGCTCCCACCCTGGAGGAGCTGCAGCACGAGGCCCGCGAGGCCCTGATCGCGCACATGGGGCCAGCCCATTGCACGGTGCGTGTGCGCGTGCGCCGCGGCCCCAGTGCTGCCGTCAGCAGCATCCGGCCGGTGGGCCATCCTGCAGCCCTCTGCCGTTGAGCGGGAGATGCCCGAGCAAGAGGCCAGAGCCCTCACAGGCTCGATCATCCCGGGCTGCTGGGCGGTGCGCCGCAGCCGTGCTCCATGCCTGGATCACTACGGCCCTGGATCTGGGTGCCACCGCAGAAGATCCGCCGCGCCAGGAACCGTTCGGCGGCCCGAAACCTGCGCACCCCCGATCTGCGCGGCAGTCGCCAGCTGGAACAGCCCCCCCATAGTTGATAAGGCGATCCCCGAGACAACCACAACCAGTGTCAGTACACCGATCAAAGGTGAATAGATAGGCTGAAGATTGAGCACCACGAAGTTGCCGTTGTATAATCGCAGCAGCCAGGGTGCATCGATGTTCATCCAGGCGATGGAGGTTGCGGGAGCTGCGGCTGAGATGCTTCATCCTGCAGACGTGATCACTGCGCCTTATGGAGGGCAGCATGGAATGCCCGCTCATTGGCACAGGGCATCCATTGACTGCCCATGGCAAAGGCTCCTGAGCACTTGAGTTGCTTGGCCCGCTTTTCGGCAGCGGCCTTGGTGGGGAACATGTCATTGGCCTGGGCGTGGACCACGTTGAGGCCAAGTGCGAAGCTGGCGAGAGGTGCAATCAGACCGAGTGCAGTGAAGGGGTGTTTCATGGGTTCAACGAAAACAGCTGGTCGTAGGCGTGATACTCCGGCTTGTTGAGGCCATCGTGCTGCAGCATCCTGCGCAGTTGAATGATCTCCCGACGCTGGGCCACGATGATATCGAGCGCCAGGCGCCGGATGGTGGGATTGCTTGATTTGTTGAGCGCATCGTGGGCCATGATCAGCGCGCCGCCATGATGCTGCAGCATTCCCTCGAGAAACCAGATCACTCGGTTCGCTCGCATCGGGATGGAGGTCAGCATCTGCATCGCCTGGATCTGAGCGGGGCTCATCCGGCTCAGATCGGCCATGGCGTTGGGATCGCCCCCCGCTCTCAGCGCCACCGGGTAGACAGGAGCATCGGGATACCAGGCCTTGCGCCACAGGCCCATGGCCTTGATCTCCTGGGCCTGATCCCGCCAGATGGCCTTGCCGAGCGAGCCCACCCCCGGAACGCCGATATCAAACACAAACTCACTCATGCGCAGGGCACCGGTGTGGTGCTGCACCATCCCGTCGATCCAGCGCAGGTCGTAGGTGCTGCCGGCCGGGCCCACATCGTGGTGATGGGCGCTGTGATCCATGGGCGCAGGGGCCGGCTGCGCACCCCCTGCCGGAGCCGGCGCCATCCTGTGGTGGTGCTGATGGGGATCCATCTGGGCCCGGGCTCGGCCGTCGGCGAGCGGCAAGAGGAACAGGGCCAGAGCCAGAGCCACTCGAGGGGCGCGCATCGCGTTGTCGTCCATGGAACTCACCACTTAGCATGCAGTCTCCTCCTACAGGAGAGTCAAGTGGTTGCCGTGTCCGCGCCCGGCCGCTTGGCCATGAAGATCGGGGAGGTGGGCCAGCGTTCCGGCCTGCCGATCAAGACGATCCGCTTCTACAGCGAGGAGGTGTTCGCCGAGCTCACCCTGATCCGCACCAAGGCCGGTGAGATCGAGCAAAAGATCGCCGCTCTGCGCGACCTGCACAGCGAACTCGAGGATCTGCTCAACCGCTGGCACGACTGCGCCGGCCAGAAGCCATCAGCTGCCTGATCGCGCGGCTCTGGCTGGCAATGATCCGCTGACCCATCGATCCTCCTCCCCGGCCCATCCCTGGCACGGGAGCGCTGGGGGGAGTGGCCCCGGTTTGGCGGATCCTGCCGGCGTGAGTGCAGCGAAACGCCATCGGACACCTCCACCCGGGGTTATCTCTATCCTGGCAAAGCGTTGCCGCGTTGACCCCATCGGCCTGGCGGCAAGCGTGCTGCATCAGACATCTCAACCAACGGCTCAGCCGGCGACGATCAGCACCGCGCGCATCAGCGCCATCAGCAGGTTCTCCGAGAAGTTCACCACGCCCAGCGGCACCTTGGCGTTGCCCCCCCGCGCAGGCGCAGTTGAGCTCCGGCTTGTCGATAAACTTCGCCTTGCCCACCGTCAATGTTCAGCTCTATTCCCTCTATATTGTGATGGATGGGTGGAGCAGATGCATCCTTGGCGGTGAGGCCCACGATCGCGAAAGCGGCGAGCTGGCCAAGCGCTTCTTTGATCGCGTCCGCCGTGATGAAGAAATGAGCCCTGGCAGAGCCACGATTCTGTATTCAGACAATGGAGCATGGAGCACCGGGGGCCATGACCTGCGAATGTCAACCACCCTCACCCTCATAGAGAAGCAGCGAGAAGGTTCAAGAACTAAACTAGAGGCGTTACGACCATCTCCTGTTAGACCACGCCGGCAGATGCGAACGATACAGGCAGCAAGGTTTCTGATTTTATAGCAGAGGACCTAGCTGCTCAGATTGTAGGTGAGGTGACTACTGCAGAGCGGGAATGGGAAGAAATTGATCAGAATCTCGCAAGGTGGTTTAGTGGTGAAGCTATCCTGGGCGCTGGATTGGAAGTCTTAGCTGGATCAGTTGGATGGATACCTGCGAGCACTGTGGCGATAGCTGGTAGCATTAACTTAGCAATATCAATGACCAAGAGGAGGAAGCTTATTAAATACTATCCGGCTGGCTTCCTTGTCAGAACAATGCGCCAGTATGTCTCTAGTTAGGCCCCTATTGGCTGGATTCAGTGACCTTGAGTCTGCTTCTGGCGACTTCTTGTGCTTGATGCCTAACGCTCCAGATCAGAAGCGGGCAGAGCCTACACTTTAGAAGCCATCCATTGCTCCCGCCTTCTGCATCTGGATGTTAGCGCTCTTCTATGCGGCTCCTTCAGTAAACTACTCGTAGTGCATGACGCGAAAGCACATGGCCAGCACATTGTTGATGATACGAGTAATAAATAAGCAAAGATCGATACCTTTGAGGCATGCATATCTAGTTTCCCTTGGGACTGGCAGCTCCTGCTACAGGTGATATAAATGCAGGAGCAGTAATGCTTTGAAAAGCCTGTAGATACATGTCATCAAGACGTATGGAAATCGCGAATAATTATCAAGGCACTCAAACAGGCAACCCTAATTTGCCAAACTGCCACGAGCGTGCACTCTGGGAGTTAGTCAGAGATTCGAAGAATAGTTTTAACCAAGCAATGAATGCCGCCATGGCAAGACAATAGCGAAACAGCTGAGCAAATGAAATCACACAAGTAGTATAGAGTACCGACAAGGAGGATCGGCAGCAACCAAAGGGTCATCTGCGAAGACATCTCTCGCAATCTTGCTATATCTATAAGTGCTTCAAGGAAGAATTTAAATATAGAAGCAAGTACTGCCGAGAGGGAACCCATGAGGAATGCCTCTCCAGCCATTAAATACCCAGCTCGTAGATCAGTTTCGCTTGGGCTGTTCATGGCCGAAGCGGCAGAGAATGAAATACCAGCGAGAATAGCAGAGAATCCGGCTATCCCGTATCTAATAGTAACGCTAGCTTTGGCTAACGGATCACCAACAGGTGCAAAGACTTTAAAGAGGATGAGTAACGAAATTGGCAATAAGAGTAATTGCAACATGCCTAGTAGCCGTCGACGATTCATCTCCTTGAATGACATAGGACTTGATGCTGACCAAGTTAAACCATAGTGTGTTGAGTAAATGGCCTCTAGAGCTGCTAACGCTTGAACTAAGCGGCAGCTCCATTCGCGAAGCGATTGGACTGTCCGCTTGAGTGAATAGTTAGGCCTTGTCAACCAGACCCTGGCGAGCTTCTGCAGCTTGCTTTAGCCCGTCCAGCGTTGCGGGCAGCGTCTTCCGTATCCCTCTTCCGATCAGAATGCCAAAAACCACCGAAAGTGGACCCGAGAAGGAGACGCTGTGCGTTGCTGTCGTGAGCGGCCCTGCCTGGATGAGCTCATGACCAAAAACCATCTCGCATAGAGGAAGTTTACTGCGAACAGTAAACGACTTTCCCGGCGTAACTTCGACGAGTTCGATCTTTGACTGAGGGCCGCCTCGAGGCTTAAGCATTCCTAGCGTTCCTGCGGCAAATGGTCCTGAAATCTCAACTCGCTCGACCTCGGAATCCCAAGCTGGCCATTCGCTGACTCCGGCGTACAGCTCATAAATGACAGCAGGGGTGGCGGCAATCTTGACGCTGCTGGAAAAGTGCATAACGGACGCCTCGACAAGGAAAGATGCTTGAGAGTTTGGAACGGCAGGTGCGTGGGGGAATCGCTTTAGGGCCTAACGTCCCGCATCACCGGCGCCGATCAGGTGTCCGGTGGATGCGCTTGTTCGGTGTCTGCTAACGGTCGATGTTCAAGTTATCTGTCTCGAAGGCACGGTAGAAATTTGGGTGAAATTCCCGGCACATCTCCAGGTCTCTATGCCCGTCGGCGCCAAGAAGATCCCATGATTTTGACGGAAGTCGTAAGATTCCTCTCATGCAGTGCACGAAGTAGTCCAGAATAATCTCCTCGCCGGTGAATGCAAGATACTGACCATCCTTTGGTCGTATATTCTGAACCGGGTAGCGGGCTAGTTCGTAGAATGGATTGTACTTATCACAGACGGTCTTTGCGTCATCAGAGAATAGAAATGATCCCGGATCGGAACAAGATCGGCAACTATGGGCCAGTAGTTCTGGTAGTGAATGCATCTTCGGAATGGATTCGCCTACAGAATGAAGGAATGCTTTCAAGTAATTCTCCACACATTGATGCGCACAGAAGAATCCGTATTCCATCACCGAATGGCGGATCAACACCCTACTAACGAAATAGTGCATGTCCGCCCGTTGGACGAAGCTATCCCACGTTATGGCAACCAAATGTTGGTCATAGGAACCTCGATCAATCTTCTCGGTCTCCGGCAAATTGATTGCTCCTCGGGCTCGAGCGCTCCGCGCGTGTGCAAGCAGTCGTTGTGCTTCTGCAATCATTTCGGGCTTTGTCATATTCACACCGAACATTTGAGTTCAGCGGCCGCCGGAGGCGGTCCGCTGGAACGATGGGTTGGGCGTTGCCCCGCTAGCGACTCGCATCGTTCTTGTTGTTGACATTAATTCTCTCCGATATCAAGGGATTAATTTCTTCAAATATCAGTTTCGCACGAGAGTCGCAGACGTCCATAATTAACTTGTACCAATTATTTGGAGCACCAGAGAAAAAGCACCTTTCGATAGCCTTTGTCTCTTCAATCCAGTTTGGTAGTGGTTCATGTATGCTATCTATGGAAGCGTTGGATGATCGCTTCTCGTGATAGAGAGTCTCGACAATAAAGCGAAGCTCAGCTACCAATTCCAGCCAATATCCGTACCAGTCTGAAAGTGCACGTCTTAGTATTTCTTCGTCAACGAGTTCGGCGTCGATCATCGTGTGGACGTTACCCCAGTACTCCAGCCAGCATGTCAAGGCCTGGTGTTCCGAAAGAACCGACTGAATGTACGCAGGCTCGCGTCTTGAGCGCAATTTCGGAGGCACATAGTCGGCTGGGTGATAGTGATCAACAAAACGAACGAAGTTGTGGCCGAAAGGAGACCTTTCTGCCTCCGATTGAAAATCCAGTTGCTGGTAGTGAACAAAGCCTGTAACTACAGAAAATCGATACTGAGTGCCATCCGGCCCTTTCCAATGGCGCCACTTAACAAAAATTTCCCAAACCGGTGCTGAAACCTCTTTGTAAAATTGAAGGTTCTGGAATCTATCTATCAATTGAACTGTATTTTTCCGACGCTCGGCAGCTTTTCGCTCTCTTTCATCAAGTTGTTGTCGTCGCGCCGCCTCTTTTTCGCGCTCGGATTCAAGCCGATTTATTGTGAATCCAACATATATGACAGCTGCTGCATTTATGAGTGCAAACAGTGGATTTAGGATGCCGCCAATATAATCACCAAATTCCCCCCAAGGTCCTGGGTCGTTGGTAGAAAACCGCAGGTGACCAAGGGTTTTAACATAGGCGCCGATAGCGGCAGCTATGGACAGAGCCACCGATGCAACAACCAGAGTAATGATCGTCCGAGGTCTCATGGCTATCTGTATGACGCCCAACGCGCCCCTGAGTGGCAGGCAAGGAGGTTCAGGTGGCCAAGCAGATAGATGATGGAGGCCTGTCCACTCGAGGGGCTTGTTGGCCGGCCCTCTTCGCTCAAGAAAGCAGCTCTTC
>JBILGK010000052.1:0-19159 GCA_044351065.1 Cyanobium sp.
GCATGACGCTGGGCAACAGCCCCAGCCAACGCCCCAGACCATGGCCGAAACAAGCGGCAACACCCCCCCAAAAAGTGAGGACCTTTTCGTGTCGGCAGTGAGGACTTTCTGCGTGTCGGTTGACACACCAGGGCGAACTCGAACGCATCCATGGCGCCCAGTTACTGCCCAGCCACCATCAGGCCCTGCAGGCCATGCGCCGCTGCCGCAGCCAAGGCGACCTGATGATGCTGCAGTGCGGCGATTGCCAGCACAGGCTCAAGGTGCCCCACTCTTGCGGCCATCGCAGTTGCCCCCACTGCCAGCACCACGATAGCCAGCGCTGGATTGAGCGACAACAAGCAAAACTTCTGCCGGTGGAGTATTTCCTCATTACCTTCACGGTTCCAGCTGAGCTGCGAGGGTTGATCTGGAGTCGGCAGCGCCAGATGAACGATCTGCTGCTCAAAACCGCCTGGAAGACGGTGGCCTCCTTTGCTCGCAGAGATCCCAGGCTCAGAGGGGTTACAGGTGCCCATGCCGTCCTCCATACCCACAGTCGCCGACTGGAATTCCATCCCCACGTGCACCTGATTGTTCCCGCTGGTGCTGTCCATCGAAACCGGCCCAAGAAGGCATCCAGGGCGGGAAGTCAACGAACATGGCAATGGAAGAAGCGGGGCCATCTCTTCCCCGCCGCAAATCTGGCCAAGGTCTTTCGGGCCAAATGGCTACAAGCGGCGGGCAACGCCGGCTTGCGGGTGAATGCAGCGATTGCCAAGGATTGGTTGGTGGACTGCAAATCGGTAGGCAGTGGCCTGAAAGCGCTGGTTTATCTGGGTCGCTATCTCTACCGTGGTGTTCTTCCTGAGAAAGACATCCTCAGTGATCGCGATGGCTTGGTCACCTTCCGCATCCGCGACAACACTGGCGCGGTGCTGATCCAGAGCGTAGCGGGCGCGGAGTTTCTCTGGATGCTGCTGCGCCATGTGCTGCCCAAGCGGTTCCGCCGCGCCCGCGACTATGGCCTGTTACATGGCAACAGCCAAAAACTACTGCAGGCGGTACAGCTGCTCCTCCATGTGATGCTGCCGGAGCCCCGGCCAGCACAACCCAGACCTCCGATCTACTGTTCGCTCTGTGGCGGGGTGATGGAGATCGTGGCGGTGCGGGTGCGGGTGCGGGAGAGCAGTCCAGCTCCGGGCTGACCCGCCTACCCCAAGAAGGGAAATAGACCGTAGCCTGTATCTGCTCAAGACAATCGAGGTCAGTTCACCATTGGAATGGACTGGTCGTTGGCCGCTGTGCCGTTACACTGCTCGCAAAGATAGCAGGGAACGCACCAACCGCCAGCCCTAGGCTCTTGTGCCTATTCGGAAAGCCAAAGAAAGCCTGAGGAAGGGCCTGATCTTTCTGCAGTAGACCGGGGCTGCTTAGTTGACGGCTTGTTCAACTTCGGATAAGATCGCGACTGCGCGCGATCTTATCCATAATCGTTATGCATCTTTTTGTTTCAATCAAAGATGTTCGCCTGCTGTAGGCGATAAAGTCTATCTTATCAGCATCTCTAGGAGGAGAGGCATGAGCCGAATTATTTATCAAACAACTGCCAGTGGGCCTAAATGGAGCGCACCACAAGCCATATTTACCAGTACAGAAATACTTACGGGTCCGCTCAGTGTAAGGCAGGGACGACATTTTGGAGCTTCAGTAGCTTCGGCAGTGCTGGGGCCAGATATAATGATGCCAGGAGGTCAAACAAACAACCCTCCAAGCGTGGGAGGTTATCCATGGGACAATACCTCTACAGTATTCTCAGGTGGTCCACCTGTAACTTTTAGCCAAGATAATACACACGCTTGGATTAGAGGGCATTTAATTAATGGTCGCTGGGGAGGAACTGGTAACACTTGGGCAAACCTAACCCCATTAACTAGCATAGCAAACCCAAATCACGCCACGATTGAGTCATATATGGATCGATATCTAACAAGCAGTTTGAATTACGAAAATACAACACCCTACAAAAGCGCCTGGTATGGAATTTACTATGCAGTACAATGTTCTGCTAATCCTTTTGCTGCTGCGCCAGCAAATAATGATCTTTATTCTTATGCACCAGAGTTTATTAGAATAACCTGGAGAGCCGTTTCTATCCAGAAGCCAGTAAACCAACCTGTTGTTACGGTACATGCAAACCCTCTAGTGGAAGGAACACCCGCAGCAGTTCACGTTTTACCTTTTCCGGCTCCAACAACTCCCACAATAAATGGTTGGCCCGTAGCTGTTCTGCCACCGGGGAACGTACCAGGTGGTAAGGTATTAGGAGAATTGCCAGCAAGCTTTCCAGCACAGCAAGCAAACGGATTTGATGGTCAGATTGAAATCCATCAACGTTGATTTGCCTAACCAGCCGCTGCACCCGACCCGCTGAAAACGGCGGAATTCGGTATTTGATTCAGGCTTCCGTGCCGCACCGTGCATCGCGGTGACGCGGCGGCGGGCGTGTGAGCTTTGTGTTCGAAGGAACGGGAAGAGCGTGCGGAAATTATCTGCTGATGCTCTCATTTCACGGCTATGAGCTGACCCTGTAGACCTGTTGGGTGCACGTTCGACCAAGACCCGCAGTAATACTCGCTGACAGCTGGTGAAATGAATTGGTGTTGATGGGCTGCTTTCCATGGCGGTCATCTCGCTCAAGTTGTCCGAAGCTCTAGATGCGCAGCTCAGAGAGCAAGCTCATCGACGTCGGCTGAGTAAGTCTGAGCTGGCTGGCTGCCCGACACATCTCAGCCGCGAGAATCACGCGATAGCCAGCTGCGGCGTGTGATCTGCCCTTGATCGCGATCGCGGCGGCAGCTCAATCCGCGAGAACCACGCATGCGCCTGCTTGTCCCTGCTCCTGCGGCTTGGGATGCAGGGTTCCAGCTCCCGAAGCGGGATCGGCAGCCAGGTCATCAACCTGGCGGAGGCATCGGCGGCGAGCATCTGCAGGGCAGCCAGGCAGAGGCGCAGAAAGCTCACGCCACGCTTCCAGTGGGGATCCAGCATGGGGGTAGCGCCCCTCCGAGTGGTGTAACTCAGGAGGTCCTGTGACCCTCTCCGGAGGGTGAACAGGAGCAGTCAGGGGGTGACTGCCTGGATGCTGATTGCTCAGCTCCATTCATCCACTATGAACCCTGATCGCTGAATGTGCAACCCAGCGATCGAGGGGATTCGTGTAGAGCGAGGCAGAGGCTGCTGCGTTTAGCTGGCCGTTGTTGCCGCCTGATCGGCTGGATCTCCATGCGTGAGGACGAACGCCTCCTCGGGCTCAGGGATCTTGGCCATGGTGGCCTCGGAGAAGAAGCGGCGGCGCTCCAGCTGCCATTCCTCCTGCTGCTCCAGCAGCTGGCTGCCAACCAGCCGGGTGATGGCGGCGTCGTTGGGGAAGATGCCGACCACGTTGGTGCGCCTTTTGATCTCCTTGTTGAGCCGCTCGAGCGGGTTGGTGCTCCAGACCTTGCGCCAGTGCTCCTGGGGGAAGTGGAGGAACGCCAGCACGTCGTCACGGGCAGCCTCCATGATGGGCGCGGCGCTGGGAAACTGCTTGCGCAGCATCGCGGTGACCCGCTGCCAGTGGGCGCGCACCTGGTCGGGTGCCTGGATCACAAACACCGCTTTCATGGCCGCCGCCACCATGTCCTGGCCAGCCTTCGGGACGTGGGACAGGAGGTTGCGCAGGAAGTGCACCCGGCACCGCTGCCAGGAGCAGCCCTGGAACATCCGCTTGATCGCTGCCGTCAGCCCAAGGTGGGCGTCGGAAATGACCAGCCGGGTGCCGTCCAGGCCTCGCTCCTTGAGCGAACCGAGGAACTGACGCCAGAAGCCCTCCACTTCGCTGTCGCCCACGGCAATGCCCAGCACCTCGCGGTAACCGAGGGCATAGATGCCAATCGCCACCACCACGGCCCGCGACACCACCTGCATGTTGCGTCCAAGGCGCCCGTGGAGGTAGGTGGCATCCAGGTAGACGTACGGGAAGCAGGCATGGTCGAGCGGCCGGCCCAGGAAGGCCTTCACCTGCTCGTCGAGGCCCTGGCAGATGTGGCTCACCTCGGATTTGGAGATGCCGCTCGCACCGCCCAGCGCCTCCACCAGGGCATCGACCTTGCGGGTTGAGATCCCGCCGGTGTAGGCCTCCATGACGACGGCGTAGAGGGCCTTGTCGACCCGGCGGCGTGGCTCGAGCCAGTTGGGGAAGAAGCTGCCCTGGCGCAGTTTCGGGATGGCGAGGATGAGGTCGCCGACCTGGGTGGTGAGCACCCGCTCGCGGTAGCCGTTGCGGTGGGTGGCCCGTTCGTCAGGGCAGCGCTGGTGGAGCTGGGCACCAACGGCAGCGGTCACCCCGGCTTCCAGCAAGTCCTGGAAGCCCCGGCGAACGATCTCTGGGATCAGGGCGCCAGCGGTGGTGCCCTCCATGAGCTGAGCCAGCTCGGTGGCGTCACTATGGGTGAGGGTCATGGTCTGTGTTCGGTTTGGTGGTAGTGCTCCGAACAGGGTCACAGACCGGCCCACCCATTGCCACAGCTGAGATCTGAGGAAGGCGAGCCGTCAGCCCCGGCTACGCCGGGGCTGATCCTCCCGAGTTACACCACTCCATGGGACGGCGCTAGCATGGGCAAGTCGTCGATCCTCAAGAATCTGCCCGATCGCCTCGATTCGGCGCGCAACTGGGTGATGCAATTCAATCTGCAGACCGTGAACCGCGCCAACACCGGCAGCCTGCTCTACGACCTGGCCTTGGCCATGGGTGACAAGCTGCCGCGCAGCCAAGCCAGCTCCCTCAACCTGCCGGCTGAGGCGGCCTTCCAGGCCAACTTCCAGCGGGCGTTCAACCAGTGGCTGGATGCCCTCGAGTCAAGGCTGGCCAACCACCGCTTCATCGTGGCGATCGATGAATATGAGTTGCTGGAAGCCGCCATGGCCGCCGGCCAAGTGGATCCGGAGCTGATCCCTTACCTGCGGGGCGTGATCCAATCCCGCCCCTGGTTTGTGTTGGCCCTGGCCGGTCTCTATACCCTGCAGGAAAAATCTGAGGATTACTGGCATCCCCTGTTTGCCAGCATCAAGCCGCGCAAGGTGAGCTTTCTCAGTGCCGCCGCCACGAAGCGCTTGCTCACCCAACCCACGGACAACTTCCCGCTGGATTACAGCCCGGATTGTCTCGCCAAGATCGTGCGCCTCACCGCTGGCCAGCCCTATCTGGTGCAGTTGATCGGCCAGAATCTGGTGGGCCACTACAATGGCCAAATGTATGAAGGCCAGCGGGATCCCGATCATCCCTTGGACCTGCCGGATCTGGAGGCGGTGATCCACTCGCCCAGCTTCTTTGAGGATGGCGCCGCCTATTTCAATGGCGTTTGGGCCCAGGCCGACGATGAACCGCCTGGCCAACAGGCAATCCTGCGGGCCCTCGCCCCCGGGCCCGCCAATCGCGAGGCGCTCGCCAGTCGCACCGGCCTGGCGGCAGCCGCTCTGGGCGCGGCCCTGCACACCCTGGAGCAGCATGATGTCGTCCGAAATGGCGGCGAGCAGGGCTATGGCTTCACCGTGGAACTCATGCGCCTGTGGGTTCTGCAGCGTCAGGCGGGAGGCCTCAATGCCGCTGAGGGTGGCGCGCCAGCCGGTTGAGTGGCGGCATTAGGGACCATCTGAACCAGCGCTGCTGTACTTGCCTCCAGGCACAGTGGATATTGGTTGATTCCGGATGCGCAAACTTGCTCTCCAGATGGCTGCTTGCTTCTTGAGCCCGATTTGGCATGACCCTGGCAATCAGGCGTGTGAATAGTCTGAAATTGCAAAGATTTGATTGTGGCTCTGTTCCGCAGCGGATCTACCAGCTACTCCAGGCCTCTCTGCGCGATGCGTTTGTGAGGATCGGCAAGCCGGAACCGCTGCGGGAGCACCTCTCAGGGTGCTGGTCGCGCCGGATCGACGACGAGCATCGGCTCATCGACCGGCTGGAGAGGGCCACACTTGTGATCCTGGCCTGTCGTTACCACTACCGCTGAGCGCAGCGAAGTGGACAACCTGCTCTGCAACGCCTGGTGGAATGTCTACCCCGCCCTGCGACAGTCGCACGCCCGAAGCCCTCAATGACAGGTGCCAGGCCCGATCACCACAGGGGTGAGATGCCTAAAGCCAAACCTTCTCACAGACCTTCTCACATCCAAGCTTGAGGGCTTATGAGACTCACCACAGTGCGAGCAGTTCGGCCGAACAATCGAGAAGCTTCCCAAGCTGAACGTCGCCGGTTCGAATCCGGTCACCCGCTTCCAGTCCATGCCTGAAAAACGCTGAAGCTCAAGCGTGCGGGCTCTCTCCCATCAGCTGACAGGGCGCCAGTCGGAGCGTGGCCATGATCGGCGGCGCCATCGATCCGTCAGGCATTCATCCGCGCGGGGTGTATTCATGTTCCGTGCAGCAGTGGATCGTTCTGGATCACGGCTTGGCGGAGGATGCGAACGGAGTTGGGCCCAACATCATGCCCGGGGCAGGTCAAGACAAGCCGCTTCAGCATTAACGACCCGATCGCCTGACACTGCGATGACACGGAAACAATTCCCGGGACGGTCTGCAGAATCGCTGGAGATCAGCAGGATGAAACCTGCAGGACCGGTCTTGTGACCTGCCCAGAGACCTGCCTCGCGGTCTAGAACGGATCGCTCACCTTCCTGGTCCGCTCGTGGTCCACGTCACCAGCCGCTCCGCAGTAGGCGTGTAACTCCCTCGCGTCGCCAACATCATGGAGGAACGCACTTTTCTTACCGTGCAAAGCCTCTGACCGAAGGCCGCGCCCTGCTCAGGGCAGAGGCCTTTCGCAAGAAACACACACCGAGAGGCCGTGGTTCCGGCCGCGTCGGCTCGAGGCCGGACCTAACCGCGTGGCTTGATCAGCTGCAGCACTTGGGGTCCGAGTCCGCCGGCACGACGCTCACAGTCCAGTGACTCCAGGATCAAGCGCGCGGAGGCTTCCATGTCCCCCTGCTCGGCCGTCAGCCGGGCTTGAAGGTTGAGCCGCTCAGCATGGGCGAGGAGCTGCTGGCGCTGATCGGAAGCCCCGTTCCCGTTGCTCACGGGGGAGACGAATCCGGGGGGGTGGGAATTCGCTCGATGGGGCAGCGTCGCTATGGGCTTCAGGCCGTTCATGGATCCAGCGGAGGGCGGCAGAGGACGGGGCGCGGCAAGAATCAAAAAGCGAGCCAGGCAGAGAACCCCGCCAGGGCGAAGGGTTCAGGGAGAAAGCGATCGCAGATAGACAGAAAAAAAGGAAAACCTCACGATCGCAGGGCCACCAGGGAGCGGGGCTCAAGCTTCGCCATCGGGGCTGCAAGCCTTATCAGTATAACGACCCTCGACGTCGAAAGGGAGTGAGCTTTGCAAAAGCCTTAAAAAACCTGGCCCGCTGGTGTCAGGTGCCAGGCTCTTCGAGATCTTCTCCCAATGCCGCGATCTGGTCGCGCAACAGCTGGGAGCGAGACAGATCACCGCGGGTCAGGGCGACAGCGAGAGCGAACTGGAGTTTCTCCAATTGATGTTCGCCTTCGGCGGAGCTGCGAACAGGAGCCTGACACCGAGGCGTGGAAACGACTGCCCTGAGGGCACCAAGCGAACCGGCAGGCTGGCTTGGATGCTGGGGAGTGGGGTAAGCCATCACCGACTTTCTTTCCATTCTGCCACCCTTGAGCAGGGAATCCAGCTCAGGCAGCGGACGGATAGCCGTCCCGCTGGGCGGGGCGTGCGGGGTAGGCCTGGGAATCCTGCCCCTCCTCTCGGTCCCAGCCGGAGACCGTGGCGTCGTCCTCCAGAAGATCGCGACAGTCCTGCAACAGACGCTCCACGTTGTCGAGACTGGCCAATTCCTCCGGATCCTCCTGCTCGGTCTGGGACACCTGCCGCTCCATGGCGGCCAGTCGTTGCTCAAGCTTCACGATCCGCTGGGAGAGGGCATGGATGGTGGAGGCCAGATCCTCGGCGCTGCGGGAAATGCGGAAGGAAACCGAAGGGGTGGCCATGGCGGCGATGACGATTTACGCGCATGACAGCACAGGACGGCGGGGCTCTCAAGCGGCACGCGCCCCGATCTCGCACACTGTCTGTCAGGGCAAAGGGTTGGATCGGCGCATGGCGATGGTCTGGAATCTGTTGCTTTACGCCGTGGCGGGAGCCGGGGGAGGCCTGTTGGCTCTGCGCACCGGCATTCCGGCGGCACCCCTGGCCGGCGCCTTGCTGGGGGCGGGCCTGCTGAGCATGAGTGGCCGCCTGGAGGTGGCCCAGTGGCCGGTGGGCAGCCGCACCCTGCTGGAGATCGCGATCGGCACGGTGATCGGCACCAGCCTGACGGCAGCGACCTTGTTGCAACTCGGCAACCTCTGGCGACCGGCGCTGCTGATCACCCTGACCCTGGTGAGCACCGGGATCGTCGTGGGCCTGTGGAGCGCGCGGCTGCTGGGCATCGACCCGGTGGTGGCGCTGCTCGGGGCCGCCCCGGGGGGCATCAGCGGCATGAGCCTCGTAGGGGCGGAATTCGGAGTGGGGGCTGCCGTCGCCGCCCTGCACGCGGTGCGGCTGATCACGGTGTTGTTGGTGTTGCCTTTGGTGGTGCGCCTGGTGCTGCCGGGCGATGGCCCCACCCCGCCGGGCTGAACGAGACCCTCCCCCCGCGTACCCCCGGCCTTTGAGCTGGCCTCCCCCCCTGGACAGCTCGTTCGGGGTCGATACGGTGGTCCATCGGCTTTCTCACTCCCCATCGATGGCTCTCTGGCTGTCTGCGCGCTTTCCGCTTGAGCGGCTCCGCTCCTTGCTCGCCTTGATCGCCCTGGGCAGCGCCTCGATCGGTCTGCTTGCCCCCGGGCAGGCCCCCGCGCAGGCAGGCACCGCCGATGGGCCCGGCAGCAAGGGCGCGCAGGTGTATTGCTTCATGCGCAACAACGGCAACGGGCACGCGGTGAGCTGGACCGCGGCCTACGCCCTGATCAAACGCCAGAGCGCCGGCATGTTCAAGACTTCGCCGGAGCACGCGGCGGTGATGATCACCGAGGCGGTGGTCAACAATCCCGGCACGTATCCCGATTGCGGGCGGTATCTGGGAGAGCTTTACCGCACCAGCCAACCGGGCGCGACCGCCGCGGAGAGTGCGCCTGCGAACGGCCCGGGTGGTAGAGCGGAGGTCGGCAGCACGATGACCCGCAGTGAGCGGTACAGCAACTGAGCCAGCGACGCGACGGCGTAGCGAGCCCAGACGATCCCTCCGGACCGCCGGGCCCGTTCCCTGCCTTGCCCTGCTTCTTCTCCTGATCGGGGGTTGCGCCGAGGAACCCCTCCCCCAGCGCCGCATTGCCAACGGCGACTGCCTGCGCGAGCTGCGCATGAACGACCTGGAGCGATCCCTGCGTCGTTGCGATCAAGTGGTGGCCGCGTTCCCGCAGGACCCCCAGCCACTCAACGAGCGCTTCCTGATCCACACCCTGCGCGGCGACACCGAAAAGGCCTGCCAGGACATCGCAGCGGCGGTGAAGCGAGCGGCGCGCATTCCGAGCGAGCGGCTCGATGCGGTGCTGCGCAATGATCTTCGCCTGCGGGCCGAGAGCTGCCGGGACTGAGGGAGGGCCTCCTCCGGAGAGGGGGCGACTTCAGCCGCACTCCCACTGGTCGAGCCACTGCCGGCCGCGCTCGACCAGAGCGCGGCGACCTGCCCGGGCCCGTGAATGATGCAGGAGCTGGGAGATGCGCTCGGCCTTGCTGGCGATCAGGTCGTCGATGAACCGGTCCGTCACCCCCAGCTGCAACCAGTGACTGGTGAGGCTGGCGCCCATGCCGATGCGATGGCAGCGGTCCTCCGCCTGCTCGGCGTCGCCGGGGGTCCAAGGGCGATCGAGCAGAAGCACGTGACGGGCCCGGTGGAGCGTGAACCCCAGACCAGCGGTGCCGAAGGTGGCGATCAGCAAAGGGCTGTCGCCGTTCTGAAAGGCCTCCACCAGGGAGGGGCGACGGCTCACCGGCACGGAACCCTCGAGCAGCAGGGCACCGCCGTCGGCGCCGAAGCGACGATGCAGGCCGCGGGCACTGGCAACGAAGGCGGTGAACACCACCACCGACTCCCCTTCGGCGCGCAGGGCCTCAATCAGCCGTGCCGCCGCCGCCAGCTTGAAGGCGGAACCGATCTGGCGCAGGGCGGTGAGAACCGCCAGCACCTCGGCGTCGCGGTGCGCTTTGCCCCGGGCGGCCCGCAGGCGATAGGCCTGGACGCGGTGCTGGAGCCGCCGCTCAAAGCGGCGGGCCGCCGCAGGCTCCAGGACCACCGGGTGCAGGCGCCGCTGCTTGGGGGGCAGGTCGAGACATTGCTGCTTGGTGCGATGCAGCAGGAGCGGCCGCACCAGCCCCTGGAGCTCCCCGAGCCGCGAGGCGCCGTTGGCCTGCCAGACCCGGCGTCCGCGGGTCTCCCGCCAGTGCCCCTGGCAGTAGCGCTCCTCGAAGGCACGCTGGTCCGCCGCGAGGGGATGGCCGATCGCCGCCAGCAGCGGGAACAGTTGCGCAGGGCGGCCATTGCGAATCGGTGTGCCGGTGAGCAGCCAGATCGCCCGCAGACGGGGATGGCGGGCCAGGCGAAGGAATGCCAGGGTGCGGCGGGCCGAGAGGTTCTGGGCATGGTGGGCCTCGTCGGCGATCAGCACGGTGCCTGCGGCGGGCAGTTCGGCCGGAAGGCGCGCCCAGCTGTGCAGCTCCAGCTGCAGCGCCAGGGCGGCGGCCTCCTGTCGCCAGTGATGGTGCAGACCGGCGGGGGCGACCACGACGACCCGGCAGTCGGCCAGGCGGACCATCGCGCGGGCGGCCATCAGGGCGGTGAGGGTCTTCCCCAGGCCCATGGCATCCGCCAGGATCGCGCCGCGCCGGGCCAGCAGCCAGCGCACGGCGGCCCGCTGATGGGCCAACAGGCATCGACCGTCGACCAGCGGCAGCGGCAGCTCGGCGGCGGCCACCAAGGCGCGGTGGGAGGGCAGGGGCGGCAGGGGTTGGCGACTCCAGGCGAGCCAACGGCGCAGTTCCGGTGTGAGAGGGAAGCGCCCCGCCAGCTGTTGCTCGAGGATGGCGGCGGCCTCAAAGGGAAACTCCCAGCAGCCCTGGCGGGGCAACCAGCGGCCCGGGGGCCTGACGGCCCGCAGCTGGGCATGGGTGACGGCATCGAAAGGACTCGCCACCTCGATCAGCCCGGCGAGACCCAGCCGCATCTGGACGAGGGGAGCCGTCAATCGCGGAAAGTGAAGTCTCCGACACATTGACACTCCTTTGGCCGTCGGCAAACTCTCCTCAAATGCACGACGCCCATGCAGGCAGGGGATGGAGTTTTCCTGGAGGATCTCTGCCCCAAACTGCGCGCCAGACGCTGGCGGCAGTCCCTGCATCAGCGCACCGGGCGTTGTTGCATTTATTGTGGAAATCCTTCTGAATCCATCGATCATGTGCACCCCCGCAGCCGCGGAGGCGCCAGCGTGACCGAAAACTGCGTGCCCGCCTGCCTGCCCTGCAACGGCCGCAAGGGGGACGGCGATGCCTTCGTGTGGTACCGCCGACAGAGCTTCTACGATCCGCGCCGGGCGATGGCGCTGCGGGCCTGGACCGAAGGGGACATGCCATTGGCCGAGCGGCTGTTGCAATGGACCTCCCCCGCTGCCGCCCCCGGTCCCGCCGCGGTGGAACGGCGCGATCACCAGACCCGGCAGGCCGCCACACCGTTGTGGCGATGGCAGATGGCCTCCTGATCGGCGGGTTGCTCCGGAGCCACCAGCACCGCCAATCCCAGCAGAACCCCCGCCAGGGCGAGGGGCACGCCCACCGCGGCAGCGGCACGCCGGGGAGGGCGAACCGAATCGGAGGCCAGGCCTGGCCTCCCCAACCGGGGCATCGCTGCGGTAGATAGACAGGGCACAGCCGTGGGCGCGAGCCGCATGGACGGGGGCACGAGCCGCATGGACGGGGGGACGGCGGAGGGAGGCATGGCGAGCAGATCCGAGTGTGATACAGGTGTACTGGTGAATGGGATTCCTGTCAACCCGTGGGGTCTCGCAGGCCTGCTCGTACTCGGCGGCGGCTACACCGGTCGCCGCCTGGCCGCCGCCGTGGCACAGCACGGAGTGCCGGTGTGGCTCACCTGCCGCGGCGAGCCGCCAGCGGAGCGACTGGGGAACCCACGCTGGCTGCGCTTCGACGGAGCCAGCGGGCCTGGCCTGGCCCCGCAGGAGTTGGCAGGCGTCAGCCACGTGCTGGTGACGATCCCCCCCGATGGCGACGGGCAGGATCCGGTGCTGCGGCACCTGGGCGCCAGCCTGAGCGAGTTGCGCCCCGCCTGGGTGGGCTACCTCTCCACCACCGGCGTCTACGGCGACCGCGGCGGGGCTTGGGTGGATGAGGAGAGTCCCACCGCCCCGTCCCCCGGCCGCAGCGCGGCCCGCCTGGCCTGCGAGCGGGCCTGGCGGGAGAGTGGCCTGCCCCTGCAGGTGTTCCGGCTGCCGGCGATCTACGGACCCGGGCGCAACCCCTTCGCCAGCCTGCGGCGGGGCGAGGCCCGGCTGATCCACAAACCCGGCCAGGTGTTCTCGCGGGTGCACGTCGACGACATCGTCGGGGCGGTGCTGCACTGCCTCAACCTTCCGCAGGAGCGCCGTCCCGGCACCGTGATCGTGGCCGATCGGTTTCCCTGCCCCTCGAGCGAAACCCTGGGATACGCCGCCTATCTACTGGGGATGACCCTGCCGGAGCTGCAGCCTTGGGCGCAGGTGGAGGCAAACCTGAGCCCGATGGCCCGCAGCTTCTGGGCGGAGAACCGAAGGGCCGACAGCCGCCTGTTGCAGGAAACCCTGGGCTATCGCCTCCGGCATCCCACCTACCGGGAGGGCTATCAGGCCTGCCTGGCCGAGGAGGAACGGCAGGCCTCTACAACCCTCCCTCTTTGAAACGGAAATTGCGGGTGGGCTCGGGATCCGCGAGGAAGGGCACGTTGAGGTCGGTGACCATCTTGCGGAAATCGAAGTGGATCCATTCCCGCTGAAATCCCACACCGAGGCCCGCCAGGAGGAGTCCAACCAAGAACCAGCGCAGCATGCAGTCCCGGGGGATGCGAACATCCCCATCATGAGCCGACCCGGCCGGATTGCCATCGCCCTGGGGGACCCCGCCGGCATCGGCGCGGAGGTGACGCTGCGGGCCCTCGGGCAACGGGGGATGGAGGCGGACAACGTGGTGCTGGTGGGCTGTCGGCGCTGGCTGGAGCAGAGTTACCAGCAGTTGCGGCGCACGGGTTGCGGGGATTTGGCCGATCCGGCGGCCTTTGCCATGGTCGACGAACCCCTGGAGGCGACGGTGGAGCCCGGGGCGAGCGGGCCGGAGCCGGGGGCGGCCAGCTTCCGATGGCTGAGCCGGGCTGTGGAGCTGGTGCAACGGGGGGACTGCCAGACCCTGGTGACGGCACCGATCTGCAAGGCCAGCTGGCATGCGGCCGGCCACGCCTATCCCGGCCAGACCGAACGCCTGGCGGAACTGGCTGGGGTGGCGGAGGCGGCGATGCTGTTCACCGCCCGTGCTCCGGGCGGTGACTGGCGGCTCAACACGCTCCTGGCCACAACCCACCTGCCGCTGGCCGAAGTTCCGCAGCAGCTGAACGCCGAGCGGGTGGCGGCCAAACTCGATGTGTTGCTGGCGTTCTGTCGCCGCTTTCGGGAGCGGCCCCGGTTGGTGGTGGCTGGCCTCAATCCCCACGCCGGTGAGGGGGGAGCGTTGGGGAGGGAGGAGCGGGACTGGCTGATCCCCTGCCTGGAAACCTGGCGCAGGCGGCATCCGGAGGTGACTTTGGAGGGTCCGCTGCCGCCGGACACCTGCTGGCTGGGGGCTGCCGCAGCCTGGGCGGGACTGGGAGAGGGCGTGGATGGCTACCTGGCTCTGTACCACGACCAAGGCCTGATCCCGGTGAAGCTGCTGGCCTTTGACGCCGCCGTGAACACCACCCTGGGACTGCCGTTTCTGCGCACCTCTCCCGACCATGGCACCGGTCTGGACATCGCCGGTCGGGGTGTGGCCCGGCCCGACAGCATGGCGGCAGCGATCCGCACCGCCCTGGAGCTGGGTGGATCCGGAGCGGATCTCAGCCGGGCTTGATCCGCATCAGCACCTGACCGAATTCCACCGGGGTGCCGTTCTCCACCAGGATCTCGACCAGCTCCCCGCTCACCTCAGACTCCAGCTCGTTCATCAGCTTCATCGCCTCCAGGATGCAAACGGCTTGGCCAGCGTTGATGCGGTTTCCGATCTCCACGAACGGAGGATCACCGGGGGCCGGGGCGCGGTAGAAGGTGCCCACCATCGGTGCGGTGATCTCCTGAAGGTCGCTGCGGGCGGCCGGGGGGGCCGGCGGAGGGGCGGAAGCCGAGGCGGCCGCGGCGGCGGGAGCCGCAGGAGGGGCGAGGGTGGATCCGGGAACAGCGGGAGGGACGGCGACGGGAGCCTGAACCAACGCCACCGGTGCGGGGGCGGGCAGGTTGCGGCGCACCTCCAGGCGGAAGTCATCCCCTTCGAGGCGAAGTTCCTGAATGTCGCTTTCGCCGAGAAGCGCCAGCAGGGCGCGGAGCTGATCGTGATCGAGCTGCATCGGATCAGGACTCCCGCCCGAGATAGCTGTCCGTACGGGTGTCGATGCGGATCTTCTCGCCGATCGAGATGAACAGAGGCACCATCACCTGAGCGCCGGTCTCGACGATGGCGGGTTTGGTGCCGCCGGTGGCGGTGTCGCCCTTGACGCCGGGATCGGTCTGGGTGATCTCAAGGGTGACGGAATTGGGCAGCTCCACCTCCAGGGGCTTGCTGTTCCAGTAGACGACGCTCACCTCCATGCCCTCCTTGAGGTACTTGCGCTGCTCGCCGATCTGGGCGGCGGTGAGACGCGTCTCCTCATAGTTGGCCATGTTCATGAAGACGTAGTCGGCTCCATCCATGTAAGTGAGCTGGAGGGTGGCCTTTTCGAGCAAGGCCTGGGGGAGGGTTTCGCCGGCGCGGAAGGTCTTCTCCACCACGTTGCCGCTCTGCACGGCCTTGAGCTTGGTGCGCACAAACGCCGACCCCTTGCCGGGCTTGACGTGCAGGAACTCGACGACACGCCACACCTGGTTATCCAGCTCGATCGTGGTGCCCGTGCGGAAGTCGTTGCTGGAGATCATTCCGGCGGTTCAGGTCCGGTGGATTGTACGTCTGGCTACCAGGCCCCCCGGGCCGCCGCGGCCGGCTCGACACCGGAGCGGTTATGCCAGAGTCCGCACAGAACCTGAGCAAGCAGCCATGGGCGCAGCGGGCCTCCCCGGCGACCGCGTCGGCCTTCTCCCTCGTTTTACGCCCCGCTTCCTGCGTCCCGGCGAATCGGCCCTGGCCCTGGCGCTGGCGTGGATTCTGGGAATCTGCCTGCTGGGCTCCGCCCTGCCGGCCCTGGCGGAGCTGCCCCAGGGCAACGCGGTGAAAGACCCGGAGGCGATTCTGCGCAACGCCCTGCCGATCGACGCGCCCCAGCTGCAGAGCCTGCAGCGCCGGCTGGAGAGCACCAGCGACGACCTGCGGGCCAAGCGCTGGAACCCCCTGACCGGGTCGGTGACACGCTCCCAGTCAGAGCTTTCCGCCCAGCGGGCCACCATCCTGGCGAGCATCCCGGAGGAGCGGCGGGCCGAGGCCAGCGAATGGCTCGACCAGTTGGACACCCAGCTGCAGAGCCTGGCCGCCGCGGCCGAAGCGCGGGATCGGGACGCCTTCCTGAACAGCCGCCGCGCCGCCCTCTCCAGCATCGGCGCCACGGAGGCGCTGCTGGTGGGCGACTTCCCCTTCGCGATCCCGGAGGAATTCGACGCGCTGCCGCGACTGCTGGGGCGTGCGACGGTGAAGCTGCGCACCAACAAGGGCGAGATGATCGCCGTGATCGACGGCTACAACGCGCCGCTCACCGGCGGCGCCTTCGTGGATCTGGTGCAGCGCAAGTTCTATGACGGGCTGCCCTTCACCCGCGCCGAAGACTTCTACGTGCTGCAAACCGGCGACCCCGGCGGGACGGCCGCGGGCTACGTGGATGCGAAGGGCGGTCAGGAGCGGCGGGTGCCGCTGGAGATCCGCATCGTCGGCGACGCCGCCCCCATCTACAACGAAACCTTCGAAGACGTGGGCCGCTACAAGGCCGAGCCCGTGCTGCCCTTCGCCACCTACGGCACCCTGGGTCTGGCCCACTCCGACGAACACCTCGATGACGGCTCGTCGCAGTTCTTCTTCTTTCTCTACGAGGCCGAGCTCACCCCCGCCGGGCTCAATCTGGTGGATGGCCGCAACGCCGCCTTCGGCTATGTGGTGGAGGGGATGGATGTGCTGCATGAACTGGGGGTGGACGATCGGATCGAATCGGCGACGGTGATCGAGGGCGCCGAGAACCTCAGGCCGCACGCCTGAGATCGCGGTGGCAGGCCCCGCCCATGACGGCGTGGCGGCGGAAACCCTCGCCGATCTGGGCGAATGGGAACTGATCCGGCGCCTGGGGGCCTTCGCGCCAGCGGGCCAGTTCGCCGATGACGCCGCCCTGTTGCCCAACTCGGTCGCTGGCGCGGCGGAGCTGGCGGGGGGCGATCTTGTCATCAACACCGACGTGCTGGTGGAGGGCCTGCATTTCAGCGATGCCACCACCGCAGCAGCCGATGTGGGCTGGCGGGCGGCGGCGGCCAACCTCTCCGACCTGGCGGCGATGGGCTGCGACCATGTGGTGGGGCTCACGGTGGGACTGGTGGCCCCTGCGGCCACGCCCTGGGCCTGGGTGGAAGGCGTGTACGGCGGACTGCGGGAAGCGCTGGATCGCTTCGGGGGCGAGCTGCTGGGGGGCGACTGCAGCGGCGGCGGCCAGCGGCTGCTGGCGATCACCGCCCTGGGCCGCGTGGCGGCGGCTGGCGGGGCAATCCGTCGGCGGGATGGGCGGCCCGGGGATTGGCTGGTGGCCACCGGCCCCCATGGCCTGAGCCGGCTGGGGCTGGCGCTGCTGCAGGGTGAGATCGGCCGGACCCGACCGGATCCCGCCGGGAGCCCGGGTTCCCTGGATCCCTCCCTGGCCACGCGAGCGATCGCCGCCCACCGGCGCCCCGTGCCCCGCTTCGACGCGGTGCGAGCCGTGATCGCGAGCCAGCCGGCGGGCACCGCCTGGCGGGTGGGGGGCTGCGACAGCAGCGACGGGCTGGCGGCGGCGGTGCGGGCGATCGCTGGCACGAGCGGCTGCGCGGCCCGGCTGGAGCGGGGCGCCCTGCCGCTGGATCCGGCCATGGCCGGGCTGCCGCAGGCGGAGGCCTGGTGCCTGGAGGGAGGCGAGGACTTCGAGCTGCTTCTGGCCCTGGCGCCCGCCTGGGCCGAGGCCCTGATGGCGGCCCTGCCGGGCAGCAGGGTGATCGGGGAGTTGCTGGCGGGGCCAGCCGGGGCGCTGCGCTGGGGCGGGTCCGCCGGGCGGGAGGACGAAGCGATCGCCAGCGGGGGCTACCGGCACTTCGGCTGAGCCCGCGAGCTTGCGGGGCGGAGTGGGCCAGCTCGGCAGCTTCGCGGGCCGCGCTGCCATGGCTGATCAGAAAACCATCCGCTCTTACCCATCGGCCAGCACTGGGTGCGCATCCAGGCGGCGGCCCTCAGGGCACCAACCGCCATCCCACCCGGGCCACGTGCTGGCGCAGGGGTTCGGGCAGTTCGTGGTGCAGGGAGAGGTCGATGCTCCAGGGGAGCAGCAGGTCATCGAGGGCGCCCATCAGCCGCAGGCGGTCGTGATGGCTGAGGTTCGGCGCCACCAGGGTGAGGTCGATGTCGGAGCCGGGGTGATGGCGGCCCATGGCCCGGGAGCCGTAAAGCCACACCTCCTGCACGGCAGGCTCGGCGCGGAGCAGGCCCAGCAGACGGGCGGAGGCCGCCGGCGGCAAGCCGGGGATCGCGGCGGCGGTGGCGGCCACAGCGTCTGGGGGGTCAGCCATTCCCCTCCTCCGCGGCGGCGGCTTGAATGCGCTCGCTCAGCACCAGGCGCAGCTCCCGAAAACAGGGCAGGTAACGACCCTCCACCTGCTGGCTCACCTGCTCGGCGGTGTTGCGGTTGTAGGTGTGGCTGGTGAGGTTGCGGTCCTGCACCATGGCCAGCCAGGCCTCGCCATCGCGGATCAGCCCCACCCGGAAGGCCAACCGCAGGGTGTCGCGCGAGCCGATCAGGCCGGCGTTGCCCTCCGCCAGCAGCAGATCGCGCAGGGTGTTCCAGCCCAGCTCGAAACAGTATTCAAAGGCCTTGATCAGGCCCTGGCGTTCGCGCTCGTTGAGCGCGGGGGGCTGGAAAAAAGTTTCCAGCTGATCAAGCGCCTGGCAGAAGTTGGCGAAGCGCTGCTGCCAGCGAATGTCGGGCGGCATGGCGGCGGGGCGATGGCAGCCGCTTCATCCTCCCAGCATCTGGCGGAGAGCCCCAATCTTGGGCTGGTCAGCCGGGGCGAGGCGGCCCTGCTGATCCAACCGCAACAGGATCGCCAGGGCTTGCTCCAGCGGCGGCCGATCGACCGGCTCCACAACCGTGCCGATCTTCACCAGAGAAATCACCAGATCCAGCTGGGTATCCGCTCGATCCGGTTCCGCCTTCGCCAAACGCTCCCGGATCTCCAGACTCCCCTGATACGCCTGCCGCGCCGCTTCCCCCTGCCCCAGCGCACGATATAAATCTCCCATCCGCTCATACGACACCGATAGGTCGCGTTGGTAATCCGCTCGATCCGGTTCCGCCTTCGCCAAACGCTCCGCGATCTCCAGATCCTTTAGATACATCTGCCGCGCCTCTTCCCCCTGCCCCAGCGCAACATATAAATCTCCCATCCGCTCATACGACACCGATAGGTCGCGTTGGTAATCCGCTCGATCCGGTTCCGCCTTCGCCAAACGCTCCGCGATCTCCAGACTCCCCTGATACGCCTGCCGCGCCGCTTCCCCCTGCCCCAGCGCAACATATAAATCTCCCATCTTGTTATACGACACCGATAGGTCGCGTTGGTAATCCGCTCGATCCGGTTCCGCCTTCGCCAAACGCTGCTGCCGCTCCAGCAGCTGCTGATAGCGGGCAAAGGCGCGTTCG
>JBILGK010000079.1:0-6123 GCA_044351065.1 Cyanobium sp.
CCTACAGCGCCCCCGTGGCCGCTGCCAGCGCTGTGTTCCTGGTGTATCCCTTCGGTCAGGGTTCCTTCTCCGACGCCATGCCCCTGGGCATCTCCGGCACCTTCAACTACATGTTGGTGTTCCAGGCTGAGCACAACATTCTGATGCACCCCTTCCACATGTTGGGTGTGGCCGGTGTGTTCGGCGGCAGCCTGTTCTCCGCCATGCACGGCTCGCTGGTGACCTCCTCCCTGGTGCGTGAGACCACCGAGAGCGAGAGCCAGAACTACGGCTACAAGTTCGGCCAAGAGGAAGAGACCTACAACATCGTGGCCGCCCACGGTTACTTCGGTCGCCTGATCTTCCAATACGCCTCGTTCAACAACAGCCGCAGCCTGCACTTCTTCCTCGCTGCCTGGCCTGTGATCGGCATCTGGTTCACCGCCCTGGGCGTGAGCACGATGGCCTTCAACCTGAACGGCTTCAACTTCAACCAGTCGATCCTCGACGGCCAAGGCCGTGTGGTGAACACCTGGGCCGATGTGCTGAACCGCGCTGGACTGGGCATGGAAGTGATGCACGAGCGCAATGCTCACAACTTCCCGCTCGACCTGGCGGCTGGCGAAGCCACCCCGGTGGCCCTGATTGCCCCGGCGATCGGCTGACAATCTTCAAAACACTCTCTCTCTTTATCGCCATCAAGCCCCTTCCTCACGGCAGGGGCTTTTTTGCATCGTGCACACCATGGAGCCTGTGTCGGCCCATCACAGGGCTGAGTGATCACGAGCTGAAAATCCTGGTGGCCGCACCCTCGCTGAGGCTCTGGACGGGACGGGCACAGGTATCCCCCGGGCGGCCAAACCCGTTTAATGCAAAGATCGCATAGAAGTACCAGACCGTTCTCCCTACCGATGGGCATCGATTCCCTGCTGGAGCGGATCCGCGAGCGCCAGGCGGACGCTGCCAACCAGTCCCTGGCCATTGATTTCCAGGTGCAGCGGCTGCCCCTGGCCGGCCTGCAGGTGCTGGATCCCCGCCTGGTGCGCATCGCCCCTGGGGCCCGCAACGAAAGCCTCCGCCATGCCCACGAATTGATTTTCGTGGTGCTTGCCGGCGAGGGGGAGCTGCGCATCGGCGCCGAAACCGTGCCCCTGAAAGCGGGGGATGTGGCCTGCGTGCCGCGCTGGCTGGTGCACCAGAGCCGCAACAGCTCCGCCAGCGAGGAGCTGCGGCTGCTGGCGATCAGCGATTTCGGCCTCACCTCCGGGGTGCTGGGCGGCGGCGATGCGCTGGTTAGCGCGGAAGAGGCTGTGGATGCGCTCACGGCCACAGCCCTGAACCACCGGGCGGTACGCCATCCCTACCTGGTGGCCCTCACCGACGGCACGCTCCCCGATCCGGCCTGGGCCCTGGCGGATTTCGCCCGCCATTACCAGGGCTATGTGGCCCACTTCCCCCGCTACCTCACCGCCCTGATCTCGCGGCTTGAGACCGCCGCCCATCGCCAGGCGCTGCTGGAGAACCTGATGGAGGAATCAGGCCAGTACGAAACGGCTGAGCTGGAAACGCTGGCGGGCGTTGGCATCGCGGCGGAGTGGATCGTGGGGGTGCCCCATCCGAAGCTGTTCGAGCGCTTTCGCCTCGCCGTGGGCGGGGCGGGCGACGCCGCCGCGGAGGAGCCGGAGGTGGTGGCCTGGCGGGAGATGCTGCTGGCGGTGCTCAGCCAGGGCAGCGCGGCGGAGGCGGTGGGCGCGCTGGGCCCGGGCACCGAGGCGATCGTGTCCACGCAGTATCAGGCCTTTGTGGCGGCGATCGAGCGGCACGGCACCCTCGATCCGCGCGACACGGTGTTCTTCCCGCTGCACACGGCGGTGGACGATGCCCACCAGGCCAGCTTGCGGCAGATCGCCATCGATTGCGCCGCCAGTGAGCAGGGCCGGGCGGATCTGGCCCGGGGCATGCACAAAGCCCTGGCGTTGCGCGACAGTTTCTGGAGCTGGCTGCACGAGCGAGCCCTGCAGCGAAGGCCATGACGATCGACACCCGAGCGATGTATGAGGCGGCCGCGGGCGACTGGCGCCGCGATGAGCCGCTGCTGCTGAGCGATTTCACGGCGCGGGAGCGGGTGATCGAGGTGCTGGGCGATGTGGGAGGGCTGCACCTGTGGGATCTGGGCTGCGGTGAGGGCTATGTGGGCCGCCGGCTGGCGGCGCTGGGTCCGCGGCGGATTGACGGCTTCGACCTCTCGGACGCGATGGTGGCGGCAGCCCGGCGCCAGGCCGGGGAGCTGGGGGCGGAGCGTGGCGGCCCGCTGCACTACGCGGTGGCCAACCTGGCCGATCCCATCCAGCTGCCGGTGGGCTGCTGCGATGGCGCCGTTGCGGTGTTCCTGTTCAACTACTTGCCCCTGGCGGCAACGGCCCGGGTGCTGGCGCATGTGCATGGGGCGTTAAGGCCGGGGGGATTTTTTCTGTTCACGGTGCCCCATCCGTCGCTCGCCTTCCTGCGGGGCCCGGAGCCACCGTTTTATATGGACCCGGCGGGGCAGCCCTATCTCGGCAGTTCGGATCAGTGTTTCGAGGGCCGGATCTGGCGACGTGATGGCGTTGCCAACCCGGTGCGCTCGCTGCACAAAACGCTGGCGGATTATTTCCGGCTGCTGGCGGAGGCCGGCTGGCAGCGGCTGCCGCAGGTGGAGGAGCTGGGGGTAACGGAAGAGCACATCGCCCTGGATCCGGAGTTTTTCGGGCCGCTGCAGGGCCTACCGCTGCATCTGCTGTTTCTGCTGCGCCGATGAGAAGGCTGCACCGATGAGCGAGCCCTCCACGCGATTCCTGGGCTGGCAGGCAGCGGATCTGGCGGGCGATGGGCGCTGGATTGTCCGCGCCGATCCCCGCCTGGCGGAAGCCGGGGAGAGGGAGCTGCGGGAGTGGCTGACGCCGGTGCGGCGGGAGCTGGAGCGGGGCTGGGGCGTGGCCTGGATCCGGGGGCTGGGCGAGCTGCCGGAGGAACGATTGCGGCAGCTGTATCTGGCGATCGGCCGGGAGATTGGCGAACCGGATCCCACCTACGGCGAGCTGTACGACGTGCGGGACACGGGCGCCTCCCATCTGGAGCGGGCGATCCCGGTGTCCCAGACCCGGGCGGCCACCAGCATGCACACCGACAGTTCGCAGCGGGCCACCCATCCCCGCTGGGTGGGCCTGGCCTGTGTGCGCCAGGCGCCGGAGGGCGGCGGCTCCCGGCTGGCCTCCGCCGTGGCGGTGCACGACCACCTGGCGCTCCAGCAACCGGAGGTGCTGCGGCGGCTGCACCGGTGCTTCCACCGCGACCTGGTGACGCCGGGCGGCAGCCGCGAGCGGCAGCAACGGCTGGCCAACCGTTTCCCAGTGTTCCAGCAGGCGACCGACGGCCCAAGCCTGCGTTACATGCGCCACTGGATCGAAACGGGCCATGCGCGCCTGGGCAAACCCCTGGCGGAGGCCGACCGGGAGGCCTTCGACCAGCTAGATGCCTGCCTGAACGATCCGCGTTTCTACCATGAACTGCGCCTGGAGCCGGGCGATTTGTTGTTCTGCGACAACCACAAAACCGCCCACGACCGGGAGGCCTATCGGGATGATCCGGCGGCACCAAGGTTGATGGTGCGGTTGTGGTTGAACAGGTGCGCTACAAAGGGAGAGGGCCCACTGGGTACCACCCAACCCGAGGAGTGTCCGCCATGGCGCTTGAGCCAGCATCAGCTGTTTCTATGATTGAGGGAATCGGCTCGGCCCATGCGGAGGCGCTCGCCGCCATCCGTGTGTTCCATGTCTTCGATCTGCTGCGATGCAGCGTTGGCCAACTGCATGCCGCGGTGAAGGCGAGGGCCTCGGAGGATCAGGTGCGGGCCTGGCAGTGCATGGCAAGTTTGCTGCAGGTGGAGGAGATGACGGCTCAATGGGCAGAGGCGTTGTGCCGTGGCGGGATCGGCACGCTCAACGAACTGGCGAGCCAGGAGTTTGAGGCTTTACAGGCGTTGTTCAAGCGCGCTGCTGAGAAGCACCTGATCCGCGAGCGGCCAACCGCCAACCAGTTGGCCGCGATGATCAGGGATGCTGCGATCATCTGCTGTAGCGGCACGATCACGCTCACGGTGCGCGATCGTGCCGGCAATCCGGTGAGTGGAGCGAAGGCCCGGATTGGGGTGCACAGCGACGAAACGGATGGGCAGGGGCGGGTGCGCCTGGTGCGGATTCCGATGGGCGTGGGGCTGCCGTTGATCGTGGAGCACGAACGCTTCGCGGTGCTTTCGATCGGCAACCCACCCCTCAGCCCAGACCATCAGGCGATCGGTGTTCACGTGCTCACGATGCCCGAAGTGGGCGATGCCGCTGCTGCCAGCAGTGAGGGGTTGTCGGAGTATGGGGGAGACAGCTTGCCGCTGGGGAGTGGCGTGCCAATCCGAATGGTTGTAGCAAGCCAGGCAGAGCTTCGCGAAGCCGATCTGCTCTGCGTGAGCTCGTTTTACAAGAAAACAGCCGAGGTGAAGCTTGTGTCCCTGCTGAAGGATTACGTGCTGGGTGAGGTTATCGTCCATGCCTACCGGGTACCACGGGCCGCCTTTGCGGTGGCCCCAAAGCTGGGGGATCTGCTTGTGCACAGAGTCGGCCACTTCATCCCGCGCAAGAACACCGTGGACAGCATTAATCGCTACAAACGAAGAAGAGCCATGGCCAAAGCTTTCGCGATGGCGCCAGCACCTGCAGGCAGCGACGACAAGCTGCAAGACCTGGAGAAAAAAATTCACTGGCTGGAAACCCAGGAAGGATTCTATGGCCATGCGAGGTGGAAAAAATGAGCACGTATTACATCTTCACCGGCAATCCCGATTGCGCCATCTGCGCTGCCCATTCCGGCTGCTACGAATCGCATCCGGGGCGCCCCCATCAGAACTGCAGATGTGAGATCACCATCCAGGAAGAGAAAACCTGCGACGGCGAATGGCAGGCAAAAGGAGCAGGAGGGCCGCGCAAGGCCGGCCGCGGAATGATGGAACAAGACTTTGACCTTGACGTGAACCAACCCGATGGCACCGTGGATTCCGAGAGAGTGACGGTGAGCTGGCCAGACACCATGACGCCAGACGAGGCCATGGATGCCATCGAAGCCGCCCTGGAAGACAAGGCGCGCGAACAATCTGACGAATGCCCACCTTTTCTGTGCTGCTAGAGGTGGGCTGGTGGGGATGATACTGGCGTCAGGGCATCCCCCGTGCCAGTCTCAACCACGGCCCCGAAGTTTCGCCTTTTTTGCCAAGTACCTAGAACTTGGTGATGACATCAGAATCACAATGACTGACACTCCCACTGAAGCCCTGTAGCAAAATGAACAAGTCTTGGGCAGATTCGCCTAAAATCTACTTGCCAGTACGGGAAACGCAAAATAAGCGAATGCAACTCGCTTCTTTGTCTTCCTCATTCCCCGATTCGGCGACTTAGGCCGTCAACGAAAAAAAAAGGGGGGGGGGCTCCCGGCATCTTGGGTGGGTCCTTACAACCGCTATTCCAAGAATCGACACATCAAGCTATGTAAGTCTATATAAATAGAACCATCTCCATTTGGGCTGGATAGTCTTTCCTGTGCTAAATCCCCTATTTCATGGCAAGATAGGTCAATCTTGCGACAATCCTCTAGTATGGCTTCAGTCGCCCCTGGCGCCCATTTGTAACACAATGAACACATCTTAGGCGGATCCGCCTAAGATGCAGCAGCGTTGGGCTTGGAGACGTGAGATCCATTGTGGCGCAGTGCTTCTTCCGCCTGTCACACGGTCAGAGGCTGCCACTTAGGCCGACAGCCGGGGGTCTCGGTGCGACGTAGGCGGATCCGCCCAAATAGAAGTTCGAAGGATCGTGCCGCCACTTTGAGAATGCCGTGCGGAGCCCTTGCCTCCTCGTAGCCACGGGGCTACACTGTCTATGTGGTTTCAGTTCGCCGTACAGAGGAGTTTGCACGTTGGCTCAGGGGCCTTCGGGACCTCAGGGCCAAGGCGTTCATTCAGGCCAGGATTGAACGCTTCATCTGCGGCAATCCAGGCGATGTTCGGCCCGTTGGGGCAGGAGTCTCTGAGCTGCGGATTCACTATGGCCCTGGTTACAGGGT
>JBILGK010000053.1:0-18711 GCA_044351065.1 Cyanobium sp.
GATTTCGGCCTTGAGGGATGTCTTGAAGCTCCTGTAGGGGTCGTTCTGGCCGAGAAAGTACGCCTGGCGTACGAAGAAGCTCTCTTGGTTGTAGTCGCTATCGATGAACCAACAGGCAATGTTGTCGGGCTCGTCGCAACGGACCTCGCCGGTGGAGGGATCGAAGACGTCCACACCGTTGATCTTCACCTGGATCTGGTCATCCGGTCCCAGGGCTGGCAGGACGAAGTGATCCAGCTTCTCCCGCATGTCACGGTGATAGCGAGGGCTCCACGCGGTGGCATGGTGAGCCAACCAGGCTTCCGCTACCTCACGGAATGGCTTCGCCTCCGGTCGCTCCCGTTCGCGACGCTGCCGGCTGCTCTGGGTACGGGGGTCAATCCCCTCCTTCAACCAGTCATTGATCTGCATCGCCACCTTGCGGGCATCCGCCAGCCGGACCTTTGGGTAGGTCCCGATCGTGAAGGTCTGGCGCACGCCCTCCCAGCGGTAGTCCTCCCGCCAGGTCTTGGAGCCGGAGCGGGCGACCCAGAGATAGAGGCCATCACGGTCGTGGTGCTTACTGCCGGGGCGGGACGGATCGGGGCGCAAAGCCTGAATCGCCTTGTCACTGAGCATGGCGCGCAGCGTCAGAACGCTGTCATGGGAATGGAAGTCGGCCGGTCAGCAAAAGGGGCAGCGGTATAGCGCCAAAACTTGACGGTATAGCGCCCATCCCGGCCGGCTATACCGTCAACCATACCGTCAGCAGCCGTGGCAGCCGCTGGATTTCCCCGGATCTCGCTGGACGCACTGCCTTGGCAGATCCCTTACGCCGCAGGGGATCTTGGACTTGCCTGGATCTCTGCGGATCCGGTGGAAACGGAGGGGGTGGGATTCGAACCCACGGACCCTTGCGGGTCGCCGGTTTTCAAGACCGGAGCCATCAACCACTCGACCACCCCTCCAGGCGTGCTTGAGAAGCACACCGCTCATTTTCCCACGTCCGAGGCGCGTTGCAGCTGATTGGCGATGCCGCGGGTTCCGCCAGGCAGCGTGGCTCGCGAACGGGGGCCGCTCCAGCTGGCCAGGTAGTAATGAGCCTGGGGATCAAGCTGGCGGGCGCCGCTGAGGTTCACGTTCTCCACCACCGCGCCGCTGCCCGCGCCGCTGTGGGGGTCGGGGCGCTGGCCCGCCCGCAGGGGGGTGGCGGTCTGGGCGCGGCCCCAGAAGAAGCGCGCCCCCTCCAGCCAGGCGCCGCTCAGATTCGCTCCGCCCAGATTGGTGCCCGCCAGGATCGTGTCGCGCAGATCGGCCTGCGAGAGATCAGCACCGCGCAGATCGGCACCGTTGAAATCAATGCCGCGCAGGTCGCAGCCAGACAGATTGGCTCCCCTCAGGATCTGCAATAGCCGGATCACCGGCACGCCATCGAAGCGATCCTCCTCGTAATTGCCCTCGCCGTCGAGAATGGCCCGCCCCAGTCGGTGATCACGTCGCAGCGGTGTGAGCAGGCGGGCATGGGAGAGGAAGCGCAACACCTTCGCCTTGCCCTCCGCTTCGATGCTGCTCAGCACCGCCGCCAACCGCCCCTCCGCCAGCATTCTCTCCAGGGGCCAGTCCTCCAGCATCCCCTCCTCATCGATGATCATCTCCGAGATGCCATGGATGAAACTATCGATTGTCTGTGCTTCGGTGATGCGGTTCTGTTGACTGGTCAGGCGCACGTCCACCATCACCTGTCGCCAGGCGATCGACAGCGCCACCAGGGCCACAAGGATCTGGCCAAACGCACCGATCACCCCCTCCCCCAGCGCTCCGATCGCCTCCCAATTGCGGCTGCGATACAAATCGATCAGCGGATCCCACCAACCCAGCGCGATGGGAACAGCGATCGCGCCCAACAGCAGGCCGAGCAGCGCCAGCACCCGCGCCGTCGGCACGTCGTCGAGCCGACCCGCCAGCTGGTGCAGAGCGGGGGGGACGAGCTGCCACAGCGACAGAACCAGAGTGAGGACACCGGCCACGATTGTGAGCGGCGGCCAGCTCAGCAGCAGACCCATCAGGGTGAGGGCCAAGCTGAGCAGTAGCTGGAGCGGTGCCGATTGGTTCAGACGGTTCCATGGCCCGCTGCCGCGGAACGCGGGCACTGCCTCCGTTCCCGGTTCGGGATCCCGCGGCAAGGGGCTGACGCGATCAGAGTTCATGGGAGGGCATTCATGCGAGCGGCACCGACTGGAAGAAAAATCCTGCTGCCAGGATGCTGTAGGCGGCCAGAAGCAACACCCCCTCCAGCCAATCGGAGCGACCGTCGAGGCTCACCAGGTTGCTCACCACCACCGCCATCACCACCGCCACAAGTTCATAGAGGTTGAAGCTCAGGTCGATCGGATGACCCAGCAACGGGCCGGTGAGCACCAAAGTGGGCACCACAAGCAGAGCCACCAGCAACGTGGCCCCCAGCGCCACCGAAACCGCCAGGTCCATCTTGTCCTTGCGGGCCATCGTCACCGACGTGACGTATTCCGAGAAACCGCTGAGCAAGGGGAGCAGCACAACCCCGGTGAACACCGCCGAAAGACCCACCCGCTCCGTCACTTCCTCCACCACCCCCACAAACAGCTCGGATTCGTACGCCAGAGCAGCAGTGCTGCCGAGCAGCACCAACAACCATGGCAAGAGTGGCGGCCGATGGGTTGGCTCGGCACCGATCTCGGCCGATTTCTCCGGCAGATCCACCGCCGCCACGTCGTACAAGGTGCGATGCGTACCAAGGGAAAACAGCAACGTCAGCCCGTAGACGATCAGCAGGATCCAGGCGACAAATTGGGAGAACAATTCGCTGCTGCTGCCTGCAATCGCTTCCCCACCGCCGGTCTGGCCGGAGGAGAGGGAAGCCAGGCTGGGTAACAGGATGGCGAGAACCGCGAGAGTCATCGCATTGCCGTTGACGCGTGCCACCACCGGCGGAAAACGCTGCTCCTGCCGACCGAGGCCGCCCACGAACATCGACAGCCCGAGTGCAAGCAGCAGGTTCGCCATCACCGTTCCGGTGATGCTCGCCTTGACGATGTCGACCAACCCCGCCTTGAGAGCCACCAGAGCGATGATCAGCTCGGTGGCATTGCCGAACAGGGCGTTGAGCAGCGCACCGACCGAGGGTCCGAGGATCAACGAGAGCTCTTCAGTGGCCCGGCTCAGCCACACCGCCAAGGGAAGGATTGCAGCGGCGGAGAGGAAAAAGACAGCCGTGGATCCCCACGCCAACCGCTCCGCCGCGATTGAGAGAGGAAGCAGCGCCAGCAGAGCAACGGGAAGGAGCTGACGAGGGGACATCGTCGGTGGCGAAGGCTTCCATTCTGATCGGATCTCAGTGCGGCAGGAGCGGCAAGCCCGGCCCGCCAGGATCAAGAGCACCAGGCTCGGTCCGCAAGGGGGCGGTGCGGTTCTGGAAGGTGAGATGGGAGCGCCAGAGTTCGCGGCTGCGCTCCCGCGTGAGACGCAGCGAGCATTCGCTGGCCAGCACGGCTTTCGTGATGCTCACTGCGCAGCCGGTCTTGCGCTGCTGCCAGGGAACGCGCCAGCTCCGCGTCGGATCGGCGCCCCCCTCCACCTGCCACTCCCTCATCGCCAAGGTGGTCGTGGCCGCCTGGCAGGGAGTGGCAGCGAACGCCAGCAAGAGAACAGGCCAGGGCACGGCAGAGGTTCAGCTCTCCGGTTTGGCCAGAGGGAGCAGGCACTTGTCGGAATCGCAGCCTGCCGGGCCCGCCTCTTCGAGTTCTCCGCCGTCGTGGCGGCGCAGGGCGTCGAAGAAGTTGTCGTTGCGGCGACGTGCCTTCACCTCCGACTGCAGCCGCAGAAAGGTGGCCCGATCGATCGGCTCGAACGGAAGGCGCGGGAAGGTGGCGTTCGCATCAAACCGCGCCAGCAGGGCGGCCGAGATGTAGCCCTCCCCCTGGTCGATCGCCTGGTGGATGGCGGCGGCGAGGGGCTTGATTTCGTGTTCCCGGAATTCGATCGTGGCGGAGGTGTTGTGCGCCGTGTAGTGGCGCTGCACCTGCATGTAGAAATCGAACTGGGCGAGGGCCGAGAACGTGTTGATCTCCACCCGGTCGGCGCCGGGAAGATTCGCCCAGCTCACTTCCGTCGGGATTTCCACCAGCCACTCGCTGCAGCGGGGGTCGAACGGATCATCAAGCAGCCTTCCCTCCGCGTCCTTGTCGCTCTGGCTGGGCACGATCGAATAGCCGTAGTCAAGGCAGGCCAGGGCCACCGGATCGTTCTTGCGGAAGGTGATGCGACGGATGAAGCGCTGGGCCTTCGGCGGATGCCAGCCCGGCGAAGCGCCGGTGAGCAGGCTTTTGGTGCCGGCGGGCTGGACGGTGGTGCAGCGGTTCGGGCGGCGCAGACCATGGCGGTCGCAGTACTCCCACACCGCCTGATGCACGGTCTCCCGCCAGCGGGCCAGGAAGTGCGCTTCCCGGTCGCGGAAGGCCCGGCCCTCCTCCGAATCCGGCCGACCGGCCTCCCACCACTGCAGCCAGGGGGTGCCGAAGGCATGCACGAAGAAGTCGAACAGGCCGGTGAAGCTCACCCCCACGATCGGATCCCAGGCGCGGCTCTGGCGGTAGCGCTCCACCTCGAAGCGATGGTTGAGCAGGCAGGCCACCGAGATCGCGGCGGCGCGGAAGGCCTCCTCCTGCCCCAGCTCGTCGCGGGGGTCGATCTGGTTGAGGTGGATTTCCGCCAGGTTGCAGTGGAAGTCGGCGCCGAGGATCTCGCCGCAGGGGTTGAGGCCGTAGCGGCCGAGGCGATGCACGAGTTCGTCAGCCTCGATGCCGGCGTGGTGGAGCTGCAGCCAGCGGCCCGCTTCCTCGCGGCCCTGGTCGCAGTAGATCCCCACAAACTCCTCCCGCAACTCGCGGGAGGTGAGCAGGTCGGCATTGGAGCGGGCGATCGCCTCCGGGGCGAACTGGATGGCTCCCTCGCCGGATTGGAATTGCTTGGTCACCGCCTCCAGCACGGCGGCCCGGCTGGGGCGGCTGTGGAAGACGCGGGTGTGGTTCGCCATCCGCAACGCGTCGCGCTCCGGATCGATGCGCCAGTTGCCCTCGCTGTCCTGCTGCCAGAGGTTGTCCTTGGCAGTGGCGGCGGCGGGGTCGTCCGCGCAGAACTGCCGCATTCCAGCGCTGCGGCGGATGTTGCCGGCCACGATCGTCACGGCGGCTTCATCGATCAGCAGACAGCATTCCACGGAGGTGAGCTGACGGCCGCGGGCGCGGTTGAGGATCTGGGCGACCCGGCCATACAAATCGCGCAGCTTCACCGGGTTGGCCATTCCTCCGAAGCCCCGCAGCGGCTCCCCCACCGGACGCACATCGCCAAGGTCGATCGCGATGTGAACCGGGCCGGAGAAGCGTCCGTCGCTGCTGAGCGCGAGCAGGAGGCGGTAGCTGTCCACCCAGCCGGAGCGGGTGTCGCCCACCTTGATCGCAACCCGGTGATCGTTTACGTGATGGGTGGTGTGCTGCTGGCGGGATCCGGCGGGGGTGATGCCGATGTCACTGACGATCTCCACCGAGAGTTCGTTGCGCACCGCCGGCAACCGCTCGATCAGGTGCGGTTCGATGATGGCGCCGGTGCCGCAGCCCATCATCGCCAGATCCATCATCAGGGCGAAGGCTTCCCAATCCACCAGATTTGTGGAGGTGCAGTTGTAGGCACCGGAGAAGTTTTCAGGGTCGTCGATCCAGTCGGTGCCGCCGATCCACAGCCAGCGACCCGAGGGGAGGGCCTTCTGCTCCAGCTGCATGCGGCGCAGCAGGGACACCTCGTCCTCGTGGAGTCGGCCGAGGCGCTGCAGCCCCCCCAGGTTGCGCTCCACCACTTCAGGCCAGCTCTCGCGGCTGTGATCACGGCGGCGGGAATAAGTGCGAAAGAAAACCGGATTGGCTGCCGGTGCCGTGGACGGGAAGTGGTCGGCTCCCCGGCCCGAGCCTCCGCCACCGCCAGCCTTCAAGGTCTCTTCCAGGCGCTCGGAGGTGGCCGCGTCAGGACGGGAAGGGGTGAGGGTCACGGACGAAGCAGAGACAACGTGCCGCGCACCCTAAACGCCAGGGATGGGGCCTGCAAGCGTTGGCTGGCCCCAGAGGCAGTGCTTGCCTGGTCGGACGGGGTTGCGATCCTCTGCGACTGGAGGGCCGCGACGGCAGGGCCGAGTGGGAAATTGCCGATCCTTGCTTTCAGCGCAACCAATGACTTTCTGCCTAGAGGATGAATCAGACATGAAAATGGGATGAGCGAGGGGGAGGGTGCGGTGGCTCCTCGCCTCGCGTTTTGCCAAATGCGAAACGCGAGGCCCCCGGTGCCGCCGTGGCGCTGGCGAGCGGTTCCCGTGGCAGGTTGAACCCATTCCTCTGCCCCCCCCCCTCTCGGAGCGATGGAGCGAATTTGCGAGCCCGAGCTGATGGAGGATCCCGCCCAGGCCCGGGCCTATGCGGCGGCGGATTTCTCCCGTACGGACGGCGCCATGGTGGAGGGCCTGCTGGCGCGCCACGGTCCCCATCTGGGCCGCAGGATCCTCGATCTCGGCTGCGGACCGGGGAACATCACCTTCCGGCTCGCCGATCTCTGCCCGGAGGCTGCGGTGGTTGGCGTCGACGGCTCCGCGGCGATGCTGGCCCTGGCCGAGTCACGGCGTCAGCAGCGCGCGCGTCAGGGAGCGTCCCCGTCCTCCCTTGCCTTTGTGCAGGAGTGTTTGCCCTGTCCTTCCCTCCCCGACGGGAGCTTCTCCGCCCTGGTGAGCAACAGCCTTCTGCACCATCTGCACGATCCCGGGGTGCTGTGGCAGACCGTCGCCAGGCTGGGGGCCCCCGGTGCCGTGGTGGCGGTGCAGGACCTGCGCCGACCCGGGGAGGAGTCGGAATGCCAGCGGTTGGTGCGACAGCACGGCGCGGCCCTCCACCCGCTGGTGCGTGCCGATTACCTCCATTCCCTGCGCGCGGCGTTCAGTCCGGAGGAGGTGGAGGACCAGCTGCTCCGGGCCGGGCTGGAGGGGCTGGCGGTCCAGTGCGTCGACGACCAGTACCTGCGGGTGGAGGGTCGCCTGCCTGGCAGGCTGATCCGATGAGCCCCGCCTCCCCGGACGCCACCGCACCCAGCGCCACTGAACTGGCGGAGGCGGTGGCGCGCCGCCGCAACTTCGCGATCATCTCCCACCCCGACGCGGGCAAGACCACCCTCACCGAGAAACTGCTGCTCTACGGCGGCGCGATCCAGCAGGCGGGGGCGGTGAAAGCCAAGGGGGAGCAGCGCAAGGTCACCTCCGACTGGATGGAGATCGAAAAGCAGCGCGGCATCTCCATCACCTCCACCGTGCTGCAGTTCGACTACGCCGACTGCACGATCAACCTGCTCGATACCCCGGGCCACCAGGATTTTTCCGAAGACACCTATCGCACCCTGGCCGCCGCCGACAACGCGGTGATGCTGGAGGACGCCGCCAAGGGCCTCGAACCCCAGACCCGCAAGCTGTTTGAAGTCTGCCGTCTGCGCCGGATTCCGATCTTCACCTTCATCAACAAGATGGATCGGCCCGGGCGGGAGCCCCTGGAGCTGCTCGATGAGATCGAGCAGGAGCTGGGCCTGGCCTGCTGGCCGGTGAACTGGCCGATCGGTGGGGGAGATCGCTTCCGCGGCGTGATCGACCGGCGGCGTCGGGAGGTGATCCTGTTTGAGCGGGCCGAGCGGGGTCGCCAGGCGGGAGAGCGGCGTCTGGCCCTCGACGACCCCGAGCTGGCAGGGCATGTGGAGGCTGATCTCCTCTCCCTGGCCCTGGAGGAGCTGGAATTGCTCGACGGCGCCGGCGCCGCACTTGACCTGGAGCAGGTGCACCGCGGCGAGCAGAGTCCGGTGTTCTTCGGTTCCGCGATGACCAACTTCGGGGTGCGTCCCTTCCTGGATGTCTTCCTCGAGTTGGCGCAGCGGCCCACCGCCCGCCCCGCCCGGGGCGGGGCTGTCGATCCGCTGCGGCCGGAGTTCAGCGGCTTTGTCTTCAAGCTGCAGGCCAACATGGATCCCCGCCACCGCGACCGGGTCGCCTTCGTGCGGGTCTGCTCGGGCCGCTTCGAGAAGGACATGAGCGTGCAGCACGCCCGCAGTGGCCGCACCATCCGGCTGTCACGGCCGCAGAAGCTGTTCGGCCAGGATCGGGAGGTGGTGGAGGACGCCTATCCCGGCGACGTGATCGGCCTCAACAACCCCGGCATGTTCGCCATCGGCGACACGCTCTACCTCGGACCGAAGGTGGAATTCGAGGGGATTCCCTGCTTCAGCCCCGAGATCTTCGCCTGGTTGCGCAACCCCAACCCCTCCGCCTTCAAGAACTTCCGCAAGGGGGTCAGCGAACTGCGCGAGGAGGGGGCGGTGCAGGTTCTGCACGACACCGATCCAAGTCGACGCGACCCCATCCTGGCGGCTGTGGGACAACTGCAGCTCGAGGTGGTGCAGTACCGGCTGGAGCACGAATACGGGGTGAGCACGCGGCTGGAGCCGATGGAGTTCTCCCAGGCCCGCTGGGTGAGTGGCGGTTGGCCAGCTCTGGAGCGGGTGGGGCGCCTCTTCAACTGCCGCACCGTGCGCGACAGCTGGGACCGGCCAGTGCTGCTCTTCCGGAACGCCTGGAATCTCAACCAGCTCCAAGAGGACCATCCCGATCTCGAATTGAGCGCGGTGGCACCGGTGGTGAGCGGTCTGGAGCCGATCGATCCCTGAGGCCAGGGGCGCCGCACCCCTGGCCGGGCTCCAGGGGGGCCGGCCCACGTCCTTGTGAAATCCCCGCAATAATTTGTCATCTGACGTCGCATCCGATGCGCGGGCCGATGCCGACCACTTCCAATCCAGCCCTCCCCTCCCCTCCCGCTTTCTGGCTGGTGCGAGCCCGCAGCGACGGGGGGAGCGACTACGTCAGTTTTGTCCCCGCCCCCACCAGAGCCGGCACACCCCTGGTGGAGATCCGCGAAGGCAGCCACCTGCCCCCCCAGATGCCTTTGCTCAAGCGCCGCCGGCGCCTGGCCGCCGCGGACGCCGAGGCCTGCCGTCGCCATCTCCAACAGGAGGATGGATTCCATCACAGCGAGCCCCTCTTCTAACTTCCCCCCGGTACGCTCAGAGCATGAGTCCAGGTTCCGAACCTTCCCCGAGCGTGCCTGAAGCCTCCGATCCCTACGAGCGTCTCGGAGTCAGCCCCGATGCCTCTTTCGACCACGTGCAGGAGGCACGGCAAGCCCGTCTGGCGGAGTTGGGAGAGGACGACCCCCTGGCGCGCTCCCGCATCGAGGCCGCTTACGACGCTGTCCTGATGGATCGCCTCAAGGAACGGCAGCAGGGTCGGGTCAGCACCGCGGCGCGCACCGCCTCCCAGCGCGAGCAGCTCGCCCCGCCGACGGAACGCCCCACACTGCCGGCCCTCCCGAGGCTTGCGTCCCTCCCGGCCGCCCGCGGTATCCCCTCCCCCTCCTCCTTCCTCCCCCGCCTGGCCCTGGCCAGCGGTCGTGAATTCTGGTTCCCCCTGGCAGCGATCGGCACTCTCCTTGTGCTGCTGCTCCTTCCGGGCATCGATCCGAGGTTGCCGCTGGGGCTCGGGGCGATTGTCACCCTGCTCAACCTGCAGCGTCGCCTGGGCCGCTTCCCCGCCGCGGTGGGCTGGACTCTCGCCCTGCTGGTCTGCGGGCTGATCCTTGGCGGTGTGACCCTCACGATGGTTGCCAACCAGATCACGGCGCTGCCGCTGGCGGCTCTTCAACTGGAGAGCGTTCCCGCCCTGGTGCTGTTGCTGCTCGGCGCCCTGCTCATCACCTGAGCTTGGTTTCAGGCCGCCGTCAGTTCGGCGATCAGATTCTGCAACTCCACTCCCTTCACCTCGTACACCTCGTTGCAGAAGTGGCAGGTGAGTTCGGCGCGACCGTCCTCGGCGAGCATGGCCGCCAGCTCCTGCCTGCCCAACAGCTTCAGGGCCGCCACACTGCGGCTGCGGCTGCAGGGGCAGTGAAAGCGCACCGGTGTGATGGCGCTCTCGCTCTCGAGGGGCTGGGGGTCGAGATCGGGAAAGATGTCCTCCAGCAGGCCCTGCAGCTGCCGGGCGTTCGCGGCCAGCCGGGCGCTGAATCCCTGGATCTCCCGGCAGCGCTCCTCCAGAAGGGCCACCAGAGCGGGTTCCCGCGAGGCCTTTGGCAGCACTTGCACCAGCACTCCGCCACTGCAGACCACCCCGTGGCTGTCGATCTGCTCGCCGACGAAGACCGCCGAAGGGGTTTGCTCGGAGTGCAGCAGATAGGAGGCCACGTCCTCGCCGATGCCGCCGCTCACCAGCTCCACGGTGCTGCTGAAGGGTTCGCCCTCGCCGATGTCCCGCACCACGTGCAGATAGCCGGTGCCGGTGGCGGTGCGGAAGTCGAAGCCGGGATGGCCGTCGGCTCCCGGCACCGGATCGAGCTCCAGGCTGGGATTGCCGACATGGCCCCGCACCGTGCCATCGCGGCCCGCATCCACCATCAGGCCGCGCAGGGGGCCGTCGGATTGGATGCGCAGGTTCACCCGCCCATGGGCCACCTTCATCGAACTGGCCAGCAGGAGGCCCGCGGTCATGGCGCGCCCGAGCAGGGCGGTGGTGAGAAAGGAGAGACCATGGCGCCGTCGGGCGAAGCGGCTGGTGGTGGTGGTGGTGACCGCCACCAGACGGATGCCCCCGCCCGCCGCGGTGGCCCGCACCAGCTGATCGGCCATCACATCTCCAGTTCTGGAGGCATCGTACGGATCGGCATCAGGCGTCCGCCCTCCAGCTGCCAACCCCGATCGATCACGCCGCGGAAGAGTTCCGGCTCGTGGGTCACCACCAGCAGGGCCTTCTCCCGGCCCAACGCCGCGAGCAGTTGCAGAATTTCGCCCCGCACCTGCCAGTCCAATCCGGCGGTGGGCTCATCGAGAAGCAACACCCGGGGCTCGCGCAGCAATTGCACGGCCAGGGCAAGGCGCCGCTGTTGCCCGCCGCTGAGCCGCTCCGGTTCCCGCTGCAGCGTCACCGCCTCCAGTCCCACCTTCCTCAGCACCGCTTCGGCCTGCTCGCCTCGCAGCTTCTTCCTGCCGAGCTTCAGCTCCTGGCCCACACTCAATCCGAGGAAATGGCGTTCGGGAAACTGGAAGACCAGACCGCAGAGCCAGCGGCGCTGGCGGCCGTTGAGCGGTTCGCCGTTCCAGAGAACGCGGCCTGCATCCGGTTCCGCCAAGCCACTGATCAGCTCCAGCAGGGTGGATTTGCCGCTGCCGCTGCGGCCCGCCACCAGGGCGGGCTGCCCGGCCGCCAGGCTCAGGCTCACGTCCTGCAGCACCGGCTCGGGGCTCGTGGCCGGGTGGTAGCGAAGCGACTGCAACTCGAGCATGGCTCCCGTCCGAGAGGCCCAGCATGCCGGGTGCCAGGGTGGTTCCATCCCGCCCATCGCCGTTCCGTCATCCATGGAGGTCCGTTTCCGCGAGGTCGATCCATTCAGCTGCTGGATCTGGCTGCGCTTCGCCCATCCCCCCGGCCAGGGCGAGCGCGACTATGTGGAGGGCTTGTTTGACAGCTGGTTTGTGCTGGGCAAATTGGGGGGCTTCAATGCCGAAAACCTGCAGGCTCATGAAGCCGGCGCCGATCTGAGCTGGCTGGTTTGGGAGGAGGAGACGGCGGAGCGCGCCCTGCCATCGTTGATGCATGACCTGGCGGCGTTCGAATACCAGGCTGAATGGGGCCGCTGCTGGATCGATCTGGGCACCAGTGATGCCCTGGCCTTGGATGTGCTGATCAATGCCCTGCGTCAACTCGATCGGGACGTGATCGAGATCACGGAGCTGCTGATCGGTGGCGTGAACGAAGACTGGCCGGTGGAAGAGGTGGAGGGCGTCTTCTCCGAACGATGAGCCGGGAGCTGCGGCGATTGCTGATCGAGCCCCCACGGCTTGCGGCGGCTGAGGAGCTGCTGATGCTGGAGCCAGCGGAGCAGCACTACCTGGAGAGGGTGTTGCGCTATCGCAGCGGCGATCGGCTGGCGGTGCTGGATGGGGTCGGCCACCTCTGGACTGCGGTGTTGGTGGAGGACGGCCGGCTTCAGCTGGAGCAGGGGACGAGCACACCCCTGCAAAGCGAAAGCGCGGCAACCCCTGCCTTGGAGTTGGCGATGGCTGTGCCCAAGCGAGAGGCGGACGTGGTGTGGCGGATGGCGACCGAATTGGGGGCCGACCGTCTGCAACCCCTGGTCGCCCGGCGGAGCGTGCGAAGCGGACCACCGCCCCGGGAGCGCTGGGCTGCGGTGTTGCGGGAGGCAGTCGAGCAATGCGAGCGCCTGTGGTTGCCGGCACTGCGGGAGCCGGTGGAGGCGACGGGATGGCTGGCGGCAGGGCCGCGGGATTTGGGGCTGCTGGCGACCACCCGGCGGGGCGGCCTGGTCTCCGTGGCCGAAGCGTTGTCGGCGCGGGGCAGGGGGGCTGATCCCGGCGGCGTCGCCCCCACCCAGCTCAGCCTCGCCATCGGGCCGGAGGGGGGCTGGACGGAGGAGGAGGAGCGGGTGGCGGAGGCGGCCGGCTGGATCCCGGTGAGCATGGGAAAATCAATCCTCCGCACCGCCACAGCGTCGGTGGCGGGTCTGGCGGTGCTGAGCGCCTGGCGGGAGATCAGCTGCCGGGAGATCAGCTCTTCATCATTCCCTGGGCCATCGCCTTGAAGCCGGCGAGGTTGGCGCCGGCCAGGCGGCGGCGCATGGGCATGGCTCCCCCAGCCGTGACGCACTCGGGGGCGAAGGTGGCCAGGCTCGGAGCTGGCTTTGCCGCTTGGGCCGCTGCCAGTTCCGCAGCGATGGCCTCGACGGTGGTGAGGCTCGGGGCGACCGGGGCAGCCGCCTCCGGGGCTGTGGGGCTGGCCGGGGGCTCCGCAGCCTGTGTGCCGCGGTCGATCCCAGCCGGGGCCGTCAGGAGCAGAACGGGGCCCCGGGCACCTTCCTCGGGAGCCTGGCTCACCTCTTCGACGACGGGCTGCCGCACCGGAGCCACCACCACGGGCTGCGGCTCCGCCTCGCCACCACCGAGGTCGAGGAAGAACTTGCGCTTGAACAGCATGGGGCTGCGGGCTCACGGATGGAGCGATTATCCGTCGCGGAAGGCTGGTGCGGGCCTGACGCTTAGATCAGTGCAACACAGGCTCCGCTCCCGGCTTGTCCGCCATGTTCCCCCCCCCCCAGGACCCCGGCCATTGGCTGATCGCCCTGACCCTCAACGCCCTGTTGATCAGCCTGGCCCAGCGCCTGCCGCTGCTCACCCCGGCGGGCTGGCTGCATGCGGCGATCCTCGGCAGCGTGCTGTGGGGGAGCCTCGGCTGGCGGGGCTGGCTGACGGTGGTGCTCTACCTGTTCCTGGGCTCACTGGTGACGAAACTTGGCTTCCGCACCAAGCAGGCCGAGGGGCTGGCGGAAGGGAGAGGGGGACGCCGGGGTCCGGAGAATGTCTGGGGCTCGGCGGCAACCGGTGCCGCTCTGGCGCTGCTGATCCCGCTGCTGCCCCCTCCCTGGACCCCCCTGCTGCTGCTGGGCTTCTCGGCCAGCTTTTCGGCCAAGCTGGCGGACACCTTCGGCAGTGAGATCGGCAAGCGCTGGGGGCGCAGCACGGTGCTGATCACAAGCCTGCGGCCGGTGCCACGCGGCACGGAGGGGGCGATCAGCCTGGAGGGGACGCTGGCGAGCCTGGCGGGGGCTGCGCTGATGGCCGGAGTGACCCGGGCCCTGGGCCTGCTCCACGATCTCTCCGCCTGGTTGCTGGTCAGCGGCGTGGCACTGCTGGCCACGCTGGTGGAGAGCCTGATCGGCGCCACGCTGCAACGGCGCTGGCTATGGCTCAGCAACGAGGGGGTGAATGCCCTGCAGACCCTGATCGCGGCCCTGCTGGCGATGGTCCTGGCGATGGTCCTGGCGGTCAGCCCGCGCTGAAGGTGGCGGCCCTGCCGCGGCGCCACCGCTGGGCGGCTTCCTGCAGGGACGCCAGGGTGGCGTCATGGCGGCGCTGGGCCATGCGCGGGTGCATCCCCAGTTCGCGGCCCAGTTCCACCCAGGTGCAGCCCTCCACCTGCCGGGCGAGGAGCAGAGCCCGCAGCTGGGGTGTGAGCGCGGCCAGCTGGTGCTGCAGCCAGCGGCGTTGCTCCTCGCTCCCCTCCCGCTCGGCCTCGTCTTCTGCGAGGGGATCGCCGGGGGGTGGGGCCGCCAGGAGATCGAGCAGGCAGAGGGGGGCGCCCTCCTGCTCCAGAGCTGGCAGGGGAGCATCGAGGCTGCGCATCTCCTGCACCCTCCCCAGGGCCAGGGCCTCGGCCAGCAGCTCGGGCGGGCAGCCAAGGCGCCGCGCGATCTCCTCCTCGCCGGCCGGCCGGCCCCTCCGCCCGCGCAGCCGCTGCTGCAGGGACGTGGCCCGCTGGCGCAGTTCCCACAAGCCTCTGGGGATGCGCACCAGGGAGCCACGATCCCGCACCTCATGGGAGATGGCCCCGCGGATGCAGGGCACGGCAAAGCTGCTGAAACTGGCCCCATGGCCGGGTTGGAAGGTTTCGATCGCACGGATCAGCCCCAGACAGCCCACCTGCGCCAGGTCATCAAAGGAGAGGCCCGTTCGCGGCGCCAGGCGCGCGGCCACCTGCCGCACCAGGGGAAGGTTGGCCCGCACCAGTTCCTCGCGCCAGCGCAGCCGTCGACGGCGGTCCCGGCAGGCCGCATAGGACCGCAGCCAGCGGGCATTGCGCTGACGGGGCAGCACTGGCCTGCGGGTCCGCTGGGGAAGGGTGGGAGAGGAGGTGGCCATGGGACGGAGGGGAACGTGGCGGCAGCACGGGCCCACAGTGATGGGCTTGGCCGGCGGAAAAATCCCCTGGACCGGGTGAGGCTCAGAAAGGTGAAGATTGGATGAAATGATGGTGCAACATCGGCGCTTCAGCCCCATGGGGTTGCCAGACGCAGCGGTTGCAGTTCAGCCCACGCCAGCAGGGCCGGCCAGCACCGCACCCGCTCGAACACCTGCCGGTGACCTTCGGGGTTGAGGTGCAGTCCGTCAGGACAGAGCCATCGCGGCCAGTCGGGATCGGCGAGCAGGGAGTGGAGCAGGGGCAGGAAGGGCACATCGGCCTCCAGACAAGCCTCCTCCAACAGAGCCTCGTAGCACCGGACCGCCTCCAGGCTGTACCAAAGCAGCCCGGCGAAGGGCATCGCGTCCGCCAGCACCGGCGTGAGCCCCAGCACCTGCACCGGTGCGATGGCCCGCGCCTCCCGGAGCAGCTGCTGGAGGCCGAACAGGAAGCCCTCCGGCGCCAGCTGATGCCGTCCGTCGGGCCGCCCTACCCGGGCACTGTCGTTCAGGCCGATCGCGAGCAGCAGCCCTTGGGGCCGCTGGCGCCGCAGCTCGCCGCGGCAGTGCACCTCTCCATGCAGCCGAGCGGCCAGTCGCTCGAGGCCGTCGCCGCGCACCCCGAGGTTGTAGAGCACCGGGCCGGAGGGGAGCTCCATCCAGTGCCGCCGCAGCCGCTCGCACCAGCCCCCCTGCTCCGGATCCCCCCAGCCGTAGACACCGCTGTCGCCGAGCACGATCAGCTTGCGGGGCACTGGCTCAGCCATGGCAGCAACCTCGTTCAGAGGCGGGCGCTGAAGCGCTGCAGCCGCTCCAGCCCGTCCTGCAGCGCGTCGGGGGAGGCGGCGCAGGAGAGGCGGATGCAGCGGTCGTCGCCGAAGGCGGCGCCGGGCACCAAGGCCAGCCCTTCCTCCGCAAGCAGGCGGTCGCAGAGCGTCAGGGAGTCAAGGCCCCAGGCGCTCACATCGGGAAAGGCATAGAAGGCCCCCTGAGGTGGCCGCAGGCTGACCCCCTGGATCGCCTGCAGCCCCTCGCTGAGCAGGCTGCGGCGCCGGTTGAACTCCTCCGCCATCCGCAGCACCCCATCCCGCGGCCCCTCGATCGCGGCCAGGGCGCCGTACTGGGCGAAGGTGCAGACGTTGCTGGTGCTCTGGCTCTGCAGGGCGCTGGCGGCGGCCACCACGCTGCGCTCGCCAGCCAGCCAGCCGACGCGCCAGCCGGTCATCGCCCAGCCTTTGGCGAAGCCGTTGACCACGAACACCCGATCGGCCAGATCGGGGGCGACGGCCGCCAGGCTGTGGTGCTCCTGGCCGGGGGCGAGCAGGGTTTCGTAGATCTCATCGCACACCACCGCCAGGCGGGGATGGGGGCGCACCACCGCGGCGATGGACTCCAGTTCCTCGCGGCGCAGAACGGCGCCGGTGGGATTGGCGGGGCTGTTGATCACCAGCAGGCGGCTGGCGGGGGTGATCGCCGCCGCCAGGAGCTCCGGGCAGAGGTGGAAGCCGGCCTCCGCTTGACAGGGGATCAGCGTCACCCTGGCGCCAGCCAGGTGGGCCATTTCCGGGTAGCTCAGCCAGTAGGGGGAGGGCAGCAGCACCTCATCGCCCGGGTCGAGCAGCACCTGGAAGAGGTTGTAGAGCGCCTGCTTGCCGCCGTTGGTGACCAGCACCTGGTCGGGGCGGGTGGGCACCCCGTTTTCCTCCACCATCTTGGTGGCGATGGCGGCCCGCAGGGCCGGCTCCCCCGCCACCGGTCCGTAGCGGGTGTAGCCGGCCTCCAGTGCCTCGGCGGCGGCGCGGCGGATGAAGGCGGGGGTGTCGAAGTCGGGTTCGCCGGCGCTGAGGCTGCAGATGTCGCGGCCCTCGGCCCGCAGCTGCCGGGCCTTGGCGGTGATGGCCAGGGTGAGTGAAGGCTGCAGCCCTCCTGCCCGGGCGGACAGCTTCAAGGGGGCCGGCATCGGTGCGGGCGCAGCGTCTTTTCCGTCTGGCCATCCTGCCCTATGGCGGTGCCGCTTCAGGCACAGTGGGACGGGCGCTTGTCACGGGTGTGAACGATTCCTCCCTCGGTCCGTTGTTCGCCGAGCCGGTCGGACCCGCCGGCGCGGAGCCCCCGCCGACCGCCGCGCCGGCCGCCGCCGGCGATGCCCTGGCCAACCTGGCGGCCGACTGCGCCGCCTGCCGCCGCTGCGGCCTGGCCGAGGGCCGCCAGCAGGTGGTGGTGAGCCGGGGCAACCCCGGGGCGCGGCTGATGGTGATCGGCGAGGGACCGGGGGCCCAGGAGGACGCCAGCGGCCTGCCGTTCGTGGGCCGCGCCGGCCAGCTGCTCGATCAGATGCTCAGCGCGGTGGGGATCGACAGCAACAGCGACGCCTATATCTGCAATGTGGTGAAGTGCCGGCCACCGGAGAACCGCAAGCCCAAGCCGCTGGAGATGGCGGCCTGCCGGCCCTGGCTGCTGCGCCAGATCGCGGCGGTGAACCCGGCGGTGATTGTGCTCACCGGTGCCACGGCCCTGGAGGGGGTGCTGGGGGTGAAGGGGGGCATCACCCAATTGCGGGGCCGCTGGCAGGAGGGCAAGGGGGAGGCGCTGGCGGGCCGCTGGCTGCTGCCGATCTTTCACCCCTCTTATTTATTGCGCAATCCCTCGCGGGAACAGGGCAGCCCGAAGTGGCTCACCTGGCACGACCTGCAGGATGTGCGGCGGCGGCTCGATGCCGGCTAAGCCGTGGCGAGCCGCCGATCCGCCCCAACCGGGCCAACGGCAGCGTGTATGACTTAGCCGCTAAGGTGGACTAAGTCCATAAGGTTTGGCGATGCAGGTCAATCTTCACGACGCCAAGACCCACCTCTCCCGCTACGTGGACCAGGCCCTGGCCGGCGAGGAGGTGGTGATCGCCCGGGCCGGAAAGCCGCTGGTGCGGCTGATGCCTGTGGGGTCCGATCCACCGTCGCGACGGCTTGGTTTTCTGGCCGGCACCGCCCGGGTGGAGGCCGATCTCAAGCGCGACTTCGAGGCGGAGATCAACGCCATGTTCCAGCTGCAGGACGAGCCGCCTTCGCAACGGCAATGACAGGAATGTTGCTGGACACCCAGCTCCTGATTTGGGCTGCCTACGCCCCGCAACGGCTGGCCAGCTCCTTTGCAGCCGAATTAGTGGATCGGCACAACGACATTCGCTACAGCCTGGCGAGCCTCTGGGAAGTGGCGATCAAGGCCTCCCTCGGTCGTGAGGATTTCCAGGTGGACCCTCCAGCCCTGCGCAGGGGGTTGCTGCGGGAGGGTTTTCAGGAGCTGCCCATTCAGGCCGAGCATGTGCTGGCGGTGCGGGATTTGCCCTTGATTCACCGCGATCCCTTTGATCGCCTGCTGGTGGTCCAGGCTCAGCGTGAAGGCCTGCGTTTGTTCACCACCGATCGCAGGTTGGCGGAGTACGGCGAGGCGGTGCGTTGGGTGGGATGAAGGCTGCAGCTCGGGATGCGCTTCTCTCTAGGCAACAAAAAATCCCCCTCCTCCGGCGAGGGAAGGGACCGGCAACAGGCAGCAGATTGCGCTTCAGGAGATGGTGCGGCAGCGGCGACGCAGTGCGGCGGCTGCCATCAGCACCCGGTTCCTCCATCGTGGCCCGGTGCTTGCTTGTGCTGTGCGCCGCAGCCGCCTTCCCCGGGTCGAGCTGCCTGATTGGACGTTCGCTAGAAGCATGTTGCGCATAGCGCCGTCCCGGACGCCATTTCTGCCCGCCATGCCTATTTCTTGTGCCGGCTTGAAGTGATTTTATCAGATTCTTTGTTTCAGGAGCGCTGCGCAACCCCGCCAGGGGGGCTTGGC
>JBILGK010000018.1:0-56299 GCA_044351065.1 Cyanobium sp.
CGGCGAGCCGCTGCGGGGCCACCAGGGAGAGGTGAATTCGGCGGCGTTCAGCGGCGATGGGAGCCGGATCGTGAGCGCCGGGAATGATGGAACGGTGCGGGTGTGGGACGCGAAGAGCGGCAAGGAGATCGGCGAGCCGCTGCGGGGCCACCAGGGAGAGGTGAATTCGGCGGCGTTCAGCGGCGATGGGAGCCTGATCGTGAGCGCGGGGGCTGATGGAACGGTGCGGCTGTGGGGGCTGTCCCCTTCCCCGGCAGAGGCCTATGCACCCGGCACCACGGGCCTCACCAGCCCGGATTGGCGCCGCACCCTGCCGATCGCCTGCGCCAAACTCGAGTTTTCCCAGCCGCTCAACAGCCTCCCCTGGCTGAACGCCGCCCGTGCCACCTGCCAGCATTTCGTCTGGTCGCAGCGGCCGCGCCAGAGCGCCGGCTTCGCGGCGGGCTGGGGGCCGCTTTTGGCCGGGGCGGCAGCCGGGGGGTTGGGAGTTGGCGCTCTGGCGGCGGGCGGGCTGCTCTGGCGCCGGCGGCAGGGCCTCAGCGCGGCTGGGGCTCCCAACTACAAGCCTCTACCGCACTCTGAGGGAGGCAAGCCAAGGCCAGCTCCATCCCTTATGGCTTCCGCCACTGACAGGCCTGTCGAGGAACCGGTGCCTGAAAAGACGGCCGTTCAGCGTGCGATAGATGTAGTGCGTTTCTCAAGGTTTGCGCCTTCTGAATTCTTGCTTCCTGGAAGAGACTCGGCGCGCAAGTCCCTTGATGCTATTCGCAAGATCAGCCATTATTCACGGCTCGCTCAGGCCAATCAGTCCGCCAGCGGTTCAACCAATCAGCCTGCCAGCGGTTCAACAGCGTCCCACCAGCTGCCGCCACCGCCGGCTCTGCTCACCTGGCCGGTGGAAACCGCCCGATTGCTGCGCGTGGGCCGCGAATGGCAAGTGCAGCGCAGCAGCGTGGACGTGCGGGGTTACCACGAAGACCTGGGCGAAGGCATCGAATTGGCGATGCTGCAGATCCCTGCCGGCCGTTTCCTGATGGGGTCGCCGCCGGAGGAGCCGGAGCGCTCTCCCTATGAAGGGCCGCAGCATCAAGTAGAGCTGGACACCTTTTTCATCGGTCAGACGCCGATCACCCAAGCGCAATGGCGCCAGGTGGCCGAGTGGCAAGCCCGGCCCGGCGAACGGTGGGGTCGCACGCTGGAGGCAAACCCCTCCCGGTACCGCCATCTACCCGACAGCGACCAGCGACCCGTCGAACAGGTGAGCTGGCACGACGCGATGGAGTTCTGCCAACGGCTGAGCCGACGCACCGGCCGCACCTACACGTTGCCGAGCGAAGCCCAGTGGGAATACACATGCCGTGCGGGACTGAACACACCGTTTTGTTTTGGCAAAACGATCACCACTGAGCTGGCGAATTACGACGGCAATTCCACCTATGCCGATGGGCCTAAAGGTGACTATCGAAAGGAGACCACGCCTATGGGGATTTTCCCCGCCAATGCTTGGGGTTTGCATGATATGCACGGCAACGTGTGGGAATGGTGTCTGGATCACTGGCACGACAGCTATGAGGGAGCGCCGACGGACGGCAGCGCCTGGCTGAAGCCGAGTGAATACAGCAACAAAGCGACCACAAAGGGAGGAAACGACAACGCCAGCGAAAAAGAACGCAGGCTGCTGCGCGGCGGCTCCTGGGACGGCCTCCCCGGGGACTGCCGCTCGGCCTACCGCGCCCTCGGCCCCCCCGGCATCGCCGACTACGCCGTCGGTTTGCGTGTGGTCTGCCTCCCCCAGGGCCCTTCCCTTAACCCTTAGACCCTTAATCCCTCAACACTCGGCTGTTTCTTAACAATGGCTGTTGGTTGTTGCGGGATGGCGCTGCAGGCGCCTCGATTCAGGAGCTCTTCATGCCTCGCCAGCCTCCTCCCCCTCCAGCGGCTGCAGGTCCATCAGGGTGAGGAAGGCCCGCAATCGGCTTCGGTTGCTGGTGGATGGGTCGAGCTGGACTCGGGCGGAAAGCAGAGCTGATCGACGCAGGAAAGCAAGCTCTGTGCTTTGGCGTTGATGATCCTGAGCCTGGCGTTCTCGCGCCTCAGCTGCTCGGTTTCTTTCCTGATCCGCTCGCTGTCTTTCCTCACGCGCAAGATCTCGATCTCGGTCTCGCTCGTACGCGCTTCGATGTCGCGCACGGGTCGCCAATTGAGCGTCGCGCCCAAGTGGCGCGCCGTATTGCACGCACCCGATAAACACTGTCGCCACCGAGGCAGCAATGCAGGCGATGCCCCATTGCTGCTGGAGCTGGAGGGTGCGGCCGGCGACGGAGATGTGGTCATAGGAGGACAAGAGACCGAACCGATCCAGGCTGGGCCCAAGGTTGAGTCGTTGCGGAAAGTCTGGCGGAAGCGAAGGCTCAACGCCGCGCTCGGGTGGACCGGCGGAGGGAGAGGGTGGTGCGGGCACAGGGCACGGCTTGGCGGGCTGGGAGGGGCGTTCTGGGCCCCTGTCCATCAGTGCCACCGGTGTCTTTATCCCGGCCTTCCGTTCCGCTCCAGCCAGGCGTGTAAGTCAGCCGCACTCTGGAAATCAAGTAGATCGAGAGCCAGCGCCTCGATCTGCTCCAGGTTGAGGGTCTCCAGCCGCCCGCGGGTGTCGGTGCCGATCGGCCCGCAGCGGCGCTCCAGCTGGCGCAGGGCCAGGCTGCGGATCTCCCGGCGGCCATCCTCACGGCCTTCCTCCAGGATGTACTGGAAGGCGCGGGTGTGGCGCCAGAAGTCTTTGGAGATGCCGAGGGTGGCCATGATCTGGGGTGGGGAAAGACCTTGAAAGCGTTCGGAAAGAATAGGCAGGATCAGCTCGATCAGATCTGGCCGCGCCGCCAGGATCCGCCGGGTGCAGGGCCCGAGATCGGGCTCTCTCTGCACCGGCAGCGTGAGCAGGGCGATTGAGGGATCCAGCTCGGGGCGGTGAGCGAGAGCCTCCAGATCCACCCAGGTCACCTCCTGTTCCAGAAAGGAGCGCAAGAGCCGGGGGCCCCTGGTGCCGAGGTTCAGGCGGCGGAGAAAGCGGGGGTCGGAGTGCATCTGCACCTCCAGAAGCACCACGGGCAGCTCGGGGCTGCCGCCGGGGTGCTGGTCGGGCCAGAGCACTCCAGCGCGGGGATGAGCTGGCGCACCAGATCGGGCAGCGCCCGGAACACCGCGTGAAACCAGTGATCGCTGTGCACGGGGGTGAAGGGATGGTCCGGAGGGGCTTTCTCGGAAGGAGGGCCACCTCTGAAGAAGTGCCACCACCGCGCAGCGCGCCGATCACCCCAGGCTGCTGCCGGTCGCCGCGGCGCTCCCTGCCGGGCTCGGCGTGGGGCAGGCCAGCCAGCGGGCGGTGACGACGGCGCGGGGGTTGGTGGCGAGGGCCTGCTGGAGGCGAGCGCAGAGCAGCTCCTGCACCTGGCTGGCGATGCCCTGGCAATCGCCGCTGGCCAGGGGTGGGGAGGCGGGACCGCGGCCGAGCTGATCGGCTGTTGCGGCCCGCACGCCGTGGAGCAGGCAGCGTTGGTGGCCGAGGTTTTCGAACACCAGCAGCTGGTTGCGTTGCTTGAAGCCCCAGGCTTCCCGCTGCTCGCCGGCCGGCCCGGCCAGGGCGGTGGCCAGGGCGGGCTCCTGCCGACGCAGCATCGGGCGGAGCGGTGGGCGTTGTTCTCGCCGTCGAATAGCCGCCGGGCCTCGGGATCGGGTGCAGTTCGAGGGCGCGCCGCCAGGCGGGCCCCAGCAGCAGGCCTTCCAGCACGTTCGCCTTCTCGATGCGCCGGTGGGGTGACGGCCATCCCCCAGGAATTCCCTCAGCGGCCCTGCAGGGCCTCCCGGAAAGCGGCCGAAGCCAGCAGCGGTGTGTTGTGGTCGAGCTCTGGCACCACGCGCAGCTCGGCCACTCCGGGGCTGAAGGCACGCTGCAGGGCCCGGGCGTGGCGGGCAGGCACCACCAGATCGTTTGCGGCGGCCACCAGGATGGTGGGCGCTTGCACCCGCGGCGCCTCGGCGGCCGCGTCCCAGCGATCCCGCAGCAGCAGATCCACGGGCAACCAGGGCATGGCGTGGCGGGCAACGGCCAGCAGGCTGTCGAAGGGCACCAGCAGCACCAGTCGCTGCACGGGCCGGCTGGCGGCGAGATGCACGGCGGGACCGGTGCCCAGGCTGCGGCCCACCACGGTGATCGAGGAGTGCCGTTGGGCCACGTGCGCAAAGAGGGCCTGGGCATCGGCGCGGATCGCCACCTCGCTCGGGCGCCCCTCACTGCCGCCGTAGCCGCGGTAGTGGAGCAGGTAGAGGGCGGTCTCGGGCAACAGGGCGGCGAGTTCGGCGCGGGTGAGGGAAACGTCCTCCGCGTTGCCTCCGAAGTAGATCAGCGCCCGCGGGCCGCGATGGGACCGCTGGGCCACCCGCACCCGGGTGCCGTCTACCAGCAGCTCCAACTGGTTGCTGGGATCGGCGGCGGGCTGGGGGAAGTAGATGAACGAGCGCTGGGCGACGGCCATCAGCAGGCAGAGGCCGCCGTACGCCAGGGCGAGCGCCCCGGTCCAACCGAGCCAGCGGCTCATGGCGTTGTGCTCTGCTGATCCCGCTTAAGGGCGCTCGCATGTTTGGGGATGAGCGAGGTCAAGGTGTAAACCAAAACGGGCCAATAACAGGCTAGTGCTGTGAGACGTGACTTGGCGAGAACACATCCGGTTCGCTCAGTCCAGCCCATGGGAGCTCATGGCTACCCCCATTTGATGTGGCGGCCTGACGAGGGAGCATCAGGGCGAAAGGAAAGACTTTCTATAGGAGAGAAGAAAAATGGCGATCCTTGGCAACTAGCTCCACAGAAAAGACCAGAGGATCAAGTCATCCAGCTTCGTGATCAGTCTCAGAGTTGGCCCTGCTGGCGCCGGGGTGCTCAAGGGGATATAGGACGTCAAGGCAATCCTGATCCAAAGGCAAAAATGCAAAGAAATATCAGCAGTAGCGACCATGGCATGGCGGTTGTGATCCGCCGGATTCGTGGCCTCCGAAAGAGAAGAGCTGGATTTGTTTATTTGCCCTGAAGTTCGGTTGGCATGTTGACATGGCTTAAGGTGATCGAGGAGATGGGCACCAGGGTCACCCATTAAATCTCGTGGTTGACCTGAATCGGTCGCAGCGGCGCAAGAGTGAATACAGGTGAGGGTGTGGAGTTTAACTCACGCTTGTAGATCTCTTCCGCCTCCTGCCAAATGCAGCTGTCGCGGTTGCTGGGCATGCCATGGTAAATCCACACCGACTCTGCGATCGACGTGATCTTCCTTTCGTGGTGTTCGCCTTGGTGTCATCGTCTCTGGAATGGCGGCAAGTCTTTGTCTGATGGAAGTGAATGGTTGTTCCTTTTCGGTGCTTGGCTCGCCTGCATGGGCCACTGATTGAAGCTGAGCGGCTGATGGGCGCTGCCGCATGCAAGAGCTGTGTTTCTTCGCAGACGGATTCCTGCCTGGCCTGCCCTCGTGAGCATCCCCCCACACCCCGCGCTCCCGTGTTGCCGGCTACAGCTCCACCCGCCCGCGTTCCCTAAAACCTGCCCACACCCGTGCTTCTGACCGTCATGACCTCCGACCAGGCGGCCCAGCTGATCGACAACACCCTGGATCTGGTGCACCAGCGCCTGCTCGACCTCGAAGCCCAGTCCCTTGAGCGGGAGCACCGGGCCCTGGCGGCGGAATTCCGGGAATGGCGCCAGCCGGTGGGTGGTCACATCGATCTGATGGTGTTTCCGGGGCTCACAAACTCCTGAGCGGCCCCGCCGGGACCGTCGGGCGTCGGGGTGCCGCGCTGAGAATGGGGGGCCGCCCCGGGCCTTCCCCTGCACGCCACCGACACCATCGCCGCCATCGCCACCGCCATCGCCCCGGGCCAGGGCAGCGTGGCGATCGTGCGGCTCTCCGGGCCCCGGGCTGAGGCCATCGGCCGCCAGCTCTTTCAGGTGCCGGGGTGCCAACCCTGGGAGAGCCACCGGGTGCTCTATGGCCACGTGGTCGATCCGGCCAGCGGCGAACGGGTGGACGAGGCTCTGTTGCTGCTGATGCGCGCCCCGCGCAGCTTCACCCGCGAGGACGTGGTGGAGTTCCACTGCCACGGCGGCCTGGCGGCGGTGCGACGGGTGCAGGAGCTGGTCTGGGCAGCCGGGGCGCGTCCCGCTGCGCCGGGCGAGTTCAGCCAGCGGGCCTTTCTCCATGGCCGCCTTGACCTCACCCGGGCCGAGGCGATCGTGGAGATGATCAACGCCCGCGGTCGCCGGGCCGCCGCGCTGGCCATGGCCGGCCTCGACGGCGGCCTGCAGCGCCGCATCGAAGACCTGCGGGGGCGGCTGCTCGATCCCCTGGCGGAGCTGGAGGCCCGCCTCGACTTCGAGGACGACCTGCCCCCCCTCGATCCGGCCGCCGTCCACGCTGCCCTGATCGAAGTGCGCGACGCGCTGGAGCGGCTGGTGGCCGAAGCGCAGCTGGGGGAGCGGCTGCGGGAGGGCCTGCGGGTGGCGATCGTCGGACGGCCCAACGTGGGGAAAAGCAGCCTGCTCAACCGCCTCAGTCGCCGCGAGCGGGCGATCGTCGCCGACCTGCCGGGCACCACCCGCGACCTGCTGGAGAGCGAGCTGGTGCTCGACGGCGTACCCCTCACCCTGCTGGACACCGCTGGCATCCGCCCGAGCGACGACCCGGTGGAGCGGCTTGGCATCGCCCGCAGCCGCGAGGCCCTCGCCAGCGCCGATGTGGTGCTGCTGCTCTACGACCTGGCGGAGGGGTGGACCCCCGCCGACGCCGCGCTGCGCTCCCTGGTCCCCGACGGAGTGCCCCTGCTGGTGGTGGGCAACAAGGCGGATCTGGGGCCCGAGACGTTGCCTGCGCGGCTGCCCGACCCCGCCGCCGCGGAGGCCGAGCTGGCGATCAGCGCCCGCACCGGCGCGGGCGAGGCGGAGCTCACCCGCCTGTTGCTGGAGCGTTGTGGCGCCGCCGGGGCGGAGGGGCTGCAGGTGGCGCTCAACGCCCGCCAGCGCGATCTCGCCGCCGCCGCCGCCGCCGCCCTCACCCGCAGCCTGGAGGCCGCCGCCGAGGGTCTGCCCTGGGATTTCTGGACCATCGACCTGCGCGACGCCGTGGGTCGCCTCGGCGAGATCACCGGCGCGGAGGTGAGCGAAGCGCTGCTCGATCGGGTGTTCAGCCGCTTCTGCATCGGCAAGTGAGGGGCGGCGGCCCCGCCTAGGCTGGGATTGAGCGCCGGAACCCTTCGCCGTGACCTCCTCCCTGCACGAGCGCGACTTCTACGGCTGGGTGGAGGCGCAATGCGCCGCGCTGCGCGACCACGACAGCGACCGGCTCGACTGGCATGGCTTGCGAGAGGAGTTGGAGGCTTTGGGGCGTCAGGAATACAGGGAGCTGGTGAGCCGCCTGGGGGTGCTGCTGGGCCATCTGCTCAAATGGCAGTTGCAGCCCCAATGCCGCAGTCGCAGCTGGTTCTGCAGCATCCGCGAGCAGCGCCGTGCGATCGAACGCCTGCTGGTCCAGAACCCGAGCTTGCGGGCCAAGGCGCCGCAAGCCCTGCGGGATGGCTTCGAGAACGGCGTGGATCTGGTCCTCCGGGACACGGATCTGCCCCTGCGCCAGCTGCCCGGCCAATCCCCCTGGTCCCTGAGCCAGGCCCTCGACCCCACCACGCTCTGCAACACGCAGGGCGACTGGACGGAGGCCTGACCTCCCCCCATGGCCGCCAGCCTCTCCTGCACCCCCGCCCTGCTCGCCGCCCTCGATCGCTGGCTCGATGAAGATCTCGGCCGCGGCGACCTCACCGCCCCCGCCCTGCTGGGCCGCAGCGGTCGCGCCCACTGGCTGGCCCGCCAGGAGGGGGTGTTCTGCGGTGGCGTCTTGGTGGCGCCCCTGTTCCAGCGGCTCGATCCCCAGCTCAGCGTGCGGTTGCTGGTGGCTGACGGCGCCAGCGTCACGCCGGGCCAGCGGCTGCTGGAGCTCGAAGGCTCCGCCGTCGCCCTGGTGGCGGGCGAGCGCACCGCCCTCAACCTGGCGATGCGCCTCTCCGGCATCGCCACCGCCACCGCCACCCTGGTGGCGGAGCTGGCGGGCACGGGGGTCACCCTGGCGGATACCCGCAAGACCACCCCCGGCCTGCGGGTGTTGGAGAAGTACGCGGTGCGCTGCGGCGGCGGTCGCAACCATCGCCTCGGCCTCGATGACGCCGCCATGCTCAAGGAGAACCACATCGCCTGGGCTGGCGGCATCGCCGCGGCGGTGGCGGCGGTGCGGGCCGCGGCCCCCTCGCCGGCGCCGCTGATCGTCGAGGCGGAGACGGCGGCGGAGGCGGCGGCGGCGGTGCGCGCCGGTGCCGAAGGGGTGCTGCTCGATGATTTCGCCCCCTCGGCCCTGGCGGAGCTGGTGCCGCGCCTGCGGGCGCTGGCGGCGGAGCGGGGCGCGCCGGTGGTGCTGGAAGCCTCCGGCATCGCCCCCGCCGCGCTGCGGGCCTACGCCACCGCGGGCATCGATCTGATCTCCAGCAGCGCCCCGATCACCCGCAGCCCCTGGCTGGACATCAGCATGCGCTTCACGGCGGACTGGGCCTGAGGCTGGCCACCCCCGGCGGGTTCTTCACGTTTGACTGACAAAGCCCCCGGCGCAGTTCACAATCCCAGAGGTTTCTCCCTTGCGCCGCTCCATGCCGCGTCTTCCCCTCCCGAGGCTCCTGGCGGCCAGGATCCTGCCCGTCGCCCTGCTGCTGGCCAGCGGTTGCCTGGCGCCCCTCGCCGCCGCCCGTGCCGAGGGGGTGGTGCAGCGGGCGGCGCGCACCGGCCAGCTGGTGCTGGCGGGCGTTGCCGACGCCCCGCCGCTGGTGAGCACCACCGCCGGTGGCGAGGCCCGGGGCTATGCCGTGGAGGTGGCCCGGCTCGTGCAGGCCCGCCTGGAGCAGGAGATCGGCAAACCGGTGCAGCTGCGCTTCCAGCCGGTGGCCAACGCCGCCGACCAGGTGAGCCTGGTGGCGAGCGGCAAGGCCGATCTGGCCTGCGGCCTGCCATTCCGCTGGGATCAGGAAACCAGCGTTGATTTCAGCCTGCCGATCGCCCTCTCCGGCCTGCGCCTGCTGGCCCCCAGCGGCCGTTTTGACGGTTCCCCCGCGGGCCTGCGGGGGCGGCGCATCGGCGTGGTGGCAGGCTCGCTCGGGCAGAGCCAGCTGCAGGGGATGGAGCCCCGCGCCCTGGCGGTGGCCTTCCCCACCACCTCCGCCGCCGTGGCCGCTCTGATCGCCGGCCAGGTGGAGGGCGTGATCGGCGACTCCCTGCTGCTGCGCAGTCTGGCCCGCGCTCAGAACGGCACGAATCTGGTGCTCACCCCCGAGCAGTCGTATCAGAGCTATGCCGTCAGCTGCGTGCTGCCCCAGGACGACTCGGCCTTCCGCGATGTGGTCAACCTCTCGATCGCCGGCCTGATGCAGACCTATCTGGACGGCGTCGCCGAGGCGGTGGCGCTGGTGCATCGCTGGGTTGGACCTGACAGCTCCGCGGCCATTGCCCCGGAGACGATCCGCATCTACTTCGAGAATGTGATGCTCGGCGTGGAGCCGATCCGTCCCGTCGCTCCCGAGCCCGCCGCTCCGCCGAGCCGCTGATTTCCTCACCCCTGCCTGCCTCCCCCGTTTCCCCCTGCCGCCATGGCCTTTCTGCTCCGCTCCCGCCTGCTCGGTCTGCTGCTGATCCTGGCGGCCCTGCCCCTCGATCCGGCCACCGCCCTCGCCATCCGCGCCACCGCCCCCCAGGCGCCCGCCACCCCCGCCGCCGAGGCGATGGAGGCGCGCCTGCAGCGCATCGCGGCCGCCGTGCAGGAGCGGCAGACCAGCGCCGAGCGCTCGGGTGCCATCCCCGCTGACGCCGTGTCCTGGGTGGGCTGGGCCAACGGTGGCGGCCGGGCCGGTTGGGCCAATGGCGGCTTCCGCAACGGTGGTTTCCGCAATGGGGGCTTCCGCAACGGCGGCTGGGGCAACGGTGGCTTCCGCAATGGCGGTGGCTGGGGGAATGGCGGTGGCGGCTGGCGCAACTTCCGCAACTGGTGAGCGGGCCTCCGCCATGACCGACCCCTCCGCCTCTCTGCCGGGTGGCCCGGTGGGGCTGCTCGTGGTGCAGCCCACCCCCTACTGCAACCTCGACTGCGATTACTGCTACCTGCCGAACCGCGACGACCGCAGCCGGCTGTCGATGGAGATCCTGGAGCTGGCGCTGGAGCGGGTGCTGGAGAGCCCCTTCTTTGCCGGGCCGTTCACCCTGCTCTGGCATGCCGGCGAGCCCCTCACCGCCGGCATCCGCTTCTACGACGAGGCCTCACTGCGGGTGCGGCAGGTGCTGGCACGCCGCGGCCTGCCGGAGGACACGGTGGTGCAGGCGGTGCAGACCAACGCCACCGTGATCAACCAGGCCTGGTGCGACTGCTTTCGCCGCAACGGCATTCAAGTGGGGGTGTCGATGGATGGTCCGGCCTTCCTGCACGACGCGCACCGCCGCACCCGCACCGGCCTCGGCAGCCACGCCGCCGTGATGCGCGGCATCGAGTGGCTCAAGCGCGAAGCCATCCCCTTCCATGTGATCACGGTGCTCAGCGCCGATGGCCTTGATCACGCCGATGCGATTTTCGAGTTCTATGTGGCGAACGGCATCGAGCTGGTGGGCTTCAACATGGAGGAAACCGAAGGGGAGAACGCCCGCTCCAGCCTGGAAACGCCGGATTGCGAGGCGCGCTATGTGCGCTTCCTGCAGCGTTTCTGGCAGCGCCTGCAGGAGCGGCCCGAGGCGCTGCGGCTGCGGGAGTTCGATGGCATCACCAGCCTGGCCTGCGGCGAGGAGCGTCTCAGCAGCACCGACATGAACGTGCCCTTCGTGATCGTGAACGTGGATGCCCGGGGCAATGTGTCCACCTTTGATCCCGAGCTGCTGTCGGTGCAGACGCAGGAATTCGGCGATTTCGCCTTCGGCAATGTCAAAAACGACACCTTGGTGTCGCTGCTGGCCACGGAGAAATACCAGCGGGTCGCCGCCCTGATGAGCGCCGGCGTCGAGCGCTGCCGCCAGAGCTGCGCCTATTTCGCCCTCTGCGGCGGTGGTGCCGGCAGCAATAAATACTGGGAGCACGGCACCTTCGATTGCACGGTCACCCAGGCCTGCCGCTACCGCACCCAGCTCGTGGCCGATGTGGTGCTGGCGGGAATGGAGCGGGAGCTGGGGCTGGCCGGCTGAGGCGGCAGTGGCAGCGGCAGCTCCCGTTCGCCGATCGCTTTGCCGCCACGGGGGTGGATGATCAACCCATCCGAGTTTTCCGCTGCCGGCCGCGATGCTCAAAGTTTTCAAGGACCTCGAAGCGCAGGTGGGGATGGCTACGCAGAAAGCCTTCCCCAAGGCCGCCGAGGAGGGCTTGATGCGGGGTCCCCAGCTGGCGCCGGCCAGCAAGCCTGAGTTCGGTGATTTCCAGGCCAACGGTGCCCTGCCCCTGGCCAAGCCCCTCGGGCAGAAGCCCCGGCTGATCGCCGAGGCGATCCAGGCTCGCCTGGTGGAAGATCCCATCTTTGCGGCCATCTGCGAACCGCCTGAGATCGCCGGCCCCGGCTTCATCAACCTGAGGATCAAGCCCGAGCGTCTGTGCGCCGAGGTGGCCGCACGGTTGGGTGATCCCCGCCTGGGGGTGCCTGAGGCGGAGGGCACGACCCCGGTGATCGTGGATTTCTCCAGCCCCAACATCGCCAAGGAGATGCACGTGGGACACCTGCGCTCCACGATCATCGGCGAGTCGCTGGCGCGGGTGCTGGAGTTCCGCGGCCATCCGGTGTTGCGGCTCAACCATGTGGGCGACTGGGGCACCCAGTTCGGCATGTTGATCACCCACCTCAAGCAGGTGGCCCCCGAAACGCTCCACACCGCTGACGCGGTGGACCTCGGCGATCTGGTGGCCTTCTACCGCCAGGCCAAGGCCCGCTTCGACGACGACGAGACCTTCCAGAGCGCCTCCCGCGAGGAGGTGGTGAAGCTGCAGGGGGGCGATCCGCTCTCGCTCAAAGCCTGGGGGTTGCTGTGCGAGCAGAGCCGGCGCGAGTTCCAGAAGATCTACGACCAGCTGTATATCAGCCTGAGTGAGCGGGGCGAATCGTTCTACAACCCCTTCCTGGAGGCGGTGGTGGCCGATCTGGAGGCCGCCGGACTGCTGGTCACCGACGCCGGTGCCCGCTGCGTGTTTCTGGAGGGGATGAGCGGCAAGGAGGGCAAGCCGCTGCCGTTGATCGTGCAGAAAAGCGATGGAGGTTACAACTACGCCACCACCGACCTGGCGGCGATTCGCTACCGCCTGGCGCCGAAGCCCGAGGGCGATGGCGCCAGGCGCGTGATCTATGTCACCGACGCTGGCCAGGCGAACCACTTCGCCGCTGTCTTCCAGGTGGCGCGGCGGGCCGGCTGGGTGCCGGCGGGGGCGAGCCTCGAGCATGTGCCCTTCGGCCTGGTGCAGGGGGAGGACGGCAAGAAGCTCAAGACCCGCGCTGGCGACACCGTGCGCCTGCGCGATCTGCTCGATGAGGCGGTGGAACGGGCCGAGGCCGACCTGCGCCGCCGCTTGGCGGAGGAGGGTCGCCAGGAGGACGAGGCCTTCATCCAGCGTGTGGCCACCACCGTCGGCCGGGCGGCTGTGAAGTATGCCGACCTCAGCCAGAACCGAATCACGAATTACCAGTTCAGCTTCGATCGCATGCTCGCCCTGCAGGGCAACACGGCGCCCTACCTGCTCTATGCGGTGGTGCGCATCGCCGGCATCGCCCGCAAGGGGGGCGCGGCTCTGGACGCCGCCGGGGAGGGCGGTGGTGTGGCGGGCTTCCCCGATCCCCTCGTGTTCTCCGAACCCCGGGAGTGGGCCCTCGTCCGCGAGCTGCTGCGCTTCGATGCGGTGGTGGTGGAGGTGGAGGAGGAGCTGCTGCCCAACCGCCTCTGCGCCTACCTGTTCGAGCTCAGCCAGGTCTTCAACCGCTTCTACGACCAGGTGCCGGTGCTCAAGGCTCCCGAACCCGCCCGCGGCTCCCGCCTGGCCCTTTGCCGCCTCACCGCCGACACCCTCAAGCTGGGTCTGGGGCTGCTGGGGATCGAGACACTGGAGCGGATGTAAGCCGCCCCCTCCGGCGGCCGCCCTCTACGCTGCGCCCCTGCCCCCTGGCCACCCTGTGCGACAACCGCCGCCCTCGGCCCGACCGGAAGTGGAAAGCCTGCAGGCCTACAGCGCGCCTCTGGAGGGCCGGCGCGGTCTGCTCCGGCTCGACTTCAACGAGAACACCGTGGGCCCCAGTCCGAAGGTGGTGGCGGCGCTCCGCGCCATCCCGGCCGAGGAGTACGCGATCTATCCCGAGTACGACGGCCTGCGCGAGGCGCTGATCGCCTCCCTCGGCGGCCCCGCCACGGGCCTTTCGCCTGACCAGGTGGGGATCTTCAACGGGGTCGATGCCGCCCTGCACGCTTGCTTCCATGCCTACGGCGCCGCCGGCGACCGGCTGCTCACCACCAGCCCCACCTTCGGCTACTACACCCCCTGCGCCCGCATGCAGGGCATGGAGATCGAGGCCCTGCCCCATCGAATGCCGGGCTTCCTCTTCCCGTTCGAGGAGATGCTGCAGGCGCTGCACAGCCGCCCGGCGAAGCTGCTGCTGCTCTGCAACCCCAACAACCCCACCGGCACCCGCCTCGCGGCGCCACGGGTGCTGGAGCTGGCGGCGGCGGCCCCCGGCACCCTGGTGGTGGTGGATGAGCTCTACGAGGCCTTCACCGGCGACAGCGTGCTGCCGCCCCTGATCGCCGCCGCGGCTGGGGGGGATCCCTTCGCGGCCCATCCCAACCTGCTGGTGCTGCGTTCCCTCTCCAAGACCGCCGGCATCGCCGGGCTGCGCATCGGTTTCGCCCTCGGATCCGCCGCGGTGGTGGATCGGGTGAGCCGGGTCACCGGGCCCTACGACGTCAACAGCTTCGCGGTGACGGCGGCCGCTGCCGCCCTGGCCGATGCCGCCTACGTGGAGGCCTACGTGGCGGAGGTGCTGGCCGCCCGCGACGCCATGGTGCGCCAGCTGCGCCAGGCGGGCGTGCGCCACCACGTGGATGGCGGCAACTACCTGCTGCTCTGGCCCAAGGGCGATCCGGCCGAGGTGGAGCGACGCCTGAAGCAGGAGGCCGGCATTCTTGTGCGTTCGATGGCCGGCAAGCCGCAGCTGGAGGGGAGTTTGCGGGTGAGTCTCGGCACGCGGGCCCAGATGCAACGTTTCTGGGGGGCCTGGTGTGCGGTGGAAGGTTGAGGTCTGTTGCGGGCGCAATTTCCAAGCCGCCCTAGCAGCCATAGGTCTCCAATTCATCAAGGTCTGAGCCATGAATGGGCTCTTTACAGCCACCGGCTCAGGCAGGCAAAAGGGGCGTTGTCTCGGCGCCCTGTTCACCGGCTTGGCCCTGTTGGCCGCCCCGGGGGCGGCGCAGGCGGCCAGGCTGCTCAATCCGCTCAACTTTGAGGGCACAACCTTTGCGCAGAATGCGGCCCTTGGCAACGCTTACATACCGCCCGACACGATGGGTGCGGTAGGGCTGAATCAATTCCTGGAGACCAGCAATGGCAGCCTCACGGTCTATGACAAAACCAATGGCGCCGCCCTGCGTCGGATCTCGAACCAGGCTTTTTGGTCTGCGGTGAGCCCCAATCTCACAAACAGCCTTGGCGATCAGCGCGTGCTGTTTGATCGCTATACGAATCGCTGGATCGTAGTCGGCTTCGGGGCCAGCACCTCCGCAATCAATATCGCTGTCTCTGAGAATCACGATGCGCTGGCGGCCTGGAAGGGCACGGTGTTCACCGGCTTCGAGACGGGCAGCAATCCGGCGGCTGACTAGCCAACCTTGGGAATGGATGACAAAGCTGTGTATGTTGGGACCAATAATTTCAACGGCAATACCACTCGGGGCAGCAGCCTGTTCGTGATCTCCAAGACTGATCTTTTTGGTGCCTCCCCCTCCGTTGCCAATCTCACATCCCTTCTGGGTGGATCGAGCTATGGCTATGCATGGCAAGCGGCGGTCAACTGGCAGGGCAACCCAACCAACACGGCCAATGTGATGGCGGCGACCGTCACGGATGCAGGGCCCCTGAATCGGTTTGTGATCAGTGGTGTCAATGCCGCCGGTGCAAGCCTGGGGCCTTTGCAAGCGAATGTCGTGCCCTTCTTCGGTCAGGACAACGGTGCCGCCTATCAGCCTGGCCTCGTCTCGGGGAGCAACCGCGTGATTGATTCCCTCGACGACCGGCTGAGTGCCAATATCTATCAAGTGAATGGCAAGATTTACGGGGTTCACACCGTCACTCCCATCGCTGGCCCCCATGCGCAGCTGCAATGGTTTGTGTTGAATGCCGGTACCGGTGCGCTGATTGAGAGTGGTCTAATCGCTGATGCAAACTTCGATTTTTATCAAGCTGCCATCGCCGCCAATCAGTGGGGGGAGGCCGTGATCAGCTACAACCGATCTGGCCCGCAAGCGCCCGACGGAAATATCAGCATCATGGCCCAAGCCTTCACCACGGACGCGGGGGGTGGCCTGGATCCGTACGGGGCGGCTCTCCTGTTGAAAAAGAGTCCTACGGATTCCTATGCTCTCGGCGCTGCTCCCCGAGTCCGCTGGGGTGATTTCGCCGCGATCACCATCGATCCGCTCAATCCGCGCAAGTTCTGGGCGATCAATGAATATGCTGCCGCCAGCAATAATTGGAGCACCTATGTTTCCGCCTTGCAGTTGACCGATCCCGTCCCGGTCCCCGGGCCGCTGCCGCTGTTGGGATCAGGCGCGGGCTACCTCTGGAGTCGTCGCCTGCGGCGCCGTCTGCGGCTGCGATGAGCCGCTCTTCGATCCCCCTCTCTGACGCGCCCCCCTCTCCCCGGGGGTTGCTGCCGCTGGCCAGCGTGCTGCTGTTGGCCTACGGGATCTCCCTCCTCGGCCTGCTCCTGCCCCCCAGGCCAACCAGCTTCGCCTGGCACTGGATTTTGCCGCTGCGGTCCTGCAGAACGCCTTCCTGCCCCTTCTCGCCATCGCCCTGGTTCGGATCGCGGCCTGGCTCGTGGCCGATGACCCGGCGGTGGAGCGCTCCTGGGGTCGCATCCGCCGGGGAGCGGCCCCCGCCGCCCTGGGTTTCCTCTTGCTGGTTCCCCTGCAGATCGGTGCCACCTGGCACGGCATCGCTTCCTTCTCAAACCCGCGAACGCCGCAGCAGACGGCCGCCCTGCAGCGCCTGGCATCCCATCGCCAGGCCATCGCGGCCGCCACCTCTTCCGCCGATCTGCGCGCTCGTCTGCAGGCTCTGCAGGCGCCGCCCCTGCCGCTGGCCAGACAACAACTGCTGCAGTCCCTGGCCAAAGCTGAGGTGCGTCTGCAGCGCCGGTTCGAGCGGGAACGGGGGCGGAACCGCGTTGGGCCCTCCTGCGCCAAGGCCTGCAGGGGGTATTGCTGGCCTGTGGCTATGGCTTGCTGTTCGTGCTTGTCTCCAGCCGTCGCCTGGCGTATCTGAGCCTGAGCGAGGCCCTGGAGATGCTCGCCCGGGGCGGCGCGGGCGGATTCAGGAAGCGGAGTACTGGGAGCAGATCCAGGCGGAGGGAGAGCCCTCCGAAGAGGATCAACGCATCACGTGAATCACGGTTTGATCGCCGAGGGGTGGCACCAGGGAAAGGGTCGTCCCGCCCCGCACCACCTTCGCCGATCCCATCGCCTGCAGGAATGGCTCGATGGAACCGAGATCGCAGCTGGCGGTTGGAGTGGCGTTGCGGTATTGCACGGGAATCACACGGCGGGGCTGCAGTTCGCGCACCATCTCCGCCGCCTCACTGCCCGTGTACACCTTCGCGCCTCCTCCCACGCCGAGGATCAGCACGTCGGGTCGCCCGAGCAGCACCCGGTCGGAGGGGCTGAGCCGGCCGGCGGTGCCGCCGAGGTGGGCGAACTCCAGTCCGCCCTGCTTCCAACGCCAGAGGGTGGAGGGCCCGAAACGCTTGCCGCCGAAGCGGTCGTGGGGCACGGAGATGCCCTCAATGGCCAGGCCCGCCACCCGGTACGACCCTGGCTTCACCAGCAGGCGACCGCGGGCCACGGCCGCCCCCTCATCCTTCAGGCGGCTGCTGGCCAGGATCACATCGGCGCTCACCCGGGGTTCGGCCAGGCCGGCGGCGCAGCCCACCGCCTGGAAGGGATTGAGCAGCACCGTGGCACCGCCGCCGCGGATGAGCAGGGCGCTGTGGCCGTAGCTGGTGATCGTCACCCCCCCGGCGGGTGCAGCTGCGGCGGGCGCGAGGAGGGCAGGGGCAAGGCTGCCCGGCGCCAGAGCCAGGGCTGTTCCCCATGCGGCCATCCTCCCTGCCGCACTCCGGGGGAAAAGCGGCCACGACCGGCGGACGACGGGACCAGCGAGCATGTGGGGGAGCGGACCTGGGCGGTCCCGGCGATGGCGCGAAGCTATCACCCTTCTTCCGGGGGGGGAGCTTGTCGCTGCTCCGCCTGCCGCAGGAAGTTGGCCAGGAGTTTGTGGCCGCTCTCGGTGAGCACGCTCTCCGGATGGAACTGCACCCCCTGCAGATGGGGATGTTCCCGATGGCGCAGCCCCATGATCGTGCCGTCCTCCAGCCAGGCGGTGACCTCCAGGCAATCGGGCAGACTTTCGCGCTCGGCGATCAAACTGTGATATCGGGTGGCTGTAAGTGGCTCGGGCAGCCCCTCGAACACCCCCTGGCCGCTGTGGTGCACCGGGGAGGTCTTGCCGTGCATCAACTCCCGCGCGCGCACCACCCGGCCTCCGAACACCTGCGCCAGGCACTGGTGCCCCAGGCACACCCCCAGAATCGGCACCTCGGGGCCCAGCTCCCGCAATACCTCCAGGCACACGCCCGCCTGGCTGGGGTCGCCGGGACCGGGGGAGATCAAGATCGCCGCGGGCGCCAGCGCTCGGATCTCCGCCAGGCTGAGGGCGTCATTGCGCACCACCCGCAGATCCGTCGCCAGCGGGTGCTCGGCCGCCAGCTCGCCCAGGTATTGCACCAGGTTGAAGGTAAAGCTGTCGTAGTTGTCGAGAACGAGGAACATGGCGAGGGCCGGTGCGGTTCAGAGGCCCAGCCTGTGCAGCAGGGGGGGAAGCAGCAGCAGCAGCGCGATCAGCATGGAGGAGAGCGCCGCCACCAGCACGGCGGCGGCGGCGCAATCCTTGGCGATGCGCGCCAGGGGGTGGAACTGGCGGCCGATCGCCAGGTCGACCACGGCCTCCGTGGCGGTGTTGAGCAGCTCCAGCACCAGCACTGCCGCCACGGTGAGCACCAGCAGCGCCAGCCGGTCGACGCTGAGGCGCAGCCACAGGCCCAGAACAAACACGGTCAGGCCGATGACCACATGGATGCGGAAGTTGCGCTGGCTGGCGAAGCCGTAGGCCAACCCCTGGGCTGCGTAGCGGAAGCTGGCGGGAAGATCGCCCGCCACCTTCCAGGCGCCCACGCGTAGGCGGCGGCCGCGGCGGTGCACATCGACAAGGGGCCGCACCGGTGGGGAATCCTCGGGAACCAGCATGGGCGTAGCCATCGGCTGCGGACCGTTGAACCGCACCTTAACCCCGCCTGCCGAAGCGGAAAGCCCCTTGTGCGGGAAGCGCGTTGGCGTCTTCACCCAGAGGCCAGCAACCGCTCCTGCCGTTCGAGCATCGCCGCCAGGGATTCCTCGTCCGGGTGGTCCCAACCGAGCAGGTGCAGCAGGCCGTGGCTGGCCAGGAAGCGAAGCTCCCGCTCCAGCGGATGGTCGTGCTCCCGGGCCTGGCGCGCGGCGGTCTCCACGGAGATGACGATGTCACCGAGCTCCAGCGGCCCCGGCAGCGGCGGTGCCCCCTCCTGGGCGGCGAAGGCCAGCACGTCCGTGGGACCTGTCTGACCCCGCCAGGCTTGGTTGAGGGAGGCGATCGCCTCGTCATCGCACAGCTGCAGACCGAGGCTGTAGGCCGGGCGGCGCCACGGCGCGGGCATCTCGTCGGCCAGCTCCGCCAGCCAACGGGCCAGCAACCGGTTCCACCCGTCCTCCCCCGTTTCCGGCGAGGCCAGGGCTCCGGCGCTGGCCCCCAGCTCCGAGGCCAGCCCTTCGCCCAGCTCGAAGGCCAGATCCAATTCGGGTTCTTCTGCCCTGCGGCGGTTCGCGGCACTCATCCGGGCAGCTGCGGCCGGCCCAGCCAGGCGATCAGCACCAGGAAGGCGGTGAGCCCCACGGCGGTGAGGCCGAAATGCAGGAGGCTCTGGCGGCCTTTGCGCACCATGTTGCGCATGGCCAGCTTGAGGAAGCTGGGGCGTTTGGCCGCCGTTTCCGGGGGGGCGCTGGCGAGGGCCTCGGGGTCCGGCGGCACGGTGGCATGGGCTGGCTGTCGGCGACAACGTACTGGATTCGGGAGGTGCTCACGCAAGATCCGGGCAGCTGCGGACAGTGATGCAACTCGCAAGAGGATCGACAAAGAACAAGCCAATTCAGCTGACTCTGTCGATGCGGCAGGAGTTGCAATCTGTTGCCGGAATCGCATCAGTTGGCGGGGTTCTGCTCGATTTTCTTCGGTTCACCGACGGTGGCCAGGTACTGGGTTCGCCCCGCCCTTGCCCCTGCCCTCCGAGCCGCAGACGCTCAGGCGGCCACCCCCACCTCCACCCCCTGGCGCAGCAGGGCCTGGATGAAGGGGTCGAGATCCCCATCCATCACGCCCTGCACGTCGGTGGTCTCCTCGCTCGTGCGCAGATCCTTCACCAGCTGGTAGGGATGGAACACGTAGTTGCGGATCTGGTTGCCCCAGGCCGCCTCCACGATGTCGCCGCGAATGTCGGCGATTTCGGCGGCCCGCTGCTCCTGGGCGATCACCAGCAGTTTGGCCATCAGCAGGGCCATGGCCTTTTCCTTGTTCTGGAGCTGGGAGCGTTCCTGGGTGCAGCGCACCGCCAGGCCGGTGGGGAGGTGCAGGATGCGCACGGCCGTTTCCACCTTGTTCACGTTCTGGCCGCCGGCGCCGCCGGAGCGAGAGGTGGTGACCTCCAGATCCTTCTCGGGGATGTCGAGCTTCACCTCCTCTTCGAGCTTGGGCATCACCTCCACGCCGGCGAAGCTGGTCTGACGTTTGTCGTTGGCGTTGAACGGAGAGATCCGCACCAGTCGGTGCGTGCCTTTTTCGTTGCGGAGATAGCCGTAGGCATAGCGGCCGTCGATCTCGATCGTGCAGCTCTTGATACCCGCCTCCTCTCCTTCGCTGAGTTCGTCGACGGTCACCTTCATGCCGTGGTCCTCCGCCCAGCGGGTGTACATGCGCATCAACATCAGCGCCCAGTCCTGGGCGTCGGTGCCGCCGGCACCGGCGTTGATGCTGATCACCGCCCCCTCCTTGTCATAGGGGCCACTGAGCAGCCGCTCCAGCTCCCAGCGGTCGAGGTCGGCGCGCAGCTGGCGCAGCCCGGCGGCCGCCTCCTCCAGCATCTCGTCATCGGCCTCCAGCTCCTGCAGCTCCAGGGTGGCCCGGGCGTCGTCCACGGCGCCGCGCCAACGCTCGAGCTGCTCGAGCTGCTGCTTCACCTCATCCAGCAGGCGCATCTGCTTCTGGGCCTGTTGCGGATCATCCCAGAAGTCGCCCTGGGCGGCGAGCTGCTCCAGGTCCCGCTGGCGTGCCTTGAGGGCCGGTACGTCAAAGACAGTCCTGGGCATGGCCCAGGCGGTCGGTGAGTTCGGAGAGATCGCGCTTGAAGTCGGTGAGGTCGAGCAAGGGAGGTTCAGGCAGTGGTTCGACGCTATCAGCGCGCCCCGACGGGTCCGCAGGCCTTGCCTTCAGCGCCAACCGCGACCCGCCACGGGCACGTGCGTGAGCGGTCGCGCCGCTGCTGTGCTCACGGCGGGTGGCGCTGGCAGGCAGTCCGGTGTCTGGCCCGAGGCGGGGAAGGCATCGGCTTGGCAGAGATCCTCGATCAGGCAGTCAATCTTTTGCTTTGTCACATGCGCCATCAAGTAGACATGCGCATAGTCTCGCTGTTGACCATCGACAGAAACACTCTCGCAGCTCAAGGTGTATTTGTTGACGATCTTTCCGTTGGGACGGCGAAAGAGAACCGCAAGTGATAGCGGTGTCCGCTGCACCCACAGATCTTTCTCCAGTCTATGGCCGAGTTCGAGAAGTTTTGCATGGGTGTAGCTCGCCAGGTCTTGGCAGCGCAGGGCACGTTCTATTTGTGCCGCATGGGAGTGACTGGCGAGATAAGACCAAAGTACGATCGGAGCCAGGCCGCTGCGTGAGCCGGCGAGCGTGGTATCGGGAGAGCCGATATAGGCGGGATCGCTGGGCGGACGCAGCTGATACTTGACCCGCGTCATGTAGAGGCCTGTGGGAAACGGTGCCCCAATCCACTTGTGGCCGCTGGTGCTGAGGGAATGCACGTAGGGCAGCCGAAAGTCGAAGATAGGGCCATGATTTGGGATTTTGCCCTGGGTCTTCGCCATCTCCAAGAAGGGCATGTAGGTGGCTCCGAGGGCAGCGTCGACGTGAATCCAAAAACCAGTGCGCGTATCGCTTGCTCCCGTCGCAGGATCGTAGATGACCTGGCGCGATTCCAAGCCATGCCTCGCGAATATCGGTTGCAGCCTTTCACAGATGAGGGCCACATTGTCGTAGGCTCCTTTGAACGTTGTTCCGTAGTTCAGACAGAGCAGGATGGGGTAGCCCCGCTCTGCGAAGAATTCGACTAAGACGGCCAGGGCGTCAATGTCGATGCTCCCCGGACCCAGCACCCCTGCCTCGGAGGGTACCTCCTGCGGCCATGATTGTTTGTCGCGGAATTCCGGGATCGGACATTGCTTGGCATACTCATTCTGGCCCAGCTCGTAGAAGGTTTTAATGCCTAGAACACGCATTACCTTGATGATCGAGTAATGCGTGTCTTCCGAGTAGAATGCAACCGGTGTGAAGGCATTCTTGTTGCGCTTGGGAAGCGGTGCTTGATGCCAGATCAGCCTGCGCAGGATGCGGGGATCGCCCTGCCTGTCGCCTGAGTTTTGTTGGACTGTCTCCGGATCATCGAGCAGCGCCTTGCCCGCCAGGTAGTCCCTGGCATTCCAGAGGCCATAGAGATTGCCTTCCGTGGAGCCCATGGTCAGGATGTATCCCCAATAGGATTCGGGGTTATGCAAATCATGTGGCCGTTCGGCATGCCAGAGCTCAGCAAAGAAATCGAGTACCGCCCGCTCGATCGCCTTGCTGTTGAGCGTGTAATTCCCTTCGGCGAATGGATCTCCGATGTTATTCATGTGTACGGAGAGGTATTCCGCCAGGTCTCCATACATCCCGGACTGGTTTGCCTGATAGCCAAGCGAAAGGTTGCGTTGCTTGGCGATAAACTCTGCCAAGGCATTCAATGCGGTTTTGCGCTCGGGTTCGCTCAGGCCCTCCGGCGAAAGGGTGAACAGGCTGGGGTCCAGCCCAGGTCCGTCGGCGAGCTCGTGTTCTGCGGGGATGCCGGCCGGGTCAGGGGAGGTCATGGCTGGGATGCGGGGAAAATGAAAAAAGCTGTGATTCCAGTTGTTTTGCCCAGGCAAGTGTCTCCTCTCGACCTTTGCCGCGGCCCTCGCTGCAGGATGACTAGCTGTTTGCTGTCTAATCCTGTGGTCCTTGAGTTTTGCTTCTGCGTCACAAACAGATACGTGGATCTGGCCCGGTTTTTGCATGGTTTTGCCGCTGCGCTCACCGCCTCAGACGGGCTTTGGCGCGCGGGTTGCCCCCGGCTTCGATTGCCAACCGCCTCAGAGCGGCGTGATTTGCGCCCATGGCGCGCACGCGGCGCAAGCAGGCCCCGTCAGAGGTTCCGCCCCACCCCTGGCACCGCCTCGCTAGGATGGATCGTGATTTCTTTCCCGGTTGTTTCGCTGAGGCCTTCTCAGGCAGCTTGGCCAGTTCGTTGCATTTCCAGTCCGTTTACGTTTCCAGCCCGCGCGCCCCGCTCCACTCCACCCCCCTTTCATGTCGAAGCGCCTGAAGATCGACATCTACACATCGCGGTTTGACCCGGTCAGCGTCCGCATCAAGGGGCTCCTGGATCATCGCAAGCTTGATTACAACGAATTTGATGTGGAAAAAGATGAATTCTTCCATGAGGTGATGCGCAAGCGCTCTGGCGGCAATACGGCCATCCCGCAGGTTTTCATCAATGGCTTTGCCATCGGCAGCCTGGAAGAGCTGGAGGCCTATTTCGCCGTCTCGGCCAACTCCGGTTCCGCGCTCTGACCTCTGTGCCCGCCTCTCCCAGCACCGACGGCGCCCAACTGTTCGTCATCGACCCGATTGAGCGCCTCAATCCCGCGAAGGATTCGAGCATCGCTTTGATGCAGGCCGCCCAGCGCGCCGGTCGCCCGGTCTGGGTCTGCACCGCGGCCGACATCTCTGCGGCCGAACACCCTCGCGCCGGCCACACCGCCTGGGCTGTGGCGCGGCCGGTGACGCTGGCGGCGATCGAGCCAGGCCCCGACGGCTGGCAGGTGCCCCAGCCCTGGCACCGGCTGGACGAGGCCGAGCGGCTGCCGCTGGAGCGCTTCTCCCATGTCTGGATGCGCAAGGATCCGCCCGTGGACGAGGCCTATCTCTATGCCACCCATCTGCTGGAGCTGGCGGAGCGGCGCGGGGGCCTGCGGGTGCTCAACCGGCCTGCCGCGTTGTTGGCTTGGAACGAGAAGCTCAGTTCCCTGCGCTTCAGCCATCTGATGGCCCCCACGCTGGTGAGCGGCCGGGTCGACCAGCTGGCTGCGTTCACCGCCGAGCATGGCGAGGTGGTGCTCAAGCCCCTGGGCGGGCGCGCCGGCCAGGGGGTGGTGTTCGCCGCGGCCGGCACACCGGGTCTGCGGGCTCTGCTGGAGCTGGTCACCGACCAGCAGCGCCTGCCGGTGATGGTGCAGGCCTATCTGCCCGGGGTGAGTGCCGGCGACAAGCGCATCCTGCTGGTGGACGGGGACCCCCTGGGGGCGGTCAACCGGGTGCCCAGCGCTGGAGAGTTCCGCAGCAACCTGGCGGTGGGCGGAGCCCCCGAAGCCGCCGGGCTGAGCGAAGCGGAGCGGGCGATCTGCGCGGAACTGGCCCCCGTTCTGCGTCAGGAGGGGTTGTTTTTCGTCGGCATCGACGTGATCGATGGTCGACTCAGCGAGATCAACGTCACCAGCCCCACCGGGGTGCGGGAGGTGGAACGGCTGGGGGGCGTGCCGCTGGCGGATCTCACGATCGCCCGGCTGCCGGTCTCACCGCCTCCGTCGACAGGCTGAGCTGCTGCTGCAGCACCCCCAGCTTCAGCGCCACCTCCTGCAACTCCCGCTCGGGCCGCGAGCCGCGCACCAGCCCCGCCCCGGCGGTCAGATCCAGCTGCCCGTCCCGGAGGGTGCCGCTGCGGATCGCCACCCGCAGATCCGCCTCCCCTTCCGTGTCGATCCAGCCGATCGGCGCGGCGTAATGGCCGCGTTCGAAGGGTTCCAGGCTGCGCAGCCAGATCATCGCCTCCCGTCGCGGCAGCCCTGCCACAGCCGGGGTGGGATGGAGCGCCTCCGCCAGGCTGAGCAGCCGTTGCCCCTGCCCGGTGTCCAGCCGCGCCGTGATCGGGCTGTGCAGATGCACCAGGCTGCCGTGGCGTGCCAGACGGGGATGGCGGGGCCGGCGCGGGTTCAGGCCTGCCCGCCGCAGCACCGCCGTGATCGTTTCCACGACAAGCTCGTGTTCGTGGCGGTCCTTGCTGGAGCCAAGCAGCCCGTCGGCCGCCTCCCCGAGCGGGGCCGTGCCGGCCAGCGCGTCGCTGCGCAGCTGTCCCTGCCGCAGGGAGAGGAGCCGTTCCGGAGAAGCCCCCAACAACGCTTCGCCTTGGGCCTGCTGCCAGAGGAAGCGGCAGCTGCCGGGCTGGCTGCGGCGCAGCTGGGCCAGCAGCTGCAGCGGATCGAGGGGCCCGTCCAGCTGCAGCCGCTGGCGCACCGCCAGCACCAGCTTGCGCAGCTCGCCGCTCTCCACCAGCTCCAGGGCCTTCTCCAGGGCGGCGCGGTAGCCGCCGTGCCAGCTGCTGCCGCGGGCATGCACCGTGAGGCGCGGCGGCTCATCCTGGCCCTCCGGGCCCATGTCGCGCTCCAACCGCCGGGCGGTCTCCCAGAGTTCCTCCGCCATGCCGCGGGCGGTGATGCCACCCCCCAGCACCCGGTGCAGCCGCAGCCAGCAGTGACGACCCTGGCGGCTGAGCTGCCAGCGGGGCAGCACCGCCTGCACCCCCGGTGCGCCGGTGCCCTGGCGGAGGGGGCTGTCGAAGAAGGCGAAGGCCAGCAGCACCCGCGCCCTGGCCAGGGGCGGGCCGCCCTGCGCTGGGCAGCCCAACCGGCTGAGGGTGAGGCTGCTGAAGCGCTGGGCCAACTCGAAGCGGCGCGGGCCGCTCAGCTCCAGGCTGTTGCAACGGCCGGCGGCCGCCAGGCAGAGGCCGGGCGCCCCGTCCCAGAGAAAGCGAAAGCCGCTCGCCCCGTCCCCGTGGGGGGCCGCGAGCCGGGGCAGCGCCAGCAGGGGATCGAGGGGGGCGAGGGGAACAGCGAGGCTCAGCACCGCATCGTCCTCCTGGCGCCCGGCGGGCGAGCCCTCCAGGGCACGGGCGGCGGCGGCGGCGGCTTCGAGCAGCTCCGCGAAGCCGGTGCTGCGGTCGGGGTGGCCGGCTTCAGGATCGGAGAACGGGGGGGCCTGCACCGGGGGCTTCTCGGACCGGGGAGAAAGGCTGCTCAAATGTATGGGCCATTTCGCGCCTGCCGCCTGCGGCTGCCATGTCCGAGCATCAGGTCGTCGCAAGCCGTTACGCCCCGCCCGACCTCGCCGCGGCGGATCGCGCCCGGCTCTGGCGGGCGGCGATCAAGGGTCCGATGTACGCGGTGGCGGTGATGCCGGTGCTGCTGGCAGCGGGCTGGCGGCTGGGGCGGGGCCTGCCGCTGCGGTTCGATCAGCTGCTGCTGTTCCTGCTGGCAGCGGTGCTGCTGTTGGCCTGGGAGAACCTGGCCAACGATGTCTTCGATGCCGACACCGGGGTCGACACCCACGGCAAACCCCACTCGCTGGTGAATCTCACCGGCCGGCGCGACCGGGTGGCCTGGCTTGCCAACAGCTGCCTGCTGGTGGGGCTGGCGCTGATGTCCCTGGTGGCGGTGCGCAGCAGCCCGCTCGTGCTGGCCCTGGTGCTGCTCTGCTGCGGCCTGGGCTATCTCTACCAGGGGCCGCCGTTCCGGCTCGGCTACCGGGGCCTTGGCGAACCCCTCTGCTGGCTTGCCTTCGGCCCCTGCGCCACCGCTGCCGCCCTGCTCGCCCTGGCCCCGGCGGGCGGTGCCTCCTCCGCCATCCCCTGGGGCACCGCCCTGCTGCTGGGCAGCGGTCCTGCCCTGGCCACCACCCTGGTGCTTTTCTGCTCCCACTTCCACCAGGTGGAGGAGGATGCCGCCCACGGCAAGCGATCGCCGGTGGTGCGATTGGGGAGCGCCCGGGCGGCGGCGCTGGTGCCCTGGTTCGTCGCCGCCAGCCTGGCCCTGCAGTGGGCGCCGGTGCTGTTCGGCTGGTGGCCGCTGACGGCCCTCCTCGGGGCGGTCGGCCTGCCCCCTGCCCGGGGTCTGATCCAGCTGTTGGGCGGGCATCACGACCAGCCCGAGCGAATCAGCGGCAGCAAGTTTCTGGCCCTGCGCTTCCAGGCCCTCAGTGGCCTGGGCCTGGCTGGCGGTCTGGCTCTCGGCGCCCTGCCGGGGTGGCCCGGTCTGCGGTGAGCGCCGCGCCCCTGCGGTTGTTCTGGCGGCCGTTTCGCTTTTCCCTGCCCCTCCCCCTGGTCACCGCCCATGGGGCGTTGCGCGAGCGGCGGGGCTGGCTGCTGCGCCTGGAGCGCGCCGACGGCGCCCTCGGTTGGGGCGAGGCCGCCCCGCTGGGGGAGGCCACCACCCCGGGCCCGCTTCTCCCCCCCGACCTGGCCGGCTCCGCCACCTGGACCCGCGGGGCCTTGGAGGCCCGCCTCCCCACCCTGTCCCCGGCCTTCGCTTTCGCGATCGGCCAGGCCCTGGCGGAACTCGACGGCCTCGGCAGCGCGGCCGCCGGCGGCTGGCGGCCGGCGCCTCCCTCGGCCCTGCTGCTCCCCGCCGGCCCGGCGGGGCTCGCGGCTCTGCGTGCGGCCCTGGACGGCGGGGCCCGGCCGCCGGCGCTGAAATGGAAGGTGGCGGCCCACCCCGATGCCACGGAACGGGGGGTGCTGGAGGAACTGCTGGCCCTCCTGCCCTCCTCCATCCGGCTGCGGCTCGACGCCAACGGAGGCTGGGATCGCGCCACCGCTGACGCCTGGAGCGCTCGGCTGGTGGAGGACAACCGGCTGGAGTGGATCGAGCAGCCCCTGCCCCCGCAGGATGGCGAGGGCCTGTGGTCCCTCGCCCGGCGGATTCCGGTGGCCCTGGACGAATCCCTGCGCACCGTCCGGGGGGCGCCTGCGGGGTGGCCCGGTTGGCAGGTGCGCCGCCCAGCGGTCGAGGGGGATCCCCGGCCGCTGTTGGCCGACCTGGCGGCGGGGACGCCGCGGCTGATGATCAGCACCGCCTTGGAGACCGGCATCGGCTGGCGCCTCGTGGCCCATGCGGCGGCGCTGCAGCAGGACGGGCCCACCCCCGCCGCCCCTGGCCTGGCCCCGGGCTGGCGGCCGACCGGCGGGTTGTTTGCGGCCGACCCCGCTGACGTGTGGGAGGCGGCGGCTTGATGCTGCGCTGCGGCGAGGGGCGGGATCCGGCCGATCTGGCGGCGGCCCTGGAAGCCGCCTGGCGGGAGGGAGCCTTGGTGGGTCTGGCCGGGGAGGGCGAGGCGGAGCGCCTGGCGGCGGCCCTCGGCCCCGATCCGGCGGCCCTCGGCGCCCGCCTGGGCTTGGGGCCGGGGGTGGTGGTGGGCAGCGGCGGCAGCGGCGGGGCGCGGCGCTGGTGCGTCCAGCCCGCCGCCCATCTCCGGGCCAGCGCCGATGCCTGCGGGGCCTGGCTCGAGGCCCGGGGCATCGACCCGTCGGCCTGTCACCACCTGGATCCGCTGCCCCTGCACCATGTGAGCGGTCTGCTGCCGCTGTTGCGCTGCCGCCGCTGGGGCGCGTCGCTGGCGTGGCTGCCGCCGGAGCTGTTGCGGCAGCCGGAGCGCCTGGCGGAGGCCGTGCCCCTGCCGTTGGACCGGCCGGTGCTGCTGTCGCTGGTGCCCACCCAGCTCGGCCGCCTGCTTGCGGTGGACGCCGGCAGGGCCTGGCTGGCGGGCTGCCGGGTGATCTGGGTGGGGGGTGCCGCCCTGCCGGCGGCCCAGGCGCTGGCGGCGCGAAGGGCCGGCCTGCCCCTGGCGCCCTGCTACGGCGCCACGGAGACTGCCGCGATGGTGACGGCCCAGGCACCGGCCGACTTCCTGGCGGGTGTCGAGGGCTGCGGCCGGCCGCTGGGGGATGTGGAGCTGCGGATCGCAGCGGGCGCGGCTCTGGAGGTGCGCACGGCGCGGCTGAGTCCCGGCTGGTTGGAGGCAGGCGCGCTGCGGCCGTTGCCCCGGGCGGCGGAAGGATGGTGGCGCAGCGGCGATGCCGCCGAGCTGGCCCGGGATGGAAGCCTGCGGCTGCGGGGTCGGCTCGATGGGGCCGTGCACAGCGGCGGGGAGACGGTGTTCCCGGAATCGCTGGAGGAGCGGCTGCAGGCGGAGGCCACCGCCGCCGGTCTGCCCCTGGACGCGGTCTTGCTCTTGGCCGAGGATGACCCGGAGTGGGGCCAGCGGCTGGTGGCTCTGGTGCGTCCCTCCGGCGGGGCCGCCGCCGGACCGCTGCTGACGGGTCTGGCCGCCCTCGTGGCCGCCTGGCCGCCGGCCGAGCGACCGCGCCGCTGGCGCCACTGTGCACCGCTGGCCCCTTCCGCCGCTGGCAAGTGGGAGCGCAGCCGCTGGCGCCGCTGGTTGGCCGGCACTCCTTAGATTGCGCCATCCGGCCATGCCAAGCCACAGGGCCGTCGCGTGATCCCGTGCTGCCCGCTTCCCTCTCCGTCGCCGCTCCGATGCCGCGTCCCCCCCTTGGCCTGGTGGGGGATGCCCCGCGCGCCCCGGCCCCGCGCCGCCGCGCGCGCCGGCTGGTGCTGTCGCTGTGCGGCCTGCTCTCCTCCCTGGGACTCGCCGCCGCCTCCCGCGATGGCCTCCTCCATCCCCTGGCCCTGCTGGCGGGGCTGCTGCCGCTGCAATTGGCGGGGCTGCTTTGGGCGGTGGTGCGCAGCGGCTGACATCGGCCGCCCGCCTTTGCTGGCATGGGGGAGGTCCCGGACAATCGTGATAGCTTGAAGAAGCGATTGCGAGTGGAAGGGGATGAAGAGCGTGCCCGCCAGACTGAATCTGAGGGCTTGGCTTGATTGTCCTTCGCCGCGATGGCCCTCCCCTTCCCCCTCCCTTTGATGCACGACCGGGTCACCACGCTCCGAGCCGGCATCGAGCCCACGATGCGGGGCCTTGAATACGGCCCCTCCTATTCACCGCTCTTCCCCAAGTCGGAAGGGTGGAATGTGATCATTGTCGATCATGCCAGCCAGGCTGATTTGATCGAAAAGTATGGCCAGTGGGGTGTTGCCACCGAGAAGATTGAGGCCGTGGATGTTGTGCTCACAGACGAAGCGCCGATAGAGATGCAGCTGGCCCACGAGATCGAGAGGCTCGATTACATTGTTGCTTCACACGTTTTTGAGCACCTGCCCAACCCGATCTCTTTTCTGCGCACGAGTCATCAGTTTCTCCGCCCTGGCGGACAGCTGCGCCTGGCCATACCGGACAAGCGCTTTTGCTTCGATCTGCTCAAGCCGCTCAGCACGGCAGGGGAAATGATCCAGGCCCATTTAGAAAATCGACGCAAGCACACACTCGGCCAATATTTTGATGCGCTCTCCTTGCATTCGCTCAAGGCGGGCCAGGGTGCCTTCCCCGCAGCCTCGGGGACGGAAGACCTCAGTCTTCAGCACGATCCAAACCAGGTCTACCAACAGGCCTACAGCTGTTTTTCGGTGCCCCACTATGTGGATATCCATGCCTGGACCTTCACGCCTTCAAGCTTCTCCGCGATCATGCGTTTGCTGAATGGCAGCGGCCTTCTCGACCTCACGGTGGATTCAATCACCTCGGACGGCATGTATGAATTCTTTGTCACCTTGCGCAAGCCTCCTGCGGGGAGCACGGCTGACTTGGATGCTTCGGCAAAGGAGAAGTTATGTTCTGATCTGATCAGCGCCCTTCAGGAAGAACGGCTTATCCGCTTCCCCTGAGGTCCTTCTACAGCGCCCGCACGCCACCCAGCCCCGAGGCCTCCAGCCAGCGCTGAATCGGATCCGGCAGCGCGCAGCGCTGGCGGCTGAGCGAATCAATCGCCCGGTGACGGGTGAGGCCTCGGGCCACCTCCTCCCCGTCGCGCAGGAAGCGGACGCGCAGTTCGAAGCCGCCGGGATCCAAGCGTTCGGGGCTCAGGGCGATGGCCAGTGGATCGCCGCAGCGCAGCGGCCGGCGGAAATCGGCGGCGCAGTGCACGATCGGCACGGCCACCTGCGCTGTGTGGTCCGGTCCGGGGAAGATCTCCCCGGCCCCGATGCCGAAGCGCTCCAGGCTTTCCTCGTAGGCCTCATGGCACCAGCGCAGCAGCTGGTGGAAGTGCATCACCCCTGCGGCGTCGGTTTCGCCGAAGCGCACCGTGCGGCAGAGCAGCAGCCAGCTGGAGGGGTCCATGGGCAAAGGGCCGTGGGCGGCCTGGGCCGGATTTGTTGATGCTGACACTCCGCGATTCCGCTTCGGGAGCGCCGCAGGAAGCAGGAGCCCCGTGGCTGGAGAGATTTCAGCGGTCGACGGAGCCCATGATCACGTCGATCGAGCCGAGGATCGCCATGATGTCGGCCACCTTGGCCCCCTTGAGGATGTGGGGGAGGATCTGGAGATTGTTGAGGTCGGCGGCGCGAATTTTGAACCGCCAGGGGGTGACATCATCGTTGCCCTGCAGGAACACGCCGATTTCACCCTTGCCGGATTCGAGGCGGGTGTAGAGCTCGCCGCCGGGGATCTTGAAGGTGGGGGCCACCTTCTTCGCCACGTATTGGTAGTCGAAGCCGTACCACTCGCTGCCCTTGCCTTCGGCCATGCGGCGGGCCTCGAGGTTTTCGGTGGGACCGCCCGGAATCATGGCGCAGGCCTGGCGCAGGATCTTCAGCGACTCGCGCATCTCCTGAATGCGCACCCGATAGCGGGCGAAGCAGTCGCCCTCCTTCGCCCAGGCCACATCCCAGTCGAAGTCGTCGTAGCACTCGTAGTGATCCACCTTGCGCAGGTCCCAGGGCACACCGGAGGCGCGCAGCATCGGGCCGGAGAGGCTCCAGTTGATCGCCTGCTCCCGGCTCACCACGCCGAGGCCTTCGATGCGCTTGCGAAAGATCGGGTTGTTGGTGATCAGTTTTTCGTATTCATCGATCTTCGGCCCGAACCAATCGCAGAAATCGAGGCATTTCTCCAACCAGCCGTAGGGCAGATCCACCGCCACGCCGCCAATGCGGAAATAGTTGTTGTTGATCAGCCGCTGGCCGGTGGCCGCTTCCCAGAGGTCATAGATCATCTCCCGTTCTCGGAAGATGTAGAAGAACGGTGTCTGGGCGCCCACGTCGGCCAGGAAGGGACCGAGCCAGAGCAGGTGGTTGGCGATGCGGTTGAGCTCCAGCATCAGCACGCGGATGTAGCTGGCGCGCTTGGGAACGGGAATGTTGGCCAGCCGCTCCGGGGCGTTGACCACAATCGCCTCGTAGAACATGCCGGCCGCATAGTCCATGCGACTCACGTACGGCACATACATGATGCTGGTGCGGTTCTCGGCGATCTTCTCCATGCCGCGGTGCAGGTAGCCGATCACCGGCTCGCAGTCGATCACGTCCTCGCCGTCGAGGGTGACCACGAGCCGCAGCACCCCGTGCATCGAGGGGTGGTGCGGCCCGAAATTGACCACCATCGGCTCGGTGCGCGTTTCCAGCTGGGTCATGGGAAGGCGGAAGCCGTGGCAGGCAAGGATTCTAAGGAGCCCGCGGCGGAAACATGGCGGTCGGCGGCGGTGGAGGCCCACCAGGTCTTGCAGCACCTGGCCCAGCAGGCCGGCCAGGGCCAGGGTCGGACGCGCCGCACGTGACCCCTGCGGCGCGATCAGGCCGGAGCTTGAATGCCCAGGCTGGCCGCGGTTCCATCGTCGCCCACCATGGCAAAGTTGCTGAGGTTCAGGCTGGGCCGAGCTCCCTGGACCGTGAAGGCGGCGCGAGCGAGAAGGAGCCGATCCTCAACAACATCGCCCGGGAGTGGCGTGAGGTCAGGCCCAGAGGTTCTTTACCACGGCGGCACCCACATTCAGACCCACACCAAAGGAATCCTCACAGGCCTCGCGGATGTGCACGCCACCATAGACACGGCTGATGGCATTCTCCAGGCCGGCTTCGTAAAAGCTGTTGCGCGCTACTCCCCCACCATCGATGAAACCCTCAAAGGTGCGCTGCACGCCAGGAAGTTCCTGTGATGTGGCGGCAAAGGTTAGATCGTCACCAAAGAAATAGCTCATGACGCTGGCAAAGGTGCCCCCCATCGCCGAGTGGCCGGAAAGGAAATCCGGGAACGGGGGCGACTGGATGCCATTGATCGAAGACAGTAAGGAACTCCAGTCTTGGTCTCGCACTGTGAGAGCTGCGCCATCCGTATCGGAGAAGCTGCCGGTGATCAGGTCGTAAGGGCGGGGCTGAACGTTGTCATATTTCTCATTCCAGGCGCAAATCACGCTATCCGCCAGGGCGAGGCTCAGGCTGGTGATCAGCTTGGCGTTGGTGAGCATGGAGCTGCCCTGGTCGAGCGCCACATCCATGGCGATCTCGATCATCTGGCCGTAGGGCCGGAAGGTGTCGGGCCTGTCGTAGGCCCAGAAGAGAGCGATTTCCGTTTGATCGGGGCTGCGCTCCAGCGTGGTTTGGGCGGTGTTCGCCAAGCCGCCGTAGAGGCGCACTTCGTTCAACTGCTGGGCATAGAGATTGAGGTTCACATCAGGCCGGGCCTGCAGACCGTTGGAGAGGTAGGCATCGGGACTGCTGATCACCCAGGGCGTCACCGATCCCCAGTGGGGCCCCACAGCCACCCCTGCGGCGGGGCCCGACGTGGCCGGCGTCCAGACATAGCCCGGCAGGCCGTCGCTGGGGGGTGTGTAGGGGGTGTTGTTGTCCGAGCCGTCGTTGGCTCGGAGAGCACGGATCTGGTCGGCCATGCCGGCACCGAAGGCCAGGCCCGCCTGAATGCTCTCCGGCGACCCCGTGAGGGATTGGAGGCTGAGGTCGTATTCAGCATCGATCAGAATGCTCTCCCCGGGAAGTTCGAGCGAGAGAATCCTCTGGGCAGCACCCACCAGAGCCGCCTCCATGTTGGCGCCCGTCGGTGCGCTCTGGTCGAATTCGTAGGAATCCACCGGTTCGCCGAAGGCGGCCAGGGTGTTCAGCATCGCCGTGGAGAGCATGGCCATCAGGCGGCTGCCGGTGGTGGGGGGCACACCAGGTTTGCCATTGCTGCCCGCGGATTGGATCGCGTTCACGGCGCAGTTGGTCCAGGTGAGGATCGGGTCCGACCCTGGCGGCACCAGAGATGGGATCGGATTGAGGGTATCGATGCTGACCGAATCGAAGGCGGCGCTGCCAGCGTTTCCTGCAGTATCGGTGTAAGAGCCCGCGGCAATCGAAACTGTCCCCGTGGTGGCGATGCCATCTTCAGCGGTAAGCATCGCGCAATAGTAGTTTCCGAATCCAGTGAAGCCGCTGAGGATGCCGTTGCTGATGCTGACATCTTCAGCGCTGAAACCCAAGACGTTTTCACTGAAGGAGAAGGAGACCATGACGCTTCTGGCCGTGTCGTTGATGGCTGGCGCTACGAAGCTGATGGCGACCTCGGGATTGAGGGTGTCGACCTGCAGCGTGGCTGACGCGTCCCCCCCACCTGCATTGTCGAAAACGTCGTTCCAAGAGCCACTGGCTATGGCGATCGAAGCGGTGCCTTGACTGTTTGCCGTGGGCGTGAAGGTAGCGGTATAAGTGATGCTGGAGCCGTAAAGGTTCGAAAGACTGCCTCCGGAGACGCTGACATCACCGCTGCTGAAGGAGGTGCCGGGATTGCGGTTAAACGCAAAGGTGATCTGGGCGGTCTCTCCAGTTATGATGGAAGTATCATTGCTGTTAATCGTGACGCTATTGGCGATGCCGGTGAGGTTGGTGGCGGTGAGGTTGCGAAAGAATGAGGCCCTCTGATAGGTGCTGAGAGAGCGAATGTCGCCGAAGCCGGCCCTGTCGAATCCATTCACGCTGGTGTAAGTCACCGAGACGGTGTCCGAGGCTAGGATCGGAGTGGCGAGATTCAGGCGGATGGTGGTGCCTCCGCCGCGGAGCATTGCGGGTCCAGTGATGCTGCGGCGGGCCCCGTTGACCGTCACCTGAAAGCGGCTGAAACTGGGGAGAATGCCGTTGAGAATCTCGCTGTAGCGCAAGGCAAGAGCGGTGCTGTCGACGGCAATCTCAACAAGGATTGGAGTCGCCATTGAATGGGGGAGCAACCAAGAGACGGTAGCTTATCGCTAGAGAAGTAGTCCTGAGTAAATTTAGCGAAAAATTAAGACTCGCTGAACTCTTTCTGGTATTTACTGAGTTGATCGTGGGGATCTGGAGAAATTTTGGAGGCGCTGCCCACGACTGACTCTGCGCAGTCGCTTCGCCAGCCTCCAGGCGACAGCTCCACCGGCCAGGGGCAGGGGAGCAGGGACAGGAACAGCCTCGATCTCGAGCTTGAAGCTGTCAGCGTTCCCATTCGTGCCCCAACTCCAGGAGAAAACACCGGGGCTCAGACCGAAGTCGGCCAGTGTGTAGTCTTCGAATCGGCTGGTACCAGAGAGGCTGGTGCCACTCACGTAGTTGAGAGGCAACACGAGAAGACTTTCCCCCGAGCCGTTGTCGGCGACGACGCCGAAAAGATCACCCAAGCCACTGGTGGGGTTTGTTGCGATGATCAAGGGATCATCGCTGATGGAAAGGGGACCGGTGATGCCGCTATAGAGATCTACAGCAAATGCGGGAGGAGTGCTCTCGAGGGCAGCGGGGCCCGCATATATTTGATTGAACCAAAGGACGTTCGTGTAGTCGAGGTTTGGGGTGGGAGTGGGGAGGTCAGTGGTATTGGCCGAACCGCTGCCGCTGACCACCACATCATTGCCATCCTGCTTGACCGTGAGCACAATGGCGGAATGGGCTGCGATTGAGGGCCAGAAGATAGCCCCCATCCCAAGCAGAACCAGGTGGCGGCAAAAGCGGATGGCAGTCAAAAGAAGAATTTTTGAATTGATGGGGAACTATGCAGGAAAAACGACGAGGGTGGGTGACTGATAAGATGCCCTTATGCTATTACCTGTATGGATAGGAATTTCGGGATTGTTGGGGGTCTGGGCGGTTGGGCGGCTCTTAGGACTGGGGCATGGATGCCTTCGCCCATCTCCCGGTTCTTGCCGACGCGGTGCGGCAGGTCTTCGCCGCCCTCCCCGCCAGCCCCGGGAAAGCGCCCCCCCGTCTGATCGACGCCACCCTCGGCGGCGGCGGTCACAGCGCCCTGCTGCTGGAGGCCCATCCCCAGCTGGAGGTGGTGGGCCTCGATCAGGACCCCACCGCGCGAGCCGCGGCGGCGGAGCGTCTGGCCCCCTGGGGGTCTCGCGTGCGCATCGTGGCCACCAACTTCGCCGACTACCGCCCCGAGGCGCCGGTGCAGGCGGTGCTGGCAGACCTGGGGGTGAGCAGCCCCCAGCTCGACCGGCCGGAGCGTGGCTTCAGTTTCCGCGGCGAGGGGCCGATCGACATGCGCATGAACCCCGAGGCCGGGGAAACCGCCGCCGCATTGCTGGATCGATTGGCGGAGGCAGAGATTGCCGACCTTCTCTACGGTTTCGGGGAGGAGCGCCTGTCGCGGCGGATCGCCCGCAAATTGGTGGCCGAGCGGATCGAGCGGCCCTGGCGGGGGCGCACTGCCGCCGAGTTGGCCTACGTCATCGCCGGCTGTTTCCCCCCGGCGGCCCGCCGCGGTCGCCTCCATCCCGCCACCCGCAGCTTCCAGGCCCTGCGCATCGCCGTCAACGACGAACTCGGCGCCTTGGAGCGGCTGCTTCAGGCGGCTCCCGATTGGTTGGTGCCGGGGGGACTGCTGGCCGTGATCAGCTTCCACTCGCTCGAAGACCGGCGGGTGAAGCAAGCCTTCTTGGCAGACCCACGGCTGGAGCGCATCACCCGCAAGGCGTTGGTGGCGGAGGAAGCCGAGCGGGATGGGAACCCCCGCAGCCGCTCCGCCAAGCTGCGGGTGGCCCGCCGCTGTGCATCCGACCCTTCAGGGCCAGGGTCCGGGGGAGCGTGAATGGCGTGGAGCGCCTCGCCGGGAGGAGAGAGCTGCTTGCCATTCCTCCAGCAAGGAGAAGCGGGAGTTGGACCGCTGGGCGAAGGCTGCGAAACCGATCGCATAGCCAACCGCGCCGATTGAAAACCGAATGACATCCTGGATCAGCACCCAAGCGCGGGGGTCCGGAGTGGATCGGGATTTGCGCCATAGATTCGTACGCGCTTGCTGGAGGGAGCTGAGCAGAATCTGCTTCAGTTCCGGCAATGGGCGCCGCATGTCCTGAGGCGTGATCGCGGGGCCTCGCAGGATCGTGAGTTGGGTCTGCAAGGTGATCGCATCGGGAGCCTCGCGAATCGCTTTCTCCATGGCAACCAGCGGTTCATCCGGTGCTGGTTTTCCCTTGTCGACGGAGCTGAAATTCTGCTGGATGAGACTCCACGATGCCCAAACTTGCAAGGGCAGAAGCAGCAAGAATCCCAGGCTTGCGATCACTGCCCATTTCGCCAGAGAATTGCAGAGGACATCGAAACTCCCCTTCGGCTGCAGGTAAGCCGCCAAATGGACCAAGATCAAGCCAATCAGTGGCAAGTAGGCATTGCCGATCAGGCCGGTGGCCAGGCGCATGAGCCATGCCGGATTGAGCAATGCGGCGGGAAAAAGCATATTAATTGCAATCGTTGCAAAGAATATAAAGAAAGCTATCGCTGCTGCCACGAGCTGCTTCGCCAATCGCGGCGAACCTGCTACGTCGGATTGCGAAGTTGAGTATGATTCCACCTTGAGAATTCACCGGCCGCTGGCGCGCTCAGGGTAAAGGGCTTGGGCTCGGCCAAGCCCATCTCCATAGCGGGGAATCACGGAGTGTCTGCGAATGCTGACCTTTCGCCAGGGGTCTTGAGGCTTGCGAGGGGCTCGGCCCCGGATGTTTCGGTTTCGGCATTGTTTGTGCATTTCGCGCCTTGTCTGCTACCGTGCGCCTGCTAACTGCGAAAATCCATCTGTGAAGCGCTTTTGCTTGGCAGCCGGCATGTCGGCCGGTTCCGCTCTTGTTGCTGCCACATCCTTTCAGCTTCCTGCGTTCGCCAGCAATCTGGTCACCAATGGAACCTTTGAAAGCAGCACTACCAATTCCGGTCGCCCAGACACCGGCGGAATCGGACACATCGACAAAATAGTCACTCTGCCTGGATGGACCAAAACATGTCTCAATCAATGTGGCGGCAACCTTCAATCCAACTCGCACGGTTATGCTTTCGTCGTTGACAACACAGCGGCGACAAGGCCAGGGGGCGGATTTGGAGCGATTTACAACAATACTTCTTTTGAGCAACTCTATTTTTGGGGACCTGCAAACAACACCAGTACCTCCTCAAACGGGTTTACAGGTAGTCCCAGCGGCGGAAAGTTTGTTGCCATCGATGGCGATTATGGTCGCGCAAAGTTATCGCAAACCGTGTCTGGCCTGGATACCTCTAAAACCTACACCCTCAGTTTCGAATACGCAGGGGCCCAGCAGGGGCTGAATGCCACCGATTTCAGTGGCGATACCCAGCAGAAGTGGCTTGTGGACGGAATCACCACGTCACAGATCACAGTGGGTTCTTGGATCAATCCTTCGAGGGGGTTCACAGCCTGGAATACCTACAGCACAACATTCACCCCTCTTTCCTCTTCCATCAACCTTGCCTTCACTCCCTGGGGCAATGTTGTGAACGGTGGAGCACCTTCCGGCGTCGACAGCTTGCCCCCCTTCTTGCTCCTGGATAACGTCCAGATTCTTGAAACCAATACTCCCCCCGGCCCCGGTCCCGGCCCTGGCCCAGACCCCGGCACACCAGTTCCAGGGCCCTTGCCGCTGTTGGGATTTGGTGCCGCCTTCACCATGACCCGTCGTCTGCGTCGGCGTGTGAAGCTCTCGTCCTGATTGGGCGGCTCCAGCCAGAGCCCTGTTGCCGAAGCCAAAACAGCCTGCCCGGATTCAGGATCATGGGCAGGCTGGTTTTTTAATACCTCAGTTGCCCCCCATTCCGGCGATGAAGACTGATCTACTCCATTTGCCTGGCTCGCTTTTGCAGATTCTCCAGGGTTTTGTTGTCTTGGCGATTATCTTTATTCCGCTGGAGCTCGCCTTTTCATTGCGGGAGGGGCCAATGCTACGCAAAAATGTTCGTCAAGATCTTGTTTTCTACGTTGTCAATGCCATTTTCCCACCGTTGCTCCTGGCCGCGCTGTTGAGCGCCCTTGTGGCCATGGTTCGGCCACTCTATGCCGCAGGAGTTTTCAGTTGGGTCGCCTCGCTTCCCCTTCTGCTGCGCTTCGCGCTGGCGGTCGTCATTGGTGATATCGGAGCCTATTGGGGGCATCGCTGGAGCCACGAAATCCCTTTTCTCTGGCGCTTTCATCGCGTCCATCACCAGGCTGAAACGATCGACTGGCTGGTGACGACCCGTGCCCATCCATTTGATATGGTATTTTTGAAATTCTGCGGCGTTGCTCTTATTTATCTTTGCGGTCTGGCCCAGGGGTCCTTGGGGCAGGGCACGGCTCTGATGAGTTCCTACTTGATTGTCGGCGGTTTGTGGGGCTATTTCGTGCATGCCAACATTAATTGGCGCTTCGGGCCGTTGGAGCGTTGGCTGGCAAGTCCAGCCTTCCATCACTGGCATCATAGTAATGAGTCGCTGGTTTCCATCGATAAAAACTATGCGGCCATCTTCCCGTGGATCGACCGCTGTTTCGGTACCCTTCATCTCCCCAGTCGCCGCTGGCCATCCAGTTACGGGGAACACTTCCCTGCCGAGAGTGCGGATTCCCAGCCTTCGTTGTCTGTGGTTTCCATCAGCGCCAGCCATTCCCGCTGATCATCAACGTTTGGCAAAATTCTGGGTCTCTTGCCCGTAGCGTCTCCCTTCAGCGTTGGATCTCCCCCCTCTGATCGCATCCCCACTGTCCCGCGCTGACTGGTTGTGGTGGGCCTCCGTGCTGTTGCAGCTCATGGCGATCCCGGGAACCCTGTTGCCCGTCCTCCCCGGCTTGGCCCTCCTTCCCCTGGGCAGCCTGCTCTGGATCTGGGGGGTGGGTTGGAGTACCGGTTGGCCCACCCTGGCCCTCGCCCTGTTCATTTTCTTGCTTGGCTGGATCGCTGATGCCCTCGGCCTGGTGCTCGGCGCCGCCCGCCTGCAGGCCACCCGCTGGGCCTACATCGGATCCGGTCTGGGCCTGCTCGCTGGCCTGGTCGGCTTGTTGCCGGCCCTCCCGGTGGGCGGGCCGCTGCTGGGTGCCCTGGTGGGACCGCTCCTGGGCGCCAGCCTCGGCGAGCTGCTCACCGCCCCCACCAGCCTCGGGCCGATGGGCCTTCTCCGCCTGCGCCGTTCGCTGTTGGTGGGCCTGGCGGTGGTTGCCGGTCTGCTCGTCAGCCGTTTGGCCCAGCTCGTGCTGGCGGTGTTGGGGGTGATCGGTTTCCTGCTGCTCAGCACCCGGCTGCCCGGCTGAGGCGGCGAGTGGTTGCGCTGCCCAGGCAGATCGCCAGCGGCAGGCCCAGCCCCACGCCAAGCAGCGGCTGAACTCCGCTGCTCACCTGCAGCACCGCCAGTTGCACCGCCGCCAGCACCAGCACCGCGCCACGGCGGGCGGCCACCAGCCGCCAGCTGTGCCGCAGGGCCAGCGGCACCGATCGCTCCTGCCCGTTCGCGTCCGGGATCAGCAGGGGCCCGACCGGCAGGGCGTGGAGGATCACCAGGGCCGGCAGCAGCGGCAGCAACGCCACCAGCAGCGTCGTGATCGGATCGCTCGCCGGCGCGAAGCGGACGCTCAAGGCCACCAGGGCGTATCCGGGCAGCGTCGCCAGCGCCATCAGGGCCAGCACCAGCAGGGACGCCAGCAGCAGGCGCTGGCAGCCGCGGCGATCGCGGCGCAGCAGCAGGCCCGGCCCCGGCCGGCGACCGTCATCCGCGGCGGCCGCTCCGCGCAGCAGTCCGGTGCTGCCCCAGAGCGACACCAGCAGGGCCAGCAGCTGGCCGGGCAGCCGCGGCAGCAGCTGGGTCGCGGCCAGCAGGCCCGCCATCAGCAGGGCGCTGGCCATCAGGGGGAAGGCGGCGCGGCGAAAGCTGGTCCAGCCGTCCTGAAGGCTGGCCAGCACGAGTTTCTCCCCGTCGCTCATGCGCTCGGGAGCTCTCCGGCCGGCCCGGCAGGGCCGAAGAGCTGGCGGTAGGCGGCCGTCGAGACGCACGCCACCACCGGCACCGCCATGAACAGACCGACCACCAGGGCCAGGATGCCCGCCAGGATCAGCACGGATTCCAGCGCCACCAACCCCAGCACGGGCCACCAATGCCGGTCGACCACCGCCCGGCCCTCGGCCAGGGTGCCCACCGCCCCGCGGCCCCGCAGCGAGGCCAGCTGCACCAGGAAGTGTTGATTCACCTGGGCGTAGAGCAGCACGGCCAGAAGCGTCAGCCAGGCCAGCACGAACAGCAGAATCCCGCCGGGGCTGGGGGAGAGGGCGCGCAGGATCGGCGAGCCGCTCAGCGGGAAGTCGATCTGCACCATCTGGGCGAGGGCCACGGCCATCAGCCCCAGAAGCGGCAGGGCGACCGCCGTCAGGATCAGGCTGAGCAGCAGGGTGGCCAGCAGCACCCGCACGATCGCCGGGCCGTCCCAGCGCAGCAGCTCCCCGAAGCGCGGGCGGTGGCCCTCCAGGGCGATCCAGGCGCCGCGCACCAGCCCCACCACCGCCCAGAGGCTCAGGGCCAGGGAAGCGAGCTGGCAGAGCACCCGCGCCGGCGACGGGAGAGCCGGCAGGTCGCCGGGGGCGGGGGTGAGGGCGAGCTCCAGCGAGCTGAGAGACAGCCCCAGCGCTGAAACCAACAGGGTGAAGCCGATGAAAACCCAGGGGGCGCGCTGGAAGGCAGCCCAGCCGTCCCGCAGGGCCGCGCCCACATCGAGGGGAGGGGCGCTGGGGCTAGAAGCGGGCATCCCGCCGCGGCAGCTACCCGGACCCTAGGCAGTCCCCGCCGGGGGCGCCAGCAGCCCGGTGCGATCACGCCGACCGAACATCTGCCGGTAGGCGGCGGTGGAACTGCAGGCGATCACGGGCAGGGCCACGAACACCCCCACCAGCACGGCCAGCAGGCCCAGCAGCAACACCCCGAGCTGGGCCACCCCCAGCCGCAGCACCGAGACCCAGAGAGGATCAACCACCCGGCGTCCCCGCTCCAGGGTTGCCAGGGACCCCGGCCCTTCCAGCAGGGCGATCGGGACCAGGAAGCGCTGGCTCACCAGCAGGTAGAGCAGGCCGGGAACGGGCAGCAGCGCCACCAGCAGGGCCAGGGCCCCGCTCACCAGAGTCACGGCCGCCTCCAGCAGCGCCAGCAGCAACACCGCGCCAAAGACCAGGCCGAAGAGGGTAAGCAGCGCGCCCGCCAGCCGCGCCAGGGCGGGAAGGTCGGGTCGCAGGAAATGGCGGAGGGTGGGGCGCCGGCCCTCCAGGGCGCTCCAGCTGGCGCGCACAAAGCCGCAGGACGCCCAGAGATGAATCGCCAACATCCCCAGGAGACCTGCGAGGCCGAGCGCCCATTCCGCCGGTCCCGCATGGGGCCCCTGCGGATCCGCCAGCGGTGCCAGCAGCAGCTTGCACAGCGCCTGCAGGCCAGTCACCAGGAGGGTGAAGGCGAGGAAGGCGCCGGGGGCACGGTTGAAGGCCCGCAATCCGTCGCGCAGCGCCAGCCCCACATCGAGGCCGGCGGGGTCGGCGCGGGCTGGCATCGGGGCGGAACGTTCAGTCTTCAACCTAGCGATTGCCCTGCGCGCAGAGTGCGCACCGCCTCCCCCATCGCGCCGAGGGCCCGCTCGATCTCGGCCTCGCCGGTGTCGCGCCCCAGCCCGAAGCGGATCGAGGCGGCGGCCTCCGCCCGGCTGCGCCCCAGGGCCGCCAGCACATGGGAGGGGCTGCCCTGGCTGCAGGCCGAGCCGCTGCTCACCGCCAGGCTGCGGCGCAGCTCCCGGTGCAGCCTCCCGCCTTCCACCCCGGCCACGGTGACATTCAGATTGTGGGGCAGTCGGGCGGTGAGGCTGCCGTTCACGCGCACGCCCCCCAGCTCGTGCAAGCCGTCCAGCAGGCGGTCCCGCAGCGCCGCCAGCCGGCCGGCCCGCTCTTCGCGGTCGGCCAGCGCCAGCTCCAGCGCCTTCGCCAGGCCGACGATCAGCGGCACCGGCAGGGTGCCACCCCGCAGGCCCCCCTCCTGGCCGCCGCCGAGCTGCTGGGCCGCCAGGGCCACGCCGGGGCGCCGCAGCAGGGCGCCGATCCCCTTGGGGCCATAGAGCTTGTGGCCGCTGACGCTGAGCAGGTCGATCCCGCTCTCCGCCAGGTTCAGGGGCACATGGCCGATGGCCTGGGCGGCGTCGCAGTGGAACAGGGCTCCGTTCTCCCGGCAGAGGCTGCCGATCGTGGCGAGGGGCTGCAGCACGCCGATCTCGTTGTTGGCCGCCATCACCGACACCAGCAGGGTGTCGTGATCGAGGGCCCGCTCCAGGGTCTGGGGCGCGAGCAGCCCGTCGGGCTCCACCGGCAGCACGGTGAGCGGGAAGCCGTGCCGATCCAGCCAGCGCAGCGGATCGAGCACCGCCCGGTGTTCCGTGGCCAGCGTGATCAACCGCCGCCGTCGTTCGCCCCGCTCCAGCGCCGCCTCCGCCACGCCGCGCAAAGCCAGGTTGTTGGCTTCGGTGGCGCCGCTGGTGAACACCACCCCGTCGGGGTCCGCCAGGCCCGGGGCCGCCGCCAGAACCTGTCGGGCTCGCTCCACGGCGGCGGCGGCCTCCAGCGCCGGCCGGTACAGGCGACTGGAGGGATTGGCGAAGCACCCCTGCCACCAGGGCGCCATCGCCTCCAGCACCGCCGCGGCGCAGGGGGTGCTGGCGTGGTGGTCGAGGTAGGCGAGCATGGCCCCATGCTGATGACGCTTCTCCGTTTCCGCTCGCTCCTGCTGCTTGCCCTGCTGGACGCGACGGCAGCGGCTCCCGTGCGGGCCCAGAACCAGCCGGGGCTCACCCCGGAGGGCCGCCCGGTGAGGCCACCGGGTTTCGTGCTGCTGGAGGAACGCCAGGGGGTCGACGGGCCGCGGGCGGTGGGGGTGTACGGCGCGGTGCGCGATCCCGCCCAGAGCGGTCTCTGGCGCGTGCAGCTGTGGGAGGAGCTTCGCGATCGGGTCACGGTCTCCACCGACAAGGTGAGCTGCCCCCCCGGCCCGCCGCTGCGGATCACCGGGCGGGGCCGCTCGCTGATCGTGCGGGAGCTCAACCCCGGCGGGCCGATCACCGCCACCAACCGGCTGGATCACAAGATCTGGTGGGCCGTCTGTGAGCCCTCCCTGGCCGGTCGCGATCCCGCCACCCTGGCCGCGGAGGCCCGCCGGCTGGGCTTGGACGGCCGCTTGCCGGAACGGGAGCAGATCCTGCCGTCCCCCTGATCGAAGCGGCGCGGCAGACCTAGATTCCGGCCATGCCCAATCCCTCCGCCCCCGGGGACCGCGCCGGATCCGCCGCCGACCCTGCTTCCACCCCGGTCGACGCCCCGGTCCCCGCCCCGGTCGACGCCCCGCCAGGGGAGGAGACACCCAAGCCGCCCGTGCGCCTGCTGCTCGTCGATGACGAACCGGGCCTGCGCACCGCCGTGAAGGCCTATCTGGAAGACGAGGGCTTTGCGGTGAGCACTGCCAACGACGGCGAGGAGGGCTGGACCCGGGCCCAGCAGCTGCACCCCGATGTGGTCATCACCGACGTGATGATGCCCCGCTGTGATGGCTTCGGCCTGCTCAAGCGCCTGCGGGCCGACGAGCGTCTGGGAGGCACCCCGGTGATTTTCCTGACGGCCAAAGGGATGACCGCCGATCGGATCGCCGGCTTCCAGGCCGGCGCCGACGACTACATCCCCAAGCCCTTCGATCCCGACGAGCTGGTGGCCCGCGTTCACAACGTGGTGCGCCGCCAGGAGCGCCTCCTGGCGGAGGCCGCCCGCTACGCCGATGCCGACATCGGCGCGATGGCCCGCCAGATCACCGAGATCCGCTCGATGCTCGGCACCGGCGGCAGCGGCGGTGCTGCAGGGGTCCGCAAGGCCCCCTCCGATGTTCAGCTCGACTTCACCCCGCGGGAGGCCAGCGTGCTGCAGCTGGTGGCGGAGGGAATGATGAACAAGGAGATCGCGCGGCGGCTGGAGACCTCGATCCGCAACGTCGAGAAGTATGTGAGCCGTCTGTTCATCAAGACCGGCACCGCCAGCCGCACCGAACTGGTGCGCTATGCCCTCGAACACGGGCTTGTGGAATGAGGGCTGGCGGCCGGCGGGCCGCAATGGAGGCTTTACCTATCGCGAGCGGGTCGCGGCTTCGGCCGCGGGCTTGACAGCCAGCGCGTATTACGCCGCCCGCCATCCCCACAGCGATCCCGCCACCTGGCGCATCCGCCTGGCGGCCGGGGAAATCGAGTGCAATGGCCTGCGCCTGGCCGAAGACCGAGCACTGGCGGTGGGGGATCGGCTCGCCTGGCATCGCCCGCCCTGGTGGGAGGAGGGCGTGCCGGCGGCCTGGGGGGTGGTGCATGAGGACGGCGATCTGCTGGTGATCGACAAGCCCGCCGGGCTGCCGGTGCTGCCTGGCGGCGGTTTCCTGGAGCACACCGCCCTGCGGCTGTTGGAGCGGCGCCACGGCGCGGATCCAGCCGGCGTGCCCCGGCCCGTCCATCGGCTGGGGCGCTTCACCCGCGGCTTGCTGGTCTGCGCCCGCCGTCCCGCGACGCGCGCCTGGTTGAGCGCACGGCTGCGGGAGAGCACCGCCCGGGGGGAGGCCTCGACGGGGTGCCGCAAGCTGTATCGCGCCCTGCTGGCGCCGGGCGCGCTGGAGCTGGTGCCAGGCCAGGAGCGGGTGATCGAGGTGCCGATCGGCCGGCGGCCCCATCCCCGGCTGGGGTGGATCTGGTGCGCGGCCGTCCCGGCCCGGCCCGGCGATCTGCCCGCCCGCAGCACCCTCACCCTGTTGGAACGCCACCCCGGGGCGGATCTGGTGACGGTGGCGATCGCCAGCGGCCGCCCCCACCAGATCCGCATCCACTGCGCGGCCCTGGGGGCGCCCTTGCTCGGCGACCCCCTTTACCGGGCCGGCGGGAGTGCCTCTCCGGCGGCTCTGCCCGGGGATGGGGGCTATCACCTGCAGGCCTGGCGGCTCGAACTGATGCGGCCCGGGGGCGCCCCGTTGCGGTTGGAAGCGCCGGAGGCCCTGGGGGGCGATCTCTCCGGGGGGCCTGAAAGCGTCGCCTCCCCCTGACCTGGCCGCCTCAGCATGGGCATCGCGCGCGGTCATGCCTGAGGCGAGCCTGGCGGGGCTCCCTCAGATCCGTGCTGGCAGAGCGGCTGGGCGGTGCTTGCGGGCCAGTTCGCAATCGGAGAGGATGTTTTGATCAAAGAGTTGAAAATAAGTTGTGGATTTATAGAGTTCCGCGCTGTTTGCGCTCGAGACGCTGCCGCGGGTCATTTTGATGGTTCTGTAATATTGGCGTGACTGGATTGCATAGTGATTGACGTGGATGTTCATGGCGGCCAAAAGAGACTCTGAGATCGGTTGAAAGAGGCTGTCCTTGTCGCACGGGTCGGAGTTGGAGAGGATGGCCTGGCCGTCGAGAAGGGTGGCGTTGTGGTTGCCGAGCCACTCCACGCTCCTGTTGCGCACGATGTATTTGGAGCTCATCCAGCCAGGACAGGCCATGCCGACTCTGGTCTTCGGGCAGTCGTCAGGGTATTTGTCACGCCAAGTGAAGTTGCGTACAACGCCAGACCTTGGCTGGGCGTCAAAGCCACTGGAGCCAAATATTTTCCAGGGAATGTTAATTGAAGAGACGTTTTCTGGAACGGTAGACAGATAGTCGGGGATGGCGTTGAAGCCATTGCGAGAATAGAAAAATTCGTCAAGGTCGCACACGATCAGCCATTCGCAGTCCGAGTTCTTGATGTGATTCTGGTAGGTATCATTGTAGATTTGCTGCTGGGCGTGTATGCGGTCATCGCTCAGCACTGTCACGCGATTGGCGTGGCGTGCGCTGGCGATGGCCGATTCGAAATCGTCCGTGCTGTTGTTGTTGACCAAAACAATGCGATCGACGCCTTCCGCGACATGGCTGTCGATCCACTCGGCAAGGTTCAGGGCCTCGTTCTTGAAGACGCCGATCAAAAACAGCAAAACAAACCTTAGGTAACCTTTCTACCTTTGAATTTACACTATTGCTCCTGGGTGCCGGTCGGCGGTGCGGCCTGCTACCGATCCGGGCTCGTGCACGGAAAGAGTGTTCGTTGGCATGCGGCGGCCTCCGTTTCGCTCTTGGCAGCACCCGGAAGCGATCCCGGTTCCACGCAGAGAATGGCTTGATCCCAGCGACCGATCTCCGTCTCCGAGCAGCTGCTCCCTCCTTTCCCGTGCGAATGGCCCGGACATGAGGATCAGGCCGGTCGCCGCCACAGCCCAAGCCACTCCTCCTCTCGCCCCGCCGCGGAGCCCTGCGCCGGTTCCCACAGCAGCGGCTCCAGGCCAGCGCGGCACAGGTGCTCCGCCAGCGCGTCGGGATCGCTGCCGAAGGGGGGGCCGCCGGGGCGGCTGTGGCACCAGAACAGGCCCAGCAGCCAGCCGGCCGGGGCCAGCAGCTGGGTCACGGCCCGCAGGTAGTCCTCGCGGCGGGTGGGATCGAGGGCGCAGAAACAGGTGTGCTCCACGATCCCCTGCAGGCTGCCCTCGCCCAGGCCAGCGGCCCGCAGGGCCTTGGGATCGAGAAGATCCGCCTGCCGCCATTGCAGCTCCGGCCGATCGGGGCCGTGCCGGCGGCGCGCCTCCCGCAGGGCCTCGCCGCTGAGGTCGAGGCCGATCGCCGCGAAGCCCAGCTCCGCCAACAGGGTCGCTTCGTGGCCACGGCCGCAGCCCGGCACCAACACCCGACCCGGCGGGGCCGGCCGGCGTGGATCGTGCCGCAGGAATGCCGCCAGGGGTGGGGCCGGCGCGCCCAGTTCCCAGCCGTCCTGGCCCTCGCGGTAGCGCTGGTCCCAGCCGGCCGCCGCCGCGCTCGGCGTCGGCGGGTCGAACCAGCGCGCCAGGGCGGAGACGTCCTCATCCCCGAAGCCGGCGGCCATCAGCTCCGCCTCCATCGCCGCCACCCGCTCGCTCACCGGCAGGGTGAGTGCCGCGGCGGCGGCGGCCTCCAGGGCGATGCCCAAATCCTTGTGGTGCAGCGCCAGGCGGAAGCCCGGGGGGTAGCGGCCGGCGAGCATCGCCGCGGCGCGGTGGCGCAGCGCCCAGGAGTCGGCGGCCCCCTCCTGCAGCGCCGCGCACACCTCCGCCATCGGCAGGCCGAGCCGGCGGCCCAGGGCCAGGGCCTCCGCCACCGCCGCATAGCTGCCCGCCACCAGCACCTGGTTCACCGCCTTGACCCGCTGGCCGGCGCCCACCGGCCCGAAGTGGCTGATGCGGGTTCCCACCACCGCCAGCAGCGGCCGGGCCCGCTCCAGATCCGCCGTCGCACCACCCACCAGCACCGAGAGGCGGCCGGCGCGCGCCCCCTCCGTGCCGCCGGTGACCGGTGCATCGAGGTACGCCACGCCCCGCTCCGCGAGCCGGGCGGCCAGGGCTTCACTGGTGGCCGGGGCGATGGTGGAGAAGTCGATCACCAGGGAACCGGGGGCCAGGCCTTCGAGGGCGGCCTCGGCCTGCTCCAGCAGCACCGCTCGCACGGCGGCGTCATCGCTGAGGCAGAGACAGACCAAGCCGGCAGACCGGGCCGCGGCGGCGGGGCTCCCGGCGGTGGCGGCCCCGAGCGCTCGCAGCGGCTCCTCCCGGGCGCGGTTGCGGTTGTGCACCGTCAGCGGGAAGCCTGCCGCCAGCAGGTTGGCGGCCATGGGCGCGCCGAGGGCCCCGAGGCCCAGGAACGCAACCTCCGGCCTTTCTGCCCCGCTCGCCACCGCTTCAACCACGCTCGAAGGCGATCAGCCGGGAGAAGTAGAAGGGGGCCTGGTTGAGGCTGCGGCGCACGGGCTTGAAGCCGGCGGCGGCGGCGGCCTTCACGATCCCCTCCTCCCGCAGGGTGTAGGCGCGGGTGGTGCGGCTCGGGCCGGGGAACAGCTGGCCGATCCCCTTGAGCAGGGCCAGCAGGGGGGTGTAGGGGGCGAAGCTGACAATCAGACGACGCTCCGCCAGGCCCGCCAGGTGGCGCACCATCTCCTCGGCCGCCGCCTGGGGGTAATGGATGAACACATCGAGGCAGATCACGGTGTCGTAGCGGCCCTGCAGGCTCTCCAGATCGGAGGCGCTGAAGTGCAGGCGCTCCTCCGCCAGCCCCGCCGCCGCCGCCCGCCGACGGGCTTCCTCCACCATCGCCTCGGAGAGGTCGCTGGCCGCCACCGAGCCGGCGCCGGCCAGGGCCAGGGGGATCGCCAGGCTGCCCACGCCGCAGCCGGCATCACAGAAGCTGCGGCTCGCCAGATCGCCCGGCTCCTGCAGCCAGGCCAAGACCTCATCGACCGTCTTCTGATGGCCGAGGCGGATGTTGCGCTGGACGTTGTTGACCTCGTCGCTTTCGCTGTAGATGCGGTTCCAGCGCTCGAAGCCCGTGGTTTCGAAGTAGCCCTTCACCTCCACCTTCTCGGCGGCCTTGGCGGCGGCGGCGCTGGGGGCGGCGTCGGGGCGGGCCCGGGGGGCGGAGGTCATGGAAAAGGAAACCTGCGGCGCGGATCCTAGGGAGGAGGCTCTGCCCCTCGGTTTCAGGGTTCGTCGGCCCGCCGCCAGCCCAGGCCGTCCTCCCCCTCCCGCCAGCGCAGGCAGTCCGCCAGCCGCCGCCCCACCAGCAATTGCTGCACCGGCCGCCCGTCCCCCAGCACCCGCCGCGGCGTGACCGTGGCGGCAGCGATGGCGGCGGCCGGCCGACCGCCCCAGCGGGCCAGCCGCACCACCCCCTCCAGCAGGGGCAGGGTCACCCCCGCCAGGGTGCCGTCCTCCAGCCGGCAGCTGCCGTCTTCCACCAGCAGCACCCGCTCATCCCAGCGGTGACGGCCCTCCCCCAGGCCGTAGGGCGCCAGGGCGTCGCTGACGATCACCAGCTGCTCGGGCGCCAGCCGCTGCAGCAGCACCGCCAGGGAGGGGGCCACATGAACGCCATCGGCGATCAGCCCGAGGGCCACCTCGCCCCGCCCCAGGGCCGCCGCCACCGGACCCGGCGCCCGATGGTGCAGCCCCGCCATGGCGTTGAAGGTGTGGGTGAGCATCGTCACCCCGGCGTCGAAGGCCGCTGCCGCCTGCTCTTCCGTGGCGCCGCTGTGGCCCAGGCTCACCGCCACCCCCGCCCGGCGCAGCGCTGCGATCACCTCGGCCGCCCCGGTCAGCTCGGGTGCCAGGGTCACCAGCGCCAGGTCGGCCGGCTCTTGCCAGCCCGCCCCGCCCGCAAAACCGCGGATCCGTTCCGCCAGGGCCGCGGCGGAGGGGGCTGCCAGGTGCTCCGCCGGGTGGGCGCCGCGCCGCTCCGGCGCCAGAAACGGACCCTCCAGATGGGCCCCCAGCAGCCGGCAGCGGCCGGGGGCGTGCCGCCCCCGCGCTTCCGCCAGCACCGCCAGGGCGCCGCGCAGGTCGGCGACGGAGCAGGTGACGAGGGTGGGGGCGATCGCCTCGACGCCGTCCTGCCAGAGCCGCACCAGCAAGGCCTCCAGCCGAGGCAGATCGGCGCGGGTGAGTTCGGGGAAGGCGAGGCCGAGACCGCCGTTGATCTGCAGGTCCACCCCCGCCGGGCTGAGCCAGTCGCCGCCCCAGTCGTCCCCGGCCGCGGCGCTGCCGGCGGGGGTGGGCTGGAGGGTGTCGATCGTGCCGTCGTCGGCGAGACCCACCCGCCAGCGCCGGGCGCCACCGGGGCCGGCAGTCTCCGCGGCGGCGGAGGGAAGGCGCACGTTGCTCAGCCAGCGCACGGGAGCGGCCCACGGGGAAGGGACAATGATCCTCGTCGTTCCTGCGCCATGTCCGCCGCCCCCGGAGCCGCCGTCGCCCCCGGAGCCGCCGCGCCCGCCGCCCCGCTGCGGGTGGCGGTGATCATGGGCAGCGATTCCGACCTGCCCACCCTGCAGCCGGCGGTGGAGATCCTGGAGCGCCTCGGGGTGGCCTGCGAGGTGCGGGTGCTCTCGGCCCACCGCACGCCGCGGGAGATGGTGGCCTTCGCGGAGGGTGCGGCGGGGCGTGGCTTGAAGGTGGTGATCGCGGGGGCCGGCGGGGCGGCCCACCTGCCGGGCATGGTGGCGTCGCTCACCCCCCTGCCGGTGATCGGCGTGCCGGTGGCGAGCCGGGCGCTGTCGGGGGTGGATTCGCTCCATTCGATCGTGCAGATGCCCGCCGGCATCCCGGTGGCCACGGTGGCGATCGGCAACGGCACCAACGCCGGCCTGCTGGCGGCCCAGATCCTGGCCCTCAGCGATGGGCCGCTGGCGGAGCGGCTGGCGGCCCATCGGCTTGGCCTGCACGACCAGGTGACCGCCAAGGACCAGCGCCTGCAGGAACTGGGCAGCGCGGCCTACCTGGCGGGCATGGGGAGCTGAGGGGTGGGATCGGTGTGGCGGGGGTCGGCGGGGGCCGCCAAGCTGAGGACCGCCCTCTGATTGCCGGGATCCCGTCCCGCCTCTTCCCCGACCATGCTCGAGCGGCTTGTGCTGCCCCCCTGGCTGCGGTTTGGCCTGGCCCTGCCGCTGCTGGTGCTCAACCTCTGGGTGCTGCGTCAGCTGCTGCTGCCCCTGGCCCCCTTCCCGGCCCTGTTCCTCACGGCGGCCCTGATCGCCTTCCTGCTCGACATCCCCTGCCGCTGGTTGGTGACGCGGGGCCTGCCCCGGCCGTTGGCCCTCACCCTGGTGCTGGGGGTGGGCTTCGGCGGGGTGGTGCTGGCCACGCTCTGGTTGTTGCCGCGGCTGGTGCAGCAGCTCGATGAGCTGATCACGGCCCTGCCGGGCTGGCTGGCGGAGGGGGAGGTGCTGCTGGGCCGTCTGCAGGAGTGGGCGGTGGCGCGGGGCCTGCCCAGCGATTTCGGCGACCTCAGCAGCGAGCTGATCACCCGCACCAGCAAGATCGCCACCCAGCTCAGCCAGCGGCTGCTCGGCCTGCTCGGCGCCACCGTCGGCGTGACGGTGAATGTGGTGATCGTGCTGGTGCTGTCGGTGTTTCTGCTGGTGGGGGGCGAGCGGATCGCCGCCGGCCTGGCGGGCTGGCTGCCGCCGGGGGTGCGCACGTTGGTGACCGGCACGTTGGATCGCACCTTCCGCGGCTACTTCGGTGGCCAGGTGCTGCTGGCATTGATCCTCAGCGGTCTGCAGATGGTGGTGTTCACGCTGTTGGGCATTCCCTACGGCGTGCTGTTCGCGGTGGCGATCGGCTTCACCACGCTCGTGCCCTACGCCAGCGCCGTGACGATCGTGCTGGTGAGCCTGCTGCTGGCGCTGGAGGATCCGCGCCAGGGGGTTGAGGTGCTGGCGGCGGCGATCACGGTGGGCCAGGTGGTGGACCAGGTGATCCAGCCAAGGTTGATGGGCAGCATCGTGGGCCTGCAACCCGCCTGGCTGCTGATCAGCCTGCCGATCGGCGCCCGCCTGGGATCGCTGCTGGGCCTGGGCGAACTGCTGGGTCTGCTGCTGGCGGTGCCCCTGGCCAGCTGCAGCAAAACCTTTCTGGATGCCTGGGCCGTGCGCCTGCGGGCGGGAGAAGCCCTGGCGGGCGGTCCTGGCGGCGGCGGAGAATCCTGAGGGGACAGACCCGAAGGCAGGCCGATGGCCACGCCCCCAAGCCCGCCCCGCAGCTCCCGCCCGCCGGCCCTGATCCAGCGCTATCGGGAGGACCTGCAGGCCCGCCACAGAACCAGGCGTTGTCGGCGCTGCTGGTTCCCCATCGGTGGCTGCTGAAGCGGGATTTCAATCTGGAGGGGCATGTGCGAGCCCGCAAGCCTCAAGGCCTGCCGGTCGTGCTGACACAGGAGGAAGTGCGATCGGGATTAGAAGGGCTCGAAGGGAGCCAAGTGTTGGTGGCCGGGCTTCTCCATGGCAGTGGACTGCGGCTGTAGCCAGCGGCTTGCGCGAAGCGGCTGGAAGCCCTCAGGCTGAGGGTGCAGGACCTTGATCTCAACCGCCGGGAACTCACCGTACGCGACGGAAAAGGCGGAAAGGACAGATGCAGGCTGCTTCCGAAACGGCTAGAGCAGAAGCTGCGCAACCAAGGGACGGCTGGGGCCAGGTAACCCTTCCCTATTCCTTGGCACGCAAAGATCGGCATGCTGCAGTGGAGTGGGGCTGGCAATGGGTATTCCCCAGCATCGGCGCCGGCGCAATGAGCAAACAGGGGAGCAGGATTGGCATCATCTAGATCCGAGCCTGGTGCAAAAAGCGATTCGTCGCGCCGTGACCGAGGCAAAGACCAGTAAGGCCGCCACCTCTCACAGCTTCCGTCATTCCTTTGCCACCTACTTACTCGAACATGGCCATGATATCCGAACCACCATGATCTACACCCATGTGCTGAACCGTGGCCCGTTCGGCATCAGCAGCCCTGCTGACACTTTGCAATCCAGCTCACACTGTCTAGGTGGATCCGCCAATGATGGTTGGCACTTTTTCCCGTAGCCCCGTGGATTTGGCGGACAGACTATGTTGACGGGACGATTGTCCCGAGGTTTCAATATTGCTTAAGGCGTAAATTGTCTGGATCGCTTGATAAATAGGAGCAACCTTGCAAAAACTAATTATTGCCGCCTCGGCGGCTCCTGGCGCTTTTGTATCGTTACGCACACATCTTATGCGGATCCGCCTAAGATGTACCTGCCTTCGACCTTGAGCCGTGAGATCCATTGTGGCGCAGTGCTTCGGCCGCCTGTCACACGGTCAGAGGCTGCGACTTAGGCGGACAGCCGGGAGTCTCGGTGCGAGTTAGGCGGATCCGCCCAAACAGAAGTTGGACGGATGATTAACTTATGTGTCTCACATGCCCAAAAGGGAGAGTCGACATAATATGAGCGCAGATGAATGTGCAGGCTTCCATGGCTTCTGTGTTTGATGAAATATCCAAACGGGTAGAGCTATTTTTCAGAAATGACAATAGTCGTTCTAAATGGAGATTTTATCTTGGTATTAGCATTGTCGCCGGAATCGTCGCAGTCTTTCTGCATACGCTAGAATATAGTCAGACCCGTGAGTTTAGTGCAGGATTTCTGCTTGCGGGAGCATCGCTTTTCCTTGGCGTTCTCGTGGGGTTTATTTTTGGAATCCCAAAGACCTCAAAGTCTAGTGCAGATAGCACGAATCCTCTAGAGGCTAATAGTGCTGTCGCATATAGCCTTAATACCAATCTCGAAGAAATATCTGATTGGCTCACGAAGATGCTTGTTGGCGTTGGTTTAGTGCAATTAACTGCAATACCAGGGTACATCCGAAGAATTGCAATCTACTGGGAGAGTTCCATTGGAAAAAGCTTTCCCGCGGCATATGTGGCTGCACTAATTATATTCTTCTTATCAACTGGATTTTTGATGGGGTATCTATGGACGCGCTTGGCGCTCATTGGAGACTTCATTGAGCAAGATCCGCGTAGACTTATCAACAGCCTAATCGATGACATTGCTCAGACAGCAAAAAGAGATCCAAATATTACAAGTCGAACGGTAGGCCAGCAGGTTGTTAGTGTCCAAGAGTTGCGGACCGCTGAAGCTATCGCAAAAATCTCATCTACATCAAGTATCTCTCTGGAAGATCTTAGAGGGCAAATTGACATCCTCGCTGCGAAGTATGAGTCTATAAGGGCTACGATGCCAAGTGGAGATACTAGAACACGCGAAATGGAAATCGTTGCGAGTCAAATAAGAGGGTATGCATTGGCTGCATTTCAACTTCTTCCTGAATATACAAGCTCTGATTCATCAGGGAAGAGGTTGGTTGGCATTGCATTCCTGGAAACAAAGCCAGATCCTAGATACTTTAAATGGCTGGCTGACCGATTTAGCAACGAAGTCCCCTTTCTGCAGTATCACGCTGCGATCGCACTTCGAAATGCTGCAAAGCAAGTATCTTCTAAGGAACACAAAGACTCTCTAAGAGTCAGCTGCAACAATGCAATACAGCTTGCGCTTCAGTCCGCCGAGTCCAATAAAGGAAATCTCGAATCTGATCGGATCTTGGTTTTAAGAGATGCACTTAGAGTGCTGGGAGACTAAAGCTTGTCAGGCTAACGGGCTCATAGGCAAGTTGCAGATATCATATACCATAACGCAATCTTATGAAGCTACGCTTAATACGCCCCGGCATGTAGCCTCCATTCCACATTGGCTCCGAGCACCATGGGACTTGGACGGTTTCTTCTGGGGCTACCAATTCCCTATGCCCACCCTGCGTGCAGACTTGCTTGGCAATGTTATAGTCTTTACGCTTGAAGTGGCTTGGCTATACGTGAGTTAATGTGACCGTCCAACAACAGCATGCAGCGGACGTCGCTGCGCGCCGCCGCTGATGCAGATCGTTATGCATGCCTTGCCATGAGGCCGAAACCCTGCCTAAGATAATGGCATGTATGCTTTTCAAATCCTAAGATGGATGCCAAGATTGACATTTCGTCCAAGACAATTGAGAAATGTCTTGATGTAGCCAAAGAGTTTCTCCAGAAGTTGATTGGTCCAGGCCTAGAAGAAGCTGGCCTTCTGATCAGAGAGAATGTTGCAATGTGGCGATTTAACAACCAAGTAAGTATTCTCCAGAAGGCGAACGAGATCTGCGAGCGAAAGGGGATTACTCCAAGTCCCATATCCCTAAAGCTTCTTTGTCCTTTGATGGAAACCGCGTCTTTAGAAGATGCCCCTGAGCTTCAAGCCAAGTGGGCCGTACTTCTCTCCAACATGGTAGATTCGGATAAAAATATCCAAAATCATGTTTTTCCCTACATACTCGGACAGCTATCACTTTCCGAGTTCGCACTTCTAGATGCTTCCGTTCGAGAGAAAAGAGATAGAGTGAGTAGGCTTGGTGAGGAGCTGACAAGTTACAAGGAAAGTTTTCAACGAACGGAGAGCGAGATTGCCCAACGCATAGCAGAGATTGACAGATTAATCTTGATCGAGAAAGAGCTTCCACGGAATTTCACAACAATGAAGAAGATAAGCCAACTCAGCGCAGAAAAAAGAAACGCCAATTCTGAACTTTTTGCCCTAAAGACTAGGGGCAGACAGCTTGAGTACAAGATTGATGAGCCTCAGGCAATACCTGACGGAGTGCTACGAGACTTTGAAATATCTAACCTTACTCGTCTAGGCTTGGCTAAGTTCATTCGTGAACCCTTTGCAGAGCCCGTCCAGATAGAGATTCCCATTGATCCCGATGACCATCATGTATCTACTGAAGCAGAAATAATTGTTGATTATACAGATTCTCATGTTATTACGGAGCTTGCCGAGATGTTAATTATAGCTTGCTCAGAAGACTTGGATGCATAACATCAAGATACAGAAGGCGGGGAGCAGAGGAGATTGCAGCTGTTCAAAGCTTCGGCCCGCTTCTGATCTTGAGCGTTCTGCGGTACAGAGGCGTTGCGGTGCTTGTTGCGTGGGTCTTCCCAGAGCTTGACCGGTTTGAGTAGAATGCAGGATATACACCAATGCAAGAGCAATCAGAGGTAGCTTCAATGCAAACAATCAAGTATGTTCATTGGCAGGAGGATGAATCGTGGCTCGGTTATCTTGAGGAATTT
>JBILGK010000019.1:0-55648 GCA_044351065.1 Cyanobium sp.
CCATCAGCCAGGAGCGCTACTACCTGCAGGTGATGGTCTACGACGACTGCTACCGCAAGCTGCAGGCGCTGATGGAGCGCCACAACCTCTCCGCCAGCGGCGCCGCCCACCACCTGATGCGCCTCGGGGCCGGCCTGGCCCCCTTGCCGCCCCTGGATCAGCAGGCCCCCGCTCCCAGCCAGGAGCAGGCTCCATGAGATCGATCCCTCCCTCCCCTCCTTCCCGCAGGCCCGTCCTGCCCGCCTTCCTCGGCGGCGGCAGGCCGCCAGGGCACACCCTCGTCTGCATCCGCAGCCTGCGGGGGCTGCACCGCCTGCTGCTGCTCTCGCTGGTGGGGCAGTTGGTGATCGTGGGCCTGCTGCTCGGGGCCACGACCCTCGGGGAGCGCCGCCCGCCGATGCTCCGGGATCCGGCGGCGGGGGCGTTGCTGCGGGGGCAGGGCTGATGAGAACTGCCCCGCTGCGGCAAGCGAGCCCCGCTTCCTCCAGCCCGAGCCAGTGGTGCCCTGCGGCCGGCTCAGCACTGATCTCCTCATCATTCGTCGGTCGGCGCCAGCGACTGACGGGATTCCGTTACACGTCCCAGGCGACGCGCAGCTGATGGAGCCGAACACCAAGACCCTGGAATTCGTGGTCACCGAGCTGACCGCCCAGCTTTCTCTGCTGTCCGCCCAGCTCCGGCTGCTGTTGGCCCAGGGCCAACCCGCCCCGCAGAAGAGCAGCCCCTGGCTGCCATTGAAAGAGGCCGCTCCGCTGCTGCACTTCTCCTCTGCCAGGGCGCTCAAGCATCGAATCCTGCGCGGCAGCTTTCCGCCCGACTGCTTCCGGCAGGTGCCATCACCATCGGGCAAACGCCACTCTTATCTGGTCAACGTCGACCGCTACCTCAAGACACTGCGCTGAGTTCCGCCTGCAGAGACTCCATCTCGTAGGCATCGAACCAGCGCTGGTAGACGCTGCTGTGCACCGCCAGGCTGTGACCCATCGACTTGGCGGCCAACGAAGGCGAGATCCTGGGGTTGTGGATCGCGCGCACGGCCCAGGCGTGCCGCAGGTCGTAGGGCTGGAATGTGGCTCCGGCACGGCGAAACATCTGGCCCATGAGAGCTCCCACATCACGGTGGCTGCGGTCGTGGTTAAACGACGGCAGCCTCTTGGTCTGGAGCGACCACCGCGCGATCCACTCGGGCGGGAGGGCGATGGATTGCCTGGCACCGGTCTTTCCATCGGCGATGCGGAGCAGACCCGATGCCTGGACCTCAGCAAACAACAGTGCTTCATGGGGACGGCATCCATAGGTTGCAGCTACAGCAACAGGCCACTGCCAGCAGTTCGAGAGGCGATCGATCAAGGCTTCGATCTCTCGCTCTTTTGGAAGATCACGAGCAGCCTGGCTGCGTGCTGCGCTGTAGCCCTTCCCCAGCTCCCGCAGTTGGGCCACCAACGCGGCGGGCCAGTCGAGTGCTCTGGCGACCGTGGCCGCAGCCTGGGAGGCTCGGCGACGTGAACGACTGCCGGCAGGTGTGGCCTCCACCAGTGCCACCAGGTGCGTCGGCGCCAGAGAAGAGAACTCCATGAGCAGAGCCAGCGGCGCCTCGTAATCGACCTTCCAGCTGTCCTCGGCGGAAGGACCTCGGCGTCGCTGCTGCTCCCACCAGTCACGTGTTGCGCGGATGGCTTCACGGCCCGAGATGCGATCCATCTGCGGGCTTGAGCGTGCTGCTCCCTTTGGGCGCCCCCTCTTTTTGGGCAACCAGGGTGCCCAGTCGAAGGACTCGATCCCAAGCCGGTGGCGTTCCAGGGCGCTGCCAAGCAGCTCCGCCATCTGAAGAGCCTCCGTTGCCTGTCCCGGATAGGACAGCCCGGTGCTGATCCGCTGCTGCTTCGGTGGGGTGCCTGGCGGAGCGGATGGCTTGGGTGGCATGGTCGCCCGGAGCCTCACCCGACCATGGGACACCTCCAGAGTGACCCCATGGGCCCTGAGCTTCAGGGCTGCGTTCTGACGGGTCAGCCAGGCATCGGAGGAGGCCACGGAAATTGCCTAAAAAATTGCCTAATGGTCGACGACCAAGGCCATTTTGCACAGTTTTTAGCCAAGTGCTGCAGCCTGGCGGGGCCCAGGAGGAAAGGCGCAAACCCTCGAAAACCCTTGGTGCGACTGAAGTTCACAGGAACGGGGCTGGCGGGACTCGAACCCACGACCTACGGTTTAGGAAACCGTCGCTCTATCCGGCTGAGCTACAGCCCCAACGGCGACTCCCAGGGGAGCCTCCCAGCCCATTGTCCCACCCCAGCGCTGCCTTGCCACCCCGACCCGGTCGGCGGCGTAGGGTTGGACAGGAAAGCAGGTGAGGTGATCGCGATCGGAACGTCCGGGGCCTGCGGGATCCAGACGGTGCCGGTTGAGGAAAGTCCGGGCTCCCGAACGGCCAGGCCTGCTGGGTAACGCCCAGTGCGGGTGACCGTGAGGACAGTGCCACAGAAACACACCGCCGATGGCGGCGGCTCCGCCGCTGCACAGGCAAGGGTGCAAGGGTGCGGTAAGAGCGCACCAGCGGCATCGAGAGGTGCCGGCTCGGTAAACCCCGGCTGGGAGCAAGGCCACGGAGTCAGGGAGGGGCATGGGTTGGCCGAGCTCCCGCCCCTCCCCCGTAATGCGCCGCTTGAGGCCGCCGGTAACGGCGGTCCCAGACAGATGATCACCCCCGCGCCCGGCTCCGTCGCGGCAAGGGAACAGAACCCGGCTTACGTCCCGCTTTCCCCCGCTTCCCTCCCTCTCGTCGCCATGCAGGCCCGGCGCTCCACCCAGCTGGCCGCCTTCCTTGAGCGCAGCGGCATTCTGAGCGCCGCGTCGATCGAAGCGCTTCTGCGGGAGGACGGCCTCGCCCTGGTGGAGGAAGCCCTCACCCACACCTCCTCCGCCCGGCCTCGCCATCACGAGCGGTTGGAATTTCTCGGCGACGCGGTGCTGCGCTTGGCGGCCTCGGAGTTCCTGCGGCGTCAGCATCCCGATCTCTCGGTGGGCCGTTGGTCCGCCCTGCGGGCCCAGCTGGTCAGCGATCGCTGGCTGGCGGAGCTGGCCGACCGTCTCGATCTGGCTGCGGTGCTCGTGCATGGGCCGATGGCCCTGGCGGAGGTCAGCGGGCGCGCCACGGTGCTGGCGGAATGCTGCGAGGCGCTGATCGGAGCCGTCTATGGCCTCGGCGGCGGACCGGTGGGAGGCCTGGAGACCGTGCTGTGCTGGCTGGAGCCCCATTGGCAGCGAGACATCCAGCCCCTGTTCGCCGATCCCCATGCCCACAACTGGAAGTCGGCCCTGCAGGAGTGGGGCCAGGGCCGCGGCCTGGGCCTGCCCGACTACGCCTGCGAGGAGCGCAGCCGCCGCCACGGTGATCCCCGCCGCTTCCACTGTCGGGCAAGCCTGGCGGAGCGGGAGCTCGGGGAAGGCTGGGGCGGATCGCGCCGCGAGGCGGAACAGCAGGCGGCCCGGGCAGCCCTCGCGGCACTGGCGGAGGGGGAGGAGCCGCCCCTCAAGCCTGCTCCAGGGTCTTGAGCGGCAGGGTCACCAGCTTGTCCCAGTTGCCGCCCTCAAACAGCACTGCCGCCATCGAACCGCTGATGCGCTGCACAAAGCCCTTGTAGCCGTTGTAGATGGAGCGCTGATCGCGTACCACCACGGTGGAACCCGGCAGGATTGGGAGGCTGGCCATCGCGCAGCGGACCGTCAGACAAAGCGCGTTCATTATCCCGCTTTCGGGCCGAGCGGCGGCAGCAGGCGCGCCTACCCTCCTGCGATGCCCGATTCCCGTTCCGCAGCGCTGGCTTCCTCCCCTGAATCGCCGCCGGCCACCCCCGCCGACCTCCTGCCCGTGGGCCGGGTGGTGGCCGCCCAGGGCCTGCGGGGGGAGGTGCGGGTGCTGCCACTCACCGATTTCCCGGCGCGGTTCACCAGCCCCGGTTGGCGCTGGCTGCGGGCCCCCGGAGCCTCCCCTCGGCCGGTGGCGCTGCGGCAGGGTCGGCAGTTGCCGGGCAAGGACCTCTACGTGTTGCGGCTGGCCGGGGTGGAGGACCGCGACGCAGCTGAGGCCCTGGTGAATCAGGAGCTGCTGGTGGATGCCGCCGATCGACCGCCGTTGGAGCCTGGCGAGTTTCACTGGCTCGATCTGAAGGGTCTGGAGGTGCGGCTGCTTCCCCACACCACGGCGATCGGCCGGGTCAGCGACCTCCTGCATGCCGGCAATGATCTGCTCGAGGTGGAGCTCCACGATCCGCCCGGCCGTCGGATTCTGATTCCCTTCGTGGAGGCGATTGTGCCGGAGGTGAACCTCCGGGATGGCTGGTTGGGCATCACGCCGCCGCCCGGGTTGCTGGAGCTCTGAACGCCGGGCCGCCTCGCCGCAGGGGGTCACCGTCCCGGCGTGGCGCCTCACTCCACGGTGACGCTTTTGGCCAGGTTGCGAGGCTGGTCCACATCCAGGCCCCGATGGGCGGCGATGTGGTAACTGAGCAGCTGCATGGGGATCACGGTGAGCAGCGGGCTGAGCAGCTCGTCCACCTCCGGCAGGGGGAGGAGCAGGTCGAACAGCTCGGTGTCGGGGCAGGCGGGCGCGACGCCGATCAGCCGCGCGTCGCGGGCCTTGGCCTCCTGGGCGTTGGAGAGCACCTTGTCGAACACGGTGCCGGGCACCGCGATCGACACCACCGGCACGCGCGCGTCGAGCAGGGCGATCGGCCCGTGCTTCATCTCGCCGGCGGGATAGCCCTCGGCGTGGATGTAGCTGATCTCCTTGAGCTTCAGCGCCCCTTCCATGGCGATCGGGTAATTGATGCCCCGGCCCAGGAAAATCACATCCTGGGTGTCGGCGAACAGGTGGGCCAGATCGGCGCAGCGCTGGTCGTGGTCTTCCACCAGGCGCTGCAGCAGGGCCGGCAGCTGGCGCAGCTCGGCGGCCAGCTGGCGCAGGCGGGCCGGTGACGGGGCGCCGGGGCGTCCGGCGGCGGCCCGACGCTCGGCGAAGGCCAGGGTGAGGCCGTAGAAGGCCAGCAGCTGGCCGAGGAAGGTTTTGGTGGCGGCCACCCCCACTTCGATCCCGGCCCCGATGTCGAGGATGTGGGGCACCAGGCGGCCCAGGGAGCTCTCCGGACGGTTCGTGATGCCCAGCAGCCTGGGTGCTTGGGCGGGGTCGTCGAGACCCTGGCGCCGCGACTGCTCCATCGCCAGGGCGGCCAGGGTATCGGCGGTCTCGCCCGACTGGGTCACCCCGATCGTGAGGGTGTGGGGCACCAGCGGCGGCGGCGCGTAGCGGAACTCGCTGGCGTAGTGGACACTTGCGGGGATCCCGGCCAGTTGCTCGAGCAGGTAGGCCCCCACCAGCGCCGCGTGGCGGCTGGTGCCGCAGGCCAGGATCTCGATCCGCTCCACCCCCCCATAGACCGCTTCATCAAGGGGCAGGGCCACCAACGCCTCCGCCGGCAGATGCCGGGCCACCCACAGGGCCGCCGTCTCCGGTTGCTCATGGATCTCCTTGAGCATGAAGTGGCGGAAGCTGCGCTTGTCCGCCACGTGCTCCGTGCCCGTGAGCAGGCTGGGGGTGCGCTGCACCCGCGCTCCGTCGGCGTTGTAGAGCTCGATGCCCAGCGGCGTCAGCAGCGCCACCTCGCCGTCCTCCAGGGGCAGGATCGTGCGGGTGAAGCCCGCCAGGGCGGGAGTGTCGCTGGCGCAGAGGAACTCCCCTTCCCCCAGGCCGATCAGCAGGGGCGCCTGGCGCCGGGCCACCACCAGGGCCCCGGGTGCCTTCGCCCAGATCAGGGCCAGGGCGTAGGCCCCGTGCAGCAGGGGCAGCACCTCCTGCACCGCACGCAGCAGCAGGGCGGCGTCGGCAGCGGCGCCAGAGGCCTCCAGTTCCGCCAGGCGGCGGGCCACCAGGTGGGGGATCACCTCGGTGTCGGTGTCGGAGAGGAAGGTGACGCCACCAGCCTGCAGCTCATCCCGCAGGCTGCGGTGGTTCTCGATGATGCCGTTCTGCACCACCGCCAGCTGGCCGCTGCCATCGAGGTGGGGGTGGGCATTGCGCTCCTCGGGCTTGCCATGGGTGGCCCAGCGGGTGTGGCCGATGCCGCAATGGCCGGGCGCGCCCCGTTCCTCGAAGCGGTGGGTGAGGTTCACCAGCTTCCCCTCAGCCCGCAGGCAATGGAGCACGCCGGCTTGGCCCGGCGCCGCGTCCGCCGCCACCTCCACCGTGGCGATGCCGGAGGAGTCGTAGCCGCGGTACTCCAACTGCCGCAGTCCCTCCAGGAGCTGGGGAGCTGCCTCGCGGGAGCCGATCAGGGCAACGATGCCGCACATGGAAGGGGAGTCGGTGGGGAACCCTGGCGGGCACAAAAAAAGCCCGGCGGGGCCGGGCATGAGCTTATGGGCAACGGGGGGAGGGGTCAGTAGGCCAAGCCCATCGACCGGCTGGTTTCATCACCCAGGTAGACGCGGATGCTCAGGAAATCGGTGGGGCAAGCGGTCTCGCAGCGCTTGCAGCCCACACAATCCTCGGTGCGGGGGGAGGAGGCGATCTGGCCGGCCTTGCAGCCGTCCCAGGGCACCATTTCGAGCACATCCAGGGGGCAGGCGCGCACGCACTGGGTGCAGCCGATGCAGGTGTCGTAGATCTTGACGGCGTGGGACATGGAAGGACGCTGCGGTCGGATCCGGCGTCGGTGGGCCGGCGTGAAGTCAAGGTACCCAAGGCCTCGCGGAGGCTGACCGGCTGCCCTCCCGCCCGTCACGCTTGTTCATAGGAGAGGCACCCCCCGCGGGGGGGCCGTCGGGGCGGACCCGTAGGATGCGCCCCTCCCACACAGCGGTCATGTCCCAGGAAGCGATCTTCGAGAAAGTCCGCTCGATCGTTGCCGATCAGCTCAGCGTCGAGGAAGAGGAGGTGAAGCCGGAATCCAACTTCCAGAACGACCTCGGGGCCGACTCTCTGGACACCGTGGAACTCGTGATGGCCCTGGAAGAGGCCTTCGACATCGAGATCCCTGACGAGGCTGCCGAGGGCATCACCACCGTCGGGGACGCCGTCACCTACATCCACGAGAAGCAGGCCTGAGGCTTCCATGGTGGAGGGTCTCCGCCGCGTGGTCGTCACCGGCCTTGGCGCGGTCACACCGATTGGCAACGATGTCGCCCAATATTGGGAGGGCTTGAGCAGCGGGCGCAATGGTGTGGCCGCCATCACCCTGTTCGACGCCTCTCGCCATGCCTGCCGTTTCGCCGCTGAGGTGAAGGGGTTCAATCCGTCCGGCTGGCTGGAGCCGAAGGAGGCCAAGCGCTGGGACCGCTTCTGCCAGTTCGGCGTTGTGGCGGCCAAGCAGGCGGTGGCGGATGCGGGTCTGACGATCGATGCGAGCAATACGCGTCGGGTGGGCGTCTCGATCGGCTCCGGCGTGGGGGGGCTGCTGATGATGGAGTCCCAGGCCCATGTGCTGGCCGACCGGGGCCCCGAGCGGGTCAGCCCGTTCTGCGTGCCGATGATGATCCCCAACATGGCCACCGGCCTGGCGGCGATCGCCCTTGGCGCGCGGGGGCCCAGCAGTGCCGTGGCCACCGCCTGTGCGGCCGGCTCCAACGCCATCGGCGACGCCTTCCGCACGATCCAGCTGGGTCTGGCCGACGCGATGGTGTGCGGGGGTGCCGAATCGGCGATCACCCCGCTGGGGGTGGCTGGCTTCGCCAGCGCCAAGGCCCTGTCGTTTCGCAACGATGACCCCGCCACCGCCAGCCGCCCCTTCGACCTGGAGCGCAATGGTTTCGTGATCGGCGAGGGGGCAGGGGTGCTGGTGCTTGAGGCGCTGGAGCATGCCCAAGGGCGCGGCGCGAGGATCCTGGCGGAGGTGGTGGGCTATGGCACCACCTGCGACGCCCACCACATCACCGCCCCTTCGCCGGGCGGGGTGGGAGGGGCGGAGGCGATGCGGCTGGCCCTGGCGGACGCCCGCCTGGAGCCGGAGGACGTCGATTACATCAACGCCCACGGCACAAGCACCCAGGCCAACGACAGCAACGAGGCGGCCGCCATCAAGGCCGTCCTCGGCGAGCACGCCCGGCGCACCCCGGTGAGCTCCACCAAGTCGATGACCGGCCATCTGCTCGGCGGCAGCGGTGGCATCGAGGCGGTCGCCTCCATCCTGGCGATGGGCCACAACCTGGTACCGCCTACGATCAACTACCACACCCCCGATCCCGCCTGTGATCTGGATGTGGTCCCCAACCAGGCCCGGGAACACGCCGTCCACGTCGTGCTCTCCAACTCCTTCGGGTTCGGCGGTCACAACGTCTGTCTTGCGTTCCGCCGCATGACCTGATCCCGCTCCCCACCCCCTCACCCCCTTAGTTCCTAACCCCCGGTCCCGTCATGGTCGTCGCCCCCAGCACCTCGGTCGAAACTCTGTGCGTCAACAGCATCCGCTTCCTGGCGGTCGACGCGATCAACAAGTCGAACTCGGGCCATCCCGGGCTGCCGATGGGCTGCGCGCCCATGGCCTTCGCCCTGTGGGACAAGGTGCTGCGGCACAACCCGAAGAACCCTCGCTGGTTCAACCGCGACCGCTTCGTGCTCTCGGCGGGCCACGGCTGCATGCTGCTCTACGCCCTGCTGCATCTCACGGGTTACGACAGCGTCGGCCTGGACGACATCAAACAGTTCCGCCAGTGGGGCTCCCGCACCCCGGGCCACCCGGAAACCTTTGAAACCCCGGGCGTGGAGGTCACCACCGGCCCCCTGGGCCAGGGCATCTCCAACGCCGTGGGCCTGGCGATCGCCGAAGCGCACCTGGCCGCCAAGTTCAACCGCCCCGGCGCCCCATTGGTGGACCACTACACCTATGTGTTGATGGGCGATGGCTGCAACCAGGAGGGGGTGGCCTCGGAGGCGGCCTCCCTGGCCGGTCACCTGGGCCTGGGCAAGCTGATCGCCCTGTACGACGACAACCACATCACCATCGACGGCAACACCGCCGTCTCCTTCACCGAGGATGTGCTGAAGCGCTACGAGGCCTACGGCTGGCATGTGCAGCACGTGGCCGATGGCAACACCGACGTGGCGGGGATCGCCAAGGCCCTGGAGGCCGCGAAGGCCGTCACCGACAAGCCCAGCCTGATCAAGGTGACCACCACCATCGGCTACGGCTCCCCCAACAAGGCCAACACCGCCGGCGTGCATGGCGCCGCCCTGGGGGCCGATGAGGCCGAGCTCACCCGCAAGGCGCTGGAGTGGAGCTATGGCGAATTCGAGGTGCCCGGCGAGGCCTACGAGCACTGGCGCCAGGCGATCCAGCGGGGCGCCACCGCTGAAGCCGAGTGGAACACCACCCTGGCCACCTACCGCGACCAGTACCCGGCCGAAGCGGCCGAATTCGAGCGGCTGTTGCGGGGCGAGCTGCCCGAGGGCTGGGATTCCTCCCTGCCGGCGTTCACGCCCGCCGACAAGGGCCTGGCCACCCGTCAGCACTCCTACAACGCGCTGAATGCCTTCGGTCCGAAGTTGCCCGAGCTGATCGGTGGTTCCGCCGACCTCACCCACTCCAACCTCACCGACATCAAGGGGGAAGCGAGCTTTCAGAAGGGCGGCGAAGCCAATCGCTACCTGCACTTCGGCGTGCGGGAGCACGCCATGGCGGCGATCATGAACGGCATCGCCTACCACGGCAGCGGCCTGATTCCCTACGGCGGCACCTTCCTGGTGTTTGCGGGCTACATGATCGGTGCGATGCGCCTTTCGGCCTTGAGCGAGTTGGGCTGCATCTACGTGCTCACCCACGATTCGATCGGCCTGGGCGAAGACGGCCCCACCCACCAGCCGGTGGAAACGCTGGCCAACCTGCGGGCCATTCCCAACCTGCTGGTGATCCGCCCCGGCGACGGCAACGAAACCATGGGCGCGTACCAGGTGGCTGTCACCAATCGCAAGCGGCCCACGGTACTGGCCCTGAGTCGTCAGGCGATGGCCAACCAGGCGGGTTCCAGCCCCGGTGCCGTGGCCAAGGGCGGCTACGTCCTGGAGGACAGTGACGGCACCCCGGATCTGATCCTGATCGGCACCGGCACGGAGCTCGATCTGTGCGTCAAAGCGGCTGTCCAGCTGCGCGCCGAGGGCCGCAACGTGCGGGTGGTGTCGATGCCCTGTGTCGAGCTGTTTGAAGAACAGGACGCCGCCTATCGCGAATCGGTGCTGCCCGCCGCGGTGCGCAAGCGGGTGGTGGTGGAGGCTTCGGGCTCCTTCGGCTGGCACAAGTACACCGGCTTCGATGGTGCCACCGTTTCGATCGACCGCTTCGGTGCCTCCGCCCCGGGCCCGCTGTGCCTCGAGAAGTTCGGCTTCACGGTGGAGAACGTGGTGGCCACGGCGAAGGGGCTGGGGTGAAGGGAAAGGGCCCCGCTGCTCAGGGCGGGGCGAACCAGCGCTTTACCTTCACCAAGGCCTGAACAGGGGCTGTGCGATCGACATAGCCCCGCAGGAAGAAAACAAACCGTCGTAGGCTTAATCCATAGGGTCCACTGTTACCCTGGGGCCTGGTCTGCTTCTGCTTGGTACAGCCCAGAGCTTGAAAACCAGCTCGTCATAGAAATACGACTTGTAGGAGAGGGCCACACCCTTTTGCAGCCGACGCTTCCGGATCAATACGGTGGCCTCCCTTGGGCTGTAGAGAGCCTCAACGCGGCGGTGGCAGTAGAGGATGTGTTCGGTGCGGCGACCCGATGAACCGAAGCGTGCCATGAAGAGATGCGCATCGCCATGGGCCGAGAAGGGCACCACAATGCCGCTGATGTTAGTAACTGCTCCTTTTTGTTATGGCGGGCAAGACAAGTTGGCGGACTCGCGCTCTCGCCGGGCTCCAGGGAGTGGCATTCGCCATTCGCAAGCTGGGGATCGCCAGTAAAGGTCCGAAATCTGCCGACGCTAACCATCCGTGCGCCGCCTTCTTTCGGCAGATCGAGGTAGGCCGCTAGCCTCTCGCTTGGGGCCCGTAGGTCGTCGTCTCCAAGCAGTAGCAAGGTGACTGTTGGTGCGATTATGGCAAAAATTTGCTTAAGAATAAATAGACCATGCTCAACGGCGCGGATGGGGTTGCTGGTCCAGAGAATGTGGAGTGGCAGCTGGTTGATCGCTGAATAGTCTGCGCAGATTGTGGCTGCGTACGCTGCCGAATCACCATTGACACTCTGGTAGACCGCATCCAGTAAGCCAGCGCATCTTGAGGCCGAATCGATCGCTTCACGAAGGTATGCCGCGCGCTCAGGCAAAGTTGCGATCAGAAGGATGCAGCGGCTTGCCATCGGCAACCATCGGAATTTTTGCTGATGTCATTCTACGGGCCTCTTCATGGGATGATAGTTTGGCTTTGATGTCCTATCGGTGTCGATGCCCGAGCCGCTGACGCTGGCTTTCGTCAGCAGCGCCTTTAATGAGGCCGAGAACCTGGAGGAGCTGCACCGGCGCTGCCGGGCGGTGCACGCCGAGCTGCGCCGCGAATTCGCTGAGCAGGTGGCGCTGGAGTTTCGCTTCGTGGTAGCCGACAACGGCAGCAGCGATGACAGCTTGGCGGTGCTGGAACAACTGAGCCAGCGCGATCCCTTGGTTCACCCCCTGGCAAACCATGCGAACTATGGGCCGGAGCCCTCAATCGTCAACGCGATGGATCAAGCTCGGAACTGTGATCTGATTGTTGTGCTCTGCTCGGATCTTCAGGATCCGCCTGAACTGGCAATCAACATGACTCGTACCTTGCTGCAGAAATCCTCAATCGATGCTGTTCTGGCTGTAAAAAAACGCTCAGCTGGTGGGCCGGTTTTGCGATTAGCCAGACGTACTTATTACAAAGTGCTGGGTTATTCCTCGCGTCGTCAGCTTGTGCCGGGAGGATTTCATGGTTTTGGCTGCTATCGGCGAGATGTTGTGGAGGAAGCGCTTCGCTATTGGGAAAACACTGACCTCAACTTCCGTCAGTGCCTGGCCAACGCCAGCCAGTCCGCCCAGTTGATCGACTATGTGCAAGCCGAACGTCAGCGAGGGGTCTCCTCCTACCGCGGCTGGGGCTACTGGCCAGAGGCTTTGCGTGCGCTTCTCTCGGGCGACGCGGCAGCCAGCCGACTTGCTTTGGCGATCGGTCTTGGCGGCTTGTTCCTCGCCGTTCTGGTTGGTGCTCTTCTGCTCGTGAACGTCCTCTCCGGCGTAAGCGGCTACGGTGCTGGGGTTCCCACCCTGATGGGCTTGGTACTGATCAGTTTCGCTCTGCAGATGCTGATGTTTGCGGTATTGTCACGACAGATCGAGTCACTTCGCATGGGCGGATTCCGACCGAAGGTGAGGTTTCGGCACGTGCAGGCCCGCAAGCTTGCTGAGTCCAATCTTCAGGGTAGCTAGCAATGAATATCAGCTCTGTGAAAAAGCTCAAGCAGGCATCCTTCTTTCGTTTTTGCTTATCTGGGGCCATATTTACTGTTCTTGGCCCCTCCCTTTTCTGGCTCTGTTATCCAATGGGGCCTTTAAGAGCTGTTGTCATTGCCGAGCTGGCAGTACACGGAGTAAGATTTTTGGCTTTCAAGAAACTAGTTTTTCCTCCTAGCAGGGGATACCATGTAAATCTGCCTCGATATCTGGCCTCTGCCTTGCCCGTCTCAATCGCTGGCTTTGTCACGGTTGCCGTGTTGAAATCTACACTAGATAGAAACCTATTGACCCTGGGGACGACGGTTGTCTCCGTGTTGGTTGGCTTTGCTTGGAGTCGCTATATCTACGCAAGGCCTGGAATAGGCATTCGGAAAGACTCCAGTCAAACAACGGTTCTCTAGACATAATTCTTTCTCGGTTCATAGTCGTTTATTGATGATACGCACACTGTTGGTTTCTATGTGTAAGCATGCCGGCCTTTCGCTGCACGAATAATGGCATCCGCCAAAGGCACTTTAACCGCAAGTCCATGTAAATCTTTCGCTTTACGTATGGAAGGAACATAGATAGAGCGATCGGCGCCGGTCTGTGGGGCCCCTTGAATATGTACTGGCTTACTTGGAGCGACAAGATCCCGGACTAAATATGCGAGATCAGCGATGCTAATAGCGGTATCAGATCCTACATTATAGACTTCACCAGTATTGCCATCCATTAGTAAGGTCAATAGCCAATCAGCCAAATCAGACTGGTCAAGGTAGGAGCGAATTGGGGTGCCATCGCCAACCACAGTGATACTATCTGCATGGAGCGCATCTCGGATGAAGTTACCGATTGCATAATGTGCATCCTGTGGTAGGTCGGGTCCAACAAATGCAAAGCAGCGAGCAACAGTGTAGTCCAGATCATGAGCTTGCCTATAGAGAGCACAAAGATGCTCCGCCGAACGCTTGCCTAGACCATAAGCGTTGTCGGGATTGGAAAGCTCTGGACTTCCACACCAATCCTCGGGCATGTAAAGAAGATGAGAGGGCTGGAGACCATAAACGGCACCTGAACTGGTTAACAAAAACCTTCTGGCTTGATGCGCAATCGCGAAATCCAGGATATTGCGGGTTCCATCTACAATCTGAGTATATCTCTCTAGCGGATTAAGCTGTGCATTCAAAGATGACTCTGTAGCCGCATGAAGGATATGAGAGTATCGTCTGCCAGCAGGCAGGCCATGAGCCAAGCAGACATCCCCTTGGCAGAAATCAAGCCAGGCAAGATTATTGAAAGTGGGATAATGTGCAAGAAACTTGTGAGGATTTCTTGTGAGAATGGTAATGGGTGGTATTGTTAAGCCACTTCTCTCTAGCTTTGCGATCTTATTCAAGATGCTTCTCCCGAAGAAGCCCGTTCCTCCTGTTATGAAAAGGTGATCTATAGACTGCATGGCCAGAAAGAATAGAAAACTCTAAGGAAAGTGCCTTTGCTGGGCTGGCTCAGCCTTGCAAAGGCTAGAGGCGCGAGTTGTGCAGATTGGGCTGCCCCTAAGCAATCAATAAATAGCATCTCCTTTTGCTTCTGCATGGCCACGGTCTAGCGACAAGGAGCTATTATGTAGCGGGACCAACAAAAGATCTTGGATAGTCTGCAATGGTAGCAATGGGCTTAGATCTTCAAGAGGAGGAGAAACTAAGATCCCCGATTCGCTAATGCTCACTGAGAGTTTCGGTACCAGTAACTGGTCGGGATCCATGAATACCTCTAGCACAGTTGCCTTATTGGTGGAGAGGAAATTCTGAATCATTTGATCTGCTTCAGCTTCTTCCCGCAGGGCTAAATAATCGAAACCGAAAGCTTTGCACAGCGGCTGGTAATTCGGACAGGTGAGGCCGCTTTTGGCATCAGTACCTGCGCGCCGCCCTCCCACAATTGCATTTTGCGTGTGCTTAATCATGAGATATCCATCATTATTGAAAATGACAATCTTCATGGGAATATTATGACTTATTACCGAGTGAAGCTCTTGAAGATTCATCATTAGCCCTCCATCGCAATTCAGACAGATAACATCACGACTGGGATCTGCGAACCAGGCCCCGATTGCACCTGGAAGGCCATAGCCCATCTCGCCTAGTCCCTGGCTTGTAAACAGTCTCTGCCCACGACATGGCTCCAGAACTTGGAAGCCACTGATTAGAGCTGTCCCCATATCAGTGACAAACGTTACATTGTCAGCAGCTGCATGGCCAAGCTTGCCGACAAAAGTATATGAGCTTACCAGTGAATCGCTCGCGTGGCATGCCTCCACTAACGGCAGTGACTCGCGCACATTGCTGACATGATGCAGCCACTCTTGAGTGCAAAGTGTTGACCACCCTTGGAGAGTAGCATGGAGTTGAATAAGAAATTCTGGCGCATCAGCGCAATACTTGTTAGAGAAACGAGGGCCAAGCTTATCCAGTTCAAGTGGGTCACAATCAACAACAAAAACCTTTGCTCTGCGAGCGAGTTCATCGTCAACGTAGCCTTTTTGGGGGATAGCCAGTCTTGTACCCAGAGTGACTAAAACGTCACACGATTGCAAGATCAAATTGCCTGCCCTTCCCCCGTAGGTGCCAGCATGGCCAACATGCAAATGGCCGACAGGATCAAATAAGTCAGTAGCGGTCCAAGAAGTAAGATAAGGGATGCCGATTGCGGCGACAAGTTCGTGAAGTCTTTCCCTATCTAAGCGACGGAGTCCATTTCCCAGCCACAAAAGCGGTGCTTTGGCAGTCTGGAGAGCGGCTACGACAGCATTGAGATGTTCTTGACTGATTCCAGCAATTGGCATTTCATGATGCTTGAGTGAGGTTCCAATCAAATCATGAGTACTGTCATCAGGCAACATCACTGATTGTAGATCAATAGGGATGTCCACAATGCAGGGCCCAGGGCGAGAACTTCTGGAGTTGACAAGAGCATTGCTGACCTCACAGAGGACTTGTTCCGGTTCTTGGCAAGTAACCACACTTTTCGTGCATGAACTGAATATGGACTCGGAGTATACTCCTTGAATCCCAATCATGCGAGATAGATTGTTTAGCTTAAATTGCTTGGTTGCTTCTTGGCCACTTAGAATGAGAACTGGCACGCCATCTGCCCAGGCGCCGACGACTCCAGTGAGTGCATTAGTGGTTCCAGCTCCAGCTGTAACCAGAACGGCCGCCATATTGCCAGATTGCATGTAGTAACCGTGGGCTGCCATTACACAGGCCTGCTCGTGATGCAGACAGATGAGCGATAAGCCAGGGTGGCGATAAACTGAATCAAAAAGATGGGCATTTGCCGATCCAATGATCCCAAAGACGTGGGTAATACCCTGGCCAGCCAGTAAATCGGCAATGGCATCTGAAACCTTGATGTTAGCCATGACGGTTGAGCAAGCTTGCTATGGATGACTGTAGCAGTTGGAGATGATGATTCTTCTCCTCTTCGTGGATGTTCCCGTCCCCTGTGATCGTGATGAAATCATGAGACAGTATATCAGTTGGATGCTCTAAGGCTTGAACCAAGTCTGCAAGATTCTTGACCGTCATTTGGAGCATGGGAGGGCGTAGGTAACGGACTGTGCGCAAATCTCTTGCCATTTGCGTAGAGACAATTAGTGATCTTAGATAATTAATCAAGGGCTGGCGATGGGTGAGATAGATCACCCGTTCGGGGTGGCGCGGCACAACGTCTTCGCCTCTGAGTCGCAGCTTGCACAAGGAGTTCAAGACCCAAGGGCTTTTGACGTCATCGGAAAAGCCATATACAGCGGGCAAGCGCAGTATTAATGTTGGGATGCAATGCTCAAAAGCATAGGCAGATAGGACTGCCTCTTGATGGAGCCGGCTGACCATGTAGGGGCGACGATAGCTTTCTTGGCCTTCGCATATTTTCTCTAACGATAAGGGGCTTTCAATGAGATCACATAATTGGGAGCTGAGGTGAACAATGCTTACGCCAGGATACATCCACATATCAGAATCGAGTAAGCACTTGCAGGCCTGAGATTGCACCTCTAAGGCATCTAAGGGCTGATTTAGCCAATGTTGCTTGCTGTTTACACCTCGTAAATTAAAGACAATGTGGCTATCGTGTTGGCTCATCTTCTCCTGATCTTTGAAGGAAGACAGGCAAAAGCTTGAGTAGCCACTGGCGGTAATCTTGGGGGAAATGGCTTGCCCAGCAGAAAACCCCGCTGCTTTTGTTGAGTCGCAATAGATTTGTATTGTATCAAGACCCCCGATGGGGTCGGAGATTAGTGACTGAGTTAGGGCAGTGCCAATCCGCCCTGATCCCCCAAGCAGGTGTATGTGGATGCTCATGAATTCGTTGCTTGCTTGGCAAGCTGAGATGCGGTGGCGATAATCTGGTCTTCTTGTCCAGCAATGACCTGTGCCGCTCCAAGTTCGGCAATGATATCCATAGTGCTGACTTGATAAGCTTCTGCCGCCTCAAGGATCTTTGGCTTAAAACCAGAGAATACACCATAGAAACCTGTCGCAGTCGATAGACTGTCAACCTTCGGGAGACTGGTGGGGTAGGTAGTTTCGATCAGACATGCCAAATCGGTAAGTTTCCGTACATCAAGCCCTGTGCGTTGCTCATCTTTCTCGAGGAGAGCCACGAATGCTTCAAGTGAGAGGTTGCCAGCCCCGGCTCCGTAGCCCCTGGCACAAGCATCTATAGATGTACAGCCCGCTTCGATAGCAGCGAGGGAGTTGGCGATAGCGGCGTGCAAATTGTTGTGGGCGTGAAAACCTAGTGGTATGTCCACAACAGCACGTATTTCTTGTGTGATATGTTGAACTCTTTTTGGTGTCAATGCACCTGCCGAATCAAGAAATACGATCCGTGTTGCCCCATAGCTTTCCAGTTTCTTGGCTTCTCGGGCGAGGTGATCAGGGTTGATCATGTGGGCCATCATCAACAGCCCCCAGACTTCTTGATCACGATTGGCAGCATATTCGATATAGGTCTCAGTTGTGTCTGCCTCGGTGCAATGGCAAGCGATGCGGAAAATGCCGACACCTGAGCTTATCGCAAGTTGTATATCGTCAAAGGTTGCAAGACCAGGAATGACGTGTGCACCAATGCGCAGATCATTGTACTGAGCTGTCTTTTGCGCAACTGTCGACCATAGGTTCTCGTCTTTTAGTCTGCCAATATGGAGGCTGCTTCCTCCCAGGCCGTTGCCATGACCAACCTCGATTAAACGCAGTCCAGCGGCATAGGCAGAGTCAATGTAAGTAGAGCAAAAGTCCGATGTGAAGCTGTGCTGATTTGCGTGAGAGCCATCACGGAGAGTGACATCGTAGAGAATTGGAGTGATCATAGCTTGCGAATAACCTTCAAGGCGGCACAGTTGATGATGTCAAGATTGCCTGCATAAGCAGGCAGGTAGTGGCCGCTTCCAGTGACCTGGACTTGGCACATCATCTTGGAACCTAGCCTTTTGAGCTCTACCGATGTGAAGTATCCTGGCGAATACTCGCGAGCCATAGAAGCTATTCTCTCGATCTCCTGTTTCGTCACATCTTGATCTGCAATTTCTTCGGGGTTGACAAGGACTGTGGTTTTCATGTGAATGGGGGGGATTGCAGGTGTGATATTGATAATTACCTTCACGGTCTCAATGCCAAGCATGGCGTTAATTGCGTTCTGCGTAGAAGTGATGTATTCGGAGATATTCTTGCGGGTGCCCGGACCTGCGGAGGCAGAGGATATGGTGGAGACAACTTCAATGTATCGGATGTTGGGATTTGCCAGCTTAATCGCGTAGCAGATCGGGATGGAGGCTTGGCCGCCACAAGAGATCATGTTGATGTTATCCGCTTCGAGGCAGCTTTCGAGGTTGACAACTGGGCAGCATGCTAAGCCAAGTTTGGCAGGAGTCATGTCGATGACACGTATTCCATGGCTGCGGCAAAGATGGTAGTTATGCAAATGATGAGATGCACTGGTACAGTCAATGAGAATGTCTGGCAATTCTGTCGATTCAAGGACCCCTTCGATGCTTCGATCTGTTGTGTTCGCTCCCCGTTTGGCGGCAAACTCGAGTCCCTTGGAATGTGCATGTCGACCCGCAAATGAAACGACTTTAATTCCCTCTGTTTCCTGGCACTTAACCAGAAGGTCACAACCAATATTTCCTGAGCCCAGGATGGCTACTCGTTTCATGACAGCGTCGTGAATGACTTGACAAAAGCGCAAATAAATTGCGCTTCGTAGGTAAGCTGAGCCTGTGTCAGGCCTGGGAATGTGCCGAGGAAGAGAGTGGTATTCATTATTTCATCAGATCCAACTATTTCGCCAGCAACTCGCAAGGCTTCCGGCCGGTCCTGCCGGAGTTGAACAAACGCGGGCTGTCGTAGCAGATTGCCGCCGAAAAGCATGCGGTTGCCAATCTGGTTGCGGTCGAGTTCGCGGGCCAGATCGGTTCGGCTGAAGGGGGCCCCAGGCTTCACAGCGATCTTGAAACCGAACCAGGAACAATCTGTGCGGCAGCCAGTGCTATCCCAGGAGAAGCCCTGCTCGGCATCCCAAGCGGTGGCATGAGTTGGGAGGGCGAACTCCAGCACATCTTCATGTGCGGCCAGCCCGCGGCGCAGCGTCTCCCAGTTGCGCTTGCGGGCCTCGATGAACTCCGGCAAACGACGTAGCTGCACCCGGCCGATGGCGGCCTGGGGATCGAGGGGCTTGAGGTTGAAGCCCAGGTGGCTGTAGGTGTACTTGTGGTCGTACCCCTCGGGCAGTTCGCCGAGCTGCCAGCCGAAGCGCTTGTTGCAGGTGTTGTCGATGCCGCTGGGGCACCAGCAGTCGCGGCCCCAGTCGCGGAAGCTCTCGGCGATCACCTTGAGCTTTTGATCGCGCACGATGTTCACAGCCCCGCCCTCGCCCATGGTGAGGTGATGGGGTGGGTAGAAGCTCTGGGTGCTGATGTCGCCCCAGGTGCCGGTCCAGCGCACCACCCGCTCTGGCCCTTCATCCAGGCCAGGGCTGTTGTCCGTGAAGCCAAGGCTCTCAGCCAGCTCACGCGGCATCGAATAGCTGCAGCCCAGGGCGTCGCAGTTGTCTTCCACCAGCCAGAGACCGTGCTTCCGGCAGAAAGCCAGGGTGGCGGCCAGATCAAAGGGGTTGCCCAGGGCGTGGGCCATCATCACGGCCTTGGTCTTGCCGGGGCAGTAGGCCGCCTCGAGCTGCTCACACCTTGCGTTGCCGGTGATTGGATCGGCGTCGATGAAAACCGGCACCGCACCCACCTGCACGATCGGCGCCACCGTGGTGGGGAAACCTGCCGCCACGGTGATCACCTCATCGCCCGGCTTGAGCCTCCGGGCCTCGGGCAGCTTGGCGGAGGTGAGGGCCGAGATCGCCACCAGATTGGCGGAGGAACCGGAGTTCACCAGCAGGCTGTGGCGTACTCCCATGAAGGCCGCCAGCTCGCTCTCCATGGCCGCGCCCTCGGAACCGAGGGTGAGCCAGAAATCCAGGGTGGCGGACACCGCCGCCTCCACCTCGTCTTCGGTGAAGACGCGCCCGGCATAAGGGATCGGGCTGCCCTCCTGCCAGGGCGTACGGGCGGCATCCGCCGCAGGCCGATAAGGCGCATGGGCCTGGCGCGCGTAGTCGCGGGTGAGGCTCAGAATCTGGGCCTTGAGATCAGGGAGCGATGTCACGCGGAGAGGGCTGTGAGGTAGATAGACAGATCAGATAAGCAGCATTCAAGCGCCGTCCCCTGCCCCTGCTGCAGCCTTAGGTACCAGTTGACTGTGCGCTCCACGGTGCTGGAGAAATCCCACCGCGGTGCCCATCCCAGCTGGTGGTGGGCTTTGTCGATGACCAGGTTGAGCAGGCTGGCCTCGTGGGGCGCGCCGGGGTCACTCTGGTCGAGCCAGCAGCCTGGCCAGTGGGTCAGGACCTCATCCACAAGCTCGCGCACACTGCGATTGGCCTCCAGCTGGGGGCCGAAGTTGAATGCTCCAGCCAGGGCCCCATCCACCGTGAGACGCTCGGCCAGCAGGAGGTAGCCGCTCAGCGGCTCCAGCACGTGCTGCCAGGGGCGTGTGGCCGCCGGATTGCGCACGCCGATCGGCTCTCCCCGCCCCAGCGCCCGCATCGCATCAGGAACGATTCGGTCTGCGGCCCAGTCGCCGCCACCGATCACGTTGCCGGCGCGGGCGCTGGCGATGCGGAGATGGGGTGTTTGGTGGGGGAGTGGGCCGCAGAAGCTGGAGCGCCAGCTGGCGATGGCGATTTCAGCGGCGGCCTTGCTGCTGCTGTAGGGGTCGTGCCCGCCGAGCGGATCGTTTTCGCGATAGCCGTAGAGCCACTCGTTGTTGCGATACACCTTGTCGGTGGTGATCAGCACCGCCGTGCAGGGCTGCTCCAGGCGGCGCAGGGCCTCCAGCAGGTGGATCGTGCCCATCACGTTGGCCTGCCATGTGGCCACGGGTTCGTCGTAGCTGCGACGGACCAGGGGCTGGGCGGCGAGGTGGAGCACCACCTGCGGCCGCGTCAGGGCCACCAGTTCGGTTAAGGCTGCGGCATCGCGGATGTCGCCGATGTGGTGGTCAAGGCGCCTTTGGATCTCCAGCTGGGAGAACAGGCTGGGTTCGGTGTCAGGCGGCAGAGCCAGTCCGGTGACCTTGGCGCCAAGCTCCAGCAGCCAGAGCGCCAGCCAGCTGCCCTTGAAGCCGGTGTGGCCGGTGAGCAGCACGCGTCGGCCGCTCCAGAACGATGGATCAGGGAAGGGGGACACGGGGATCAGCTCCAGAACTTCCAGGGAGCCTTGCCCTTTTGCCAAAGGTCTTCCAGGAGGTTCTTGTCCCGGAGGGTGTCCATCGGATGCCAGAAGCCCTGGTGGTGGTAAGCGGAGAGCTCGCCGGTTTCTGCCAGGGTCTGAAGGGGCTGTTGCTCCCAGGTGCAAAGGTCATCGTCGACCAGGTCGATCACGGAGGGATGCAGCACGAAAAAACCGCCGTTGATCCAGCTGCCGTCCCCCTGCGGCTTTTCCTCAAAGGAGAGAACCCGACCTCTCTCGAAGGCGAGGGACCCGAATCGACCGGGTGGCTGTACCGCGGTGAGGGTGGCCCGCCGTCCCTCGCGGGCATGGAAATCGAGGAGTGCGCCGATATCGATATCGGCGACGCCGTCGCCGTAGGTGAAACAGAAGGTTTCATTGCCGATGTGCTCGCGCACACGCCTGAGCCTTCCTCCGGTGAGTGTGGATTCGCCGGTGTCCACGAGCGTGACGCGCCAGGGCTCAGCCTTGCGGCTGTGCACTTCCATGCTGTTGCTGCTCATGTCGAAAGTGACATCACTGGTATGCAGGAAGTAATTAGCAAAATATTCCTTGATCACATAGCCTTTGTAGCCACAGCAGATAATGAAATCATGGATGCCGAAATGGCTGTAGATCTTTAAGATATGCCAGAGGATGGGCTTGCCGCCCACTTCGATCATTGGTTTTGGCCGAGTGCTCGTCTCCTCGGAAATGCGCGTACCGAGTCCGCCGGCGAGGATGACAGCTTTCATGCAGGCAAGGTCGTTGTAGTGTTAATTTAACACAACGCTTCGCCGGTCGCGTTCCGCCCTGGCTCCTGCTGGCAGGCAGCTCCGTTCGATATAGTGACGGTTTGATTGGCATTTGTGCCGTGATGATTTAGCTCTCCTAGGTTCGACGGAGGCCAGACTGTTGCAAGCGTGTGATCCAGTACTTCCCCGCTTGGATCGGCGTTTACCGGGCAAACTCGCTCTCTTTACCCAGGGATGAAGATGGGCCTTCTCTGTTGGTGTAGCCCTAGCCTCGGGCTTCACGCTGCCCAATAGTGGATGTGGGGAGCTGCTTCGCTTTTCCTCAAACCATACTGAGTCAGCCCAAGTTCTCTGAACGGGGCTCGCAGGCTCTCGAAAAGATATTGAAAAGAGTTGCGGATGACTTGGGAGAATGCATCTATGCCCGATTATATAGGGCATGATGGCAGCCTTGCGAGTCTGGTCAGTAAGTTCTGCAAGGATTCGGCGGGCTGCATTCGGGACTCCCTTCATGCATTAATATTCAGCATGCGCCAAGCCTTTTTATTGGACAGCTTTCGGCTACAGCTTTTCCTGAGTGTTCGGCAAGTTCTTGCGGAGTTAAATAAAACTTCAGCTGGAATTTACGGGGGAGTCATGCTTGGCAAGCTGCAAATAGCCAAGCAGGGATTGGAGTAGACTGAATAGCCTATTGCGGCCGGAATTTGTGCCTTGTGAGTCCCTGGTCTCCGTTCAGGCAATGGCTTGGCTTGCTACAGCATCATGCCTCCTCGGCTGTAGGCGAAGCTGCGATTGTAGCAAGAATAGCAACTACCGGGAGGAAAGGCGCTATCTTAGTGGTGAACTAAATGGCTTCGATGCATACAAGTAGAGTCAACATCGCACAGCAGTAAGAATGGGGTTAGGGAAAAGTCAGCATAGCCGTAATCATTTTTTTGGCAATTTAAGGGAGCTGCGAAGACGACGCACGCCGCCGTCGTAGTATGGAATCGTTTTCAGCAGACCATGACAAGTGATGACTGGCCAGAGTGCCCCGTCATGGATACCAAGTTTAATAGCAGATCTGGAGTATAGTTCGAGGTGTCACTACTAGTTCACGTGCCGCTCCTCGGTGGTCTGAAAAGTCAGGCGAGGTTCTGTGTGCAGCTGTTGGTGGGCCTTGTTGATGACCAGTAGAATGGCTTTCCCATTTTTGATTACTTTCATATGGATGGCGACTACATCTGGTGGTCGATCTTGATGTGATCGCTTCCTCTCTTGCCCAGGACAAGGCTGGTCGCACGATTCACATTGATATTCCCTCTCAACATGGTCTATTCCCGCATTTACTTGCTCCATTGCTGGGCATTTTGCCTGCCCAACTAAAGGGACTGACGATTGCCTTGCTATTCTGCAGGTTGACTATCTTGCCTTCATGGTGCATTTTCTGCAAATGTCTATTCGTTCCCTTCGGTCTTTATTCTGGCTTTAGACTCAACGTGTAGAGAGAGAGGTCTTTATCATCGTAAATGCGATTGAAGAGTGGTAATTTGTCTTGATCCAAAAGGCGGCGGAAGCGAGGGTATTCCTGCGAAGTGTCGCTTTTCACTACGGCGAGATAGCTTACTCCATACCTTTCCGCTAATTGGCGGATGATTCGCTGATCTGTTGTGTAAGGAGTAACAACAGATCGACGCCTTGTGTGAAAAGAGAGCTGCCAAGGATTTGTGGTCATGACGATCGCCTCCTGGGGGACCATCGCGGCTAGCTTTCGGTAGGCTGGGGTTTGGGCTTGGCATTCGTACTTTTTGTAATGGCGAAACCAATCGCCGCTCCAGGGCACAGTCAAAAGCAGTAGAGCAAGGGAGTAAAACGTGGGGTTGATTGTTGTCTTTTTGAGGCCATAAAACGCTAGAATCAGTAGGATGGGCATGCATGGCAGCCAGTATCTTGGCGCAAAATAAATTCGTAATGCCAGTGCTAGGCCCCCGACAAGTATAGTCAGGGAGATTAGAAGCAGCCACTCGCTTTGCGACTGGTGATGCCATCCTCGCTTACGGAGATTGCAGCCGAGGGCGAAGATGCCTGCTGCGATAAAAGGAAATAACCACAAGGGAAGGAGTTTTCCTTGTGAGGCACTGCTGAGGAATGTGGAGAGATTGTGAAAGGGGCGCTTCAATTTCTCCTGTGGATCTTTGACCTGAGGCGGCAGACTTGCGACGGAAGCTTCGGGATTGTGTTGTGCGAAAAGAATGAAGTCCATATCTTTCATGCTGGCTCCAGCGATTTCTATTGGCTTGCCATCGTTCATTGTGCTCCGCCCCGCCATGTCGGCCTTGTATAAGGAGCGGAAGATAGTGGTTGCTTCTTGATCGACGATCTTGTAGCCAGGTGCGGCAAGGCTGCCAAAGTTCATCATATTATAACTAAAATAAACGCTTACTCCAATAAGACCGCCCGCCAGGTACAATAGGCTGGAACGGATGCGCTTCTCCGGTGCAAATAGTTTGCTGACGGCAAGTACGAGGAAGGGAAATGCAAAGAAGGCAATAACGCCAGACGGCTTTAGGCCCACGCCAAACCCGGCCATCGCACCCGCGTAGAAGAGAATGGCCGATGAGCGCTGGACGATGCCCACCGCCATCAATACAATCGAAACAAGCGTCGCTGTGGCGAGGTAGATGTCACTGAGTCCGTTTATGCTGCCATTAAGAATTGGGCTGAAGCAAAGAATGGCCCCAATCGAAAGGGCAGGTGTGATCCTGCGACGGTCAATGCTGTAAACAACGGCTACACACACAAAGGTGATCACTGCCCGCAGAATCAACGGTACGAGGATCAGGCTCAAGCGTGTCTCGCCGAAAAGGCGGAAAAATGGTGCCACCAGCGCAGCCGCATAGACGGACCAGTAAGGCTCAGGTTGCGGCAGCTTTTCACCTGGAATTCCGCCATTGGTGTAAAGCCATGCCGTATCGACGACCGCACCTTTGCCGTTGGCTATGTTCTGGGCTAAGTTTGCCAGATTTGCTTCATCCGCGTGGCCGATAAATGTATCCGGGCTTCGACAGGGCCAGGCCAGCAAAAAACTGCTAGTCAGTAGAAATAAAAGAGTTACTACGATGACAATCTTGGTTTTGTTGTTGTGGCGAATGCCCTGGACAATTTGGCGCGACGAGTGCAATAAGAATTCCATGGTGTGGGGGATCGTCCCTGGGCTAGGGGACGGAAGAAGAACTGTTTTGTGCTGCAGACTTGTAAGCATAAGGCATGAACCCCTGCCCTATGGTCGAGATCCTGAGGCCTCGGAGGCAGGCGCGGCCTTTTTCGCTGTTTAGAACCCTCTCCGCAAGGGCATCTGGGCCGGGTTGCAACGCACGAAACGTCTGCCAGGGCCTTGGATGTTGAGCAGCTGAACACAAGATGATTTGCACGAAGCCACCCCAGTGGCGTGGACGGCAGCAGCTTCTGCTTCGGGTTCCAGGGACCGAGGGTGTTGGGCTTGCTCACGCCCTGTTCAGACGCCACAGGCGATGGGGGGCTGCTGGTCCTAACGCTCATGAACGTGTCCTTTGGTAAAGGGCGTAGTGATAGCCTTGAGAGTAGGGCCAGAATACTTTCGATAAGAGGGCGGATGAAGTACCAGTTTTCTCGATGATGCGATGGTTGTCGATGAGTTTGTAGCGTTGCCTGCCGAGGTAGATCTCGGACGCGGGCATGCTGCCAGGCTGTGCTGTTCCCTGGGGAAAGATATAGTACTCAATCTGGACTCCGTTGTTTTTGGCAGAGGTCTCTAAAGGGTGTTCGGAGGCGGTTGGCTGCATGCTGGGTGTGGTTGTGCCAATCAGAGAAAGGATCCCTGGTTCTGCAAAAGCTACAAAGGAGGGATTGGTGTAGGTTGGGTATCCAATTGTCGCTTTCCCTGAACGGCTTTCTTGTCGTAGTCGCAGTTCAAGTTTTTGCCTGGCTTGGGGAAGAGTCATGCCGTCCAGAGTGTAGGCGATGCCTCGTTGTAGGATTCTTGTATATCCGACCGCATAGAATACTCCTGCCGAAATTGCCAGCATCGCACAAGATCGTTGAAGCCATGCATTGAGCTGCTGTGGCATGGCCGGCAGGGAGATTTGACGTGCTTCATGTATCAGAAGAAACAGGGCTGGAAAGAAGACCGTGTAGCCTTGGTCATTGGTTTTGGGGATGACCATGGCAAATACAAGCCACACCAAGGCGAGTGTGAGGAGGTGTCTTTTTAGGGAAAGAATTAACGATGTCAGGCTTAGCAAGGCAATTGCAGCTATATTCCAAAGAGGCGAATATGAGGTGAAGCCCCTGGCTGAGCGTGGACTTAGCAAATAGGTCATCATGTCCATGGTGTTCTCTTGTCTGGTTGTTAGCTGGCGGATCCATTCTAGAAAGCTAAAGGGAGAGAATACGTTAATAATCAGGGCGCTCACGGCGATGGCGATAACCACAAAGACGCAGACGCGTAGCCAGTGCCGCCAGCATAAGTCACCTTCATGGATAGCCAGGGCAATAATAAAAACTGCTCCGCTCAACAATCCCGGCAGTGGTGAAGCCGTGAGAATGATCCCTGTCGCCACGGCACTGGCAATCAAGCACACCTTCCTTGGCGCTCGATAGACCAGGCATCCCACAGGAGCAGCAAGCACGAGCGGAATCAGTTGCTCGGGGCGCCCCTGGACATTGAGGCTGATCAGCGCGGTCCTCAGAGCAAACAACAAGCTCAGGGGGCCCGCGACGCCTCGATGGGAGGCCAGTGCACGTCGAAATAGAATCGCGTAGCTGAGAAAGGAAAGGACATTGAGAACGCCATGCCAACGAAAAAGTATGTCGTAGGTCTCGACAGAGAGTGCCTAACCAAAAATTAGCACATTTAGCATGTCATGGCTATTGAAGTAATGGTCACGCGTGTATAGTAAAATAGCGTCACTCTCTCCGAAGCTGTAGGGGTTGAACTGCCACCCAAGTCCGTTGGCTACGTTAAGAATCGGCGCAGTAAAATAGACTGAGTCCCAGTGCAAGCCTGGCCACCCGATCCATCCCATGGCGAAAAATGACACTGCAATCACGGTTGCGGTAGCCCACCACAATGGCTTTGCCGGTTTGGCTTTTGTGGTGGACATGCTTCGTTCGGAGTGAGGACTTTGGTCGATGGTAGACATTTTGTCGAGCCACGGCTTGGCAATTTTATGCAGTCTGCGATCCAAGGTGATCATCGGCCCAGCGCCAGAGCCAAGTACTGGGCTTTCTGCGTGCAGAACAAGCGTGCCAGCCTCCGCATGGGGAACTGTCCATTCCCTACGGTCGAGAGCCTGAATCCCCGGAGTCAGGCGCACCCTTCTCGCCGTTTAGAACGGTCTCTGCAGTGGCATCTGGGCCGGGTTGTAGGGCACGAAAGGTCTGCCAGGGCCTTGGAAGTTGAAGTCGTTCAGCTTCACACGAACCCCTCCCAGTCCGTCGTAAGGGCTGTAAAAAATGCCGATTTCATAGGCGCGGCGCTGCCAGCGCAGCTCCACGTAGGAACCGACTACGCCTCCATAGGCGCCAGAGTTGGGGTCGATGTTGAAGCCGATGCCGCCGTTGAACAGCAGGGGGCCCACCAATTGCTGGGTGAGGCCGATGCCGATGGTGCTCAGGTCGACGGCCCGATCGAAGGCGAGGGGGCTCAGGCCCTGGCGAAGTGTGCCCCCCCCTGTGACCGTGATTTGCGTGTAGTCGAGGAACGGTTTGATGAAGTGTCCCAAGGTGAGTGTGGGCCCGCCGCTGAGGCTGATCGTGTTCTGGTTGGTGCCATCGCCGAAGTAGGCCACCGTGCCGAGAACATTGGCGTTGAGATTCAGTCCTGGCACGATCGGCACGGCGCTGTTTGCGAGCGCTTGACCGGGCGTCGAAGGCGCCGCTTTGCCAGTCCAGAGCGGCAGGGCGAGGTTGAGCGAACCAATGGCGTTGTAGCGCCAGAGCGCCGCCACGTCGCGGCTGTCGAAGACGTTGGCTTTGAAGTTGCCGAACCCGGTGCGCCAGAAGTAGTTGCTGGACAAACGACCCCACTGCGGCAGCTCGCCGGTGTCCTCCAGCGACAGGCCGGCCGCTGCGTAGACGGTCTCCTCCCCCAGTGTCCCGTTCCAGGTGCGGAAGCGATAGGCGCCAAACAGTCGGGCGGTGCTCTCCCCAACAATTGGAAGTGTCACCGGAACCTTCAGATTGCCGAAGCTGCGGGTGCCATCGGCGATGTTGTCGGGGTTGAAGGTGGAGATGTCGAGGTTTGCCAGCAGATTGGCGCTGCCGATCGGCTGCTCGAGGATGGCCTCCAGGCCGAACAGGTCGCTGGTCTTCGCCGGCTGGGACACGGTGGCGGACCCCTGGGGCTCGCCGGGCAAGGGGTAGCTGTTCGTTTCCCCGTTGATCGCCCGCTGGGCCATGAATTGAGGCTGCAGCGTCAGCCGGCCACGCTGGCCGATGCGCGCATCGATGTTGCGGCCCAAAAAGTAGCCGTCGCGATCGTCCTTGTCGTACCCCAGCACCCAGCGGTTCTCCACCTCCTCCTGCTTCTTGATGCGGGTGGTGCGCGTCACCGGAATCGGCAGCCGGTCCTCCAGCAATAGTGTGTTGCGCTCAGCCCGGATCACGGTGTCGCCGTTGGCCTGCAGCGTGCCGACCACATTCTCCGAGTCCATCCAGGCCTGGGCCGGGGTGAACGGATCGTTGGTGAAGGCCACCCGGTCGCCGCTGAAGGTGGTGGGGGTGAAGCGCAGCCGCCCCGCCTGCAGCCGCCAGCGGCTGATCGTTCCTTTCACCAACTGTCGGTTGCTCTTGGTGTCGAGGCTCTGAAGCTGCGCGGGGCGCAGCTGGCCGAACTGATTGGTGGCGTCGGTGGTGTTGAGCTGACTGGGGAAGCCGCGGCGCCGCTCCGCCGAGAGGCTCTGCTGGAACTGGACGGCACTGACGCGCTGGTCGAGCTTCTCGATCGCTTCCTGGCGCGCCCTCTCCTGGTCGCGGGCCCGGCTCCAGACGCTGCCTCGGGGCGGCGCGCTTTCGGGGCGGGGGACCCCGGCGGAGGGGCTCGGCGAGGCCGGAGCCGCACCGGTGGCACCGGAGCGACCCGGGCCCATCGTCACCACCTCGAGCTGCTGCGATAGTCCCGCAGCCTGCTCACGGCTCCCCGGGGGGGGCGCGTCCAGGCAGCCCTGGGGGGGCGGCAGCTGCAGCGTGCTCCGGGCCTGCGGGCTTTCGCCGAAGCGGTAGCGCAGGCCCAGCAGGTAGGCGTTGCTCCCCTCGCTCACCCCGCTGTACACGCCATAGGCGCCGGAACGGTGATGGATGCGTCCGACAACCGACCACTGGGGCGAGACCAAGCCTTCCACCTCAAAAGCCAGGTAGTTGAGGAAGGTGGCGTAGTTCTCCCGGAAGGTGCTTTCGTAATTGCTCGCATCGGTGAGCAGACTGACCCCTTCGACGAAGTACACGCTCAGCCACGGCTGCAGCCACACCCGCAGGCCCAGGCCGGCGGTGATGTCCCCGAAGGTCTGGCTGGGGGTGTCGGCAAACGGAACCCGTTGGTTGAACTCCCCCCCCGCCTGGCGGGCGGCGCGGTGGCCCAGCAGGTTGGCATCGAACTCAATGGCGAACGGTCCGCCGTCGAGCAGGCGCCGCTGCAGGCCCAGACCCGTCAGGTATTCCGGGCGAAACCTGCCTTTGAAATAGAAGGTGTCGCCGAAATTGGCGGCGAACATCTGGCCTGCCCAGCCGGTCACCGCCCAGGGGTAGGGGTGCCACTGGGGTATTTCCGGCAGCGGCGCCGGGCAGCTCAGCGGCTCCGGCGGCGGCAGCGGTGCCGACGGCATCTGGCTCAGGTCGAGATCCTGTTGGCTGCCATCCAGATCGAGAACGCCGTAGACGTCTTCCAGTTCCCCGACGCCCTCCAGCAGGCTGAAGCGCAGCTTGCTGGCCTGCAGGAACTGCTGGCCGCGCTGGAAGCGCACGCTGCCGCTTGCGAAGAGGGTGCGGGAGGCGGTGTCGAACTCCACTCGGTCGGCCAGAAGCCTTCCGCCGGCCACGGTGGCGGCCACATGGCCGGTGGCCACGTACCGACCCAGTTGGCTGTCGTAACCCTGGCGGTTGGCGCTGATGGCCAGCTCCAGGGGCGGCAGCTGATCGCCCGTCGGGGGAGGGCCGGGGAGGAGTGGGGCGGTTGCCGACGGATCAGCGGCGGCGGGCTTGGCCGCTGGCGGGATCGGCAGGGCCAACACCGCCGTCGACGGTGTCAGGCCCAGGATCACGGCGCCCAGGGTGCAGGCCCATCGTGCGGACGGGGGGGAGAGCACCACAGGGGCGAGGCTCGCTCAGAAGTGCGGGCGATCCTGCCACGCGACATCAAGCCAAACGGGAAGGGTGGCCGCCGCGGCGGGCGGCTCACTCCTCCAGGTCTTTGCGGCTGGGGGTGCGGCTCGGGTCGCTGGCCAGGAAGCCGAACACGAAGATCCCGATGAAGAAGAAAACGACCGAGTAAACCGAGATCTTGAGGGCGAGCATGGTGGGTCCGGCAGATGTCTGGGGAGGGACGGGCCCGGAAGGGTCACCGTCGGGGTCCGGAGCGCGGGGGCTTCGGGGTGCCTGAAAGGTGCCGGTGGATCCAGAGACCGGCGGGAGGGCGGCAACATCCTATGGGTCGCCGTTGACCACCCAGGATGGGAAGCGGCTCCGGCCGTCGCTTCCGGGCCGGATTGAAACGTTTCATTCACGTTCCCCGGGCGGCAGTCATGGATCGGCACCCTTTCGACCTCCAGTGCCTTTGGCGCGCTGACGGACTCGCCGGGGGAATCCCGGCTCTGCAGGATCCCTGGGCACCGCGCCACCGGCCGGACTGGGCGGCCCGGGGTCTGATCGTCTGGCCGCGGGGGGGCAGTGAGCGGATCCTGCGGCTGCGCAGCGTCTGTCCCGAACCGTGGCGGTCGCTCGGCCCGTCCCGGGCGCAGGCCCGGTTGGCGATGCGCTGGTGGGCGGATGCGGCCGAGTTGCGGGTGGATGGCGAGCCGGTGCTGGCCGGCGACCTGTTCGACACCGCCTGCCGCTGGGCCCTGCCGGCGCGCTGGTGGGCCGGGGAGGCGTTGGAGCTGGAGCTGCGGCTGCGCAGCCCCCTGCACGATGACGGCGCGCTGCTCTACAGCCGCATCGAGCTCGAGCCCCTCGATCCCGCCGATCCCCTCGATCTCCTCGCCCCGACCCGGGAGGCCCTGCGGACTCTGCGGGGCGGGCGGGATCGGCCCCCGGAGTCCGCCCGCGTGCATGTGCTCGGCCACGCCCATCTCGATCTGGCCTGGCTGTGGCCCGTCGCCGACACCTGGCAGGCGGCGGAGCGCACCTTTCGCTCCACCCTGGCCTTGATGGAGCGCTTCCCGCAGCTTCACTTCGGTCACTCCACCCCGGCCCTCTACGACTGGCTGGAGCGGCAGCGGCCCGCCCTCTACGCCGCCATCCGGGCGGCCATGCGTGCCGGGCGCTGGGAGCCGCTCAACGGCCCCTGGGTGGAGAGCGACTGCGTGCTGGTGAGCACCGCCTCCCTGCTGCGCCAGTTCCAGGAGGGTCAGCACTACAGCCGTCGGGCTTTCCCCGAGTGGTCCCACCAGCTGGCCTGGCTGCCGGACAGCTTCGGCTTCGCCGCCGGTCTGCCGGCCGTGGCTGCGGCCACCGACGTGCGCTGGTTCTGCACCCACAAGCTCGCCTGGAATGCCAGCCATCGCTTTCCCCACCGTCTGTTCCGCTGGCGCAGCCGCTGCGGCCGTGAGCTGCTGGCCTTGATGACGGCGCCGATCGGCACCGACGGGGATCCCCTGGCGATCGAGGGGCAGCGTCTGGCTTGGCAGGCGGCCACCGGACTCCCCGAGCTGCTCTGGCTGCCCGGGGTGGGTGACCACGGGGGCGGCCCGACGGGCGAGATGCTCGAGCAGCTGGCGCTCTGGGACGCCCAGCCGGAGGCCGCCCCCCAGAGCCACGGCACCCTGCGCCAGCACCTGGAGCGGTTGGAACCCCTGGCCTCCTCCCTGCCGATCTGGCGGGACGAGCTGTACCTGGAGCTGCACCGCGGCTGCGCCACCAGCCGTCCCGACCAGAAGCGCCACAACCGCACCCTGGAGCGGCTGCTGCGGGAGGCCGAGCTGGCCGTCGCGCTGGCACCCCCGGCGGCGGCTGCCACCCCGCCACCCCCGATGGGTGCTGCCGCCCCGGCACAAGCGGAGGGGCTGGACTGGCGGCCGCTGTTGTTCCAACAGTTCCACGACATCCTGCCGGGCACCTCGATCCCCGAGGTGTTCGCGCAGGCCGAACCCCAGTGGCGCGCCGCCCGGCGCCGGGCCGCCCGCCAGCGGGATGACGCCCTGCAGCGCCTGGCCGCCGCCCGCCTCCCCGCCGCCGGGGGCGCGCCCCGGGCCTGGTGTCTGGCCCAGCTCCAGCCCCTGCCGCCAGCCCCGCCGGTGCTGCGCCTGCCCGCGGGCCGCTGGAGCCTCGATCTCCCCGGCGAGGCCACGCCACCCCCCCTGCCCAGCCAGCCAGCGCCGGGGGGCGGCCAGTGGGTGCAGCTGCCCGCCCTGGCGGGGGTGACGATCCTGCGGCTGCGCCGCGACCCCGACGCCGGGGAGGACGCCACCGCCGCGCCGCCGCCCGTGGCTCCGGTGCGGGTTCGCCGGGAGCCGCAGGACGCCGCGGGGGCCGAGCGCTGGCGGTTGGAGAACGGTCGGCTGGCGGTGCGCCTCGGGCCGGAGGGGGTGGAGCAGCTCTGGGATGGCGAGGGCCGGGCCTGCCTGGCGGCCCCACTCCAGTGGCGGCGCTGGGCGGATCGGGGCGAGTTCTGGGATGCCTGGGACATCGCCGCCGACCATCGCGCCCATCCCCTGCCCTGGACCTGGGACGGACCGCCCCAGTGGCGGGAGCGCGGCCCCCTCTGCGCCCGCTTTCTGTGGCGCGGCCGCTGCGGCGCCAGCCGGTTGCGTCTGGACGGTCGGCTGCTGGCGGGCAGCCCGAGGCTCGAGCTGACGCTGGCGGTGGACTGGCGCCAGCGCCACGAGCTGCTGCGCCTTGAGGTGCCCCTGGCCCGGCCCGCTCTGCGCTGGGCTGCCGACACGGCCGGCGGGGTGATCGAGCGGCCGGCGGCGGCCCTCACCGGGCGGGAGCAGGCGCGCTGGGAGGTGGCGGCCTGGAGCTGGCTGGCCTCGGTGGAGGCGGCCAACGGCGGCGGCCTGGCGGTGTTGCTCGACGGCCCCCAGGGGGTCTGCGGGGAAGCGGAGCGGCTGGGGGTCTCGCTGCTGCGGGCCCCCACCTGGCCGGATCCCGGCGCGGACAATGGCGCTCAGCGCCTGCGCCTGGCGCTGATGCCCTGCCCGGCGGGCTGGCGGGTCGACGGGGTGGGGGCCGAGGCCCTGCGCCTGCGCGAGCCGCTCTGGTGCCGTCCGGAGCGCTGCGCGACCCCGACCGGCGGATCAGCCCCGGGCGAATCGGGGGCGGCAGCCGAATCGGCGGCGGTGGTGTCCCTGTTCCCTTGCCTGGCGGACGACCTGCAGCTGATCAGCCTGCGCGCCCGGGGGCCGGGGGGCGAGGACGAGAGGTATGGGGGGGAGGGGACGGAGCTGCTGCTCACGCTGCAAAACCTCGGACCCTGCCGCCGACGGCTGACCCTGCCGCCGCATTGGCGGCTGCTGGCGCGGGTGGACGGTCTGGGCAGGCCCGAAACGCTCGACAGCGACGAGGCGCTGGAGCTCCGGCCCTGGCAGCTCGGCTTCTGGCGGCTGGTCGCGCCGGCTCAGTCCTCGTGATCGTCGAAGGGATCGGTGAGGCGCTTCGAGGGCGGGCCGAAGGCGGTGTAGACCCCAAAGCCGGTGAGGGCGAGCAGCACGGTCACCAGGGTGATGGCCACCGAAAGGGCGGGCGAGGTGGTGGTGCTGGGTTCCATGGGGTTCGGCGGGGTTCGGCGTCACAAGTCTCGACACCCCGTCCCGGACCGGCCGGCGGGCCCCTTACACTAGCCGCAGCTTCTGTCCATTCGAGGAGAACAAGCCCTCATGGCCCAACGCACCCGCCTGGGAGACATCCTCCGCCCCCTCAACTCCGAGTACGGGAAGGTCGTCCCCGGCTGGGGAACCACCCCGGTGATGGGTGTGTTCATGGCCCTGTTCCTGGTCTTTCTGCTCGTGATCCTGCAGCTGTACAACCGCTCGTTGCTCCTCGAGGGCATCAACGTCAACTGGAACGGCTGATCCCGGCCGCGTCCGCCTCCTTCCTCCATGAACATCTTCGGCATCGGTCTGCCCGAGATGGCGGTGATCGCCGCCATCGGCTTGTTGGTTTTCGGGCCGAAACGGCTGCCTGAGCTGGGCAAAACCCTCGGTCGCACCCTCAAGGGCTTTCAGTCCGCTTCACAGGAGTTCGAGAAGGAGTTCCGCAGCGCCATCCAGAGCGAGTCCCCCGCCGCAGAGCCCGAGCCCGCAGATTCCCTGGCGCCTCTGCCCCCTCTGCCCCTGCCCGCCGAGGCGAGCGCGCCGCAGGAGGCAGCGCGCGCCGAGGCCCAACCGCCCGCCGGCTGAGCCTCGCCCTTCTCCTCCTGTGGACCTGCAGTTGCTGGTGGGCCTCGGCAACCCCGGGCCCAAGTACGCCGACACCCGTCACAACGTCGGCTTCATGGTGCTGGAGCAGCTGGCCCGCGAGGGCGGTGTGCGCTTCCGCAGCCAACCCCGCCTGCAGGGCCTGCTGGCCGAGACCGGCAGCGGTGATTCGCGGCTGCGGCTGCTCATGCCCCAGACGTACATGAATGAGAGCGGCCGCTCGATCCGCGCCGCCCTCGACTGGTTCCGGCTCGATCCCTGCCAGCTGCTCGTGCTCGTGGACGACATGGATCTGCCGCTGGGTCGTCTGCGCCTGCGGGCCCGCGGCAGCGCCGGCGGCCACAACGGTCTGCGGAGCGCGATCCAACACCTGGGCAGCCAGGACTTCGCCCGGCTGCGCATCGGCATCGGTGCCCCCGCCGACAACCCCGCAGAGCGGCGTGCCCGCACCGTCTCCCATGTGCTGGGCCGCTTCGCCGCTGAGGAGCGCCCGGTGCTGGAAGGCGTGCTGCAGGAGGTGGTGGCGGGCATCGACCTCCTGCGCCGTCAGGGGATGGAGCGGGCCGGTAACCGTCTGAACAGTTTCCAGCCGGTGCTGCCGGCAGCCTCAGCCCCAGCGTCCTGATCCCATGGCCCGCCTGCCCACCACCACCGCGCAGTTGCGGGTTCTGCGTCACAGCTTTGCCCCTTGCCTGCTGGAGGGGGAGGTGGCTGCTGGCGGCTTTCAGTGGACCTTCCGCTGGCGTTTCGACCGGGGCGAGTTGTGCGTCGAGCCCTCCCTCGGGCGCGCCCTGATCCAGGACGCATTGCTGCGCTTTCTGATCAAGGCCGACTACCAGCTGGAGGCCGGCGGCGATTACGCCTTCACGGTTCGGGCGACGTTCTGATCCGCTCCAGCTCATGGCCCAGCCAGCGCTCCAGCAGCAGCTGGGCCACCACGTCGTCCCAGTCGCGGGGCGGCTGCCGCAGGCCCGCCGGCAGCCAGCGCCGCCAACCACGGGGCGGAAACAATTGCCAGTAGCGATCGCGGGCGGCCAGGGTCGTGCCCCGCTCCTCCACCATCACCACCGGCGCCAGAGGCGCCAGCCGCTCCCGCCACAGGCGGCCGCCGGTGCCAGCGCCGATCACCACCGCCCGCAACCCCTGCTGGCGATGCCAGTGGGAGAGCGTTTGCCAAGCCGCATCCGGCGGCAGCACCAGGGCTTGCACGATTCGGCGGCGCGGGCTGTCGCTGAGCACCAGGCCGCACTTGGCGCTGCCTGGATCCACGGCGGCCACCGGTCCCTCCTCCGTCATGGTCGCCCCGGGGCCAGCGGCTCCGCCTGATTCCAGCGCAGCTCCACCACGATCGGATCGGGGGTGTCGGCATCGCGGGCGGCGAAGGCCTCCAGGCTCACCGTCTGACCCGCCGGGCGCTCGGCCAGCTCCCGTCCCATGGTGTTGAAGGCCGCCACGTCGAACTGCACGCCATCCACCAAGGTGCCCTGCCGTTGGGCGCGGGCGTAGGCGGCGGCGAGCAGCAGGTTGAGGCGGCTGCGCACCAGCTCCGGGTTTCGCTCATCGCCGTCGAGCCCCGTGCGGGCCAGCAGTTCGCCGCGTTGCACCACCCGCTTGTTCGGGCGTACATCCGCAAAGGCCACCACCCGGCCCTCGCCCCGCAGCACGTTGGCGGCGGAGCGCACCGACACCACCCAGGTGCCGGGCTTGCGGATCAGGGCCTCCAGCCGCTCGATGTCGGTGCGGGGCACCAGCAGCACCTGGCGGTCCACCTTCTGACCGGGGAGCAGCCGCTGGAAGGCGCTGAGGTTGGCCTGCTGCAGCAGGGCATCGATCACCCCGCGGGCCTGGTTGTCCCGTTCGAGTTTCACCTTGGCGGTGGCCAGCGGCTCGCCGCTGGCGATCACCACGTCCCCCCGGCGCAGGGCGATGACGTTGGTTTCCAGGTCTTTGAGTTCCTTTGCGCCGGCGGCGATGCGGGCGCGCACACGGCTCAGCTCGGCCTCGGTGCGGCGGATCTCCGCATCCCTGCCGCTCACCTCCCGCCGCAGGCGGGCCTGCTGCTTCTCCAGCCGGTCCCGCTGCGCCTGCAGTGGCTGCAGGCTGCGGCGCAGTTCTCCGAGTCGTCCTTCGGCGGACCGCAGCTGGCTGGCGGCGCGGTTGCGGGCGTTCTCCGCCTGCAGCTGGGCCTGCACGGCCTGCTGGCGGCTGCGCAGGGCCTGGCTGCGGCCCCGCTCGGCGCGACCCACCTCGGCGCGGCTGGTCTCCAGCTCTGTCCGCCGGGTGCGCAGTTCCGATCGGCTGCGCTCCAGGGCGGTGCGGCTGTTCTGCAGGCGCTCCTGCAGTTGATCCAGCTCGAAAAGTCCAACCCGCAGCCGTTCGCTCACCAGGAGCATCAGGGCGAGGGAGACGGCGCTGATCAGGGCCCCGGTCAGGGCCGTGATCACCACGGCGGTCTTGCGGGGGCGCAGGTTGAACAGGCTGAGCCGGGCCTTGCCCACCTTGCTGCCCAGCCGGTCGCCGAGGGTGGAGAGGACGCCGCCCAGCACGAGCAGCGCCAGGATCAGCAGCCAGCCCGACACGGCACGCTCCGGGGACGATTCAGTATCGACGGGAACGCCGCCCGCGCCCCTGCCGATGGTGCAGCTCCGATTTCAGCTGAAGCGCTTGGAGAGGGCGATGGGATCGAAGACCGTGATCTTCTTGCGGTCGATCTGCACGAGGCCTTCGTTGCGCAGATCGCCCAGCAGACGGGTGATCGTGACGCGGGTGGAGCCGATCGCCTCGGCGATGGCCTGGTGGGAGAGGCGCAGGTCGATCGTGATCCCCTCGTGGCCGGGCACGCCGAAATCGCGGCAGAGGACGAGCAGAAAGCTCACCAGCCGCGAGCTCATGTCGCGGTGGGTGAGGGTTTCGATCATCGTTTCCGTCTGCAGGATGCGGGAGGAGAGGCCCTGAAGCAGCAGCAGGCCGACGCTGGCGTCCTGCTCGATCGCTCGCCGCACCGAGGTGGCGGGCGCCATCAGCAGCTCGACTCGGGTGAAGGCGATGGCGTGGTAGAAGCGGTCGGAGCGCTGGCCGGTGAGCAGGGAGAGGACCCCGAAGAGGCTGTTCTCCCGCAGCAGGGCAACGGTGATCTCCTCGCCGGACTCGTAGACGCGGGAGAGGCGCACGGCGCCGCGGCGCAGCAGGTAGACGCGCTCCGCCGGGTCCCCCGGAAAGAAGATGGTTTTGCCCCGATCGATCGTTTCACTGCTGCTGCCCGCCAGGCCGCGAATCACCTCCAGGAGGGTGGGGCTCGCCGCTGAGGCACCTGCTCCGCTTGCGTTCGATCCGGGCGTTCCCGTGGTCGGCGTGCTGGTGAGTCGGCTGAAGCCGCGGCTGGCGCCGACCATGGGGGGGTGGCGGATGGCTGGAAGCTACGGATCGTCCGGTGCCCCGCTTGTAGCCGATCACACCGTTTTTCGGGCGGGTTTCCGGGGGGCCAGGGCCAGGGCCTCCCGCTGACGGTGGTGCAGATGGCGAATGCCCCCCTCCGCCAGGGTGAGCAGGCTGTCGAGCTCCGTCCGGGAGAAGGGGGCTCCCTCCGCCGTTCCCTGGATCTCGAGCAGTTCGCCCCGCTCGTTGCCCACCACGTTGAGGTCCACATCGGCGCGGCTGTCCTCGGCGTAGACCAGGTCGAGCAGGGCCCGGCCGGCCACCAGGCCCACCGACACGGCCGCCACCTGATGCCGCAAGGGATCGGTGTGGATCTCGCCCCGCTCCCGCAGGCGCTCCAGGGCCAGGGCCAGGGCCGTCCAGGCGCCGGTGATGGCGGCGGTGCGGGTGCCGGCGTCCGCCTGCAGCACGTCGCAGTCCACCAGCAGGCTGCGCTCCCCCAGGGCCTCCAGATCGAGGGAAGCGCGCAGGCTGCGGCCGATCAGCCGTTGGATCTCCTGGGTGCGACCGGAGAGCTTCATCCATTCCCGGCGTTGGCGGGTGGGGGTGGAGGCCGGCAGGAGCCGGTATTCCGCGCTGAGCCAGCCGTGCCCCGAGCCCCGTCGCCAGGCGGGCACCTCCTCCTCCAGGCAGACGCTGCAGAGCACGCGCGTCTGGCCGGCCTCGATCGTCACCGAGGCGAGGGCGAAGCCCATCGGATCCCAGAGGAAGCGCACGGGCCGCAACTCCGCTGCCCCCCGTCCATCCTGGCGGGAGGGGGCCTCGGCTTGGGCTTCGGGGGACATGGGCACGGGCGGAGCTGGTGGCACCGTAGGCAGCCGCGGCGAACCGCCTCAAACCCCACCGCTGGGGTGCGGGTCTGGATGGCCCCGCTACATTCGGAGCCCACCTTCCTTTTCCCATGGCCGCCAGCCTTGCCGACCATCGCCCGCCGAAACGGAGCGGGGCCGGTCAGGCGCTGCGGCTGGTGCCCCGACCCGAGGGTCTGTTGCAGATCCACACCGCCCGGTACCGGGGCAGCTTTGCGGCGGTGTACAGCCAGGCGCTGCGGAGCGCCGGGCTGGGCAGCCGTGTGCTGGTGAGCCAGTTCCTCAAAGGCGGGGTCGACCAGGGGGTGGCGGGCAGCCTCTGGCTTTGCGGCCGCCTGCAATGGCTCCGTCCCGCCACACCGCTCTGCCTGGAGGGTCCCCCGCCAGGGGACGCCGCTGCCGAGTTGCGCGCGGCTGTGCGCGAGGTGTGGGACTACAGCCGCGAGACGCTGCTGGCGGGCCAGGTGGATCTGATGGTGCTCGACGAGCTGGGGCTGGCGGTGGAACTCGGCTGGCTGGCGGCGGCGGAGGTGTGCGACACCTTGGAGGGCCGTCCCGCCCATCTGGATGTGATCCTCACCGGCCCGGCGATGCCACCGGCCCTGATGGCGATGGCCGATCAGGTCACCGAGCTGCGGCGTGGCCTCTGAGGCGGCGGCACTCTTAATCTCGCAGTCCCGCGGGTCTGTCGATGCTGAAAAACGACCGCTGGATCAACGAGCAGGCCACCGCCGGCATGATCGAGCCGTTCCAGTCCACCCTGGTGCGCCACCTGGAGCCGGAGAGTGCCAGCGCGCCGGTGCTGAGCTTCGGCTGCTCCTCCTACGGCTACGACCTGCGCCTGTCGGCACGGGAGTTCCTGATCTTCCGCCATGTGCCGGGCACGGTGATGAACCCGAAGCGGTTCAACCCCGCCAACCTGGAGCCAGCGCCCCTGCATCAGGACGCGGACGGCCGCTTCTTCATTCTTCCCGCCCACTCCTACGGCCTGGGGGTGGCGTTGGAGCGGCTGCGGGTGCCTCCGAACATCACCGTGATCTGCCTGGGCAAAAGCACCTACGCCCGGCTCGGCATCATCGTGAACACCACTCCGGCGGAAGCCAGCTGGGAGGGACACCTCACGTTGGAGTTCAGCAATTCCTCCGGCGCCGACTGCCGCATCTATGCAGAGGAGGGCATCTGCCAGCTGCTGTTCTTCGAGGGGGATCCCTGCGAAACCACCTATCGCGACCGTGCGGGCAAGTACCAGGACCAGCCGGAGCGGGTGACCCTGGCGCGGATCTGAGCGGCGGGCCAGACGGTGTCTAGGGCGCCAGTCGCGCCCGATGGAGGCGACTCTTCTCGTACCAGTCAGCGATCTCGGGGGTCCACACCTGCAGGTGCGGCCAGATCAGGTCGCAGAGGGCGCGGATCTCCTGCTGGGCGTCGAGCTTGGCGCGCAGATCGAGGAAGTGGAGCAGGGCCCGCAGGGTGAAGCTCACCACGAAGTGCTGGCGGTAGTCGAAGGGGAGAATGCCGCGGGCGTGCTCCTCGGCGTAGCCGGCGGCGAGCAGGTCGCGGTAGCGATCCGCGGCGCTGCGACAGAGCGCCAGATCGATCGCCCGCTGCTCCTGGCCGTAGTGATATTTCTTGCCCTGGCGGTCGCTGTAGTCGCCCACCGGCCGCAGGTAGAACACCTCCTCCAGGTCCAGGGCGCCGTCGGCGGCGCGGCAGATCCGCTCGCCCGTGTAGCGCATCGACTGCACATCGAAGCTCACCCCCACCCGGTGGGTGCGCGCCTGCTGCATCACCGAGTGGGGGAACCAACCCACGTTCAGCACGATCTGGGCGTGCTCGAGCGGGCCGTAGTGGCCTCGCTCGCCGGAGAGCAGCCGCTTGACGCAGATCTCGCCGGCCTTGCGTTCGTCGGGCCAGGCGCCGCGGTCGTCGGCGACGAAGCCTTCGCTGTAGTCCTGATGCATGCCCGCGTAAACGCAGAGCTGGGGATTGGGCGTGGCGGCGATCCGCGCCACCCGGAAGCGGGGATCCATCGGCGCGGGCGGGGAGGCGGACATGGGCGGATCAGCCGTGGCTGCGCGGGTTGATCGGGGCGCCCGACGGGGCGGGGACTTGGGCGGTGACTTGGGCGGTGACGGGGGCGGCGACCGCCAGGTCGCTGATCGCCCCCAGCCCGGCCAGCGCCGGCAGGGGCGTACCCGCCAGCAGGGCATCGGTGAGGGCTTCCAGCTCCTCCGGCCGCCGCGCCCCCAGGGAGCGGCCCACGGGCAGGCCGTTGGCGTCGAACAGCTCCAGCTGGGGGATGCCGTTCACCTCATAGCGCTCCAGCTCCGCCTGCCAGCGGGGATTGTCGACGTTGAGCAGCACCACATCCAGGGCGGCGTGATGGCGGCGCTCGATCGTTTCCATCGCCGGGGCCATCGCCCGGCAGGCCTCGCACCAGTCGGCGTAGAACTCCACCAGGGTGGGCCGACCGTCCGCCAGGGCGGTGGAGAGTTCCGGCGAGCGGCGGGCGAGGGCCTCCAGGGAGGCCTCCGGATGCAGCCCTCCCCGCAGCCACACCAGCAGCAGGGCCAGGGCCGCGGCCACAGCGGCGAGCAGCATCCGCTCGCGCCGACCCAGGCCGGGGCTCGGGGAGGGCGGCGGGGTGGCCGGGGAGGCGGACATGGCGGCGGGTCTGGCCCTGCGAATCGCCAGCACTCTGGCAGCTCTGCGGTTGCTACTGTCCGGCTGACGGGACTGGACGCGTGAAGCGACGCCTCACCCTGCATTTCCCCCGGGAGGCGGTGCACCAGCCGATCACCTACCGCCTGGCGGTTGACTTCGACATCGCGGCCAAGATCCTGCGGGCCCAGATCGCGCCGAATCAAAGCGGCACGATGGTGGTGGAGCTTTCGGGCGACATCGACGAGCTGGAGGCCGCGCAGGCCTGGCTGCAGAAGCAGGGCCTGCGGCTCAATCCCGCCCCCGGCGAGATCCGGGTCGACCCGGATCTGTGCGTCGACTGCGGGCTGTGCTCCAGCGTCTGCCCCAGCGGTGCGCTGGTCTTCGATCCGGTGCCGCAGCGACTGCGCTTCGACGCCAGCCGCTGCCTGGTGTGCGAGCAGTGCCTCCCCAGCTGTCCGCTGGAGGCGATCACCCTGGTGCTGGGCCCGCAATGAACGGACCGGCCGGCCTGCTGCTGCTGCCCCTGCGGGCTCCGATGCTGCTGCTGCTGCTGTTGATCAGCGTGTATCTGGGGTTGAATTCCCTGGGTTCCGCCAGTGCGGCGACCCCGGCCGCGTCGGATCTCGCGGCGCTCACCTGGGGGGCCGAATGCCTGCAGGCGACGCTGGTGGTGGTGGTGTGCACCATCCCCGACCTGCTGCTGCGCCAGGTGTCCTCACTGATGGCCAGCAGCCGGGTGATCAGCCTCGTGATCTCCCTGCTGCTGGTGACCATGGCGGGGCTGTACATGCTCCACCTCGAGGTGCTCTCGGTGGTGCTGATCCTCGGTTCGGCGGTGCTGCTCGCCCGCCTCGACCTGGTGCGGATCAAGGTGGTGCCGTCGCCCCTTCTGCTCGCGGTGGTGCTCTCCCTGGTGGTGCTGGGGGGCCTGAACCTCGGCCGGATCGTGGCGCCGCGGTTCTCCCCGCCGTCCGCTCGCGCACCCTCTGCGGAACGGGTTTCCCTCGGCGAGCCGGCGCTTCAGCAGGAGGGCCGGCGCTCGCCTTGATAGCTCCAGGCGTTGCCGAGCACCTTTTTCACATACAGGCGGGTTTCGGGGTAGGGGATCGCCTCCACCCACAGCTCCGGCGCGGTGCGCAGGCGCGGATCGTCGCTCCATCCCTGCACGGCCCCGGGCCCGGCGTTGTAGCTGGCCACCGCCAGCAGGGGATTGCCCCGCCACTGCTGGAGCATGTCGGCCAGGTAGCGGGCGCCGAGCGCGGCGTTGCGCTTCGGATCCTCCAACTCGGCGGGGCTCACCGGAGCGCCGGCCAGCTCGCTGGCGGTGTCGGGCATCAGCTGCATCAGGCCCACGGCGCCGACGGGGGAGCGCACCGCCGGGGTGAAGCGCGATTCCTGTTTCGCGACCCCCAGCAGCAGGTCTTCCGACAGCTGCTGCTGCGCCGCCGCTGGCTGGAAGGCCTCCTCGAAGCGGCGGGGGTGGAGGCTGCGTTCCAGCTGGGGCATCAGCTCGCAGCGCTCCGGCGGGAGGGTGAGGCTGGCCTTCTCCAACTGCCCCAGGCCGGTCCAGTCATCCCCCACCCCCTGGCGCAGGCGTCCCTCCACCAGGAGTTCGGCGCTGCGCTCCGGGGTGCGGCTGCCGCGTCGGTGGCGCCAGACCTCCCAGGCCTCGGTGTTCTGGCCGAGCCGCCAGAGGCGATCGAGGCGAGCCTCGCCGCTGGCGAGGGGGTCCCAGCGGCGCGGGTTGCCGGCGGGCGGCGCCGCCCGGTTTGGGCGCATCGGGTGCAGCCGCAGATCGCCTTCACCCAGCTGCACCGCCGCCCGCCAGCCGTAGTAGCCGCCGGGGTGGTGCAGGCGCAGCTCCCGCCAGGTGGTGGTGGCGGCCTCATCGCGACCCAGCTGCCGCTGCACGTAGCCGAGCCAGAAGCGCAGGCGCGCCGCCAGGGGAGGCGGCAGCCGCTCGGGCGGGATGGCGGTGAGCAGCGCGTCGGCGCCGCTCCAGTCGGCTGCGAGCAGGCGCCGCCGGGCCAGCTCCCACTGCAGCTCCCAGCTGGCGGGATCGTCGGGCCAGCGGCGCAGCAGCGCCAGCGGATCGGGCCCGGTGCCCGGGCTCGGGGCCGCCGCCGGTGCCGCGGTGGCGGCCAGGGCCTGGTGGGCCAGCACCGGCGGGCTGTCCCGCCAGGGGGGCGGCAGCGTCTGCAGGGCCGCGGCCACCTCCGGACCGTCCTGCTGGCTGAGCAGGCGCACGGCCTGGTCGGCGGCCGGGCTGCGCGGCCAGCGGCGCGGAATGCCGGAGAGGAGGGCCAGGCCCTGGGAGCGGCGCTCCGGGCTGCCCTTGAGCAGGGAGCGCCCCAGCACCAGCCGATCGTCGGCGGAGAGGGCGGCGTTCACCTGGCTGCCCCCGCCCGAGAGGCAGGTCACCGCCGCCTCGGCGTCGCCGAGCTCGGCGAGGCCCGTGGCCAGCCGCGCCCGCTGGGCGAGGCCCGTGGCCAGCCGCGCCCGCTGGGCGGGGCTGAGCCCGTCGGCGCCCGCACTGCACACCTGCCGCAGGCGGACGTCGGCCCCGGGCCAGCGGGGCCCCCAGCGGGCGAGGTGCAGGGCACCCCGCAGGCGGTCGGCGGGGGCGGGGCCCAACTCGAGGGCGGCCGCCAGCGCGGCGGGATGGGCGGGGAAGGCCTGGAGCAGCTGGCGGCGCAGGGCGGGCTGCTCCCGGCCCAGGGCGTAGAGGGAATCGGCATCGGCCGGATGGCCGGGGAAGCGGCGGTGCAGCCGCTGCCAGAGGGGTTCCGCCGCCTGAGGGCCGGCCAGTTTCTCGCGGGCGAGGGCCTGACGTTTGAGCACCAGAGCGGCCAGATCGTCCCGACCCCAACCCTGCGCCTGCAGCAGCCGCAGCTCCTGGCCGGGATCCGCCTGCCCGTCGATCCGGCTGGCGAGCAGCAGGCTGGCCTCACGGCGGCGTTCCGGATCGGGCGACCACCGCAGCACCTTCTCCAGAGCGGAGGCCGGGGTGAGGGGGGTGAGTGCGGGCCGGCTGGCGGAGAGCAGGGTGCGGCCGCCCAGCAGCGCCGCGCCGGTGCCCAGACAGGAGACGGCGAGCAGCAGCGACAGGCGGGTCAAGCGCGCTCCGGCGGCGTGGAGAGCCATTCTGGACAGCCGCTCGACCCCTCCTCGCCGCCGTGCGCCCCGTGCCCCCAGCCGGCCCCTCCTGGCGGGACCGCCTGCCCCGCCCGCCCGCTCTGCCCCCCCTGCCGCCCCTGTTGGCTCACCTGCCGGGCGCCGGCCAGCGGCGGCGGGCGCTGCGGCTGCTGGCCCTGGCGGGGTTGACGCTGCTGCTGCGCCCCTGGCCCCCCTTTCGGTGGCTGCCAGGCTGGGTGGTGGGCCTGCTGCTGCTCTGGGCGGTGCTGGAGCTGCTGCGCTGGCTGTGGTGGCCGCGGCGCTGGAGCTGATGCCCCGGCGGCGGGACGGCGCGTAATCTGGCGCGCCAGTCCAGGTGGCGCGATGGTGCGCATGGCCCCTTCCCCTGCCGCTCCGGTGATCCCCCCCATCGGCCCACCCCTGGGCGATCAGAACGGTTTTGGCACCGATGGCATCCGTGGCCGGGTGGGCACGGTGATCACCCCCGCCCTGGCCCTGCAGGTGGGCTACTGGGCGGGCCGGGTGCTGCCGCCGGAGGGTCCGGTGGTGATCGGCACCGACTCGCGCTGCAGCGGACCGATGCTGGTGGCGGCGCTCACCGCGGGCCTCACCGCCGCGGGCCGCCAGGTGTGGCAACTGGGGCTGTGTCCCACCCCGGCGGTGCCCGGCACGATCCGGCGGGAGGGGGCCGCCGGGGGGTTGATGGTGTCAGCCAGCCACAATCCGCCGGACGACAACGGCATCAAGGGGTTCGGGGCCTCCGGCGCCAAGCTCGGCCGGGCGGAGCAGGAGGCGATCGAGGCGGGCCTGCGGGGCAGCGATCCCGAGGGCGGCGCCGGCTTCTGCGGCCACGGCACGGCCGCGCTGCGAACCGACCTGCTGGCGGGATACCAGAGCGCCTTGCTCCAGAGCGTGAAGGGCCACCGTCTCGACGGGGTGCCGATCGTGCTCGACCTCTGCTGGGGTTCCGCCACCGCTTGCGGGGAGGCGGTGTTCCGCGCGCTCGGGGCCGATCTCACGGTGTTGCACGGTGAGCCGGACGGCAGGCGCATCAACCAGGGCTGCGGCAGCACGAAGCTGGATCCGCTGCGCCGGGCGGTGCTGGAGCGGGGTGCGGCGATGGGCTTCGCCTTCGACGGCGACGCCGACCGCATGCTGGCGGTGGATGGTTCGGGCCGGGTGGTGGATGGCGATCAGATCCTTTACCTGTGGGGTTCGTCGCTGCGGACGGCCGGGGAGCTGCCCGATTCCCGGCTGGTGGCGACGGTGATGTCGAACCTGGGCTTCGAGCGGGCCTGGCAGGCGGCGGGCGGGGTGCTGGAGCGCACCGCCGTCGGCGATCAGTACGTGCATGCCGCCATGGAGGCGTCAGGGGCGGCGCTGGGGGGCGAGCAATCGGGCCACATCCTCTCGGCGCGGCACGGCATGGCGGGCGACGGCCTGCTCACCGCCCTGCAGGTGGCCACGTTGGTGCACGGCCGCGGCCAAAGCCTGGCCGAGTGGATGGACACCAGCTTCACGCCCTACCCCCAGAAGCTGGTGAACGTGACGGTGCCGGATCGGGAGCGGCGCACCGGCTGGGAGCGCTGCGAGCCCTTGCGGGAGGCGGTGGAGCGGGCGGAGCGGGCGATGGAGGGTCGGGGTCGGGTGCTGGTGCGGGCCAGCGGCACCGAGCCGCTGCTGCGGGTGATGGTGGAGGCGGCGGAGCAGGAGCAGGTGGACCGCTGGTGCGACGAGCTGGCGGCGGAGGCGGAGCGGCGGTTGAACAGCCCCGCCTGAGGGCGGGGTGGCTAGAGCTCGGCGGCCAGGGCGAGGGCGCCGTCGCAGGCGTCGCCGGCTGGGGCGACCGGGCGGGCGGCGGGAAGGCGCAGCGCCAGGCTGTGGTGGAAGGCGGTCCGCAGGCCCTCCAGGTGGGTGAGCGCCCCGCCGAGGCCGCAGACCGGCGGATCGACCAGGGCGAGGGCGCGGGCGACCGCCGCCACCATCTCTGCCAGGGCATCGCCGTGACGGTGCAGGATTGCGGCGGCCTGCGGGTCCCCGGCAGCGGCGAGGTCGTGCACGAGGGGTGCCAGGCGGGCGAAGCCCGCGGGGCCGAAGGCGGGATCCACCACGCGGGCCTTGATCGCCTGAGGGGCGAGGGGATCGGCGGGATCGAGGTCGAGGCCGCGCCAGAGGGCTGCCAGAAGCGGGGTGATCGGTTGGCGACCGTCGGCCATGCGCAGGCTGAGGGTGAGGCCATCGCGGCCGATGTCCATGGCGGAGCCGGCGCCATCGAGCAGCCAGCCCCAGCCGGCGCAGCGATGCTCTTGGCTTCGGGGGTCCCGCCCTTGCTGGTTGCGGCCGAGGGCGATGGTGCCGGTGCCGCTGATCACCAGGATGCCGGGGCCGTGGGGGATGGCGCCGCGCAGGCCCGTGCGTTCATCGCCGGTGACCTGCACGCGCGAGGGGGGCAGGCCGAGGCAGGCGGCGGCGATCGCCTGGCCTTGCGCCTGCAGGGGGGTGCCCTGCTCGATGCCGCTGGCCCCCACCACCGCCGCCGCGAGGGGGAGGGCACCGGCGGGATCACGGCGGTCGTGCAGGTGGGCGCGGGCGCGGATCAGGCTCTCCCGCAGGGCGGCGGTGAAGCGCTCCGGGCCTTCGGGTGCCGCCAGGTGGGAGACGCCGGGGCCCTGGCCCTCCACCAGGGCCTCGGGTCGGGCGGTGGCGCCAGCGGTGGTGAGGGCGAGGCGGCAGCGGGTGTGGCTCTGGCCGGCGTCGAAGCCGGCGAGCAGTTCCATCATCCGTCAGATCCGGGCGCCGGGCCCGGGGCCGCGGCGCCGTGCACCGAGGCCGCGAGGGTGGCGAGTCCGAAGAGGGCCACCAGTTGCACCTCCGGGCGGAAGAAGATCGTGTCGGTGAGGCCCTGCACCGCCAGGCCGAGGAACATCGCCACCGCCGCCAGGGCCGGCAGCACCAGGGGCCCGTCGGCGCCGAGCTGGCGCAGGCCGGTGCGCACGGCGCAGAGGAAGAGGCCAACGCCCGCCAGCAGGCCGGGGACGCCGGCTTCGACGGTCCACTCCAGGGGGATCGAGTAGGCGCTGAGAGCGTTGAACTTGGGCTGCTGGTAGAGGGGATAGAGGAGGTTGAAGGCGTTGTTGCCGGGGCCGATGCCGAGCCAGGGGCGATCGCGGATCATCGCCAGCACGGAGCTCCAGACGTTCATGCGGAAGTTGTTGGAGCTGTCCTCCCGGCCGGCCAGCAGGCTGAGCACGCGCACCCGCAGGGGCTCCACCGCCGCCACCAGCACCACCAGGGCAGCGGTGCCGCCCAGCAGGAGGAGCAGGGGGAAGAGGCGGCGCCAGAGCGGCGGCCAGGAGCGGCTGCGGCGCAGCACCAGGAACAGGCAGATGGCGGCCAGGGCCACCACCATCCCCATCCAGGCGCCGCGGCTGTAGGTGAGCACCAGGGCCACCAGGCCCACCACCAGGCTGGTGAGGGCGAAGAGGCGACGGGCCAGGCCGGGCCAGCGGAGCAGGGCGACCAGGGCCAGGGGCAGGGTGGGAAGGAGGAAGCCGCCCAGGAGGTTGGGGTTGTCGAGGGTGCTGTAGATGCGGATCGTTCCCTCGGCGAGGGAATTGGCGTCGGACCAGCGGGCGAGGGAGCGGGGATCGCCGTAGAGCTGGCGGATGCCGATCACGCTGGTGATCAGCTGGCCTGCGAGCAGGGCGGCCGTGAGACGATCCCACCAGATGGGGGCGGTGGCGAGCAGCTGGCGCATCAGGGCGTACACCCCGAGGTAGCTGACGAGCTTGAGCAGGCCCTTGAAGGCCGCCAGGGGCACGGGCGAGAAGCCGGTGGCGAGCACGGCGACCGCGAGCACGCCGAGCAGCCAGAGGTGGATGGGGCCGAGGCCTTCGGGGCGGGTGCGCAGGGCCCAGAGGATCCAGAGCAGGCCGCAGGAGGCGATCAGGAGGCTGAGGCCGCCGCGGGTGACGAGGGGGAGGCCGGCCATCAGGGCGCAGAGCACGAGGCCGGCGATCAGGGGCAGCTGGGCGCCCAGGCGGCCGGGGGCGGCGGCCGCCAGCAGACCCTGCCAGCGCAGCAGCAGGGGCGTGGGGGCGGGGGCGTGCACGGTCAGGCGCCTGCGGGGAGGCCCGAATTATCCGCTGCCGCCACGAGCGGCTCCAGGGGGGGAGGCGGGGCGGCGTTGCGGCGAAAGAGCACCCGGTACACGGGAAGCCCCCGGGCGGCCACATGCTGTTCGCGCTCGGTGGGCACCGGCAGGGGGTTGTCGTGCCGCCAGGGACGGGCGTCGGCGGCTGGGCGTTCGAAGGCGCCGCTGGCTTCCACCAGGGCCACCTGGGGCTCGATCACCGCCGGCACGTCGCTTTGCAGGAAGAGCAGGCCCCCCGGCGGCAGGGCGGCGGCGAGGGCGTGGAGCAGGGCTGGCTGGAGCACGCGGCGCTTGTGGTGCTTCTGCTTGAACCAGGGGTCGGGGAACTGGAGGGTGACCAGCTGGAGGGTGCCCGGCGCGAGGGCCGCCAGCCAGGGCGGCAGGCTGATGTTGACGTTGGCGAAAAGGAAGCGAAGGTTCGTCAGGTCGGCGGCCTGGCGATCGGTTTCGGCCAGCGCCACCAGGGGCTGGCGGATCTCCAGGCCGAGGTGGTTGACCCGGGGGTGGAGCACGGCCATGGCGTGGAGGAAGCGGCCACGGGCGGAGCCGATGTCGAGGTGCAGGGGCCGTTCGGGGGCGGCGAACAGCACGTCCGGCGGGGGCAGGGGGCGCGGAAGCTGGTGGTAGCGGCTGAGCGGGTTGACGTGCTGCCGCACCATCAGCGCACGGGCACGAGGAAGCCCCAGCTGGCGGTGTAGCCGTGGAGGTGGGTGGCGCCGGCCAGCGGCCCGATCTCGCCGTTGCAGAAGAAGCCGCTGATCGGCACCGAGGCGAAGGATTCGCGGCAGAGGTTCACATCGCCGTCGGCGCTGCCGTAGAGGCCCTGGCCGCGGCCGAGGCAGGCGAAGAGGAGGGCGGCGAGGGGTTCGGGTTCGGCCTCCGCCGTGTGGGAGAGGAGCTGGCGGGATTCGGCGCGGGAGGCTTCGGCATCCCGCAGCTGGAACTGCACCTTCTGGCCGACGCGCATCGCTTCACCCACCGCCACGGCGCCGTTGCGGGGGTCGACGCCGATCAGGTTGCGCACCAGGAAGCGGGTGGGGCCGTCGACGGTGCCGGAGAGGTTGAACTCGTTGCGGGCGACGCCGAGGAAGAGGGAATCGCGCACCTGGTCGCGTTCCTTGGGGGTGAGGTCGGAGAGGATGGCCTGGAGGGCGGCGACGGGGCTGTGGCGCTGGCCGCCGCGGCTCACCTCGATCACCACATTGCGCTGGGCCTGTTCCACCTCGAAGATCGGGCCGATGGGTCGGCAGCCCTGGGCGAGCACAGGTTCGAGGCGCCAGGCGCCGCTGATCAGGCAGCCGATGGCGCCGCCGCGCACCTCCTGCTCGAACAGCAGGGAGCCGTGGCGGGCGCTGTGGGGGGCGGCGACGCCGCCCACCTTGACGGCCGCCGGGTAGGCGTAGTCGAGGCCGCTGATCAGGTCGTTGAGGGCGGCGGTGGTGGGGTCGATCAGCACCAGGAGCGAGGGGGCGCTGCCCGGCTTGCCGCCACCCGCGGATTCGCCAGCGCCATCGCTGGCACCGAGCAGGGCGCGCCAGGGTTCAGCGGGGCCATCCAGGTCGGGGAGGGCGGTGGTGTCGATGGCGAAGGGCTGCAGGCGGGCGCCGGGCAGACGCAGCAGGGTGACGCCGAGGGCGGGCTCCTGCTCCAGCTCCCGCGCCACCCCCTCGCTGTCGGTGCCCACGACGCCGCCGCCGAGGCAGCCGAGCCAGTGGGTGGCCTGGATCCTCTGGCGCAGCAGGGGCAGGAGGCGGGGCAGGTCGGAGGCGAAGCTGGCGGAGGCGAAGACCAGGGCCAGGTCGGCGTTGCCGGCTCCCGCCAGCTGGCGGCTCACCGCCTCCACAGCCCCCTGCAGGGAGGCATCACGGGCCAGTGCGGAGCGGCACCAGGCGGAGGAATCGCGCCGCGCCGTCCAGGGGAAGGAGGGGAGACCAGGCATGGGCGGACCCTATCGCCCTGGGTGCTGGCGGATAATGGCGCCTTTCCGTACCCCGCCGCTGTGCCGGACGCTCTCTATCGCTCCCTGGTCTGGCTGGACGTGCGTCTGGGGGTGCTGTTCGCCGTGGCGCTGCCCCTGGTGCTGCTGGGCTGGGCGACGTTGCGGCGGGAGACGGCGCTGCTGCGGCTGCTGGGGCTGTATTGGAAGGTGTCGAGCCTGCTGCTGATCGCCCTGCTGCTGCTCACCGATCGGCGGCCGACGGGCTTTTTGCTGCTGGTGGTGGCGCCGCTGCTGATCGTGGCGGCGCTGTGGTTCTGGGTGGATCTGAACGAGGAGCTGGCGGATCTGCCGCCCTGGCGGGCGCTGCCGCTGACGGTGCGGATCTGGCGGTGGAGCGTGACGTTTTTTGGCCTGTTCACCGCCGCGTTCGCCAGCACGGCCCTGGCCTGCATGGGGGGTGTGGCGCGGCTGCCGTTCTGCCCCCTGTGGCTGGAGGCGCCGCTGGGGGTGAACGGGATCGTGGCGCAGCTGTTCGGGTTTGTGTTCGGCGGGCAGTGGACGCCGGGGGTGGCGGCGTTCGTGGGCTATGCGGCGCTGGCGGGCTACGGGGTGGGTCTGGTGCAGTGGCTGCTGGTGCGGCTGCCGCGCCAAGGCCGGATTGCGGGGGAGTTTTGAGCGATGGTGCCGGAGGATCCGAGTGCGAGCATCGCTGAATTGCTGCAGGCGCTGGAGAGCCTGAGCCGCTCGCGACCGGATCGGCTGCTGCGGCTGCGGGGCCAGGTGCCGGTGAATGTTATGGGCGATCCGGACAGCACCGGGCAGGGCCTGGAGCCGTTCGAGCTGCTCATTTACCGGGGGTTTTCCAGCAGCACCACCCACCCCACCGCCTTCGATCCGGACAGGCCGGCCCTGCCGGAGGGGTCGCGGATCGAGAGCGCCGAGCTGCTGGAGGGTCCGCTGGATCCGGCGGTGCAGCGGGTGCTGGCGGGTCCGGTGGTGGCGACGGAGTTCCTGCGGATCGAGAGCTGGGGCTGAGGGCAGGGCGCCGCAGTCAGCTCGACGCTGAGGTGTAGAAGCGCAGGGCAAATCGCCAGAAGGCGCGGCAGAAGAGCAGGAAGCCGCCCGCCACCGTCAGGGAGAGGGCGAGCCAGCTGCCGGTGGAGCGCCCCAGCAGGGCTTCGGCGGGCACGGTGGTGAGGAAGGTGATCGGCACCACGAGGGTGAAGAAGGTGCGCAGGCCGGGGGGGTAGGCGCTCACCGGGTAGCGGCCGGCGGCGAGCACGGCGCGCAGCACTTCGGTGGCGTTCCAGGTTTTGACGAACCAGATGCTGGTGGCGGCGAGCAGAAACCAGAGGCTGTACAGGATCAGCGCTGCGCAGAGGAGCATCAGCAGCCCGGCGGTGAGGGGGAGAAGGCCGGGCCGGGCGCCCGCTTGCCAGGCGGCCCCCAGGGCGAGGGCCAGGCCGATGACCATCTCGGGCAGGCCCCAGGGGCTGAGGGTGCGGGTGGAGAGCCAGAACTGGGAATCGATCGGCTTGAGCAGCACGAAATCGAGGGTGCCCTCGCGCACGTGGGCGACGATCGTGCTGAGGTTGGGCCGCAGCAGGGTGGTGGCCAGCCCATCGAGCAGGGTGTAGATGCCGAGCACCACCAGGGCCGCCTGCCAGCTCCAGCCGCCCAGCTGGTGGCCGGGGCCGTACACCAGGGAGAGCACAAAGAGGCTGCCGGCCAGGTTGCCGGCGGTGGCGAGCAGCTCGAAGAGCAGGTTGATGCGGTATTCGCTCTGGCTGGCCAGGGCGGTGCTCCAGAAGCGCCGCAGGGTGAGGGCGTGGCGGCGCCAGGCGGAAGGGCCGGGCAGGGGGTGGGGCGGTTGCTTCATTCAGGCCCCCATGGCGGAATAGCGGCGCACCCCGGCGCGCCAGAGCAGCACGAGAAGAGGCAGCAGCACGGCAATCCAGGCCACCATCACCGCCAGGCCGCGGCCGACGGCCAGCGGTTCACCGGCGAGCAGGGAGGCGGGGAAGCGCAGGATCCAGGGGAAGGGAGTCCATTCGGCCAGGCGCCGAATGGCGGGCGGAAACATCTCCAGCGGGGCGACAAGGCCGGAGAGAAACACGAAGGGGATGTACACCAGGCGCTCGAGGGCGCTGGCCCGCTCCGTCCAGAAGCAGAGGCAGGCGATCGAGCTCTGGATCAGGAAGTTGATGGCAAAGCCCAGGAATGTGGCCAGCACGCCGGCCGCGGCGCGGGCGGGGGAGGGCAACCAGAAGCTGCCGGGCTGCAGGGCGAAGAAGAGGGCCACGATCAGCACCACGAAGGGCAGGCGGGTGGCCTGCTCCGCCAGGTGGGCGGCCACGTGGCGCCAGAGGGGCGGCAGCGGTTGGAGCAGCTGAGCGGCGAGGCGCCCCTGCAGGGCTTCCTCCTCGAAGGAGTACACCACCCAGGCGATGGTGAACTGCCGCACCACGAACACGGCGAGGAAATAGCGGCCGAGCTGGCTGGGATCGAGGCCGCCGGCGGCGGCGGGGTCGGTGCTGGCCAGCTGACTCCAGAGGCCGAGCATCACGAAGGGGAGCACGCCGGAGAGGGCCCAGAGGGCGATCTCGGCGCGGTATTCGAGCATGGAGGCGTACTGGCTGCTGAGCAGCACCCGGGCCAGGCGCAGGGAGGAGCGCTTCATGCCAGCGAACCCCGTGTGAAGAGATCGCCGATCAGCTCTTCGATCGGCGGTTCGCTCACCTCCAGGTCGTCCACCTCCAGCTCGCCGAGCAGGCGGGCGACCCCTTCGGTGAGCCGTTCCCGTTCGATCAGCAGCACGGCGGCGCGGCCTTCCAGGGATTCGAGCTGGCCGTAGGGGCGGAGGGCTTCGGCGGGGAGGGGTTCGTGCAGTTCGAGGCGCACCTGGCGGCGGGGGGCGAGCCGTTCGGTGAGCTGGCGCAGGCTGCCGTCGTGGAAGAGGCCGCCCTGGTGGATGAGCAGCACGCGGGGGCAGAGGGCGGTGATGTCGGCGAGATAGTGGCTGGTGAGCAGCACGGTGGCGCCGGTGCGGCGGTTGTATTCGGCCAGGAAGGAGCGCACGCGGGCCTGGGCGTTGACATCGAGCCCGAGGGTGGGTTCATCGAGGAAGAGCACGGCCGGTTGATGGAGCAGGGCGGCGAGCAATTCGGCCTTCATGCGCTGGCCGAGGGAGAGTTTGCGCACGGGCCGGGTGAGTTCGGGCCCGAGTTCGAGCATTTCGGCGAGATCCTCGATGCGGCGCTTGGCTTCCGCGTCGGGGATGCCGTAGATGGCGGCGTTGACGCGCAGGGAATCGAGGGGCGGCAGGTCCCAGAGCAGCTGCTGTTTCTGCCCCATCACGAGGGTGATGCGCTGCAGAAAATCCGCCTGACGCCGCTGGGGCAGGAAGCCGGCCACCTCGGCGCGGCCGGTGCTGGGGTGCAGCAGGCCGCTGAGCATCTTGAGGGTGGTGGTCTTGCCGGCGCCGTTGGGCCCGAGGAAGCCCACCATCTCGCCGGGCTCCACCGTGAAGGTCACCTGCTTGACGGCCTCCACCTCCCGGGTGCGGCGCTTGAGCAGATGGCGCAGGGTGCCCGCCAGACCCGGCTGCTTGTCGGCGATGCGGAAGGTCTTGCCGAGCGCTTCGCAGCGGATGATCGCCATGGGGGCGACGGTAGCAAGGGGGGCTTGCCGGTTTCAGCCTTGGGTTTTGGCCCCCGCCCCGGTGAGAGCCGCCGCGAAGGCCGCGGTGCTGAAGGCGTCGTCGTTCCGCAAGCTGCGGGCCATCGGGGTGAGCTGGAAGGTGGTGGATTCGTCCTGGCAAGCGAGCCAACCGCGCCGCACCAGGTCATAAAACAGGGCTTTCGACTCCTCCAGGTCCATGCCGAGGGATTCCGCCACCTCGCGGGGCGAGGCGCCGCCGTCTTCCACCAGCACCAGCACCTCAAGGTCGGCAAAACTCAGGGTGTGGGCAAAGGGTTGGTCCATGGGTGGTGGGTGCCCCAACCGGGCGGTGGCTGATGGGTGCTCTCAGCATGGCGCCGCAGTCGCGGCTGGGAATGCTGAGGGGAAAGATCCGAGAGGATGGACATGGCCACACCTGACCCCCCTCGGGGCCCCCGCCTGTTGGCGCTCGTCCGCCCGGTCTGATCCAGCGGTACCGGGAGGAGCTGCAGGCCCGCCACTACGCCCGCCGGACGGTGGAGACTTATGAGCAGTGGCTGCGCGGAGGTGAATGCCTTTCTCACCCACCTGGCGGTGGAGGGTCAGGTAAGCGCCTCGACGCAGAACCAGGCTTTGTCGGCGCTGCTGTTTCTGTATCTGGAGCTGCTGGAGCGCGATCTGGATCTGGAGGGGGTGGTGCGGGCTCGAACACGCCCGCGGCTGCCGGTGGTGATGAGCGTGGAGGAGGTACGGGCCGTGCTGGAGCAGCTGGATGGAGTGGAGGCCCTGGTGGCGGGCGTGCTGTATGGGGGAGGGCTTCGCCTGATGGAAGCGTTGCGGTTGCGGGTGCATGACCTTGACGTTCAGCACATGCAGATCACGGTGCGCGATGGCAAGGGCGGCAAGGATCGGCGCACGATGTTGCCTGCGCGTGTTGCGGAGAAGCTACAAGCCCATCTACAAGAGGTGCAGCGGTTGCATCGCCAGGATCTCGCCGATGGCTATGGCAGGGTGCGCCTTCCCCACGCCCTGGGGCGTAAGTACCCCCATGCCCCGGTGGAATGGGGCTGGCAATGGGTATTTCCGCAACAGCATCGCTGGCATGACACCCAAACAGGTGAACAAGGCCGCCACCATCTCGATCCCAGTGTGATTCAGAAAGCTGTGCGCCGAGCTGTGTTGGCTTCGGGAATCATCACACCAGCCACATGCCACACCTTCCGTCATTCATTCGCCACCCATCTGCTGGAGCGTGGCCAGGACATCCGAACCATT
>JBILGK010000020.1:0-55638 GCA_044351065.1 Cyanobium sp.
CTCCTGTTGGCCGAGCTCCTCCAGGCTCACCCACTGCACCTGCTCCAGAAAACTCCGCAGGGGGAGGAAGGGCCCGAGGTTGAAGCGCCGGTGGGGCGTGATCACCACCACCCGCCAGTGCTCGATGTGGGGATGGAGCTGCAGGAAGCGGAAGGTCTGGGCGGCCAGTCGGTGATGGAAGCCGGGATCGGCGCGCATCTGCACCTCCAGGAACACCACCGGCAGCTCTTCTGAACCTGTTTCGCTGCCGAGGGGCCAGAGCACACCATCGAGGCGGTGGCTGCCGGCTTTGAGTTCCGGGGCGGAGAAGCGGTACTGGCGGTCGAGCTCCGTGGGCACGGCGCCGCTTGGCATGGTGCCGTCGGGTGCTGTGGCCAACCAACGGATCAGATCCGGCGCGGACTGGAACACCCCGTAAAACCAGCGGTCGGTGTTCAAGGCGGGGTGGCGGGCTGCCGACAAGGTACCGGGCACCAGGGCAGAACCATCCGCCCATCAATTCGCCCGTCGTAGAGGGGCCACTGGCCCCCGAGCGCCCTCAGAAGGGCACCAGCTTCTCCAGCTCCGGATCGAGCGCAACCGCTGGTGCGGCCTGCTGGCGCTCAAAGAGCTCCTGATCCACCAGCTCCCCGAGCCGGGGCAGGGATTGGAGGCAGCAAGCCTCACTGAGCGAAAGCAGCAAGCGGGTGCTGCCGCCCCCGATCCAGCGGCGGCGGCGGAGGAGGTGCGGATGGGCGTGAGAGCGGACGAGCGAGAGGGCCATGGCGGCGCAGCGCAGGACCCTTCCCGGCAGCGAGGCGGGGTCAAGGACCCGCATCGCGGGCCTGGCCCGATCCTTGAGGCCGCCCCACAGAGTGGGAGGGCCTGGGCGGAGCCACAGAGGGGGAACCCAAGCCCTGGTGGAAGCGTTCCCGGTTCGGCAGCCCCCAAGCCAGGCAGAACCCCAGCACAAAAGGGGCCCCTGGCCCCACGCCCCGCCGCCACGCGCCAAGGGGCATAGCCCGCCTGCGGCAGCCAGCTTGCGCAGCCCTTGCGCGAGGGCCGCAGCCTGGGAAGGGCCGCGGCGCAGCTCTTGGGGGGAACCCAAGGCTGCATGCTTCTGTGCCATCGGTTGCCTGCCCTGGTTGCCTTTGGCCAGCAGGAATCCCGCGGCCCACCGAGGCTGTGGAGCGTCTTCCCGCAGCGCCATGCTCCGCATCCACGGCGATCGCACCAGCCTTCTCGCCGCCCTTGCCGCTTCCTGGGCGGAGAGCCAGTTAGCGATCCCGCCGCAGGTGCTGGCGCTCCGGGGGAGCGCGGTTCAGGCCCCGATCCCCGCGAAGCGCATCACCACCGGCGGCTGAAACGGGCGCAGCTGCTGGGCCGTGGCCTCCAGGAAGGCCACCAGGATCGTGATCAGCAGGATGTAGTCGCTCAGGGCGAGATCGAGGGGTTGATCGCTGGCATCACGGGCGCTCGGGAGAACCTGCTGCAGGGGCACCCAGAGAGGATTGACTTGCGCTTCCCGGTAGGCCTCGGCCAGGGCGCCGGCATGGACGGGATCAGCAAGAGCCGCGGATTCGGTGGAGTGGGCGAAGGCGTTGCGCACCCGCCGCAGGGTGTGGAGCGCTCGTTCCACCGGCCGATCGATGAGACCAAGGCGGTGGGCCAGGCTGATCTTGGCGCCGAAGGATCCGAGCGGCCGATCAGGCTGGAACAGGGCATCGCGACCGCTCGGAGAGGGGAGCAACACTGCCAGCAGAAGCCGCTCCATGGAGGCATCCACCCGCGACACGCCGACGAGCACAGCCCCACGGCCCCGTTCCTCCAGCATCTGCAGGGCGATGCAGCGGGCGGCGGCAGCGGCCTGTCCTTCCGCGGCGGAAGTCGAGTCAAGCGGCATGGCTCAGGACTGAGGGAGCAGGGCCTTGCAACGCCAGCGGCTGGGCCAGCCGCCGCGCCGCCGCCAGCAGGAAATGGCCGCTGCCGCAGGCTGGATCCCGCACCCGGATCGCCAGGAGCGCCTGCGCCTTGTCTTCGATCGGGGTGGCCCTGCCAACCCGCTCGCGAATCACGGGCAGAAGGGCCGAGAGGATCAGCAGCCGCACCAGGTCTTCGGGGGTGTAGTAGCTGCCGCTGGTCTTGCGTTCGCTGCCGGCCACACCCCCGAGCGAGAAGCGCGTAGCACCGCTCTGGGGGCGGATCTGGGGATGGAGCTGCAGCAGGCTCTCGTACACACTGCCGAACTCCTCGGTGTTCATCGCCGCGTAGTTGATGCGGGTGCGGCTCTGGCTTTGTTCGTCGTAGAACCAGCCGATGGCACGGACAGCCGCCAGCAGCGCAGCATTGCGGAGTTGGGCAGAGTCGAGATCGCGGCACCGATCCTTGTTGAACAGCCCCCAAAGGCTGGAAGCCCGAGATCGGATCCTGTTTCCTTCTCCAGCTCGCGGAACATCAGCACCTGCACCTTCCACAGGTCGCTGTGCTGGTGCTCGTGGGCACCACTGCGAATCGCCAGGTCGCGCAGGCGCGCAAGGCTGTAACCCTCGCGGTACACCTGCTGGATCTGGAAGGGCACCCCTGGCGGGAAAAGCAGATCGCGGTCTTCCGCAGAGCACAGGAACAGCAGCCTGTACACCAGGCGCAGCAACTGCCGGAAGAAGTCCATCGTGCTCAGCTCGCCTGACTCCAGCCGGCGCACCGGCTCCCGGTTGGCCGGTTCTGAGGAACCCTTCTCCCAGTTCTTCGAGGGCGCTCTGGGCGCCATCACGCAAGCGATTCAGCGCACGCTCGCCGCTCTGCTGGCCCAGCGCCAGCCAGGCATCCAGGCGGCAGCGGCCTTCGGCATCGAGCTCTAAACGGCTGGCGTGCAGCAACACCCAGAGGACAGCAAACTCTTCGTAAAGGCCTCCCCCAAAGATGTCGGAAAGGTCGATCTCCACGTAGGCCTGCTTGACCAGTGACGGGTTGTCGTGCAACAGCCGCAGCGTCGAGCCATTGCAGAGCACCCCCCACTCGCTCCTGTCATCAGCGTTGAGCCACTCCTGCAGGCAGTTGTGGGGGGAGCGGCGGCGACCATCCCGCCCGTAGGCCTTGCTGCCCTGATCGAGCAGCCCGTTCTCCACAGGCGTGAGTACCACCGGCACCTTGCCACCAAAGGCTTGATGGCTGATCGGGTACAGCGCCTCTTCGATCTGGCGCGGTTCAAAACTTTCGAGATCCTCCCAGCCGAACACCTCCCGCAGCAGGCGGGGGCTGAACCATCCCCGCCACGGTGTTCCCTCGCCACGGCTGCTGAGTTCCTTGGCTTCTTGCCACAGCGCCCGGGCCCTGCTCCAGGCCTGGTCCACGGCCACCTGGATCCGCAGGTTCTTGGGCAAGCCGTAGTTGCTGGCCTTCTGGCCCGGTGCCTCCTGGCGGGAGATCTCTCGATCAACGACGCCGGCAACAACCCACCCACCAGCCGGATGGCGTTGAACTGCAGGGTGGCGCTGCGGCGGCGGGGCATGGGGTCAGCTGGAGGCCCAGTCCTCCAACCGCAACCCGTCGATACGGGCGAACTCGCTCACGTTGTGGCTCACCAGCGTGGCGTCCAGAGCCAGGGCGTGGCAGGCGATCCAGAGGTCGTTGGCGCCGATCGGCGTGCCCCAGCGTTTCAGAGCGGTGGCTTGCACGGCGTAGTGCCGGCAGATCTGCGGCCCCTCCGGGTAGAGCACCGGCACCTGGCGGGCCAGCAGATCAAGCTGCCGCAGCGTGGCCGCCCGCCGTTGGCTGCCCTCCGCACCCTGCAGCAGTTCGGCCCAGGTGATGAACGACATGGCGAGGCTGTCGTTGGGGGCGAGGGCATCGATGCGCTCCGCCACCTGGGGTGGATGGTTCTTGATCAGGTAGATGAGGATGTTGGTATCCAGCAGGACGATCACAACAGCTCCCGTTCCTGCATCGGCAGCTTCTGGGCCTGTTGTGATTCCAGGGAGGCCACAAAATCGGGGTCGAAACCCGCGAGCGTTTTCAGCAGTGCCTGCCCCCGGTGGGTGGGGCAGGGATGGATGAGCAGATCGCCATCGGCGGTGCGGCTGATCTGGACGCGATCGGTGCTGAGCCGAAACTCAGCCGGGATGCGCACCGCCTGGCTGTTGCCGTTCATGAACACCCGACTGGGAATCGCCTCCACGCCTCTGGCTCCCTGTGTGTACATTGCAGTGTATACGGCATGGCGTGCTGGCAGGAAGGGAGTCCACAGCTGCGGTGCCGGTAGCAGCACGAACAGGCCGATCCCATCCACCGGCAGGCTCGGCTCACAGCGGAAGCGCATCAAGAGGGCACCACCGCTTCCCACCGCCGCCTTGCGCACGGTGCGGTGGTCCTCCTCCGCCTGGGCGGCACGCTCCAGCTCCATCTGCCGCTGAGGACCCTGCACATTGCCTGCGGGTTCAGCCTGCAGCAACGCCAGAGCCTCCGCCTCGCGCAGCACCTCGAGCTGCTCGCCGTTGCGCACCACCGTGAGGCACTCCTCCACCAGCAACGGCGGCATCAGCGTGTAGCCGCTCTCGGTGCGCCGTTCCTGCTGGATCTGGTGGCGCAGCCTCAGCAGCAACACCGTGGTACGGCGAGTAACCGCACGGGTGCGCACCACCGCTCCGCGGGCCGCCAGCTGGCGGCCTTCTCCCAGGCCTTCGGCCGCGCCTTCCAGGTGCCCTCCGACATCCCCACCATCGCCGAGCTGATCACCCAGCAACGGCACCAGCTCTGGATCCAGCGCTACCTCTCCCAAGCCCAGGGCAAGGGGCAAGCCCAGACCCAGGGCCAAGGCCAGCTCACGGCCCGCGCCGCCTGATCCGGCCACACTGATCAGCACCACCGCGGGGCCGCCACCGGCCCCGCTTCTTCTTCCCCTCCGCACCTCCACCCTGGCGCCACAACCTCGTCCGCGTGGTGGCCACGGCCGCCGTGGCCGCCGCCGTGCCCCACCACCAGATCACCGCCCTGCTCGATCGCCATGCTTCTGGCGATTGGGGCGACCTCAGCGAGGACGACAAGGCCGCCCGCAGCGGTGACGGCCGCCTCTTCTCCAGCTACCTCACGCTCGAGCACGGCACGCTCTGGATCATCACCAACGACATCCGCGGCGAGGGGGATGGGTCGATCACTACGCTGCTCTTCCCGGAGGATTACTGAGCAGAATGGAACCATGACCAGCACCACCCCACCAATTGAGAAGCGGATCCCCGCCCTGGTGGCCCTCATTCAACGGGCGATCCCCGGATGTGAGGTGCGTGTGTTCGGCTCCAGGGGCCGTGGCCGCGCCGGCCCCGACTCCGATATCGACCTGCTGATCACCGCACCAGATAAGTGGATGCAGACCCATCACCGCTATCAGGTTCTCGGCGATCTGTCGCAGGCTCTCGCACAGCCCGATGTCTCCCTCGATCTTCTGCTCTTTTCCCGCAGTGAGTGTGACGAACGCCGCCACTGGCTCAACCATGTGATTGCCCGCGCCTATCGAGAAGGAGTGGTGATTGATGGCGCTCACTGACCGTTGAAAAAGCACTGAAAGCCTGGCTGGTGCACCTCGGCGAAGTGCCGCCGCTGACCCACGACCTCAACCGTCTTCTTCGGAGGCTGGAAGTCCACGAGGTGGAAACTGACAAGCTGCAATCGGTTGGACAGCTGACTTTGTTTGCGGTCCAGGTTCGCTATGACGCGGATCCCCAACCTCTCGGACTGGATCGCGCCGTCTATAACGCGATGGTGCGCGAGCTGCTGGAGCAAGTCGAGGAGACCCTGCGGAACGGCGCGGCGTGAGGGCTTCCCATCCGCGGGAACCACAGGGACCCAGATCAAAGGCCGGCCGGCAGGCTCAGCAACCCCCAGGCTCTGTCCCTCCACCCGCCGATCGATCTCCCCTACCCGCTCCAGCAGCGCCGCCACCGCCGGCAACAGCTCCTCCTCCAGCCGCGTGATCTCCTCTTCCCCGTAGGGCACCTCAGACCAGGCGCGGCGGATCGGCCGGCCACTGGCGACATGGGACCTCAAAATCCACTCGATTACCCGCTGGCAGCTCTCCACCATGCAGAACGGATCCTCAGGCGCACAACGAACAGCACTGGAAACCATCAGGGCACACGCCAGCCGGCGCGGCAACCGGACCGATCCAAGCGGAGGCCCGACCCTAGGCGGGCCTCAGACTGGAGAGGGCCTGGTGCGGGCCAAAAGAAGGGGACAACAGAGTCGATACTGATGAGACAAAGTGCATTGGCAGGAGCAAGGGTGCATCCATGCTGTACTATATATAGATTTCGTATCGGGCGAGAGGAAGAGCCATGTTCCGCTATGCCGAAGAGGAATGCGATGTGTTCGACAAGTGTCTTCTGCAGCAGTATCGAGAGAAGAGACTGCAGTGGATTGAGTGGCTGCGCGGAAATGACAAACATTCAATATGGAATCAGGTTTCCGAGATCACATGGCGTAATGCATTCTTTCGAACCATTAATGACCTCCGTCATCATGCAATAGAAAGTCCAAAAGAGATGGTTGGCTTCAACGGATATGTGCTAAGCCTTTTCGACAGCGGGTTCGTCACGGAGCAAGCTGCGGCAATCCGACGTGTAACCGATAAAAATAGCAATCGACATGGACGAGGGGTTGTCTCACTCCGAAGGCTTCTTGATGACTTTATCGCGAATAGGGGACTGATCACCAGGGAGATCTTTGTGTGCCATGACGGACTGCCATACGCATACAGCCAAGACGAGGAGCGTAGATACATTCAGAGCCTGCCAAAGAGCATGAACGGAGCCACTCGATGCTTCTCCCTTCCCGTTGAGGGGCCTCATGCTTGGTCTATTTCAGAGCTTGTCCACGAAAGCTTCGACTTGGTTAGTGGAGTTTGCCCAACAGAGCGGAGCAGGGGCGACCTAATTGAACTTGATATCTTTGATGGACTCGTCAACCATCTTGATATCTGCCGCGATGTTCGGGTGTATGCAAGCAAATTCGTGGCGCACGCCGCCGATTCCATTAGCAGCGCGAATCTTGCTGACTCGCAAAGAGGGGTCACTCTTGTTCAGCTTGAGAAATGCACAAAAGCAATCTTTCAAGTCATGAACTTCGTCTCCACGCAAATTCTGTGGGACTCGAGCCTCTGTCCGTTGTCAATTCCGGAGCATGATCACCTTGAGAATCTGGATAAATGCTGGATACCTACAGGACAGGAGGTCATCGCACGCGATTTTTGGAATACTCACTCTCGCAAGATTGACAACTGGGCCGAAGAAAATTTTTGGCCGAGCGGAAAACTTGTGGATGCATAACCTTGCTTTGTCATCGACATACTTGGCTTTGAGGGGCCTGGCTCCTCCCCCTCACCCCCTACTAGCACGAACCTCACCTGCGTCCACCCCAGTTTCATCTCGAACTCATTGCTGGCCTGGAGGCCAAGCATTGTGGTGAAGTTCAGCCGCTAATCATCGTCCTTCTTGCTGCACACGTTCCCGCAGGAGGGCACCAGATCGGACTGGCAGACATCGTCCAATTCCGTAGCATTGGCGAGCAGATCGGAGCCAGTGAGCATGATTTAGCCTCACAATGCCGGTAGGCTAGCCAGGTGCTTGGGATCACCAAGGCTGGACCAAGGGTTAAGATCAGCATCTTGTCATCTGCTGCCAGCCGTCAATCAAATGCCTCTAGGTGGTTATGCAGATTGAACAGATTAATTCGCGCAGGATTATGATCTATTTGCTGAAAGCAGTCTTGCACAAAAAACCTACGAGGTATAATTATCTAGAAGCAGCCCGTCCATGCAGGATAGCCAAATCCAAGAGGCTTTGTGCCCTAGGCATCACCAACATCATCGCTTATGTAATCAAGATCGAGCTCGCCCCTCCACCTCCCCCCCTGAAGGAGCATGGCGCCATGGCCACAATTGTGACGATGCTGGGTCAAATACGTATTCTCATCCTGATGCTGGCATGGCGACAATACGTGCAGCAAAAAGGACTATTGGCTTTCTAATTCTTTATGATTATGCCAACCCGATGCATTTGGCCTTCGCTTCGGTGTCACAGCTTCATGATTCGGAAGCCCTGGAGATGCCTACCGTCTATTGCCGTAGACTGTTACTACCAATCTTTGGAGACAACCTGCACTCTGCCCAATAAAATAATGGTCCATATGACAAACAGGAAAACAGCCAATGCATAATACGGTAGCCTGCCCATGACTCCAGTACAGAAAAGTCCTCCTTTTCTTTCTGATCCTAGGTCAGGAATGTCAATATCAAAGTATATCTTTTTTAGGACCAGCGTGTAGAAAGTCCGTTCGGTCGCAAGCCTATCCATGACAAGCTCCGCCGCAAAAATGCCAATCGAAATGCCCACAAGTGAACAGAGAGCAATCACGGGTATTAGAAAAAGCAAGGTATTTGCGGTTTCTGTTGTCTTATCGTTTCGGCTGATCAGAAGCAAGCAGAATGCAGAAAACAGGAATCCCTGGCTTGTCGTTAGCCAGCTTACCCTGTCGCTGATCAACTTAATTTCTTTACTGATCAGCTCTTCGTTGAGCGTTGCCAGAAAAATCCAGTCGCTCGGTTCAGTGGGAGCGGGGAGCTTCTCCATTATTTTGTCAACTCTGGCTTGCTGAGATTTTCTGCTTGCCATTGGTGGCCTTTAAAGAATACTATTCTATGAAGTCTGGGTCGGATAGTCGAGAAACTTAATGATTCTTTGGCGCTATTGACTTGCTCCGCTCATCCACAGCGCTGCCACGCAGGAGAGCAAGGCTTTCAGGCGAAGGAGAATTGGTATCAGGCCGGTTCCAAATCGAAATGCGGGCGTTGGATTGACTGCTCTCGGACAGCGGTTGTGTGCTGCTGGCCAGACGCGACAGCCCGTTTGTGCAGCCGGCGATAGAAGCCTGCACTAGCCCCTACAGCAGCAACCGCACCAGTTTATGCGCCATCACCCACCCACCTCACGCATCCGCCAGGCTCTCACCCTGGATGTGAGCCTCCATCCCTGAGCCTCCATCTCTGAGCCTGCATCTCCGATCGGCGCTGAAACAACTACGGGCGTGGTCGGACCAGACCGGATGTTATGCGGACTCTCAGCTACACACATCCGGCCTCTGCGATTAGTCGATCCCTGGCCGCCCCGGCAGCAGCGCTCCGGCCTCCCCACGCTGCCAAGCGCCACCAGAGCAGCAAGGGTCAGGCCAGGCCGCACACGGCCCTCGCCCCTGTGGCGGCACCTGGCTTGGGGTCGGTGTCCTTCGCCCCACTTCCAATGGCGATCCGCTCCTCCCTCCGCTGCGAAATCCGTGCTGTGGTGCTGCACCTCTGGCCCGACGAGATCAAGGTGCATCCGCGTGGGCGCGTCACGATCCCCGTGGGTCGGCGCGGCCAGCCGGTGCAGAAGCTCCGCTACATGCCCCTGGCCCGCGCCCACCAGGTAGCCCGCAAGCTGCAGGGCACCAGTGGCGCCACGGTGTCGGTGATCTGAGGCCGCGGCCTCGGCCGGCCGGGGTTGACCGGCCGGCACCCCCAGCGGAGCATCAGGTACTGATCGTTAAACCTTCGGGGACTGCAACAACATTGACCTCCTCTTTCAAGGTGAGCCAGATCGAGTAGTTCCACTCATACAACTTGCCACTGTCTTTCGAGAGTGCCTGTGTTACGCTTCTTATCTGTACTTCTTTGCCCAAAGCCTCCGAGCAATTCGGCTCATGCAGATTGGACGCCAGAAGACGGACCTGAAATGGCTGTAAATCAGAAACTTGTCGATGGGCTTGTCGCCGAGATTGCGAAGGCTGAGCAAGCTACACTCAAGGCTTTCCGTGAAGGTCGCATAGAGCAAGAGCCTTCTTTTACTGATCGACTGCTCGGTCAGATGGAGATTGTGTTTAATGGAAGCACGGTTGGTGGAGTGCGGTGGACAGCCAAGACCCTCACTGACAGAGGGAGAGGAAGCCAAGAAAAGGAGTATGGAGCTGACTTCATGGCCGTCTTGGATGTGTCACTTGTTGAGTTCAATGTAGCCAAGGGCTTTCTTGGGCAGGCGAAGGTAATCGAGCCGGGGGCGCGTATCACGAAAACAGACTTCAAAAGAATGAGCGAGCAGTGCAGGAAAATGCTTTCGCTTTCTGCCTCCTCATACGTGTTTATCTATTCGCGGAGCACGTGTATTCAGGTTGTGGAAGCACAGAGGGTTGTCAATTCGGCCAATCGCAACCCCCACGAGCTGTCGCCTTTGTCGTTTTCCCAGTTTTACGAGAAGCACTTTGGGTGTTTTATCGGAGATCACTCAATCAAGGCAGCAAGCGCGACTACGCTAAGGGAGCTTCGGTCATCATACAATTCTCGTAATTTATTCCTGTTGTCAGATCACGTCTTGAACTAGGAATCTGACCGGAACCCGTCCAGATTATAACGCGCTTCAAGGCGTGAATGTCATGACACTCCGTCCGATGCATCCATTTCGTGCTCTACAAAACTGCCTGTAGAGACCATTCTCAATACAGGCCCATACCAATCCATTGGCTCAAGCAACTCTTTGCTTACTTCCCAAGAAGAAGGGCCCCCCGTACGGAGGGCCCTTGGGCAGGTTGCCGGACGCTGGGCTCGCTTGGTCCCGGTCCTGGCCTCTGATCCATAGATAGACCCGCTGGCCAGGCCCGTCAGTACGGCAAGGAGCACTCCGCAGGCGGGAAACCGGCCGCCTCAGGCAAAGACCCCGCTGGATTCGCCTCCAGCGCTCAGCCGGCAAGATCCAGCCACCAGCCGCTGCCGATCGCGCTGCTCACATACCCGCCGCCAATCAGCAGGGCCTCTCCGTTGGGGTCGTGCATCCACACCGCTTCGCGGGCCGGATCCCAGCCGATCACCAGGCTCCAGTGGCCGCCGCGGGGCTTGCACCTGGGCATGGGCTTCGGTGGTGTCGCCGAACTGGCGCACCAGCCGCAGGCCCTCGCCGCTGGCGCTGTCGCGCTGGCAGAAGTAGGGAACCGGCAGCACAAGCGCGCCGGAGGCAGGCGCGGCTTGGTGGTTGTTCGCAGGAGCAGCCATGGGGCACCTCGTTTCGGGCCCCAGAGGGTTCCGGCGTTGTCAACTCTTCAGTGGTTGCAGCACGTCTTGCGGCCTCGGAACCCTCTGGGATTCCCTGCTGCCCCGCCGATGAAGTCGCGCCGACTCGTGGTCTGGATCTCCGCCGGCATCCTCGGCTTCCAGGGCGCAACCCAACGCTTTTGATCTCCTCAACGGCACCCTCCTCTCCTGGCTGTTTGTGGGCCAGCACGGGCTTGGCCTGGTGAGGCCAGATGCAGCGGTGGCCGGTCTTCGTGGCGCTGCCATCGCCCTGGCTCGGGAAGCTGCCTACCTCAATCACCCCCGCATCCGCCTCCACTTTGCCGGGGAGTCGGTGGATGTGCCACACCTCATGGCCCCGGAGGCCGTAGGTGGCGATCATCGCCATCACCCAGCCCCGCAGCGGATCTGGTGATGCCCTGCTGGGCCAGGTGGTTCACCATCTGGATCACGCCATAGAACCCCTTGCCGTTGTACCCACGCCGGATCAACTGCTGCACCGGATCGTCCCGATAGGCCATCCGGGAGGCAGAGGTGTAGAGGCAGTAGTCCTCAAGGTGGCGGCTGGTGGCCACCTGATCCGCCCCGAACGCCCTCCCGAAGTAGCCGCCCTCGCGGAAGCAGACGAACAGGTTGCGGTCCCGCGCCTTGGGCCCGCCGGGCGCGATCCACTCCTGCGGCGCTGCGATCCGCGCGCAGCAGCAGGGCCTGGGTGAAGGCAACCCTGGCTCTCACGGGTCCTCCGGCGTCTCATGCCAGAGAGTCTGGCCAAGCCTGAGAAACACAGTTCCTTAACACCGCTACGCACGGGATGAAATGGCTACGCATCGCTACGCACAGCCGGCCGATTCCTGGAGCCCAGAACACCTGCGCTGCAGCGGATCTGCCCCCGGATCGCCAGGCGCAAGAGAAATGGGTCGCCTGAGATTCGAACTCAGGACCAATCGGTTAAAAGCCGAGTGCTCTACCGCTGAGCTAGCGACCCGCCCGGAGGGCAGCCCTTTGGGGGCTTTGGTGAAGGTATCACCCGGGGGGGGGCACCTCGCAAGCGGCGGAGCGGGATGGTGGTGGGGCCGAGAATCGCGCCAGCGACACCCATCCCCCGTGGCAGGTTCCGGCAGCCGATCCCCTTCCGCCCCCTGGCCCCAGCCGCGGGTGCATCCCGAGGCCTGGGTGGCCGCATCCGCCGTGCTGATCGGCGATGTGAGCCTGGCGGCGGGAGCCAGCCTCTGGCCGACGGCCGTGGCTCGGGGCGATGTCTGCCCGATCGTGATCGGGCCGGGCAGCAACGTGCAGGACGGGGCGGTGCTGCATGGCGACCCCGGAGAGCCGGTCACCATCGGCGCCGACGTGACCGTCGGCCATCGGGCGGTGATCCATGGGGCCACCCTTTGTGATGGCTGCCTGGTGGGCATCGGCGCGATCGTGCTCAACGGCGTCACGGTGGGGGAGGGGGCACTGGTGGCCGCCGGGGCGGTGGTCACCAAGGACGTGCCCGCCGGGGCCCTGGTGATGGGGGCGCCGGCGGTGGTGAAGCGGGAACTCAGCCGTGAGGCGATCGCCTCCCAGCGGGACCATGCCCGCAGCTACCGCTCACTGGCGATGGTCCACGCCGGCCGGGGCGACGACCCGGGCTCTGCCCGCTCGGCCTAGCGATCGGACCGCCGGTTCCGTAGGATCTCCCCACCTTTGCTTGGTCGCGCCATGGATCTTCGGGTCGTGCTCGTCGCTGCTCCGATCGTGCTGGCGGCCTCCTGGGCTGTATTCCATATCGGCCGCGCCGCCGTGGGCCAGCTGCAGTTGATGCTCAAGCGTGCCCGCGCCTGATCAGCGCACCTGGCCTGAATCCGTGCGCAGCGGCGGACGGTTGAACGACAACCGGGACAACGGGGAGTCCGACCCTTCCCCCGGCGTGGTCGTGATTGGTGCCGGTCTGGCCGGCACAGAAGCTGCCTGGCAAGTCGCCCGGGCGGGCATCCCGGTGCTGCTGATCGAGATGCGCCCCTTGCGGCGCTCCCCCGCCCACCACTCCGCGGAATTCGCCGAACTGGTCTGCAGCAACAGCTTCGGGGCCCTGAGCAGCGACCGCGCCGCCGGGCTGCTCCAGGAGGAACTGCGGCAGCTCGGCTCCTTGGTGATCAACACCGCCGACCACCATGCGGTGCCGGCCGGAGGCGCCCTGGCGGTGGATCGGGGCCGCTACAGCGCCGCCCTCACCGCCGCGCTCGAGGCCCATCCACAGGTGACGGTGGAGCGGCGCGAGCAACACGCTCTGCCCCACCCGGATCAGATCACCGTGCTGGCCACCGGACCCCTCACCAGCGAAGCGCTGGCCGAGGATCTGCGGGCCTTCACCGGTCGTGCCGACTGCCACTTCTTCGACGCGGCCAGTCCGATCGTCGAAGGGGAAAGCATCGATCTGAGCGTGGCTTTCCGCGCCTCCCGCTACGACAAGGGAGACGCCGATTACATCAACTGCCCGATGGACCGCGAGCAGTACCTCGCCTTCCGCGAGGCCCTGCTCGGCGCGGAGCAGGCGGAGCTGAAGGAGTTCGAGCGGGAGAGCGCCTGCTTCTTCGAGGGTTGTCTGCCGATCGAGGAGCTCGCCCGCCGCGGCGAGGACACCATGCGCTACGGACCCCTCAAGCCGATCGGCTTGTGGGATCCACGCTGGGGGGATGTGAACGACCGCGATGTGCGCCGCGCCCGCCGCGCCTACGCCGTGGTGCAGCTGCGCCAGGAAGACCGCGATGGCCGCCTTTGGAACCTGGTGGGATTCCAGACCAACCTCAAATGGGGCGAGCAGAAGCGGGTGCTGCGGTTGATTCCAGGGCTGGCGGCCGCGGAATTCGTGCGCTTTGGCGTGATGCATCGCAACACCTTCCTGGAGTCGCCCCAGCTGCTCGAGGCCAGCCTCCAGTTCCGCCGCCGCCCCACCCTGCTGGCCGCCGGGCAGATCACCGGCACCGAGGGCTATGCGGCAGCCGTCGCCGGCGGCTGGTTGGCAGGCACCAACGCCGCCCGCCTCGCCCGGGGCCTCGCTCCCCTCACCCTGCCGCCCACCACCATGATCGGCGCCCTCACCCACTTCATCGCCGAAGCCCCCTGCAACGGCGGCAGGGGCCATGGCTTCCAGCCGATGCCGCCCAACTTCGGTCTGCTCCCCGATCTGCCGGAGCGGATCCGCGACAAGCGTCGCCGCTACGGCGCCTACCGCGACCGCGCCCTGGCGGATCTGGCGCCCTTCCGCCACGCCTGGCCTGCCGCGAAGTCCGTGGCACAGCCGGTTGCCGCCGCCGCCGGCTGAGGCCTGTGGGCACCTGAGCGCAGACCCCACCGCTTCCGCTTCACCCCGGTCACAATCGGATTGCGGCGGCCTGATCGTCTCCCCCTCACCCCCCTCTCCCCCCGATGCAGATCCGGCTCGGCTGCGAGCTCACCCTCCACTGCCCGTACCCCACCCCAACGCTTGCCCTCGTCCATCCCCACAGCAGTCGGCGGGACGACCTGGCCGGTCCGGAGTGGCTGCGGTTGGGGCCGGATCGCGCCACCGAGGTGCTGGTTGATCGGGATGGCAACCGCTGGTGCCGCTTCCTGGCGGCCGCCGGCCCCACCACCCTGCATTACGAGGCCACCCTGCACGACACCGGCCAGCCCGATCCGGTGGTGCCCCTGGCCCGCGCCTGCTCGATCGTCGCCCTGCCGATCGAGAGCTACCGCTTCCTCAACCCAAGCCGCTATTGCGACAGCGATGCTCTGGTGAACTTGGCTTGGCAGGAATTCGGCCATCATCCGGCCGGCTGGCAGCAGGTGCAGGCGATCTGCGATTGGGTGCACAACCGCATCGCCTACGACGGCAGCGCCGCCTCCCCCGATCACACCGCCGCCGATGCCTTGCGGGAGGGCCGCGGAGTGTGCCGCGATTACGCCCACCTGGCGATCGCCTTCTGCCGCGCCCTCAATATCCCGGCCCGCTACTGCAGCGGCTACCTGAGTCAGGAGGAACCGGATCCGGGCGAACCCGTGATCGATTTCGCCGCCTGGTTTGAGGCCTGGCTGGAGGATCGCTGGTACGTCTTCGATGCCCGTCACAACGTGCCCCGGGTGGGGCGGGTGCTGATCGGCCGCGGCCGCGACGCGGCGGACGTGCCATTCCTGCGCACCTTCGGCCCCCATCGCCTGGATGGCTTCGCGGTGATCACCGAACCCGAGCCCGCAGGCGAAGCGCCGCGGGCACCTGAAGTCTCCGAGATTGCGGCGGCGATGCCGGCGACTTAGGACCGGCGGCCCTGCTGCTGCAACGGCAGGGGCACCGGTCCACTGGTGCACAGCCCGGTGCGCACCGAGCAGCGGCCCGCTGGATCCACGCCATGGGCGTGCTCGTGGCGCTCCAGCTCCTCCAGCAGCCATTGCTCGCAAAGGGTGGTGAGACTCACCCCCTGCCGCCCCGCCGCGGCGATCAGGCGCTCCTGCAGATCGAGCTCCAGGGCGAGGGTGGAGAAGGCGGCGGTGGAGAAGGCGGAGGACGACGTGGTCACGGCGGCCGGCGAGCGCAGTCCCCAGCATGGCGGAACGTGGGCACAGCCGACAGGAGGAAGGCCTGGCGAGGGGAGGAACGCTGGCGGAGCGGTCAGTCCCACCGACGGCAACCGGGCAAAAGTGGCGGCTTGCGGTAAAGAAATGCAAGCAACAATCGATTCAGCCTTAGGATTTCGAGGAAGAAGTTGTTGCGGTGCAGGAAGCATGACTCAAACCTCCCTGAGCGCCTCAAGAGCCCAAACCACCCTGGCCGGCAGGGGCTCCCCCCCGGCAACGCATCGCTCCAGCCCCCTGCTCCAGCGGCACCCGGGTGTGGCCAGGTTTATGCGCTCTTCCCACGGCTCAGCCAGCGAAAGCAAGACAACCGAGGCAGGCCCAACCCCCTGGATCACCGAGGCGCCCTTCCACCCTGCGCAAGAGTCATCCCCTCTCCAGATGGCCTTCCCCCACGCACAAAGCATCTTTCAACATCTGCCCGACATCTCTTCTCATCCCAGAGCGGTGCATGATCCGCTGCTTTGCCGCCACTACGGAGTGCCGGCCTTTACGGATGGGCTGGTCACCCACTTCGCCGCCCTCAACCCACCCCTGGTCGTCGCCGCCCATGAAGCTGGCCATCAACTGCAACATCAAGGGCTGACCCATGACGGCGGCTGGGGCCCAGAGCGCCATGCCAACCTGTTCGCCGCCAGGGTGGCCTCTCAACAATCACCCCGCAATCTGATCGGTACAGAAGGATCGCCTGTCGTTTCGGCGGTGAGACCCTACACCGTGATTTCTGCCGCCGATCAGCTGCTCGCCAATCAATGGCAAGTGGGAAGCTCAGCCAAGGTGGGGGACGAAGGCCGCACTCTCACAACAGAATACAAACACGAATGCTATGCCGATCCCCAACTAATAATTGCCTCTAATCGTATTCTCAAGGCCAAGCAGTCGGGGGTTAATATCGAGCCCGGCGCAGCGGGACCCAGCGGACTGGCCCCGGATGGCAGTGGCTTTAAATCCCTGGTCGAAGTCAAATACGAAATCCTTTCTGATGAAGACAACGAGGAGTTCTACGCAGACTGTGGGGTCTCGGCCCGTGAGGTGATGGGCAAGACGGGAGCAGACATGAAACCCAGAGGCATTTTCAGCGATGCTGCTGGCAGCCGCCAGGAAACAGCCTCCAGCTATGACCCGGCCACCTTTCGCGATGAGATTTACATGCATGCAGGCCTTGGCACCGATCCAGCCTCAGCCCATGCCGCCTACAATGCCTTAACGGACAAGGAGACCTTTGATCAACAACATGGCATCAACAGATTCGCCGCTCCCGGGGTCGGCGAGGCCTTCACCCGCCGACGTGATGATGCCCTGGGAGGCACTGGCTTTAACTGGCACTGGGGCGGGGTCATCCTGGTGGCAGGCGGAGATCGCGTAACCTTTGAAAACTATACAAAAGACAAAGGATATCTCGCCAAAGATAGTGATTGGTATTTCGAAACCTATGGCCCGCCTTCCAAGCCCGGCCAAACATGGCATGAACAATGGAAGAGTGTTGGTGGCTCCGGCAAAGGCACAACCATGGTGGCGGCTACCAGCGCGGATCCATCGCCCTTCACCACAGCGGCGACGACACTGTCGACGGCCGATCTGATCGCGAAATTCAATTCAGCCTCCAACGAAGGGGAGAAGATGGCTTTGGCCTCAGAGCTCAAGGGACGTTGGCTGAAAGTGAGCGTATTCCTCAAGAAGGCACAGGAAGGCAACGATGATGTCTTCGTGGAAGCATCCCATGGCGGGCGCAGCGCTCGCACGGGCACGATTGCCATGCAGAAAGGCCAGAAGAACACATTCTGGATTTCCCTGGGAAATCTATTCCCGATCAATGGGAAGATCATGGTTAAGGTTTACGAAGAAGATGTCTTTGCCAACGACATGATTTCTATCCTTGGCTTTGATTCCCCCTACCTCCCGCAAAGCGATAACAGGCCCTGGGATGACGCTGAATATCACACCTTGGTAGAGCTTGATCGCTGACGAACCTCCCGGTGACGAAGCGATTGCACACCCCTCCCCCACGCGCCAGCATGGCTGCACCTCTGCCCAACTGCGCCTCTCTCTCTGAATGCCTCAAGCATGCCAATACTCGCGTGAAGATCATTGGAACCTACACCGTCTGGGATCCACTGCCTGCTCGCAAAAAAGATCACCCACCAGCGCAACAGGTGCAGATCGTCTTTGCCTCTGGTGAACCCGGCCCCTACCTGGGCACCTGGGGTACCTGCCAGCATCAGCGCTCCCTGGAGGAAATCAAACGCTTCCAAGGACTTCAGGTTGCCGTGATCGGACGCTTTCTGCGTTCCATGGCGATGCCCACAGAAGATTGCAGCCGCACCACTTGGCTCGAGGGCGCCTGCCTGGATCCTGTCGACGAAATCCAGCTGCTTGAGGCGCAGGCTTGATTGGTGGGGTTGGTGCTTAGCCCTCTACAGCTTGGCCATCCAGAAGTTCGCGACGCCTTGTCGCCTCGTACTTTGTCTTGGCCGCCTGGAAAGTTTCCTGACCCCATCGCAAGCGCAGCGCCTGCAGGCAGGGGCGAACCTGCTCCGCCGCCATGTCCCGCCCCAGCAGATCCGACAATGTGGACCAGGCGGTGGCCAGGCGTCCGTAGGCTGTTTCCAGGTCGTTGTCCTTTTCAGCCGCTTCGGAGGCCTGAACCGAGGCGAGGAGATAGGTCACCGGATCACGGCAATCCAAGGCTCCCTGGCGCGCCTGATCGAGGCGCGCCAGGGCTTCCTTCCAGTTCCCACGGCTCGCCGCCACATGACCGCCCACCAATCCCCGGCGGGCAGCGACCGCCCCATGGGCCGGTGGACTCGCCATCACCTCCTGCACCACCTGATCCGCCAGGGAGGGATCCACGCCTGCCAGAAGGGCTGCCGCAGCCAGGGCAGCGGCCTCGCCATCCTCCGACAAGCCAGCCCGGCTGTAGAGCTGAGAAGCGTGCAAAAGATCCGCCGCTGCCGCCCGCCCGTCCCCATCGGCATGGGCAGCGGCAGCACGACGTTCGAAAACCTGCGCCCGGGTCCTGGCGGGCCATGGCGGAGCGGCTTGCTCGATCAAACGGCTGAATCGTCGCCGGGCCTCCTGTGCCTCTCCCCGGGCCAGACATTGCTCGGCGGCCTCCATTTCGAAGCCCTGATGCAGGGCGGCAGGAAAGTCTGCTGCCAGGCCTTGCCGCACCAACGCCGCCGCCGCAGGCATCGATCCCGCCAGACGATGACTGGATGTGGCCAACAGCAAGGCACTGCCCGCTCGATCCGATTGCCCAAGGGACCGCCAGAGATCGGCGGCCTCCGCCAGAGCCTCGGCAGCGGAACGGATCGCGGCAAGCCCCAGGGCCGCCGAGGCATAGTCCTCCAAGCACTGAGCCAGGGCGCCTGGATCGCGCTGCTCGCGCCTGCGGTTCACTTCGGCACGCAGCTGGTGCAGCCGCTGTTCTGCAGCCTGTTCCCGGCCGCTTCGCCCGGGATCCTCCTGCGCCTCGGCCCCTGACTTTGCTGCCATGGCTCAGAGTTCCGCTTGTGCCCGATAGCCAAGCCCTGTATAGCTCTCCACCGCCTCGTCAATGGCAGCCTGCCGTGCCTGCCGATGCGCTTGGGCCCAGCTTTGCAAGCGAGCCAGCAAATCCTCATGGCTTGTCTCCGCCTCCAGCTCACTTTCCTGCGCCATCGCTTCTTCCTGGATCGCCTGCTGCTCCACCTGGCGGGTTTCCTGCAGGCTGGTGGCATTGGCTGCCGTCAGTTGCTCGATTCCTTGCCGGCCAGAAACCACCTGAACATCTGTCTCAGCCCCCGTGGAGGAAACCTCCTGGATGACGGCGGCGTTGGCCTGCATCGCTTCTGCTCCAGCGGCTACATCTCCCTGAATGGCCTCCGTTTCACTGACGCGGTTGAGGCTGGCGATCAGACGATCGGCATCGCGGGAAGCCTGTTCGGCTTGCCTGCCCAGCCCCCCCGGCAGGTAGGAGAAAAGCTCCGCCAACCCCTGGAAACCGCGCAGGCTCACCACCAGGGTGGTCAACGCGGTGGCTTCCTCCGCGCTGCGGCCGAGGCTGGTGATCGCCTCGGATGCTGTGCCCTGCTGCTGGCTGTTGGTGGAGGAGGTTTCCTGCACAGCTTGCTGATGGGTCTGGCGAGCCGTGGCGAGATCGGTGGCGACCGCATCCGCCGCCACCAGCTCCTCCGCCTGGTTCTGCTGGGTGGCCGCCTGACTGTTCATCGCCGCCCGGGTGGCCTCCAGATCTGCGCGGACCGCGCGTGCTGCGGCGGCTTGATCCTGCAGCGCGGCCAATTCCTCTGGATTTCCCGGCGGCTCCGGATAGGCGGGATGGATGGGAAGTTCGATCGATTCTCCCGGCTCCAGTCCAGCCACCTGCGCCGTGTAGCCGGGCCCCGCCGCACTCTCGCCCTGGTCATCCGCCTGAATTTCTCTTCGTCCGGCTTCACGGGCTTCCCTGACCCCGACGGTTTGCGGAGGTCCCTGCAGCGCGCTGGCGACATCCCGAATCCTTTCCTCCGCGGCCGCCTGGTCACGACGAAGTTGCACATCCGCAGCTTCGCGGCTCAGCTGGGGCGTATCGCCACCGGCCTGAATCCCCGAGCGGGCTTCGAAATCGGCAAAGGATTCGTAGCGCTGAATCGACGTGCCACCGCCCGGACGGGTGGTGGCAACCTGAATCGGCAGGGGACTGGTGGGGTCATAGCGGAAGCGAGTGGCGCCATAACCTGCGTGATTTCCGTTTTCGTCGTAAACGGGAAAGTGCAGTTCCGAATCCTGTCGCCGTCCGACAGGACCCTGACCGTGTTGATACTGAAGCACGCTGATATCACCTTCCGCCTGGGAGGGCAGGCTCATCATTCCCTGTGCGTTGGCATCGGCATGGGTGGGGTGGGAGTGATAAATCAACTCCAAAGGCCCGGCTGCAGCCGGCGGACTCACCGAGCCCGCATCCCCCTGCATGACGTGATAATTCCCAGCGGCATCGCGCCACACTCCGGATTCGCGACCTGGATCGGTGCGGATCTGCTCGTGATACTGCGCCATCGCGGCGGCACGATCGCGGGTGGGGGCGATGGTTTGTGTGTGGGAGGCGAAGCGGCTCCCGGGCACCGGGGAGGAGGCAGCGGGCCCGCTTGCCCCGGAAGCGCGCGCGGGTTTTCTCCCGAGGGTGGCTTCCAGGAATTGCTGTTCAGCGCGAAATTCTGCTTCCAGGCGATCGATCGTGCGTTGGCGAGCAGCGGTTGGGTTTCGCTGCTGCTCGGCCCTGACTCTATCAAACATGGCCTGTCTGCGAGCCATATCTCTATCTAGACCCCGACTCGCTGCACTGGGCCTGCTATATTCGATTTGGCTATCTCGGGCTGCATCTCCCGTGCTGGAAAAACCCCTGGCAACATCCTCACGCAACACTCTTCGCACGCGAGGCTGACTTTCTCTGACCGAGCCGTAGCCATAGCGAGGTCCCGTGAGGGCGCCCGGGTCGCGGGGGCTCATGGTTTCCACTTCGGCTCTGATGTCACCCCCATGTTCGACAAAGACATGCTCTTTGCTGGGGAGGAGAACGCCGGAGCGGCTACTGCCGGCCTGCTCGGGATGATCCCTCACGGTCGCCCGGTGATGATAATCCCAATCCTCTGGCAATTCACCCCGTCTCTCCTCCTCCCCTCGCACGGGTCCCTCCTCACTTTCGCCACCGCTTCTCCGCCCCCTTCTGCCTCTCCGGGGTGCTGGCACTGGCTCCTCGGCCAACCGGGCAATCTGGTCCACCCCCTGATCCTCCAAATGGCTCCGGCTCTCCAACGTGGCGGGAGTGTGCTGGCTTTCGTCAGAGATCGCGGTGCGCAGGTCTTGCGTAGCCTCGGCGCGAGCCTCGCTTCGCAGAGAGCTTTCCACCCGTTGTTGCTCCCTTCTTCGTATCTTCGGATCGGGATCTCCATGCGTCCAAGCCCTGGGATCCCCCCGTTGGGCACGGCGGGGTCGCTGCGGACCCGGCAGCGATTGCAGCTCCGGGTCGGGCAGATGAACCGCCTCGTCCATGGTTCGCAAGATGTCGAGCCTTCGGGTCTGCTCCGGCGTGAGTTCAACGCCCATCACCTTCTCCACCCCGTCCCGCAGGGCCCGCAGCTCCTGGTTGTGAACCCTTTCCGCCACGGGACGCCGGCTGCTGGCCCGGGGCTGGCCGCCCGGGGCCGCCGCTGCAGGTCCCGCCGCTGCAGGTCCCGCCGCTGCGGGTCCCGCCGTTGCGGGTCCGGCCGCCGGGGGGGCCCCGCCTTCTGCAGCGGCTCTGATCGGCCCTCCGGCCTCCCGGGCCGTGCGCGTCGGGGCCTCAGGGACCTCCAGATGAATGCGAGGACCGGGACCCGCCGCAGCGCTCCTTTGCGGCCTTCCCCCCCGGGAACGGGCCTGAATCCTCGCCACTCCCGCATCCGCCCGCGTTCCCAAGCGACCTCCCACGGCACCCCCCAGGCGCCCTGCCCCAGAGCCGACGACCGCTCCGGTGATCTGCCCGGCGGCACCCTGCAGGGACTGGCCGGCCGCCTCAATCGTCGCCGGGTCTCCCCGGGACTCGAAGGCGTGCAGGGCCCGAAGGGCCGTCACGGTGGGCCGAACCACCACCGTGATGATGAGACCCACCGAAGTGGTGGCGGCCGAGATGGCCAGGGCCACTCCGGAGAGGGAGGCTGCCAGCGGCGAGAGTGTGCCGGCGGAAAGCACGGCGGCCACCCACATCCCCACCGCGATGCCGCCCAGCACTCCCGCCACCACATCCATGATCGAAGTGGCCAGGTCCAAGGCCTCCGCCACCCCCTCCAGGGTGTTGGCCAGCCCCTCGTAGCCTTCCCCCTCGCCGATGCGGCCAATGGTGTCGAAGGTGCTGCCCCAGTCACGCTGAACCAGGCCGGCCACAGCCATCACGCCGCCGATGGCCGCCCCCAGGCCGGGCACCGGTGTGGCCGCCACGCCCCGGGAGACGGCCAGTGCGGCCAGGCGACGGCCGGCGATCTGGCCGATCGCGGCGCTGATCGCGCCCATCGCCGCACCGGTGAGGAGTGCCCCTTCCGCTCCGGAGACGGCTCCCTGTCCCGTCTGCTCCAGCAGAAAGCGGGCCCGTTCATCGCTGCCTGCGGTGCCCAGGCTTCCGAAGGAGGCGGCCCAGCGTTGATGTTCGGCAAGTTCCTCATCAATCAGCCCCAGATCGCTGTCGGGCGATGGTTCTGCTTCGTCCGCGCTGCCTGGCCCGTTCGGCCGCTCTGCTTCGCTTCCTGCCCCCACGCCTGCCCCGCCACCCGCCGGCTCACCCCCTTCGTCCTCCCTCTGCCCCTCAGGCTGATCGCCTTCCTCGCCTCTCCCTTCGCCAGCTTCGGCCGCGCCTCCCGCCGAGCTGACGCTCTCCACCGAAACCTCCCCCGGCGCCTCCTCGCCTCGCTCCTCGGCAGGGCCGGCTTCCGGCTGATTCGGGGCAGCCGATTCCTGAAGCCCCTCCCCCCGGGAAGCCACCGATGTCTCCCCGCCGCTCGCCGGGATGGCAGCCAGCTCGCCGGGGGAGATCGCCCCGGCTTCGGCAGAGGAGCGGTTGAGATATTGCGGAACCCCCAAGGGCGCCGCAGCAGGCCTGGAAGCACTACGGGTGCGGGGCGAAGTGCGAGGCGAGGAGCGGCGGCGGGGGCGACGCGTCTGCTGGTTCGCGGTTCGTTCCATCGCTAGGTTTCGCTCAGATTGCGGGGGAGGGCCTTGCCGAGCTTCCGATATTCCATCGCCAGGGCCTGCTTTATATCGCCATAGCCAATCTGCCGCGTGTCGTGACAAGCCGCTGCCGCCGCGAGAACCATGTTGCGGATATGACCACCGGCCAGATCACAGCTGGCGGCCAATTCGTTAAGCTCGCTGATGGCCAGATCATGCCCCTCCCCCAGATGAGCTTTCCAGAGAGAACGGCGCTCCTGGGGGGAGGGGAGGGGAAATTCAATGATGGCATCAAGCCTGCGGGTGAACGCGCTATCAAAACGAGAGCGGCTGTTGCTTGCCAGAAAAACAATGCCATCGAAGGTCTCGATGCGTTGCAGCAAATAGTTGGTCTGGGCATTGGCAAAACGATCATTGGAGTCCTTGGTTTCTGTCCGCTTGCCAAACAGGGCATCGGCTTCATCAAAAAACAGAACCACATCCAAATTTTCTGCTCGAGCGAAGAGAACGGCAAGATTTTTTTCCGTTTCGCCAATGTATTTACTGGTGACGCTGGCAAGGTCTACGCGATAGAGAGGCAGGCCGATGCGTGTTGCCAGCCACTCCACCGCCAGGCTTTTGCCCGTTCCTGAAGCGCCGTGGAGCAAGGCGCGAACACCCGGCCGATAGCGAGTGACCAGCGCGGGACCCAATCCGTGGATCAGCCGTTCGCGCTTGCGACAACGTTGCAATAGATTTTCCAATTCACGCTTCAATTCATCGGAGACCACCAATGCCTCATCGGGGATATCCTCCTCGCTAAGCTGCGCGATACTGCCCAGATCCGTTGCGGCCCCACAGCGGCCGACTCGAAGAATGTATTGGGCAGAAATCTTGCTTTCGCCCCAGCGGCCGGCCTCGATTTCAGCGGCATGAGCCAACGAATTGATTCTCCACAAACCATGCCGGTAATCAGCGAGTTCAGCGGCGATGGCCCCATCTCCTGTAGCCATTTCCCACAGGCTGATCCGCTCGTTCCGTGACGGGAGCGGCAGGGTCCAGGCGGGTACGGGGAGTCCTTTGTAGAGAAACGAACCCTCGAGGCCTGCGGCGATCAACAGCGGCCCTGCGTAGCCGGCAATGGTTGGCACGATTTGCTGCTCACCCGGCCCGCTTTCCTTGCGGACGATCGGAACGACATGGTTCAACCACAGCCAGGGTCCGAGACCTTCGCCAGGCTCATCCTCCAGACAGGCGCCGTCACAACCAAGAGCTTTGCCCACTGCATACGCCATCATCTTCGCCTCGCCAGCCGAACCGCTTCGTATCGCCAGCGCCCCTCCTTCCACGGCCAGGCTGCGCGCCCAGCGTTCCAACTGTTGTTGCCAGGAATCGGGGAGCTGGGGAATCTCCATCCCATTCCTCTCCAGTCCCTGCCAGCGAGAGGGCAGTCCAGCAAGAGAGAGGGCAAGGGGAACCGGCGTGTGCAACGAAGCTTCGGGCCAGGCTGCTGGCTGCTCCTGCACAAGTTGAAGCAATCCACAGGCAAGAGCAGTGCCGGCCTGGAGGGAAGCCATGTGGTGGGAGATGGCCAAGGGATTGGTGTGCAACCGGCCCTCGGCGATCGCATCGAGGCGAGCCAGCGCCGTGGCAATCAGCCCCACCGTTGGTCGCGTCCCACCAACGGGGTGCTGCAGCCAGGCCAGGGCGCGGGCGGCCATCGGATTCAGCTCCACTTCCACCGCCAGAGCCAGCGCGAGGCATTCCGCACTGGCGAGGCGCAGCTGGGCGCAGATCGCATGCAACGGCCCATCCTCCGGGGGAGGGTGGCGGCACCATTGCCGCCATAGGTCGGGCAAGCGCTCCGCAGGCCAAGGGCGGGTTCTGGCGAGGAACCATCGCTGTTCCTGCCCCGCGCCTTCCTGGCTTCCGAGATCCTGGCCGACCAGGGCGAAGGCAAGATCCTGCAGTCGAAACTCGGCCTCGCCCATCCCCCCTCCCTCCAGGTTTTGCCCCTCCCCCGCCAGCACATCCGCCGGGAGCGGATCCGGCAACTGGCCCGGTGGATTGACAAAGCTCACCATCAGAACCGCTCCTCCCCATAGCGAAAAGTCACCACCCGTCCCAGCCAGGGCAGCCAGCCGGGATCGAGGTCGAGGCCCGCGCAACGGATGCGCAGATCCACCTGAGTGAGGGCAAAGCCCACCTCCAGATGGGTGGCGGTGCTGTACACGAGGCCCGGGCGCAGCACCAGTTCCTCCAAGCCGATGCGATGGCGACAGCGCAGATGCCGCCGCAGGCGCTGCCGCCAGAGCGTCACCGCCCCCCGGCGGCGCAGCCTCCAAGCGGGGAGGCCCGATCCCCGCTGCAACGGAAGATCGAAAGCCAGGGCCCGCCAGAGCGGATCCCCGGGCGGAACTCCCAACTCCTCCAGCACCCGGACCAGCAGCGCCAGGGTGAACGACTGCTGCCGTGGCACGCTCCCCCGCTGCCGCTCCAGCCAGGCGGGGAAACCCACGGCGCCGAGGGCGTTGAGCAGAAACAGCAGCCCGCCAGCCCGACTGAGGCCCTCCGAGGGCTCAGCCCCCCTCCAGCCCGAGCCATCGCTCCTGGCGGGGCGAGTGCCGCCGTCCGGGGCCGGATCTGCGGAGGGCTTCGATCGGCCGCGCCGACGGAGGCTCTGTCCCGGCGCACCGCCCCCCCCGCCCGTTGCTTCGCTGACGGCAGGGGAAAGGGCAGACCCCTCCGCCAGATCTCCAGAGAGCTCCGCGGGGCCCGCCCGAGGGGAACGCTCCGCATGGGGCTCGGGCGAGCGGGATCCGCCAGCCCCGTCCGACCCCGCGGCGGCGGAGCCGAGCCCGCTGCCGGAGAGGGCTGCCTCCAGCGTGGGTTGCCCCCCGAGGGTGCCCGCGGCGGGGGCCGCGGGGGTGCCAGCGGGGGTGGCAGCGGGGGTGGCAGCGGGGTGAGGGAGCCCTTCGGCGTCTCCGGGATGGGCGAAGCGCTCCGCATCGGACTCCGCCCCATCGGCCGGGATCCTGAGCCGCCCACCCCTCGCGGAGAGGGCTGCCTCCGGATCCCGGGCGCATGCGCGGCCCTCTTGCGGCCCCTCCCCTGGCGGCCTCTCCCGCGGCGAGGGCTCCCCGCCGGAAGCGGCGGCCGGGCCTCCCCCGACCCCGAGCGCCGCCAGGAAGGCCCTTGGCTGGCTGCCAGTCTCCGGGGCGATCGGCGGACGGCCACCCACCCGTTCGATCAGGTGGCGCCGATCCTCAGGCGTGAGGGCCGCCAGCAGGGCACCGGCATGGCCCCCGCGGGCCAAGGCCCCCACCCAGGCCCGCACCGCCGTGGCCGCCTCCGGTCGATCCGCCAACGCCAGGGCCAAGGCCCGCAGGGCTTCGCCCCGCGAGGCCTCCGGGCTCCAGGCCGGCACCGCCAGGGGCCAAAACCACTCCCCGGGGGGAGGGCCCTCCAGCAGACGCAGGGCGAGGGCGATGTGGGCCTCCACGGCGCTCTCAAAGCAGACCGCCGCGGCCCGGGCGGCACCGGAGTTGCGGGCGTCCACCCGCACGGGGGTCAGCTGCGCGAAGGAGCGCTCCAGCGCCAGCGCCAGGGACTGGGGGGGAAGGCCCGCTGGCAGGGGGCCCAGGCGGAGCTGACGCACGAGGATCAGCCGGTCCCGCCTCTCCCCCGCAAAGCTGGCGGTGGCCAGGGCATCCTCCATCGCCAGGGCGGTTCGCTGCGCGTCCCGATCCGAGCGGGCCCTCAGGCGCAGCTGTTCCACATGGCGGTCGGCGCGGCTCATGGGGCTTCAGAAGGATCGAAGCCGCTGGGAGAGCGCCAGCATGGGGGGCGTGAACTGCACCCGCACCTCGGCCCCCAGCTCCATCTCCGCCCCCTCCACGGCAATCACCCGCACCTGGGATTCCTCCCTCCCCACATCCTCCAGAACAGCCCGCGCCACCACCTGCTCGCCCCGGAACAGGGTGGCCTGCATGCCCACCCGCAACGTCGCCCCGGGGATCGGTCGGATCGGGATCAGGCTGCCCGGCCGCGGACGCACCGGGCGGGCCAGGCGGCCGGCGATCAGCCGGCCCACCGGGGCATGGCTGGCCAGGAGCAGGCAGACCCGCACCAGGTCGTTGACCAGCCCGACCGCCTCGGGCTGGGGGGTGGCCAGCTGGTCGAACAACCAGTCGGTGAGGGCCTGCAGCTGGCGGCGGGTCGTGTACGGCAGACCGGCAAAGCCCTCCAGCGCCGAGAGGTTGCGCAGGCTCGGCGCCTGATCGAAGGCGGAAAGCGTCTCCGCCCAGGCCAGCCGCAGCGCCGGCGGCGCGGTGGAGAGGCCGGCGTGCAGACAGGCCGCGATCCGACTGATCGTGCCGAGGTAGGCGGCCGCCGCCTGCACCAGCCCCGCGTTGCCATGTTCCCCCTCGGCGAGATCGCCCAGGGAGAGAACCTCCTGCGCCTGCTGGCGCACCTCAAGCAGATTCGCGGCGGCGAGACGATTGGTGTCCAGCTGGAGGCTGGCCTGCCGCCAGCGGGAGAGGGCGGTGATCTGCCGTTGCCGCAGCGCCAGCATCGCGCCGCGGGGATCCGCCCTTGCCGGCGCAGGGGCTGCCAGGTTGCCGTTGCCTGCCTGGAGGGGCGGCGAAACAACATCCAGCCAGCCTGGCGCGCGAGAGCGCCACTGGGCGGTGCGCACCGTCCGCAGCAGCCGGTCCATCCGGTCAAGCTGCGCCACCATCCGCAGGCCCGGAGCGAACCAGGCGGCCGGAGCCTCCCGCACCAGGCCCAGCATCCCCTCCAGATCCTCCGGGATGTCCTCGTGGCTCTCCAGGCAGGCGGGCACCGGGGCATCGAGCAGGCCTGGATCCAGGGGGCGGGTGGGCACATCCGCCCGTTCGTCGGTGGCCCGCAGGCGCCGGTAGGCCACGAAAGGAACCGCCTCGGCCAGGATGCGGCGTCGGCGTTCATTGATCGCCGCCAGACGCGCTTCCTCCTCGTCGATCAGGGCGCGGCAGACCGCCACATCATGGCGCGCTTCCGCCAGGCGCTCCTCGCTGGCTCCCAGGCGCAGCCGCAGGGAGCGCAGCTGCTCCTGCAGCAGCTCCAGGGCCGTTTGGCAGGTGCGAATCGCATCGCGGTACTTCTGAACGCTCCCTTCGGCCTGCCGCAACAGGCCGATGGTGTGCTCTCCCAACTCCGTCACCGTGCTGAAGATCTCCGTTTCGTCCTCATCCGGGATCAGCACGTTGAGCAGACTCCCCAAGGCGCCGTCACGCTTGGGGCCCGCAAACACCGCCAGCTGCCCCTCGGGAGCGAAATCCCGGAACGGTTCTTGCGCGAAGCCGATCACCTTGACCGTTTCGGCAAATCGCGGGAAAAGGCAATCCTCCTTGTCCGGGTTCTGCCCATCCTCTCGCGCCAGATCCTGGGCCAGCCGGCTCAGGGAGAGCACCACGCCATGGCGGGAGGCCAGGGCGAAGGTATAGGCAGTGATCGGCTTCGGATCCGTGATCCGCTTACTGATCCGCGTGGTGCGGATGAAGGGTTTGCCCACCACCGGTTGCGCCAGACTGATGTCCCCGGGGGTGAAGCTGCCGGGTCGTTGCCCGCCCGTCATCCGAGTGATCGATCCCACTTCTTCGATCAGCGGCTTGGACGGGAAGCGCGCCTCGGTCGAGAGATTCTGGTTGGTGCTGGTGGACAAAGTTGAGAGCCCTTCGGCGAAGCCGGAGAGCCCCGTGGAGCGGCGGGAGGGGATGGTGGCGTTGTGCAGGCTGCCGGCGGACGAGAGATTCTCCCAAGACAATGCGATCTTGTCTGAGCTTTTGATTCCACCAGATATGGCCGTGCTCTCAGCCGCAAAGGGTCTTGCGGTGGGGGTGCTCTTTGCGAGGGTTTTCAGATAGCCGCTCAGCTGGGCCTGGTTCACCGTGGCCGTCTCCGCTTTGGCGATTTCCGCCAGCACCGGCGAGACCAGAAGGCGGCCGGCATCGTTGGCGTCCATCACCATCTGGCGCAGGCGATAGGTGTCGGTTTGAACCCGCAGGAAGCCCACGTCGATCGCGTCATCAAGGCGGTCCGCCCGATCCTGGAGATAGGTGATTCCCCCGGCCACCCCCCGCAGGCGAACCTGCTGCTTTTCCGGTCTGGAAAGAAAGGCCAAAGACGGATTGGCCATCAGCTCCTCCAGCGTCTGACTGACAAGCCCGCCGGGGTCGTCCTGTTTCTCTCCCACCCCGAAGCGCTCTTCGAAGGGGGCGGCCCCATCCGCCTCGTCCAAGAGACGGTCCTCCGGATTCACCTCCGGATTGGCCACCAACCCGGTGAGGGCGGCCCGCCATTCCCGCTCCTCCCCATCCACGAGCAGGCCGGTGCCGGCCAGGGCCACCGCCCCCGGTGTGGTGCCGGCGTCCAGATGGATCGTCAGCGCCTCCAGCCGCCAACCAACGGGGAGGAGGTCTGCGGGGGCTTCGAGGCGGAACCACCGCCCCGACGGCGGCAGCTCGCCCAGCGATCGACCCGGGCTGGACAGCTCGGGCGGCGGCGACGGGTCCCCCCAGCTGGCAAGGATCTCCTGGCCGCCGTGGCTCCACTGCAGGAGCAGGGAGCGCACCGGTTGGTCCGGATCGAGGCACAGCCAGAGGTAGGGGCGCTGCCCTGCCTCCACGGGCAGCGACGCGCCGACGAAGCGACGGCGGATCCAACCGGCCTGGGGCCCCAGCCGCCGACCCGCCAGGCTTGGGGGCAGCGGCCAGGCGGGCAGCCGCTCGGGCTCCGGGGCCGCGGGGTCGGCACCGATCTCGCGCACCGACGGCACCTTCCCCGTGATCGCGGCGGTGAGCACCGCATCCCGGCTCTCCAGGGTGTGGCGCACAGCGAGGGAGCGGGCTCGATCGAGCAGAAAGCGGTCGAGGGTCTCGTGGAAGAGCGGGTCGATCGTCTCGGTGATCAGCAGCCGCGGTTCGTAGAGCCCCTGGGGCACGGGGATCAGCACCTGCAGGCGCTCCGGGCGGGATTCGTAGAGGGGTGCCAGACCGGCGGATTCGCGGATCATCAGATCCAGGTCCTCCTGCGGCACCGGAACGGCGTCCATGACGAAGCCTGTGGGGAAGAGCTCCGCCCGATGGGCGTCCAGATCCACGCTCCAGCGCGGCAGGATGCCACAGGGGGGCCACCGCTCGATCGCCCCATTCACCACGGCGGAGGGATCCCCGCTGGCGCTGCCGATCAGGTCGAGCAGATGGCCGGCAAGCTGCTCGATGCGCGCCTGCCAGAGGCCCGGCAGCCGCCAGCTTTCCACCAGGCTGCCATCGGGGCGAAGGCCCAGGCGCGAATCCCGATCCAGCCCCCCGCGCCGCACCACCGCGGCGCGATCGAGGAAGGAGGGCCGCAGATCGTCCTCCAGTCCGATCAGGGCCAGGGGCACGCCGTAGCTCTCCCAGGGGAGGCAGCCCTCTCCGGCCAGCTCGGCCTCGGCCTCAAACACCGCCCAGGCCAGCTGGTTGCGGTACAGGGGGCCCGGGTTCAGAGCCAGGTCGCGACGGAACAGGCGCGGCCAGGGGAACCACAGCAGCCGGGTGGCATCCACCAACCGCCAGTCCTCCAAGGACACTTCCCCATCCCCGCAGGGGCAGCGATCACAGGGATCCTCGGGATCGATGGCGGCACGCTCGAACTCCACGGGTTGCAGCACCAGCACACCGGCTCGAGGCACAGTGAGCCCCCGATCGCGCCAGCTGCCGAGCGATTCGCCGATCCCTTCCACCCCCGCCACCGGCAGGTCTTCGAGGGCCACCTCCACCGCCCGGGAGAGAACCACGTCCTCCCCGCTCACCGCCAGCCCCTGGCCGGGGGAGATCCTCAGCCGGGCGGACCCCGCTGCGGAGGTTTCGCGGGCCGGCAGCAGCTCCACCTCCAGACCCCGCACCACCCCTGCCGTGAAGGCCTGACCCTGCAGGACCCCCACACCGGCCGCCCATTGCTGGCGGATCTCCAGGGCTGAAGCCGTGAGGCTGCGACCTGGAAGGAGGTTGGGACGTCGTCGCCAGGTGCGGGCGGCCTCCTCCGCGCTGGCGGGGGAGAGGGCCAGCAGCTGTTCCCCGGGCAGGGGATGGAGCAGGGGGGTGATGGTGCTCATGGTCACTCCTCAGACGGCGTGCGGACGGTCAGCGCTCGATGCGGTTGATGCTCTGGGAAAGGCCGGGCAGCGAGGCGCGCTCCACGACACGAGCCCGTTGGTCCAGCGTTTGCCAGGCGGGGGTGTCCACCAGGCCCCGCAGGGTGGCGGGCTCGGCCAGATCGGCGACGCTCTGCTCCAGGCGGCTCAGCCCGGCGCCGGCTTTCGGTGCACTCACGGCACTGGCAGCCTTCAGGGCGCCGGCATGATCCACTTGCTCGAGACGCGTCAGCTCCCCGATCGCGACCGCGGTGAGGGCGGGGGAATTGCGCAACGCCGGAGAGCCGAGCAAGCCGGCGATCTCCACCTTCGCCCTTGAGGAGGCGCGCTCCAACACCCCATCGAGTTCCCTGGCCAGCCCCAGGTCCCGGACTCGCGCCCAGGTCGCCTGCTCGCCCCGCTCGGGTGCGCCGGCCAGCCAGCGCCGGAGCCCTTCGAGATCATCCTGACGGGCCAGTCGCGAGCGCCGCACATACCAGAGCGAATGGGATTGGGCGAGCCGCCGCCACTCGGCCTCGGAGCTGTCGACCGCGGTTCCCTCCACAGGGCGTGCCCGGTCGAGCACGGCCAGGGGGCGGGCCAGCCGCATCAGCGCCTCGAGCGGCTGGCGGCTGGCGATCCCATTGGCGGCGGCGGGCCGCAGGTCGCGGCGGGGGCTCTCCAGGCTGGCCACCAACCGATTCCACTCGTGCCGTCCCACCGGCGCCAGAAAGAGCACGGCCGTGGCATCCATCGCCGCCTCGTCCCGGGTGAAGTCGATCGGAGGCAGCAAAAGAGTGTCCTCCAACAGGGCGGGCAGCTCGTCCTCGGGGATGATCGTGAAGGTCACCTCCACCGAAGCGGGCAGCCAGCGCTGGGTCAGGTCCCCCGGATCGATCACCCCCGGCGGCAGGGGTCCGGCGGGGGGAAGCGAGGGGAAGACGCTCTGGGCGGCGAAGGGCCGGTCGCCGCGGGTCTGGAGGATGTCAGCCAGGTGCTGGCGAAATTGCTGCAGATGGGCCAGCCGGAGCGCCCGCGGCGAGGGGCTCAACCCCGGCAGATCGCCCCGGTGCGAGCCCAGTTCCCGGCGCACCATCGGCATGTCGATCCAGCGGACGGTGTTGACGTCGAGCGCCAGCATCGCCAGGGGCAGCGCATTGGCCGGCAGCCGCGTTTCGGCACCCTCCACGAAGATCGAATGGGCCACGCCAGCCCGTGCCCGGTCCACCCCCTCTCCGGCCTCTCCCTCCGGCCAGGCCACCAGGGTGACCGCGGTGGCCTCCACGATGTCCTCATCCTCCACGCGCCGGTCTCCGGTGAGGGTGGTGGGGTAGCGGCCGTTGGAACCGGCACTGAACTCCACCGGCCGGAGCGCCAGTACGTAGAGGCCCGAGCGGCTCCGCTGCGGTTCGCGGGCCAGGGGTCCGAGGCCGAAGCGGGCCGAAAGCTGCTGCGACTCCTCAATATCGTGGAGCGCCACCCGCAGGGTTCTCTCCAGCAGCACCAGTTCTCCCGTTGGAGTGAGGCCGTGGCCCGGGCTGATGCGCAGCGTGCTGGTGCCATCGTCGCCCGAGCCGTCGAGGTTCACCTCGAGGCCGGTGGAGACCCCCGCCCCGGCCGCCCGGCCGAGATCCGCCTGCCGGGCGAGCAGGTAGTTCTGCTCGCGGGTCAGGTCGGCGGCGGTCAGGAAGCGGCCGTTGAACCAGCGGGGCCGCTGACGCCGCCCATCGGGGATCAAGAGGTTGTGGCGTTGCAGGGAATCGATCTGGGCCGGGTCGATCCGTTCACGGCGGGAGCCTTGGGTGTTCATGGTGAGAGTCCTCAGAGTCCGATCAAGCGCTGCAAGAGCTGGGTGGAGGCGGCGAAGCGACGGGCGCCGTTGTCGACCAGCACCCCTCCCCCCGCCCGCGCTGGAGGGTTGTCGCCGGTCACCGGCAGGGCGAGTCGGGCGAGGAAATGGGCGGTGGGGTCCACGCCATCGGCGTGCTCGCTGAGCGGTTCCAGCGCCTCCGGAGCCCCGGCGCGGCCCCGCACGGGCCAATTCGCCAGCACGGCGTCCTGGAGCAGGGCGCTGCGGGTGGCGGGGTCCGCGTCCGGCGGAGGGGAGGGCGGCCCGGATGGGAGGCCCGGCGTGGCCGCATCCAGCCCGGGTCGGGGCACCAGCAGCAGTTCGTAGGCATCCCGCAGCCGTGCGGTGGCCACTGCGTTGAGGGCGTCGTACGGCCCGCTGGCGAAGGCGGGGGTGAAGCCCCGCGGACAGGCGATGAACCTCAGGTAGACGTCGGCGATCAGGGCACGGTCCGGCAGGGGCGCCCTGTCGTCCGTACCTGCCTCGGCGCGGGCCCGACGGCTCAGCAGGGGGCTGATCTCGGTGTAGCTCGCCTGGCGGATGGTGTCCGCATCGCTGCTGATCCAGCCGTCCCACCACCGTTGCAGGCGCAGGCAGGCGGGTCGAGGCAGCTCGATCAGGCGACCGATGCGGTCGATGGCGATGCCGGGTTCGACACGGATCTCCTCCTCCACCGGGGGGATGGAGGAGCGGGAGCGGTGAATCACCCGCAACCCCGCGAGGGTGCCGCCACCGGAGAGAAAAGCCAGGGCCCGGGCCAACCGGCCGCGGTGGTAGGTCTGCTCGTCGAGGAAGTCCTCCGCGTCCAGCAGCATGCCCGTGGCGTAGTGGGGCCGGTCCGGGGGCGGAGCGCCCACCAGGGGATCCGCATCCGGTTCCCGGAAGGTTCGACGGGAGGACTGGGTCATGGCGGCTAGCGCGGTCGGAAGGGGTTGGTGAGGCGGGGATCGAGGCGGCTCGGGTCGAGGGGGGGGAAGGTGGCTGCCCGGGTCACCGTCACCACCACCTCGGAGGGTTCGCTCCGCAGTCCTGCGCTGTTGATCACCTCAAGGCGGAAGAGGTGGGGGCCGATCGGGAGGCCCGCATCCACGGCGATCGTGGACTCCTCGGTGCGGATCGGTTGGTTGAGATCGAATCGGGCCATGCCGCTCACCCCGTCGCGCCGAGATAGGTCCAGACGTAGGCGGTGATGCGGCCGCCCCCCGCATCCACCGATCGCCGGCCATCGAGGCTGAAGCTTTTGCCGGAGGCCACCTGGCCGGGGGCCGAGAGGATCGCGGTGGGACGCTCCTGATCGAGCACCACCACCATCACCCGGTCGGGTTCGGACTCGTTGCCCGAGTCGTCGACCACCGTCAGCTGAAACGTATGGCGCCCCGGGGCCAGACGGTTGTTGTCCGAGATCGTCACCTCGATGACGGCCTCTTCGGTTTTGATCGGTTCGTTGATCTGAAATTCGGCCATGGTGGCGGGTGCAAAGGGAGGGTTTGGAGAAGATCTCCTGGGGCTGGAGTCAGGGCTCCGGGGGAAGCAGAGTCCAGAGGTAGGCCTGGATGCGGTGGCCCGCATCGGCCGTGGATCCGCTGCCATCGAGGCGAAACGATTCGCCCCGGGGAACCGTTGAATCCGGGCCGGCGTCCGCCACCGGTCGGCGCGGCAGCGGCGGCGCCCTGCCGCCGACGGTGCGGGGATGCAGGGCGGCCGGGGCGATCAGCCGATCCCCATCCCCCAGGGTGCTGCGGTTCAGCCGCACGGGCTCCGGTTTGCGCTCCGGTCCCAGGTAGGTGTCCACCCCCACCAGGCTGCCGATGCCGACCAGGAGCGGCCAGGTGGCTGTCTTCACCTGCACGATCGTGTGGGAGGGGCGCTCAAGTTCCACGATCCGCTGGACCAGCCCCAGATCGGTGGGCGTCAGGCTTTGATGGACCAGAACCGTGGCGCGATGGGCCAGCTCGGCCTGGAAGGAGCGCGCGGCGGAGGCGCCGCGGGCGGTTCGCCCCCGATCGCGGAAGAGCAGCCGCAGCTCTTCACTCTCCTGCTCGCCCAGTACGAGGGTGTCCCCCACCACCGAGTTGCCGCTGACGACCAGGCCCGCCAGCAGGGGATCGCTCTCGTCCGCCCGATCCACCCCCAGCAGGGTGGCCAGAAGCCGGCGCAGGCGGAAGTCCTCGATCACGACGATCTCCCCTCCCGACACCCCGCCCCCGGTGGCCACCTCCAACGCCAGTTCCAAGCCGGCGCGGGTGCCGTGATGCCGGGCGATCCTCGGGGCCATCGCCAGCCATTCCCGGCGTCGGGCCGGGGGAAGCGCCGGGTCGAATCCCACCCCGATCCAGCCGGCCAGCCAGTTCAGATGCTCCTCCGGAATGGAGCGGGGATCGGTGAGCAGGTGGGCGGAGGCGATCCGGTCCTCCAGCGAGGTGAGCAACCCCTCAAAGCTGGCCAGGAAGCGCTCGAGGAAATCCGGCCCGCTCGCCTCCGCCCGGCTGAGCCGCAGATGGGGGCGGCCGTCCCGTGTCTCCGCCAGCAGGTGCCAGGCCCGGGGGCCGTTGCTTTCGGCCAGGATCCAGTGCCTTCCCGGACTGAGCGGGATCACCCGGAGCGCCTCCGGCAGAGAGAGGCCCCGTTTCTGCACAGCCGCCCCCCGCAGGACCTCCGGGATGAGGCCTTGGTTCAGATCCTCAAGGGCGGCCGCCGCCACCTCCAGATCGGCGATCTCAGGTCCGCTCGCCTCGGCCGCGGCGCCGAAACGGCCCTCGCGATACAGCCTCGGCAGGTAGCGATCCCGATAGGAGAAGCGGCTGGCCCAGACCCGCAGGGCCGCCAGTTCCGGGGTGGCGTGGCCCTCCCCGACCATCTCCAGACGGATCCAGAGATAGCGGCCCACCAGGCGCCGCACACAGCGACGGGGGTTCTGGATCAACACCGACCACAGCCCCGCAACCCCCTTCTCGCGACGCCAGGGCCCCAGCCCGGGATGAAAGGGAAGCTCGGAACCCGGGCCGTCGTAGACCGCGTGGGGAGCCAACGGTTCCCGCTCGCTCGGCCTCTCTCCGAAGTAATGGGGCAACCACAGCTCGAGCGCTTCCGCCGGTGGGGGGATCGGCTCGCTGGTGGCCGCCAGCCACACCACCATCCCGGTCCGCGCCGGCAGGCGAGCTTCGGCATGCAAACGGTGCCAGACGGTGTCGACCTGGCCGGAGTCGAGGGGTCGGGGCCAGGCGTCGCTGTGGTGGCGTGCCTCCCCCTGGCGAGCGAGGTTGCAGACCGAGAGCCGGTGCAGGCTGACCAGGCCGGGCTCCAGACCGGCCCGACTGGCGGCGAAGGGGATCGGAACGCGGGGGGGACCCTCCGGATGGCGAACGAACGGGGCCGCCAGGGCCTCCGCCGGCAGGGGGTAGATCTCCCCGGAGAAGGGCAGGGTTTCCCCCTCCGCGTTGGAGAGCATCAGGGCCGGCGCCTCCCGCAGGCCCGGCAGCCGCAGCACGAGGCGATCGCCGTCCACCCAATCGAGGTCATAGGCATGGCGCGCGTCGGGCAGGGCCAGGGGAGGGCCGAGGCGCTGGCCCTCGGCGTCGAAGCGATGCAGCCAGCTCTCCCCGGCGCCGCGCCAACAGAGCACGGCAAGCCCCGCCTCGCGGTGGCAGGCGAGGGCCACGGGCCGTTCGCCTGCCGACCAGGGCTCCCTCTCCACCACATGGATCTGCGGCGGACGGCAGTTCTCCGGATCGGGGCGGAAGACTGTGGACGCATAGCGAACGCCCGCCTCGAAGGCCATCGGCATCCCGCTCAGCCGGGCGAGGTGACCGCTGGATCGATCCAGCACCCACAGGCCTCCGTCGGGATGGGCCGCCGCTCGCCAGGGTGTGAATCCCTCCGCGACCACCGTCACGTCACCCCAGCGCTCCCGCAGGTCGTGGAGGCGGATGCCGGACGCGAACACAAGGTGGAGCACGCCATCGTGGCCCACCACCAGATCCCGCGGCGTTTGCGAGAGGGCCAGAAGGTCGAGGTCGGCCTCCCCCTCGCTGCTGCACCGCACGACCTGGCGCTCCGCATCCCACCAGGCCACCCCGCCGTGGCAGTCGCAGGCGCGGGGGACCCGCTCCAGGGCCCCGTTGGCCTCCGCCGCCGCCGCGGCTCGATCGGAGGCGGGTTGCAGGGTCCTGCGGCTGACGAGCCTCAGCACCCGCTCCCCCGGTTCCCAGCGCAGATTGCGGCGCCAGGGCCAGTCCTCCTGCGAGGCCAGCATCCAGAACCCCTGACCGTTGGCATCCATCAGCAGACCTCCGGCACGACGGGGACAGCCACCGCCTGCTGCACGGCAAACGGATTCGGGGAGCTGCCCAGGGAGGTGGGCACGCTTTCCAGCCCGGTTTCGTCCCCGCTCTCCACCACCAGGGCGGTCAGCAGCTCGGGCAGCTGCCAACTCTCCAGGGCGAGGGTCTGGCTGCCGTCCTGGCTGGCGCGGGGCAGTTCCCGCCAGGCATCGAGGCCCTCACCCCCCGCCTTGCCGAACAGCCGGATCCCGTTCACCTCCAGAACCCCGGCGACCCTGGAGATCTCCACATCCAGTTCGCGATCGCGCACGTCGCGGCCCAGCGCCCAGCCCTGTCCCTGCCCTCCGCCCGGCGGCAGGGGCCAGAGCAGCCGGCGCAGGGCCTGCTCCACATCGTGGAGAACCTGCGCCGGAGAGAAGCCCGGCCGGATTCGCACAGTGGTGGCGAGGCCGAGGGGGATGTATTCGCACCCGATCACGTAGAGCTCGGTCGTGAGCGGCACGCGGGAGGAGAGATGGGCATGGAGGGTCTCGAGGAAGGGGCGATCGGGTCGGGGCCAGGGGGGTGGACCGACCGGTGCCCGGGGCAGGGCCATGACGCTCACCACCCCCGCCATGCCGAAGAGGCGATCGTGGGGTTTGAACAGGGGAAGAACCTCCACCCGACCCACCGCCAGACCCTGCACCTCGAAGCTGAGCCGCTCGAAGTCGGCGGTGGTGACAGCCCGATCACCGTGGCGGAGCCATGCCGGAATGCGGCGCTCGGCTTCGGCCAGCGATTCCGCCTCGGCGCCGCCGCCGCAGGACAGGGGCTGATGGATCTTCAATGCAGGGGCCGCACCGCCATCGAGACGCAGTCCCTTCCCCTCCCGGAGACTGCCGGCCGGGAGGTTGCCGGCCTCTCCCCCCCCGAAGCGGCCCCGCGCCAGGCGGATGCGCAGGCCGGCCTCCGGCACCCGCCCCCGCACTCCGTCCCCGAAGCGCACCGTCCCTTCGGAGGGATCGAGTTCGTAAGCCATCGCGTCGCGGGCCACCAGGGCATCCGGGCTGATCGCCGCCAGATCGTCCACCCGTTGCCAGGCCTGGTAGCCACGCCCCGCCGCATCCTCCACTTCGATCTGGAGCGAATCGGGGTCCACCTGTGCCAGGGGCAACCGGAACAGCTGGTCGGAGGCCCCGTTGGATTGGCCCAGCAACTGGGCCTCGAGGGTCTGACGCTGCTCCATCTCCGCCCCGTTGACGCCGACCCAGGCCAAGCGCAACGAGGCCGTCGGGGATCCATCGGCCGGCCGCAGACGAAGCCAGGCCACCAGTCGGCTCGCCTTGACCTCGTCATCGAGACGGGGTGGGCTGTCCCCCACACCCGCCATGGGATTCACCCCCACATCGTTGCTCGGGGCGCCGATCTGATCGGTGCCGGGCAGCCGCAGGGCCAGGGTGCCGGCCCGGGTCAGACCGGCGGTGCCATCGCTTCCGGGAAACGGGGTGAGCGCCAGGTAGGTGGCGGGGTTGCGCCGGTCCGCCGGTCCGGTGATCTCCCAGCGCACCGCGGGACGGGCGCGGGGACCGATCTCCTCGAACGGATGCAGCGGTCGCAGCGCCGGCACCACACCCACCCGCAGCAGGGCGGGCTCCTCCTCCCCCGCACCCCCCATCTCCTGCCGCACCCGAGCGTTGACCTCCGCCTGCGTCTCGCCGCGCTGCGCTTCCGGGGCCAGCAGCGCGATCCAGAGGGCGCGGTCCAGGCTTTCGGCGAACACATCCACCCCCTCGGGAGCGGCGCGGCCTCCGTCGAACACCGGCCAGGTGCTGTAGCCACTGACGTTTCCCTGAAGGCCGTGCAGACGCACCAGACCCTGGATCACCTCACCCATGCGGACCGTCTCTTCGGCGTTCAGCGGCCGCTTGAGGCAGGCCTCCGCGCTGAGGGGGAGAACGGTGATCTCATGGAGCGTTTCGAAGGGAACGGGCCCGACGCTGCGGGCTCCTGGCCGCAGCGTCAACCTGCTCCGGGCGTTGGCATCGGCCAGGGAGAGGGCCACCACGCTGCGGGCCGCCCGAGCGGGGCGCAGCGTCTGGCCCAGCAGCCGAAGGAAGACGAGGCGCTGGCGATCCGGAATCAGGTTGGCGCGGTAGAGGAGGGAATCCCCCAGCCAGGCGAAAAGCTCCAGCAGCGTCCGGCCGGGATCCCCCTCGCGCGGATGGGTCCATTCGGGGGTGTGGGCGGGGATGCGGGCGAGCATCTCCTCCACCAGGTCGTCGAAGCGACGATCGTCGAGGTTGGGAGCCGGGATGCTCATGCCCCTCCCTCCATGCGCAGGTTGAGGCCGAGTACCGCGGCGCTGCCGGTGCGCAGCAACCGGTAGCTGATCTCGACCCGCAGCTGGTCAGGCCGCTCGGGCTGCTCCCGCACCTCGATGCGATCCACACGGATGCGCCGCTCCCAGCGGGCCACGGCCTCGGCGATGCATTCATGGATGCGGCGCCGGGTGGCGAGGGTGTTGGGCTCATGCAGAAGGCGCTCCAGACCAGCGCCGTAGCGGGGGCGCATGCGTTGCTCCCCGGGCTGGGTGAGCAGGATCACCTTGAGGTTCTCGGTGACGCTGGTCTCGAGATCAGGCCAGTGCAGTTCTCCCCGTTCGTCCGGAAGGGGCAGAAGGGGCCATCCAAGCAGCGGTGGTGGCTGAGTCATGGTTATTTCTGCTGTTGCGGGAAGGGGAGGCAGACCTTGACGTAGGCCAGCCAGCCCAGGAAGATATTCAAAAGAGAGAGAAAAATATTGAGCACAATAAAGGCGCACAGGGTGATAGTCGGCAGACTAAATGTGCAGACCCACTGAATACCCAGCGACCCGCCACCAGATTTGCCTTCCAGCAGATCCGATCCTTCGCTCTGCAGCAGATCCGCCAGCTTGCCCGGCACAACGAAGGAAACGTTGGGGCGGAGTGCGCGCAGTTGATTGCGATCACTCACATCGGGCAGGGGGATGGCGACGGGATCCGCCCCCGGCACCGACTCGTACCAGGCCGCAATCACGAAGGGGCGGCTGTAGCCGGACCACACCGTTCGGGCCGGACAACCATCGCGGGGTTTGAGGCGAATGAAAGATCGGATCGCATACACAGCGCCCTCCTGGTCGTAGCGACCGCGGCGGCCGACCAGGGCACTCAGCTGCTCGCGCAAGCACTGGCTGAGCCGCTGACGCAGTTCGTCCCGCACCCCTTCCTCCAGTTCGGGCCAGCGCAGGGGCATCTCCAGCGTCCCCATCGGCTCCCCCTCCAGCAGGATGCGCGCGGCCTGCCGCAGGAATTGATCGGCAGGCACGGTGCGCAACCAACCCGGAACAGGGGTTTCACGGCAGGGCAAGGGGATGCGGCGCAGGGTTTGGCGCAGAGCCTCCGAGGAGGCGCTTTCCCCGAAGGCGTCGAATTCCACCGCCAGCTGCCACAGCAGCTGGCGGAACTGCCAGTGGGGCCCCGGGCCCCGCCCCGGGGCCTGTCCGTCGGCGGGGACGGGCGCCTCCCGGGAGGCCAAGGCATCAAAGGCCTTTTTCCAGCTGGCGTTGAAGCGGCGCTCCGAATCCGGCGGGTCGGGGAACGGGAAGCCGATGCCCCGCAGCGCGCCCACCAGATGGTTCAGAAAATCGGTGCCACTCTGCAGGCGCTCCAGGGCGGCATCGATGTCCGCCGGTGCCGCGGCCCGCTCCTGGCTCGCCGTGGGGATGAGCCCGTAGAAACAGGTGTGGCCGCTCGCCCGACAGGCTTCGGGGGGAGCCACGAACATCGGCACCACAGCCTCCTCACCCCTTGCCTGGCTTTCTTCCAGCAGCAGGGGCAGCAGAAGCCGGTCCAGGCCTGGCACGCGGGTGCTCCGGAGGGAAGCGCGAAGCTGCGGCGATGGATCGACCAGACCGTCCTCGCCGGGGTCCACCGGCAACCAGCCCAGCGCCCGCTCGCCGGAGCGCATCCAACCCTCCACCTGCCAGCAGCGGTGAAAGTCGTCCAATCCTGCAGGGGCCGACTCGGCATCCCTGGCCGTGAGCCGCCGGATCACCAGTCCGGCCGCTGCGACGGCGCCCGGATCGAGCCGAGGGAATCCAGGCACATCGCACCAGGCTTCGATCAGGGCGAGATGGAAGCGTCGCTGGATGGGTTGAAACAGCTTGACCGCCGACACCAGCCGCCCCTGAACCTCCAGCGGCGCGGGGGTGGAGGCGATGGAGGCAAGCAGGGCTTGCCGGCCCTCCGGGTGGGCGAGATCGGCCAGAAGGGAGGGGATGAAATCCTCCCCCCGCTCCAGGATCAGCGGGGCTGGATCGGGCGGGTGCGAGGGAAGCAGATGGCGGGGGGCCGCCACCGTGATCGGATGGTGGCGGGTGAGGGTGCTACCAGACATTGCCGGCTCCGGGTGTATAGGAACTGGAGACCACGGCGTTGCTGATCAAGGTGTCGCACTTCACCACACCTGAGAACTTCGCCAGGCCGGCATCCACCGTGACCATGCCGGCGCTCACCTCCACCTGGGCGGCCTTCACCGTGACCTTGGCGGCGGCCTCCAGCGTGACGCCGGAGGCCTCAAAGGTGGCGCTGTTGCCGTTGCTGTCCTCGATCGTGATCGTGCCGGGCCCGTCGCTGAGGGTGAGGCGCTGCCCTCCCGGGGTTTCGACGCTGAAGCGTTCCTGGCCCTCGCTGTCATCAAGGGTGAGACTCACACCTCGACGGGAGCGGATCACCTTCAGCCGGTTGGTTCCCCCCTCCAGGTCGGCCGGGGAGGCACTGGCGCCATTCCAGAGACCGCCAACCACCAGGGGAAAGCGAGGATCGCCGCCCTGGAACACCACCAGCACCTCATCCTCCACATCGGGCATCAGGAAGGCGCCCCGATCGGAGCCGGCGAAGGGGCACACCACCCGCGCCCAGAGCGGCGCGTCCTGCCGCTCGCTCTCGTCCGCCCCGATCAGGCGCACCTGCACCCGGTTGCGGCGATCGGGATCATCGAGGCTGCTGACGATCGCCAGCATCGGGGCCCGGCTCCAGCCCCAAGGTCGGGCCAACCACTCGCTCTCGCTGGGGAATTCACTGCTCATGACGCCCTGCGCACGTAGCCGCATTCCGCCTCGAACTCGGTGCGATAGCCCCGGGCCTGACAGAAGCGATGGCGGGTCAGGGTGACCCGGTAGGTGTTGTCGAAACGGCCGCCGCCGCCCTCGAGTTCGAGGGCCGTTCCCACCCGCAGCAGGGGGTTGCCCTCCGTGCTGCCCCGCGCGGTGACGAAGCCCCGGGCCCGGCGGTCGAAGACGGTGCGAGCCAGGGCATCGGCCTCCTCCTGGCTGGCCACGCTCAGGTGGGCCAGGTTCTCCGGCCGCGCCCCGAAGGCCTGGCGCAGCAGAGCCGCCCCCTCCTCCCCCTCGCCAGGGCCGGTGTTGGTGATGGTGGAGGCTCTACCCTGCACCGCCCTCCCCGCCGACGCATCCCAGCCCCGCACGCAGACTTCGGTGACCTGGTGGGCCAGATCAGCGCCCACCTCCAGCCACTCCAGATCCGCCAGAACGTTCAAGCGCAGCGGGCTGCCTTGGGTGTCCGAGCGCGCCTCGACCCGCACCTCGTCGGAGACAAAGCGCAGATCCCGGTCAAAGCCCGCCAGCAAGCGGCGCAGGAAGCACAGATCGGTCTCATCGAACTGCACCCAGTCGGTGACCGGTGCGGCCGGGCCATCGATCGACACCCGCAGCCCGAGTTCGGAGCAGACGTCCTGGACCACAGCAGCCGGCGAGCGAGCCGTGAAGACACGGCTGCGGCGAGCCAGTCGGGCCCGCTGCAGGCCGTCCTCCGCCTGCGCCACCAGCCGGGGGGCCATGCCATCGCCGAAGTGCTCCTCCAGCGCCGTGATGATGCCCTCGAACAGCGGTCTGGGATCCTCCCGGTCGCCGGCCAGCACCGCAATGCCAGCGCCAAGGCGCAGGCGACTGTCGGGGGGAAAGGCGAGGGCCGCATCGTTGTCGGTGGTGCTGGCCCAGTTGGAGAAGGAAAGGGTCAAGCCGGCCATCCCGCCCTCGCTCTCCTCCAGCTGCAGATCGAGCAGCAGCGCATCGGCGCGCGGGTCGCTCTGGCCGCTGAAGCGAATCTGGGGGCGGGCGTCATAGACCGGCTCTCGGCTGAGGGCCGCCCGGGCCGGGGAGGGTCGAAAGATCGTGGCGCTGGTCATGGGAAGGGAGCGGTGCAGTGGATGGATGGCTCAGTCAGCCCGCCGTCGGCCCCGGCGCCGCTCATCCCGTCCCAGCTCCCGCCGCATCCGATCCACCCTCTCCCCGTCCAAAGCGGGGGCCTCCCCCTGCGTCGGCTCGTCGGGCGAGGGCGCGGGGAGGATCTCGGCGCTGAGGTTCTGAATGCTGACGGGCATGGCGCTATCCGAAGGAGATGAGGGCATTGAGGTCGGCGTCGACTCCGACGTCGGCCTTGAAACCGGCGGAAACCGCTCCACCCGGTGCGGAGCCGGCCGCTGCGACACCGACCGCCAGGGCGGCGGAGGCGCCGGGCAACTTCGGCGAGGGCGGAAGCTTCAGCCGCAGCTCGCTGAAGGCGGCAACGCTCCCCAGGTCCGCCGTGGAGGCGGCGAGGTTCACGCCGAACCCGGCACTGGCGCTGAGACCGCCGCTGGCGCTGAGACCGCCCCCGGCACTGGCGCTGAATCCCCCGATCGCCACCCCGGCGCCCAAGCTGGCGCGGAGCGAGGAAGCCCCGCTGGCGGTGGCGATCGCGCGCGCGGCGGCGGGGGCACCCAGACGGTTGGCCACTTCCGACGCGCCCCCTTCGGCATCCGGCAGCAGGGTGGGCTCGATTCCCTGGCCGCCGCTGGTATCACTGCGGCCCAAATCGCTTTCCTGGAATTGGAAATCCTGATCCGTGAGGGAAAGATCGACGGTGGAACGAAGCGGCACTCCTTCCGCGGCAAAGAAGTCCATCACCTCCTTGTACTGACTGACCAGACCCGTGAAGGCAAAAGCTCCCCATTCGAACTTGACCGTCGGGGGTACGGGGGAACCGCCATCCTCACGGGGCTGAAGCAAGCGCAAGACCGGTCCGGTATGGCTTCGTACATCGTCGCCGCTATCGGTGGTATCAAAGATCAGCTGCATCTTCAGGCTGGCACTCGTCTTCTCCACAAATTGCTTTTTACCCCCGCCCGGCTGATTCTTCATCTGATTACTGACGGTGTAATCGAGCGAGGACGGATTGAACAGCACCGTGATCGGATCCCCTTCTGGACCGCCGGGTCCCTGGATCTGAAATTGCGCCTTGGCAACGCTGGGCAGGCTTGGTGTGTCGGGCATGGTGCGTCAGGTCTCCACCAGGCTGAGGCCCTCGTGGGCCAGATGCAGTTCCTCGATCCCCACCTCGCTTCCCTTGCCGTTGAGGTCGGCCGCCTTGAACTTGACGGGCAGTGCGCGGTGCAGGGCCCAGGTGAGAACTGGATCCCCGGCGCCGTTCTGCATCTCCACCTCCACATCAAGACGGAAGCCATAACCACCCCCCGCCACCAGCTGGAACCATTTCCAGAGGTCGCTGCCGGAGGTGACGCCACGCTTGAGCACGACCGTGGCGAAACTCACCGGGCCCACCCGCGGAATGGCCCCGTAATTGGAGCCGCCCTGCTTGATCTGCTTGGGTTCCATCGTGGCCTCCAGGCCGGTGCACTCCGCAAACGCCCCCTGGCAGAGCGGCACCGGCCCGGCCGCCCCCCCGCGCTGATGGAAGCGCACATGGAAACGGAACACCGGCAGGGGGGTCTGGCGGCTGGCGGGTCCCGAGCGGGTCATGGCAGCACCTCCGGAGCCGAGAGCCGGGCGACACCGTTCTCCAAAGCCAGCACCAGCGTGAGGCGTTCCACAGCGCGGGCGGGCAGCACCCCCACCTCGGCGCGGATGCGACCCTGGTCCAGGTCGGCCTGGGTCATGGTGCTGCGATCGCAGCGCACCCGGAAAGCCTCGGCGCTGCTGCTGCCCCCCAGGGCTCCCCGCACCCACCATTCGCTGAGCAGGTTGTCCAGCCGCCGCCGCACCTGCGCCCAGGTCTCCGGTCCGTTGGGTTCGAAGGCGACGCTCTCGCCGGCCTTGCGAACGGCCCGCCAGAGGCTGGACATCATGCGGCTGATCCCACCGGAGCGCCAGGCCACCTGGGCAGAGGTGGTGACATCCGAGAGGAGCCGGAATCCACCCGGGTCGGGGCCGATCAGGCAGACGCGCTCCGCCAGGCGGCTGGTTGGACCCTCCAGACCTGGCCCCAGAGCCGGCAGCGGCTCCAGGAAGGCGATGCCGCTGACGGGGCTGCCGGCGATGGAGCGATGGGTTCCCCGCTCAAGAGCGTTACGGGCGATCAGTCCCGCCAGCAACCCGTCGGGGGGTTCGAGCTGGGCGGGAAGGTCGCTGCTGCGAGGCCCCCGCAGCCAAGGCCAGGCCAACTGGAGAAACGCGCTCTCCCCTGCACGGGGAGACTCGGCGCGGCGGGACTCCCGCCCGGCCGAGTCACTGGAACGATCGCGCCAGAGGCCTGCCTGCACCAGAAAGCCATGGGGATCGGCGAGGGCATGGACAGGGGGAATCCCCGCCCAGGTCTCGGGCAGGCTTTGGGGAACGTGACCCACGAAGAGCGTGTCGCGGCGGTGGGTGGAGAGGAAGCGGGCGATTTCCGCCAGAGCGGCTCCCCACTGGAGAAAACCATCGCGATCGAGCCTCGGGACCGCCACATTGCGCAGGCAGGCATCCTCCGGGGATGGGGAAGGCAGCGCGGCCGAGCTGGAGCATTCCACGAACACCTCCGGACGGGGGGGCGGGGCTGGCGGGGCGGGCAACTCCTCGCAATCCACGCCGCAGCAATCGGAGAGGTCTGGCAGGCAGAGATGGCTGACTTCCGGCAGGCCGTGGAGATGCTCGATGCCCCGCCAGTCCGGGCGATCCAACGTCGGAAGCCCCGCGGCGACGGAGTGCTCCGACGGCAGGGAGGGGAGGATCGCCCGCAGCCGTTGCAGGCGTTGCTCCTGCCGACCCAGCTCCAGAAACGGCCAGGGATCCCCCACCCGCACCACCACGGCACGCTGCCCGCCGCTGGCGAAGAACGAGCGAACCGCAGCCCCCAGATAGGAGGTGCAGAAGCGGCTTGAACCCTGCAGCAGCGGGCGCAGCTCCCAGGCGAAGAGCTGGTCGAACGCCGACCAGGACTCGACCACCACGGGCAGATTCCAGAGCGTGTCCAGCCGATCGCCGCCGAACCGCTCGGGCCAACCGGAGTCCCGCAGTTGCTCCAGCACCGCCGGAGGGAGGGGCTGGCCACGGCGTCGCGCCACGTAGCCCATGAAGCACACCACATCGCTGCGCAGGGGATGCGGGCGGGCGGGCGCGGCCGTCTGGAACTCGATGGCACTCAACATGGCCCAACCCTCCGGGCGACGAACGGAGCAATCACGGTGAGCAGACAGGGCGAAACGGCTCTGGTCATGCCTCGATTTCCAACCCTTCCGCGGAGAGCACGATCTCTTCCATGGCGACGTCGGCGCCCCCTTTGGCGGCGAGGGTGGGGCCGGTGTACTTCATCGGAACCGCACCCTGCAGCACCCAGGACTGCACGACGCTGCGCGCTTCATCGAGAAGCACGATGCTGACGCTGCGCTGGGCTGCCGGGCCATCAGTGCGTGTCTTCTTGATCCATTCCCATAGGGTTTTGGAATTGACGATGCCTCGCTTGAGGGTGACATCTGTCACCTTGTGGACGCCGGGAATCTTGCGGACATGATTTTCCTTGTCGTTGCCATTGCGATACTCGGAGATGGTCATCTCGTTGCCGATGCCGGAGACATCAGAGAAGCCACCAAACGCTTCGCCACCATCAAAGTTGACGATGAAGTTGAAGGCGCCGTAGGGAGACGTGCGTTGAGCCATGGGAGGGAGGAAGCGAAGGGGAGGGGTTAATTACGTGCGTCGGCAGTCTTCTGGCCGATGCGGAAGATGACAAATTCAGCCGGCCGCAACAGGGCGACACCAATCAGGCAAACCAAACGCCCATTATCCAGGTCATTCTGGGTCATCGTGCTGCGGTCACAGCGAACGAAGTAGGCCTCTTCTGGCTTGGCGCCAAGCAGGGCATCATTGCGCCATTCATTGTAGAGAAAATCGCTTACTGTCTGCCGAATGTTGCTCCACAGCGAATGGCCATTGGGCTCAAATACAGCCCATTGCGTACTGCGGTCGATCGAGGCCTCCAGATAGTTGAAGTAACGGCGATCTGAAACATATTTCCATTCCGGATCAGAGGAAGCCAACCGCGCCCCCCAGACGCGATAACCACGACCAGAAAGATAGCGCAGGCAGTTTATACCCAGTGGATTGAGCATCTCCTGCTCGGCAAAGTTCACGTCGTACGCGAAACGCAACGCCCCCGTCACCACCTCATTGGCCGGCGCCTTGTGCACGCCGCGCAGCGTGTCGTTACGGGCATAGATGCCGCAGATGAAGCCCGAGGGAGGCAGGGCGATCTCGCTGGGAATGTCATCGCGGCCAGGTACGGCCAGGGGATTGGAGACAACCACCCAGGGGTAGTACAAAGCTGCAAAGCGGCTGTCGATCTTGCCCCGATCCTGACGAATCGCTGAAGGCAAACGATCCGGCCCGGCATCGACCACCGCGATTCGATAGGCGCGGCGCTTTTCGGCATGGCCGATCAGGAGATTGGTGATCGCCTGGGCGTCTGTAAGCGCACTGGAACCTGGCGCCGCCACGATGGAGATGTCCTCCAGATTGCTGAGTTGCGCCAGGGCCGCGGCATAGCTGCCGGCCTGGGTTTCGGCACCGGCGACCGGTTGGCTGCCATCCAGGCCACCTGCGAGGGGTAGGAGGCGATCCCCATCCGCATTCGGGGGGAGAGCGACGACGCTGTCGTGCAGTTCAAACGGGGTGACATTGGCGCCAATCCGCACCCTCACCAGATGGGTGAGCGCCGCGGAGCGACGCTCCGGATTCTGCGCCAGCACCGTATGGATCGCCTGGCTGTGGGCCGGTCCAAAGCCGAGGCCCTCCCAGGACTGGGTGAATCCGCTGGCGTCCTGGGCGGTGACGGCCAGGGTGAGCAGATCGGCCCCCTGCAAACCAACGGCTGCGGTGAGGAGTGCTCCGGCGGCATCGAAGGTGTTCGCGGGCAGGATGGTGTTGGCATCGGCCTGCTTCCAGACGCCGTCGCTCCCCTTGCAGTAGCGCGTGTTGTTGCTGGTGTCGCTGTATCGCAGCAACAGCAGGCTGTCCGGGGGGGCAAGGTCGAGGGTTTGGCGGCGGGCCACCGGCCGCTCCGAAACCCTCAGGATCACCCGCCCGTTGCCCGCCTGCCCCGGAAACCGGGACTCGAAGAAGGCCTGATCGGCAGCGTTGCCATCGCCCTCTCGGAGCTTTCCGGAGGCGGCCGTGGCGCTGGCGCCGATCGTCCGCATCACGTAGAGGCGGCGCCCGCCGTTGTCGAAATAGGCGCGGGCCGCATGGGCGACGTAGTTGAGGGTGGTGGATCCAGGGCTGAAGCTCAGGTTTTCCAGACCCCCGTAGAGCCGCTCGAAATCGGGCAGGCTGGTGACCAGCTCCGGCAGTCCGCTGAGCGGCCCCCGCCGGGTGGGCCCGACAAAGGCGGTGGTGCTGGTTCCCACCCCCTCAATCGACTTGGGACGGAAACTGGTTTCTTCGACGTAGACGCCTGGGGCGAGATATTCAGGCATGGCTCCTGGGGCGGTGGGGGAGGGGGAGTGTCATTCGGGAATGTCGATCCGCAGCGTGGTGGAGATCTGGCCTCGGGCGGCGATGCGGAGATTGCGTTGCTGACGGGGCATCTGATTGCGTTCCTTGTGGAGGGCCTCCGGATCGACCAACGGCAACAGCGCGGGTGGGGGGCCATCCCGCGCCTTGGCCAGGGGAATGCGCGTACCGGTGCCGGGGTTGAACACCCCTTCGAGCACCACGTCGAGGTCGTGGGTGAGGGCGGCATCCTGCTGGTCGGAGAAGCTGATGATCGGAACTCCGGCAATGGCCACCAGGGCCTCTCCCCGCCAATCGCTGAGGCCGGATGCCAGCACGCTGCCGTTGCGGGACACCAGCAACAGGGCGCCACCCAGCGCCTCCGCCGCCGTGTGAACCGACACGTTCAGCACCGACCAATTCGCCTCCAGGGGGGCGGTGGCGGAGGAATAGAGGGGAACTTCGATCGGTTCAAACAGGTTGCGGGCCGCGAGGGGATCGGGGTTGCGTGGCAACAACACCTCAACCAGCCGCGGCAGATAGCAGCCGGAGGGATCTTCGATCGCCAGCTTCAACGACAGCGACTCGACGGACGGCTGGGCGGGTGGCTCGAGAAAGGCCCGAGCGTGCTCGGCCAGCGAGGCCCATTCCACAACCACGAACAAGCCGCGGGAGTTTCGTTGGATGCGGGGATGGGGGGGGGTGATGGAGCGGATTCTCAGTGGCGACTCGACGGGGACACGGCTTGTCGCGTCGATGCAGCGGAGGGCGCAAAGCACCCGATCCTCGCGCTGATCGAGTTCCCGGAATGCCATGGTCATGGCCCGTCTTCCCCCCACAGACCGCCCTTGAAGCGTCGCGCCACAACCGGAGGAACGGCATGGCCAGGCTCGGCGTCCAAGCGCAGGCCGCGCACCACGTAGGCGAGGGAGAGGCGGTAGGCCTGGTTGAGGCTGTCCCAGATGCGCATCAACTCCTCCACAGGGATCGCTGCCGGCAGAACCTGAAGAATCTCGTCCGGCTGCCAACCGGCCTCCGGCGAAAGGATGGAGGCATCAAGAATGGGGGTGGCGTGGAGCTGACGGATCGCCCAAGCCAGCGGAATCTGCTCCTCCTGCGGTGTGGCTCCCCAGGCGGTGAGCAGATAGTGCAGATCCAACCCCAGGGGTACGCAGCCGGAAGCAGGCAGACGGGCGGACGAGTGGGGCCGCTGATGCTCACTGATGGTGATTTGATACAGCAAGAGGCCGATGCGGGTACTTTCCTGCTCGGGCTGGGCGCTCAAGCCACCGCTGGCAAGCAGCTCAAAGGCACAGTTCGGAAGGGCTCTACCTTGAAGCTGCGCTGGATACGTATCACGAAGATAGGTAACCAGTGCATTGCCAGCAGAATGAATCGCAAAGGCATTGGCCATAGGAGCAGAATTTTTGGAATTGCAGTGCACCCCATTTGCGGGAGGGCCTTGCTGGCCATAGCCGCGAGGACGGCTGTGCGCACTGCCAGGAAAATGCTCGCCGCAGCCCCCAGCTCGCAGGCGCGAACACAGCCTGCCGAACGAGCGGAATTGGTTGGGGGTCGACGATCCGGGAGAATCGGCAATCCTGTCGCGATCGGGCGGGCGAGCAGACACCCGAAACCCCCCTCTCCTGGCATTCACGACATGCATATAGGCCAGGCAATTCATAGCTAGATTGCGAAATTGGTCTCTATAGTCACACGCTAGTCTCCGCCCCGGAGGGCGAACATGAGTGCTTGTGCTTATCCGCAAGCGATCCTCCCTCTCCAGCAGTGGCCGCGTCGCCACGTCGATCTGCTCTCCTGGCAGGGCCAGGGGGAGAGATCAACAGACAGCTCTTGCGATTGGGCCTTCCTGATTGGATCCGGCGATGGAAACACATTCGTAAATTCTTGTACCTGCTTTCCATAAGATTGTGCCGAATAGCTTGGCAAAAGCCTGCCAGTCCCGCACACTGGGCCGCGGCACACCCAGCCGGAGCTTGCGGGGGTGCGGTCAACTGTGTTGGCGCTCTGATTGCCGGCGTGCCGTCGATCGCGAGCGACTGGTGGAACACCCGGGGATCGGCCAATCAGCGCAGCAGGGTGCGGGTGGAGGTCATCGGCTTCGTTCCAGTGCTGCCCAGCCTGCCAAAAGGCACAGGGAGTACCTGGAGTTAGATCTACCGGTCATGGCGTTTTTGGTACATCTGCAGTGCCTAGCAGTTGTAGAAATCGAGGAGGGCAGTTAAACAGGTCACGATCTCGGAAACAAGTTGCGCTGCAGTCAATCTGGCTTTTGCAGGAGACCCTAAGCAGTGGCCACAGGGCGCGGAGAAAAAGCGGTAGGCCTGGACTTGCGCCGCCATGGCCATCGTGATGGCAATACCAAGGTGGGTCTGGCCCACACGGGTGGGGACATACAGCAGTAGGCTCTCTGCCTGCGGCCGCCAGGTGGATTGCCGACCAGGTCCTTGAACTCCGGCGAGTGGCGGATCTCAAGGACCTGGCGGTCAAAACCTTATATGCATATCGCTGCGCTACTTAACAAGAAGATTTGCCATCGCGTTCCTTTCTTATCGCCTAAATCCAAATATGTCAGGAACGACAGCGCCGGGTCCAACTGGAACCAATTGGGGATTTTCCGGAGAAAGATCATAAAACTTAATCCCCTCATTCCAGACCTTCACAAAAAAGACCTTGAATACTTCAATATTCAGTAATTCACCAGGACAGCGTCGATAACCAAAGCCAAATGGTGCGTAACCAGCATAGTCACATACAGGATTTTCTTTCCCCTCTACGACGCCATACACAGTACCGAAAATGCTATTTGTTAGCTCTGCATCGCGACCATCTTTTACCGTAAAGCTTTCTTTACTGAAGGGACATTGGGCAAATCCAATTTCCTGAGATCGCGCTGCATTGTTTTGGGTACTTGTGGGTGCTGTTAAGTATCGATCAGGGTTGAAGGTTGTTGGATCTAGCCAATGAGCAGCAAGCTCACTAGTAGCCTTGTGCGGACTAGAAACATATCCGTATCTTGGGAAAGGCGATACGTTCTGCTGAACGACAGAGATACTACTCGCATTAGGTGAAATATAGCGGAAGAGTTCCATAATAAAACGGTCGAGGGGCGAGAATATTTCACCGTTCGATACCGAATCAAATGGGCTCTGCATAGTTCTTGCAAACCATTCCTTGACTGCACTGGCTTGAGGGTCTGCGCTGTTGGGGCTTAAAAGGCTCATTATATTATAGATTGTGTTCCCCCACTGACTTAATGCAACGAAATTGTGAAAACATTCAAAACGAATATCTTTTGATCGGAAGTTTATGCTTTTCCCTTGGTCGCTATTCTGAAGCCAATAGAATACGAATGTCGTATCGTCATTTTCATTTTTTGCAGCTTCTATCTTGTAATCGAGCCAGTCGAACAGTCCTTGACGCAAGTTGCGAACGTTAATGTAGTTGTCATGGAAGATCTTGGTGGCTTGATGATTATTAGGGTTAATCGGAGATGCGTATGCTAATACTGTATTGAACGATTTTTGAATGTCAAGCACTTCAGACGGAATCTCTGCGCCTGTTGCACTCAGATGGAGATTCCAGTACAAGTTAGCATAGCTACCAAGATACTCACTCATGAGCGGCTTATTCGAATTCTGTTCGTCAAATAACGCGTCGAAGTAGCTAGCTACCTTTGGGCTGTACTTGCCCATCAAATCAGACGTCAGTGCTGAATAATAAATTCTTTTGCGCATGTTATCGGGCATGCCAGGGTCGGCCGCCTGACCCTTGCTGCGGTTTTCGTAACCCTGAATAAAGACACTTAATCCTGTATCATCTTTTGATCCAAATTCAGGTGGCGCCCAATTCTCATATAACAAACCCCAAAACAAATAGGGCAGTGCATGTTCTTTGGTGAATCCTGGAATTTTCTGCGAGACATTTCCTTGGTCAATCATCGGCAGGTAAAGTCTCTCACCTTCTAAAATATTGGTCTCAAGGGCTGGCAGAATCACATGCTTAATATAGTCAAGACTATCGAGCCCTGGCAGCGCTAGTGCCAAATGACTAACTGCTGCTTCAAGGCTTTTGGGCTCGCCACCAGAAGAAAGAATCGATTTGGCATCATCAGAAAGCGAGGCGATGAAATCGGAAAGATCTGGAATGGGAAAGGATGACATTGAATGGGTTTCCTTTTGTGTGTTGGTGATAACCTTGTGAGTGGGCGCTTGAAGGGTGTAATTCAGGAGGCATTGAGATCCCTTTGCACAGTGCATGCTGGACGGCAAAGGGTGGCCGATTGGAAACAGGGTGCAGAGGGACACAATCCCAACTATGTGGCCTGTTCACCGAAACGACAACGCGGCCGCCATGAAGTTCTGTGACAATCGACCGGGCAGTAGACCCTTCAGCCCTTCACGCACTTAGCTAGTGGGTCAGGGTTATTTAAACTAATAACAGCGAGAGGTCTAGACGCTCTTCAATCTCTGCGATTCTGGAACATGGAGAAGATCACCAAGCGGTTGCCCTGATCTAAAGTATCGATAGGGACTTACAGCCTCGATTGAGGGCTGGGCGCCATAGCATGGTTGGCATGTCTGCAGCTTTCAGAAGTTGCCGCAATAATTGATTGCCAAGTACGCGGCAGGCTTACCGGATCATGGATCGCCGAAGCAATCCATGATGTAGCGAAGATCCTCTTCAATGGCTCCCAAGCGATGCGATCGTTGGGATAGTAGCACTAGATTTAGGCGTCGAAAAAGAACTGAGCAAGAATTATGCAAGCAAAAAGTCGGGTCCGTAGACTCCATTGCCATCTGGCAACGGGATGTTCATTAGAGCTATCGCTTTTGGCTTGAGAAGAAACATGATCCTGATAGCACTATTCAAGTCATCCTCAGAGCCATTGGCCCAGGCATTCTGTAGCATATCGAGCATCGAAGCGAAGAGCTTGTTGAATTCTGTTAACTGATCTACGACGATCTTCGGTGGGTTGACATAGCCCCCGACTGGGATGGGAGCCATGGGAAAAACGCTGGGGAAAGGAATGGCTCCACCTGTGTACTCCCAAGTGCCATTGCTTTGCCGCTCAAGATACTTGCCATAAAAGATCTGGCCAAACTTATAGTAGTGCGCCAACTCTCCGCCAAACCCTATGGCTTCAGGTGATTTCCAAGTGCCCTCGCCCTGTTCTTTGATTTCACTAATCGCTTTGAGAACATCATCAAGGGTGGTAATCAAGTATATCGGATAGGTGTTAAGTGTGGCTCCATCCAGCTGATTCTTTCGACTCAGTGATGGTTGCAACGTTCGGAAAGCGCTGGAGATGGCGTCGTAGAAGGCGCCGATGGTCGGATAAATATTGCCGTCCGCTGTCAGGGCAATCGGCCCCCTCTCAGGAAATTCAATTTGCATAAACACATTCTCAAGGTAGTTCTTGCTCAAACCTGCCAGATAAACCGTCAGTTCAGGCCGAACTCCACCTGGCAAATGTCCGGGGTAGGCTGGAATGTTATTGTTAAGTACTGGCACGCAACCGATAGCAGTTAGCATATTACAGGCAAGACCCATATGCAGCATCTCCTCCAGGACGACGCTCTGCATAAGTTGGTAAGCATCCGAACCGGTGTCCTTGATGGACCAAAGTGCACAGAGATAGGGAGGGATGGTAGAGAGCTCAAGCTCGACGGCTGCTTGCAAACTTTCCTGAAGCCATTGCAGATCATGCTGCTCAGACGGAGATCTCATTAGCTCAACGATAGATCTATGCATGGCTTGTTTCATGAGAGCAAATGCTATTGAATGACAGACTCCTCCAATCTAGCATCTGCTTGCACATCTGGCAATGGTCTAATTGATTGGGACCCCACCTCAGGCAATTGGCCTCGCGGCTGGCGGTGCAGGAGGCCATGGACCAGGGCAAGTCGTTGGTGCTCGGTCTTTCGGTGTCCGAAAATGCCCGTATCTATGGAGGAAGCGTGTAGTACCCCCCCCCTTGCCTTGCCGAGCTGTCTTCCCCGAGGAGATCTACGAGTCCGTTCACCCTCAGTCCGGCGATCAGTTTTCGCGTTTCACTGGCCGATAGGCCATTGGCCAAACGGGCCAGCCCGAGCTCCGCCCCTCTGGTCTGCTCCAGCCAGGCCCGCACCAGGTCCTTGCGGATGTCAGCCGACAGCGAGAAAGTCACCAGATCCGACACGAAAAGTTCCCCACCCGGATCGAGAGATGGACGCAATCGCCGGTGCCGATGTCAGCCGACCAGCTGAGCTGTTGACGGCGTCGGAGG
>JBILGK010000021.1:0-52908 GCA_044351065.1 Cyanobium sp.
CCTCAAGATGAGTGTTCCCATGGCATAAGCCAGTAAGGTCACGGGAAGAACACCCGTTGATAGGCTCTACGTGGAAGCGCAGCAATGCGTGAAGCGGAGGAGTACTAATAGACCGAGGGCTTGACCAACTCTTAGCTCTTGTGAGCTGATCATTCCAGAGCCTTGATCAAAAGCTGACGACAGGGGTGAGAACTTCTGTGTGTTGGTGGAAGAGAAAGGTGAGCCTATGTAGTTCTCAAGGTTTGTCTTGAGGGAAAGAGACTATCCTGGTGTCCATGGCGCTGTGGTCCCACCCCGATCCATCTCGAACTCGGGTGTGAAACGCAGCAGCGGCGACGATAGTTGGGGGGCAGCCCCCTGCGAAAATAGCTCGAGGCCAGGTAAAACTTTCTCAGTTGTGGGAATTAAACTTCCTTCCGGCACTGCCGGCGCTAAAACCACTCCTGCGGGAGTGGTTTTTTTGTGTCTGAACGAGCTGGAAGGTGGGGTGGGCTCTGAGAATGTGGGGGATTGGCATGGGCGATGCGGCGGCGGATTGGATTGAGGCTGTTCCAGAGGCGGTTGCGGCCTCTTTGGGATGCCTATGCCCTTTGGCTTCGTGCCGATTGCATCGACCTGAGCGCTGCGTTTGCTTATCACACTCTGCAGTCCTTTTTTCCGGCTCTGCTGATTGCTTTGGCCATTGCATCACGGGTGCTCGGCAATGATCGTGAACTGCTGCAAAGATTGATCGAGCTTGTGGCCAAGGTTCTTCCCGCTTCTGGTGTATTCCTGTTTGAGACGACGCTGCAGCGTTTCACGAATCAAGGTTCAGGAGCGGGGCTTTTGGGTTTGTTGCTGCTTTGTTTGAGCGCCAGCAATATCTACCTAACGCTGCAACGCGGTGCGGACCGGATCTGGTGGAACCGGCCCTTCGGTTTTGAAGATCTGCCTTGGACCCTTGTGGTGCGCCGCTTTCTGCTGCTTCGCCTCAAGAGCCTCGCCCTGTTATTGCTCTTGGTTCTGGTGATCGGTTTGGATCAATTGGTCAGTCACCTGCGCTTCTTCGGCTCGAGTTATTTGCGTAGCTGGTTGATGGCCAGTCTGCCTCGTTCTTTGCGGGGCATCAGCACTGTATCGGCGGGTGTTGATCTCGCCCTCTCCTTTCTCCTCGGTTTTGGTGCCAGTGTGGTTTTCCTATGGCTTCTTCCCTCGCGTCGCATCCCTGTGCGCCCGCTGATTCCTGCCGCGTTGCTGCTCAGCGTCTCCGTGACCCTCCTGAACTTGTTGCTCGGTCGCTCTCTGTTGGCGTTGGGTCTGCGTTTTCAGGCCTATGGGGTGGTGGGTGGCGTGCTTGTCCTCACCCTTTGGGTCTGGCTTGTCGGGGTGATCCTCTACTACGGGCAGTGCCTCAGCCTGGTGCTTGCCCGTCGCTCGCAGGGGTGGCGATCCACACTCTGCCAAACGTGACCCCTCGCGCTCCGGCCGTCAGGATGGAGGGGAGTTTTCCGCGGGTCTCTTGGCCAAGCTCACCCTCTCGCTCCGCTCCCTGCCGGGCTTGCTCACCCTCACGTGCGCCGCGGTGGGAGCCCTCGTGTTGGTGGTTTTCACCGCACTGGTGCTGGCTCCGGTGCTGATCGGAGGCATGGCGGTGCTGGCCTGGTTGGTGGCTTGTCTGCTGCTGGCCTGGCTGGGCATTGAAGCGATGGCAGCTGTGGAGAGGTGGTTCGAAAACGACAGTCGGTTCCAGCGCTGATGGTTCGTCCTTTTCCCTGGCTTTGGCTGCTGCTTGCCCTGCTGCTTCTGCTACCCAATCCGGCCGGTCGCTTTCTGCTCGACCTGCTTGGCGGTCTCACCCTCACCCTGTTGCTGTTGCCCCTGTTGGCTGGTGGCGCCGCCGTGATCGGCTGGCAGGTTCTGAAGCGGCGCCTGCGCACCTGTCCCAGCTGCGGGGCCACGAGCCTGGGGCAGCCTGTTTGCCCGGCCTGCGGCACTTTGTTTGACTCCGCGAACAGTGTCGAGGATTCGTCCACCGCAGCTCCGCCCCGGCGGACACCTTGGGGGTGGGACAACCGTTCGGTGGAAATCGATCCCCGCAATGTCACCATCAACGTCGAGGCTGTTGATGTGGAGCCAAAGCCGGGCGAATCCACCGGCTCAAGCTGATGAAACTGCGGGCCTCCGTCAGATGACGGCGCACCCGCTCGCCTCCAGTTCCCGCAGGCGTCGTTCCCGCAGATGCAGAAACAGGGGAGCTCCGAACGCGAACGCAATCGTCACGCAACTCAGCAGAACCCAGGCGAGGCCCCGCATCCGTAGCCGCCGGCTCTCGCTGACCATCCAGATCGTCACCGCCGTGGCTCCCACGGCCAGATCGCGGGAGAGCGACTGGGCTGCGGGGTTCGCATTCGCCAGCCCGACAAACAGCGCCAGGTCGAAGCTGGGGCCGTGCTCCCGCAGGAACGCCACATTGGCAAGCCAGGGCAGAACTCCACCGGCGATCGCCAAAGCCAGGTACAGCCAGGCCAAGGGTGACAGGGGGGGCGTTGGCCGGGCCGCGAGGGGATCGCCCGTAGATGGGGAGGGGGGTTCACTCATGGCAGGAAGGTCTGGGGAGGCTGGTCAGGGTTTTCCGGATCCCATTGCATCACCTCCTGCTCCACCTTCCCGAGCAAGGCCTCACAGCGGTCGGCGTAGGCCTGGGCCCGGCGATACAGGGAAGCCATCGCCTCCACGTCCAGATCGTGGGTCTGAAGTTCGGACAGGGTGAGTTCCAGGGCGGTCTGGGCCTGGCGGTAGCTGAGCTCGGCCGCCCCTCCGTCGTCGGGAGGTTGGCTGGAGCCTTTGGGCGGGGGAGCGGAGCGAGGATTGCGGGCCATCGGGCAACGGGTGGGTGCAGAAGCGGCGATCACGGGGGCGAACCCGGTGAGGGCCCAGGCGGGTCGGGGGCGCTTGGGCTCCCGTCGGGCAGCAGCTGCTCCACCCGCGCCCGCACTCGGCCATCGACGATCTGGATCTCGATCTCCGCGCCTGTCTCCAGCTGTGCCAAGGAGCGCACAACTTGTCCCTGGTGGTTGCGCAGCAAGCTGAAGCCTCGCGCCAGCAAATGCTGGGGGGAGAGGGCCTGGAGCAGGAGTCTCTGCTGGGCCAGCCAGTTGCGCTGCTGTTCCAGCCGTTTGGCGGGATGTTGGCCGATCAGCAGAGCCCGTTGCTGTCGCAGCAGCGCACGGGCCGACTCCAACCTCAGCAGCAGCCATCGCTGCAGCTGGGTGCGGCTGCGGGCAAGTTCCAGCAGGACCGCCTCGCGATCAGGCAGAAGGGCCACCACGGCCGCTGTGGGGGTGGCCGACCGGTGGTCTGCCACCAGATCGGCGATGGTGATGTCGTCTTCGTGGCCAATACCACAGACCACCGGCACCGGGCAGGCGGCCAGGCTTCTGGCCAGGGCCACCCCGTCGAAAACCGCCAGATCCTCGCGGCTGCCGCCGCCGCGGGCCAGCACAAGGGCATCGAGCCCGAAGGAGGTGGCCCGTTCCGAGAGCGCCTCGATGGCGGCGACGATCCTGGCCTCCACCGCCCCCTGCACAGGGATGGGAACCACCAGGAGGTCGGTGGCGGGCCAACGCTCCCTGGCGGTGCGCAGCATGTCGGCCAGGGCTGAACTCGGTACGCTCGTGAGCAGAGCGATGCGGGCTGGCATTCGTGGCAGCGCCCGCTTGCGTGTCCCCTCGAACAGACCTTCGGGTTCCAACTGGGAGCGAACGCGCTCGAACTGGCGCAAAACCGCCGTGAGACCCGGCCGCAGGTCAAGCACCTGGACGTTGAGATTGGCGCGGGCCGCCCAGAAATTCAGCTTGCCAATCACCAGTACCCCATCGCCCTCCTCCGGAACGAAGCTGAGCCGAGCCAGGGTGGACGCCCAGATCACCGCCGAAATCGACGCCTCTCCGTCGCTGAGGGTGAGCCAGAGGTGTCCCTTCTTCTGTTGCGGACGGCTGACGGTGGCCTCGAGGAAAAAGCGTGGTGCGAAGCCCCGATCAAGCAGGGCGCCGATCGCCTCGTTGAGTTCCCGCACGCTGAAGCGAGGAATTCCCTCCGGACTCAGGCGGGGGGCTGGGGCCGTAGGGCTCGTGCGCACGTCGGGACGGAGATCAATGCGGCAGCCGGCGGTACTGCAGCCACCAGAAGAGGCTGAGCGAGCCCGCCACCATGAAGACAAGGCGCCCGACGGGGTGATCAAAGCGAACCAGACCCGCGCCGGCAATGACCACGGCACTGCTCAGGAGGCGGGAGCCATCGCGCCGGGTGCGGGCGAACCATCGGCTGGCCGGTGCCGGGGAGTCGGGGAGGGGCGGACGCAAGGCGCACCGGAACTGGCCTGGAATCACCCTAAGCCGCAACGCACCCGTTGCCGCCCATGGCTCGGCTCCACCGTCGCGAGAATGTCGCAGCCCTCCGGCGTCCGACGGATCCCATGGTTTCGCCGCCCCGCCCGAGGGAGCGTCTGCAACAGCAGCTCAGCACCCCCCTGCCCCCCCATCCGCACCTGGTGCTGGTGACGGATCTCGACGGCACCCTGCTCGACGGTCCGCCGCGCTGGCGACGGCTGCTCTACGGCTGGCTGGAGGCGGAGCGGGAGCGGGTGCTGCATGTGTACAGCACCGGGCGGGATCTGCGCTCGGTGCGTCGGTTGCTGGAGGCGGAGCAACAGATGGGGCTGCGTCCCCCCCACCTCGTCATTGGGGATGTGGGCTGCACCGTGGCCTGCGGTGTCAGCCTCCAGCCCGTTCCCCTGGCTGTCGATCCGATCGAGGCCCTCTGGCGCGGCATGCCCGAGCGACTCCTGCCGTTGTTGGCCGCCATGCCCGGCCTTTCCCCCCAGCCCGTCACCGCCGACCGCCGACTTGCCTATGACGTGGATGTCGCGGCCCTCGATCCGGTCCGTCTGGCGGAGCTGGAGCGGCATGGTGTCGACTGGCTGGTCTCCGGCAATCGCTATCTCGACGTTCTGCCACCTGGCGTGAACAAGGGCAGCACCCTGCGCACGTTGCTGGGATGGCTGGAAATCGGATCAGAGCGGGTCGTGACCGCCGGCGATTCCCTCAACGACCTGGCGATGTTTGAGACCGGGCTGCGGGGGGTAGTGGTGGGGAACGCCGAGCCGGGCCTGCTGGCAGCCTTGCCTCGGCTTTCTCGCACTTACCACGCCCGTGGCGAGGGGTGCGAGGGCATTCTCGAGGGGCTGCTTCACTTCGGCTTCGCAGAACTTTTGGGGGAGCTGGCGGAGGAACTGCACATCACCCGGGCAGGGCCGCGGGTCTAGCGCTGGGGTGCTTGCCTTCCGCTTCGCTCCAGCCGGTTTTTGGTGTGCGCCGTCGCCACCGCTCTGCGCGGGTCGTCGGGCCAGGGGTGCTTGGGATACCGGCCGCGTAGCTCGCGCCGCACCTCGACGTACCCGCCAGTCCAGAAGCCCGCCAGGTCGCGGGTGATCGCCGCCGGCCGGCCTGAGGGGGCAAGCAACTGGACGGTGACCGGCAGCCGCCCCTCCAGCAGGGTGGGGGTGCCGGTGGCTCCGAACATTTCCTGGAGCTTCACCGCGAGCACCGGATCGCCCCCGCTGTAGTCGAGGGGCACGAGCCGCCCCGAGGGCACGGGGAGTGACTCCGGCAGCCATTCGTCCAGCCGTCGGCGAAGCTCCCGGGGAAGATCGCCCCAGAGAGCCTCGATCAAGTTGAGGCGCTGCAGATCCTGGCGGCTGCGCATGCCCTCCAGCCAGGGATCCAGCCAGGTGAGCGGGTCGGCGGCCAGGCTGTTGCGCGAGCGGAGGGGCCAGGGGGCGCCGAGGTGCCGCTGCACCAGGTCAAGGCGCTGCTGCAGCTGCCGGGAGCGTCGACACCAGGGCAGGGCCTCCAGGCCGAGAGCGCGCAGCCCCTCCGCCCACGCCGCCCGCACCATGGCGGCGTCCGGACCCGCGCCGTCGCTTCCATCCCAGGGACGGCGCTCCAGGACCAGGGCCCCCAGACGGCGGACTCGCTCGCAGCGCACCCGCTCGCCGCCTTCGTCCCAGAACGCACGTTCCTCGATCTGGCCCTGCTCCTCGGCCAGCTCCGCCAACAACCCCCGGGGCAGGGGGGCGGCCAGCAGCACGCGGGCATCCTGGCCCCGACCCTCCAGGGTGGCGACTGCCAGGGCCTCCGCCCCCGCCAGGGGATCCTCGGCAGGCAGCCAGGCGCCCCGGCCGCCGCGCAGCAGGAACCGGCCTTCCCCCTGTTCCCGCTTCAGCGCCACCCGCTCCGGGTAGGCCCAGGCCAACAGGCGTGCCACCACCCAATCCCCGCAATCCTCCTCCTGGCGGGGGGAGGGGGCGCGGCTTCGCGCCTTGCCAGGGCTGAGCTGGTGTCGCAGCTGGGTCTGAAGCTGGCGCAGCGGGCTCCGGGCCCCGCCCGCCCCGGAGCGAAGCCAGTCCAGGCGGTACCGCAGATCGCAACCGACGGCGCTTTGCGCCAGCGGATCCCGCTCGCTGATCAGCACCGCCAGGGCGATGGCCGGCTCGAGCCAGCCCTTCTCCCGCGCCTTGAGAAGCATGTGGGCCAGGCGGGGGTGCAGACCCACCCTCGCCATCTCCCGGCCGTGGGCACTGAGCCCGTTGCCAGCGAGAGCCCCCAATGGCTTCAGCAACTGATGGGCTTCCCGCAGAGGCAGCGGGGGCGGCGGCTCCAGCCAGGGCAGGTCTTCCCCCAGGGGGCTGCCCCAGGCCGCCAGCTGCAGGGCCATCGGCAGGGGATCCACCTCCCGCAGTTCCGGAGGGCTGAAGGGAGGGCGGCGCTGTTGTTCCGCCGCTGACCACAAGCGCAGGCAGCGCCCCGGCCCCGTCCGTCCCGCCCGGCCCCGGCGCTGCTCCGCGCTGGCCTGGCTGGCGGGGAGCGTGATCAAGCTGTCCATCCCGGTGCCAGGATCGAAACGTTTGAGCCGACTGAGGCCACTGTCGATCACAAGGCGCACCCCTTCGATCGTGAGGGAACTCTCCGCGATTGAGGTGGTCAGTACCAGCTTGCCCGGAGCGCCCTGTGCAGGTTCGATCGCCCGCCGCTGCTCCGCCAGCGGCAGCTGGCCGTGCAGGGGGGAGCACTCCAGATCCTTGGCCCAGGGCTGGGCGAGGATCACGCGCAGGGTGGACTGGATCTCCCGCTGACCCGGAAGGAACACCAGCACGGTCTCCCCGGGCCCTCGTTCGTCCAGCCAGTGCTGCTCCAGGGCCCGCAGCACCTGCCGCTCAAGGCTTTCTCCCGGTCGCGGCGGCTGGTGTCGCACCTCCACCGGGTGGCTGCGACCCTCGCTGCTGATCACCCGGGCCCCGTCCAGGCGCTCCGCCAGCGGGGCCAGATCGAGGGTGGCCGACATCAGCAGGAGTCGCAGATCGGGTCGCAGCAGGGAGCGAACCTGGCGGGTGAAGGCCAACGCCAGATCCGCCTCCGCCGCCCGCTCATGGAACTCGTCGAAAATGACGCACGCCACTCCCTCCAGCGCTGGATCGGCCTGCAGGCGACGCAGGAACAGCCCCCCGGTGAGCACTTCCAACCGAGTGGCCGGGGAGGTGCGGGAGTCAAGTCGAACGGAGTAGCCCACCCGGCCTCCCACGCTTTCCCCCAAGCTTTCTGCCAACCGCTGCGCGGCTCCCCGGGCCGCCAGCCGGCGGGGCTCCAGCATCAGGATGCCCTCGGCCTCCCCCAGGCTCTGGAGGAGGGCCAGCGGCACACGGGTGGTTTTGCCCGCCCCCGGCGGGGCTTGAAGCAGCACCGTGCCGCCGGGGGAGAGGGCCGCCAGGATCTCCGGAATCCGGGGATCGATCGGCAGTGGGGCGTTGGAGGTGGAGTCCAGGGTCAGCGCACGTGACGGACGCCATCCACTGGGTGGTAGGCCTCGCCGGTGGTTTCTTCGTAGACGATGGCCGGCAAGCCGGTCTCGAACATGGTCTGCAGGGCTTCCTTCAGGTAAGGATTCCAGCCGCCGGTGCTCACCTTGCCATGGCGAACCGTCCAGTCCCAGGTGCCCTGCAGGTCGCGGGGGATCCGTCCCTCCCGGTCGCGGCGGGCCACCAGATCCTGGGATTCCACAATGCCGACCAGGATCGGCTCCTTGCCGTAGGCGGGCGTGATGCTCAGCTCCAGTCGCACAGGGTCTTCTTTCACCATGCGCAGACGAAAGCGGGGTGGCAGTTTCAGGCCATTCAGCACCGCGGCCACGATGCGGGTTCTCGGATCGGTCATCGGCCTGTCTTGAGTTGCGGAGTCACGGGGAAGGGACGAAGAAAAAGCCCCCGAGCGACGGCCCTCAGGTGCCGTCGCTCGGAAAGGCTGGTTGTTCGTTGTCCCCACTGAAGCGCACGGTCAGCAGGTCTTCGCGCGTGAGCTGCCCTTCGGCGTCGAGGAGCTCAGGGTGGACGGTGAGGCGCCCGGTGCGATCGCCCATGGCTGGAGAGGGTCCAGGAGCGGAGGGCTTGGGATCGCCGGGGCGGGGGACGGCGCGAAAACCCTGCCCCATCACTCGGAACGCCTGCCAGAGCAGGGCCAAGAAGCAGAGGCCATAGAGGAGAGGAAAAAGATCCGAGAGGGCTGAGAAGCTCGGCGGCATGGCGTGCTGGGTCACCCGGCCGGCCGGTGCGTACCGGGTTGGATCTCCATCATCACTCCCTGGATGAAGAACTGGTGCCGGCGGAAGCCACCATCCAAGCCCAGAGGGTGGTGCAGGCCGCTCCAAAGGCGAGGAAGGCCAACAAAAGGCGACTGGTGTCCATGGCTCGAAACGATTCTTAACTCATCCTAGGCGGGGAGGTGGGGTGCCCGTCGGAAGAAGGCCGGGGCGGACGGTTTGCCTCCCTTCCTTTGGCAGGACGCCCCTGCTTAGCGTTCCGCTTTCCCACTCTGAGCGCGATGTATACCTCCCGCGCCCTTTCGGCTGGATCGGTGACGCTGGCGGCGGCCGCCCTGCTCGCCTCCGGTGCTCCCGTGCTGCCCCTCGCGCCCCTCCAGGCCGCCAGCGGGGCCAGTTCGGCGATCAGCCGCGAGTCTTTCGTGGCCGAGGCCGTTCGGCGGGCTGCCCCGGCTGTGGTCACCATCGACACCGAACGCACCGTCTCCGTCAGCCGTGCTGGTGCGGGTGGCGGACTGCTCGCAGATCCTTTCTTCCGACAATTCTTCGGGTTGCCCCAGCTGCAGCAACCCTCCCAGCGCACCGAGCGGGGTCAGGGGAGCGGCTTCATCTACCAGAACAATGGCCTGATTCTCACCAATGCCCATGTAGTGGAGCGCAGCGAACGGGTGACCGTCGGCATGCAAAACGGCCGTCGCGTACCGGGCAGCGTGGTGGGAATCGACAGCCTCACGGACCTGGCGGTGGTGAGGTTGGAAGGTGGTGGAACCTGGCCTGTGGCTTCCCTGGGCAATTCCGATGCCCTGCAGGTGGGGGATTGGGCCATTGCTGTGGGTAACCCGTTCGGCCTCGATCAGACCGTGACCCTGGGAATCATCAGCAGCCTCAACCGCAACGTCAGCAAACTGGGGATCACGGACAAGCGACTGGATCTGATCCAAACCGATGCCGCGATCAATCCAGGCAATTCGGGAGGGCCCCTCCTCAATGCCTCAGGAGAGGTGGTGGGGATCAACACATTGGTGCGCTCCGGTCCTGGAGCCGGACTTGGATTCGCCATTCCAATCAACCGTGCCCGGGTGATCGCCTCGCAGCTGGTTAGCACGGGGAAGGTGAGCCACCCCTACATCGGGGTTGCGTTGGATCAGGCCGATGGAGCTGGGGTTCGGGTGATGGCCGTTCAGCCAGGCGGTCCGGCGGCCAGTGCAGGTCTGCGGGTGGGGGATGTGATAGGGGCGGCTGCGGGAAAGGCCGTGCTGAACCCTGCCCAGGTGGTCTCGACGGTGGAGGCGACGGGAGTGGGGCGGGTCCTGAAGCTTTCCGTGCGCCGTAATGGCGCTCCGATCGCTGTGGAGGTGGTGCCGCAGGAGATGAGACGTTCGCGCTGAGCACCGGAAACAGCCGGCGAGCGGGTTTGTGATCAGAGAACGTCGGGGGACTGGCCGCCGGGGGTTTGGGTGCCTGGCTCGGGGTGGAGGCCCTCAAGCAGAGCGTTGTCGAAACCGTTGGGCGCACCTGCGGCGAAGGGATGGGGATTGCCGAGTTGCTGGCGCATCACCCATTGGGTGGCAGCCTTCTGGCTGTGCCAAGCCTGGAGCAGCTGCTTGGCGAGACCCTGCAGAGCCTGGGGATCGAAGGTGGCGTCGATGGCCCGGCTCATGCGCTCCAGTTCGAACTGCTGACCGAGACTGAGGGCAAGGGGTTCCGACATGGCGTCTGGTGCGAAGGAGCGGTTGACACCCCACAAAGCTACAAACTGTTTCAGTCGCCCGCGTATCCGTTGCAACAGGGGTAAGCCGTTGGTCAGTGAATTCCGTCAGGGTCTCCGGTCATTGGCTGCTCCCGCCTGGGTCTCAGCCGTTCTCCCGCAGGAGCTCCACGCATTGGGTCACGCACTCGCCGTCCTCCAGGGAGCAGGTGGTGATGCACTCGAAGTAAGCCTCCACCGGATCCCAGGACTCCGCTGCGGGATCGGCGGGGCCGGCCAGGGCGAGTGAGCCGGGGGTCTCGTTCAGAGGGGCGGGGCCGAGGGGAAGGTTCATGCGAGGGTTCCTGATCACTGTTGTCAGCCTATGAACACATCCGCGCAGGCACCACTGGAATGAGCCCTCTTGCCTACGGGTTCGTGAAGTTGTGTAAGTGCGGGACGGCTCTGGCGGGGGGCCTCAGCTCGCCTCGTCCTCTCGTGCCCCCTGGCGCGGCTCCTGCTTTCGTCCCTTGCGCTCCTGCTGTTTCTGCTGCTGTCGCAGGCGGTTCTCCCTCCGCCGCGATTCGGCGGCCCGGGCCTCCTCCTCCTGCCGCGCTGCTTCCGCCTCCTCGCGTTTTTTCTCCTGGTAATAGGCGTAGTCCCCGCGGTAGAGCACCAGGTCGCCGTCGCGCAGCTCGACGATCCGGTTCGCCACCCGCCCGATGAAGTAGCGGTCGTGGGAGACCAGCAGGGCCGCTCCCTCGTATGCCCGCAGGGCGTCCTCGAGCATTTCCTTGGCGGGGATGTCCAGGTGATTGGTGGGCTCGTCCAGCACCAGCAGGTTGCAGGGGGAGACCAGCAGCAGGGCCAGGGCCAGTCGCGCCTTCTCTCCGCCGCTCAGTTGGCCGACCTGCTTGTAGACCGCGTCGCCGCTGAAGCCAAGACTGCCCAACAGAGCACGAACCTGGGTCTGGCTCCAATCCGGCACCGCCTCAAAGAGGGTGTCGATCACCGTTTTCGTCAGGTTGAGGGCCTCGGCCTGGTTCTGCTCGAAGTAGCCCGCCACCACATTGTGGGGTCCTAACTCGGCGCGGCCTTCCCGGGGGGTCTCCAGGCCCATCACCAGGCGCAGCAGGGTGGATTTGCCGGCTCCGTTCGGGCCGACGAAGGCGATGCGGTCGCCCCGCTCCACCTCGAGGTTGGCTCCAAGGAAGAGGATCCGATCGCCGTAGGTGTGGCTGAGATCTTCGATCACCGCCACCTGGCGGCCGCATCGGGGTGCCGGTGGAAAGCGAAAGCGCGGCCCGGCGATGCTCTCCAGGGGGGCCTCGATCCGCTCCACCTTGTCCAGGAGCTTCTCGCGACTTTTGGCCTGGGTGCTGCGGGTGGCGCTGGCGCGGAACCGGTCGATGTAGGCCTGTTGGGTTGCCAGTTCCTTCTGTTGCCGCTCGAAGGCCGCCAGGCCGGTCTCCCGCTCCAGACGTTTCTGCTCCAGGTGTTCGCTGTAGTTGCCCGGGTAGGCGCGGGAGACGCCCCGCTCGGTCTCGACGATCTGGTTGCAAACCCGATCGAGGAAGGCCCGATCGTGGCTGATCACCACCAGGGGAACGGTCTGGGCGAGCAGGTAATCCTCCAACCATTGAATCGTTGCCACATCCAGGTGGTTGGTCGGCTCGTCGAGGAGCAGCAGGTCGGGCTCCTGAAGAAGAATCTTGCCAAGGGCCACCCGCATCTGCCAGCCGCCGGAGTAGTCCCCCACCGGCAGCTCCGCTTGCTCCTGGGCGAAGCCGATCTCCGGCAGCAGTCGGTCGATGCGGGCGTCGAGCTCATAGCCGTGCAGGGCCTCGAAGCGGTTCTGCAGTTCGCCCAACTCCCGGATCAGCCCATCGAGGTGATCGGGATCGGTGGCGGCGCGCTCGCTGCCCAGCTCCTGTTCGACAGCCGCCTGGCGGTTGAGCACCTCCGCCGCTTCGCCGAAGGCTTGGAACAGCTCCTGCCGCACGCTGCGCCGGGGATCGACATCAAACTCCTGTTGCAGGTACACGATGCGTGGATCGCCCTGGCGCACCACCTGGCCGCTGCTGGGGTCTTCCAGCCCCGCGAGGATCCGCAGCTGGGTGGACTTGCCCGCTCCGTTCACCCCGACCAGCCCGATGCGGTCGCCGGGGCGGATCTCCCAGCTGACGTCCCGCAGCACCTCACCGGTGGGGTAGATCTTGCCAATGCGTTCCAGGCGCAGCACGGAGGGGTGGATGGGGCGGGTGGTGTCCGCATCATCTCCCGTCGCAGCTGAGTGCAGTGCCGCCGCGGGGCAGACTGTTCAAGGATCGGACCGGTGCCGCGCCGGATCGCCCTTCGACGAGCGGATGCTGCCGTGATTCCGTGATCAAGCGACTCGAGCAGGTGGCCGCCCTGGTGGTGGCGGCGGGGCTGGCGATCGTCAGCTACTGGCTTTTCTTCAGCTGGGCGGGGGGAGGAGACCGGCCGAGGCCCCCGGCAAAGCCTGTCTCCCGGGGGGAAGCTGCGCTGCCTCCGGCGGCCCCCTTCAGAGACCGCCCCGGGCTTTGACCACCCACTGCTTGGTGGCGCCGTCGTCGAGGCTGGCGAGATGGGCCCGCACCTCGTCAGTGCTCACCGGCAGGCCGAGTGAATCGCCCAGGTCGACGATGCGGGCCAGGGCACCCTTCGGATCCTGAAGGGCCTGGCGAAACAGGGACTGGGTGAGTTCGGCGTCGCCGCTGATGTGGGCGTAAAGCTCGGCGGCATGGCCGCTGCTCGGGGAGCTGGTCATGGAGGCAGGAGGCAATGAAACGAAGCTATGGCGCCGCGGATTCGCAGGGAAGGGCGGGCGGGCCGCCGCTTCATGCGGCCTGGTTCTGACCGTCGTCCTCGGTGCCGCTGGCCAGAGCATCTTCCATGCTGCGGGCATCGAGGCAGAGCACCTTGCGCAGCTGGGCGTAGTTGGCGGCCAAGGCTTGGCGGCCTTCCTGCTGGGCTCCGTATTCGGCTCGCTGCAGGACGTGGTGCAGATGGGTGAGCAGATAGGTGCTGATCACCGCCGAAACCAGGACATCGCTGCGCTCGGCGGTGCGGCGGCGCTCGCTGGTGCGGCCGGGGGCGGCGGTGCCGGCAGTGGCGGCACGGACGCGAGAGGTGGTGCGGGCCATGTGGGAATGCGGCGTGGGGCCGCTGGTGGGGATTGGGGGGCAGGAGTGCCCGGGTTCGGGACGAGGGGGCCCCGGCGGCGGGCCTCCATCCTAGAAATGGATACTACCCGTGTTGACCTCTGTACACTATTCGGTATCCCGCTGTCTCCCCGCCTACCCACGGGTACCCCTGCCTCTCTCTGTGCCCACCCGCCAGACCTCATCGAGCGGTCGCCCCAAGTCGCCCCGCATCCAGGTCGTGCTGCCAGAGGATCTGTGCGACCGTCTGGCGACCCTGGCGGACTCCGAGTCGCGCACGGTCAGCAACATGGCCCGGGTGCTGATTCAGCAGGGCATCGAGCGGCTTGAGCGCCAGAGGATTGGCCCGGTTCCCCCCGAACCTGCCGGCCCAGCAGGACGGACCGGCACCGACGGCTTCCGCGCCGCCCTCGAGCGGCAGCAGCAGGCTGCCCCCCAACGCCTGCGTGGCGCTCCCCGGCGGCTGCGTCTGCGGCGGCCGATCGGCTGAGGGGGAAACGCCCCGCCCCCGCTCAAGGGGGCTCCGCCCTGACGCCCAGCACCGCGGCGCGACAAGCCCCGGTGACCGAAGGCAGGGAGCCGGGGTGGCCCCGTCGGTGCCACCAGGCCAGCAGAGCAAAGGCGAGGGCCTCCCTTTGCGCATCCGCGATGCCCAGCTCCTGCAGCGGGCGCACCAGGATGCCCGTGCAGCGGCGGCGAAGCTGCGCCATCAGGAAGCGGTTGCGGGCCCCACCTCCGGCCACGAGTAGTTCCAGCGGTCGCGGTCCTCGCACCAGGTCCCGGGCCACAACCGCCGCCGTGAGAGCGCTGAGGGTGGCGAGGGCGTCGGCGGGCTCGGGGGGCAGCTGGGCGAGCCGGCGCTCCAGGTCGGCGGCGCCAAACAGCTCTCGCCCCGTGGACTTGGGCGGCTGCTGCTGAAAGTACGGTTCCAGGAGCCAGCGCGCCAGGCAGGGCTCGTCCACTTCGCCGCGCTCGGCCCATGCTCCGTCGGCGTCGTACCGCTGGCGCCCCTCGCTGAACCGCTCCACCGCCAGGTCGATCAGGGTGTTGGCGGGGCCGCAGTCCCAGCCGAGAACCGGCCTGTGCCGCTCCGGCCCGCAGGCGGGCGGCAGCAGGGTGAGGTTGGCGATCCCGCCCAGATTGAGCACCGCCCGCCATCCCCCCGTCCGCCCCAACAGGGCCTCGTCGGTGGCGGGAACCAGCGGGGCCCCCTCGCCGCCCAGGGCGAGGTCGGCGCTGCGAAAATCGAAGACCACCGGGCGCTCCAGAAGCCCCGCCAGCAAGGGACCCTGCAGCAACTGCCAGCTGGCCCCTCGCTGACCCCCCGCCGGCGGCCGGTGCCAGACCGTCTGCCCATGACAGCCCACCAGAACCGCTTCGCTCCGGGGATCGCAGGCGCGGGCGGCCAGCGCCTGCGCCTCGGTGACGGCCTCGGCCAGATCGAGCAGCTGCGCCGCTGTGCACGCCTTGCCCTGCCCCAGTTCCACCAGCTGGGCCCGCAAGGGGGCTGGATAGGGGTGAGCGCAGCTGGCGAGGATTCGCCAGCGGGGCCGGGCGGGGCGGCCGCCGAATTCCACCAGCACCGCGTCGATTCCGTCGGCGCTGGTGCCGCTCATCAGACCGAGCACCTTCATGGTCAGCGGGGCTGGTGGGCCGGCGGGGCGATCATTCGACGGGGAGTCGTTCGAGGGCCTCGCTGCTGCCGATCACCACCAGCAACTCCCCATGGCCCAGCACATGGGTGGCGGGCGGATTGACCATCAGCCGGTTCGCCGGCCCCGCCGCCAGCACGTTGACGTTGTGGTTCTTGCGCAGGTTGAGATCGCGCAGGGAGCGACCCACGAAGGAGGGGGGCACCTTGATCTCCTCGATGCTGTTGCGGTCGTCGAGGCGCAGTCGCTCCAGGAGGTTCGGGCGCACCAACTCCTGGCCGAGCCGGGTGCCCTGCATCTTGGAGGGGAAGACCACCCGGTCGGCCCCGACCCGGCGCAGCATCTTTTCGTGCAGGTCGCTGGTGGCGCGCGAGATCACCTGCTGCACCCGGCTTCCGCTGGAATCCTTGACGATCAGAGTGGCGGTGATGCTGGCCTCGATCGGCTCGCTGATCGCCACCACCACCGTGCCCACATCCAGGGCGCCCGCGGCCCGCAGCGCCTCCTCGTCGGTGCAATCGACCATGCGGAACTCGATCGAGGGTTCGAGCGTGCGCAGCTCGTCGATCGCCCGCTGGCTGAGGTCGATGGCCAGCACCTCCTGACCAGCCCGAACCAGCTCCCGGCAGACGGCGCCGCCGAACCGCCCCACACCGATCACGCAGAAGCTGTTCGCCACCGCGTCACCGCCGTTTTGCCATTGCCACCACTGGGTCATCGCCGTCTCGTTGTTGGGAGGGGATCGCCTGCCGTGCGGAGGGGCGCTCTCAGAGGTAGAGCTCCTCGCGGGGATAGCCGACCCGAGCCTGGGGCCGGTGGCCGTAGATGGCGGAGAGCATCAGCAGGATGCCGATTCTGCCCACGAACATGCCCACCATCAGCACCAGTTGACCCCAGCGGTTGAGCTGGGCGGTGACACCCACATCCAGGCCGACGGTGCCGAAGGCCGAGACGCAGGTGAAGAGTTTCTCCAGGAAGGTGAAAGCCTCGCTGCTCGGGGTGCCGGCGGTGGTGTTGCCCAGGCCCAGCACCAGCGCCATGCCCACTACGAAGAACGCCGAGGCCATGGCCACGCCGATCGCGCGCAGCACCACCTTGGCGGGTAGCTCCCGCTCCCGCACCACCACCACCTCCTCGTCCCGCAGGGTGGAACGGGTGGCGGCCAGCAGGGCGGCCAGGGTGGTGGTCTTGATGCCGCCGCCGGTGCCGCCGGGGCTGGCGCCGATGAACATCAGGACGATCATCAACAGCAGCCCGGCGTCCGAGATCGTCTCCACGCTGAGCGGAACCGTGTTGAAGCCTGCGGTGCGACAGGTGATCGACTGGAACAGCGTCACCTGGAGCTTGTCCCAAAGGGTGAGCTGCTCCACCATCCCCTCGGTGGCGAAGTGTTCGGTGAACAGCAGCCCGATCGCGCCGATCAGGATCAGGATGACGGTGGTCCGCACCACCAGGCGGGTGTGCAGGCTCAGCCGGCGGATGCGCCGCAGCCGGAAGCGGTTCACCCAGAGGTCGTTGGCGACCCGCCAACCGATGCCCCCGATCACGATCAGCGAGCCGATCACCCCGTTGACCCAAGGGTTGCCGCGGTAGGCGACCAGGTTGTCGCTCCACAGGCCGAAGCCGGCATTGTTGTAGGCGCTGATGCAGTGAAACAGCGCGGCCCAGAGGCGACGGCCCGGGCTGGCGATGTCGGCGAATCCAAAGGCATAAAGCACGACGGTTCCCAGGCCGATCACCACCGCCGCGATCAGCAGGATCTGGTTGAAGGTGGGGCCGATCCCGCCAACGCCGAACTCATCGAGCGCCCGACCCTTGTCGAGGCGTTGGCGCAGGCCTGAGCGGCCCTGCACGAAGCCCTGCAGGAACGTGGTGATCGCCATCAGTCCGAGCCCGCCCGTGAGGATCAGGCCGGCGAGCAGCACCTGACCGACTGGCGTGAGGTCGCGGCTGACATCGATGATGCTCAGCCCCGTCACGGTGATCGCTGAAGTGACGGTGAACAGGGCCTCCCACAACCCCACCGTCTCGCTGGAGCAGAGGGGAGAAGCCATCAGGGCCGTGCCGGCGCCGATCACCAGAAGCCCGGTGACCACCGTGAACTGCGGAACCGTCAGGCGGTGCCGCCAGTGCTTCGCGCCGCTCACCATCGGGGTGTCGTCCTGGGGCGTTCAGTTCCGGGTCATCGATTGGGCTGGGGAGTCATCCGCAGGTATGGACGGATCTCGGTGACGCCCTTGGGAAATTTGGCGCGGGCCTCTTCGGTCGGAATCGACGGCACGACCACGCAGTCCTGCCCGTCCTTCCAGTTCACGGGGGTGGCGACCTGGTGGTGATCGGTGAGCTGCAGCGAATCGATCACCCGCAGGATTTCGTCGAAATTGCGGCCGGTGCTGGCGGGATAGGTGATCTGCAAGCGGAGCTTCTTGGCAGGATCGATGATGAACACCGAGCGCACTGTGAGGTTGCTCAGGGATTGGGGGTGGATCATCCCGTACAGGTCCGAGACCTTGCGGTCTGCGTCGGCCAGGATCGGGTAGTCGACCGTGGTGGCCTGCGTCTGGTTGATGTCGGAGATCCAGCCGCTGTGGCTCTCCGCGGTGTCGACCGAGAGGGCGATGGTCTTGACATTCCGCTTCTCCCACTCCGTCCGCAGGCGCGCAACCTCGCCCAGTTCGGTCGTGCAGACCGGTGTGTAGTCGGCGGGATGGGAGAACAGGACGACCCAGGAATCGCCGGCAAAGTCGTAGAGGTTGATTGGTCCCAGCTGGGAATCCTGGGTGAAATCGGGGACGGTGTCACCGAGCTGCAGGGCCATGGCGGGCAGGGAGGAAGCGTTGAATCAGCGATCGAATGCTGGCACAGGCCCCTGACCCTGGCCGTGCTCCGAGCGGGCCGGCCAGTGGCGCAGATGGCGGCGCAGGCCCTGCAGCCCCAGCCCCGCGGTGGCGGAAACGAACAGCATGTCTGGCACCAGGGCACGAGCCCGCTCGAGTTCGCTGGCGGGGCAGCGGTCGATCTGGTTGCCGACTACCTGGCGGGGCACGGCGGCTTGGAGGGAATCGAGGATCGCGCCGACGGTGCGCCATTGCTCCGGCCAGGCGGGATCGGAGAGGTCGACCACCAGCAGCAGCGCGTCTGCCTCCAGGGCCTCCTCGATCGTGGAGCGGAAGGCCTCCACCAGGGAAGGGGGCAGATCCCGGAGGAAGCCCACTGTGTCGGTGAGCAGCAGCGGCGTCTCCCCACCACCCGCAGGCTCACCGAGCCACAGCCGCCGGGTGGTGGGATCGAGCGTGGCAAAAAGCTTGTCCTCCACCAGCACCGCCTCCTCCGCACCCGGCCGGGTGAGGGCGTTGAGAAGGGAGCTCTTGCCGGCGTTGGTGTAGCCCACCAGAGCCAGGCGGAGCACGCCCCGCCGGCTGCGGCGCAGGCGGGCCCGGTGCTCGCCCAGTTGCTTCACCTCCCGCTGCAACCGTTCGATGCGGCGGGCGATGGCGCGCCGGTCCTTCTCCAGTTGGGTCTCCCCCGGTCCGCGGGTCCCGATGCCTCCGCCCTGGCGGGAGAGGCTCAGGCCCCGGCCGGTGAGACGGGGCAGGCGGTACCGGAGCTGCGCCAGCTCCACCTGCAACCGGCCGGCACCGCTGGCGGCCCGTTGGGCGAAAATGTCGAGAATCAGTTCACTGCGATCGCTCACCGGCAGATCGAGCAGGCGCTCCAGGTTGCGGGCTTGGGCCGGTGTCAGCTCCCGGTCGGTGACCACCAGCTCTGCCCCCAGCCGACGAGCCTCCAGGGCTGCGTCCCGCAGCTTTCCCTCCCCCCAGATCGTCTGGGCGGAAACGGTGGAGCGACGCTGCTCCACCACCCCCACCGGGCTGGCGCCGGCGCTGCGCACCAGCTCCTCCAGCTCGGCGATGCGCCGCCGTTCCCCCTGGGTGTCCCCGCTGCACAGCGCCAACAGCAGCACCCGCTCCCCCGCTGGCTTGGCGGGGCCGGGGTCGCCTTCTGCCTCGCGGCTCCCCACCAGCGCGGCCGGATCCAGGTTGCAGAGATCGCCCAGCTCGCCCTCCGCCCCGAGGCTCCAGCCGCTCTGGCCTTGGCCCGTCGGTATCCACAGGGTCGCGGGCCAGGCACCTCCGGCGGCGGCCTGAGCCGGCCAGCGCAGCCAGAGGCGCGGCTCCAGGTCAAGCCCCACCACCGCTTCGCGGGGGTCGGGCTTGACCCGGGGGGAGCGGCTGCCCCCGGGGGAGCAGGTGAGCAGCCGCAGGTCGCCCGGCCGGCGCCTCTCCGACACGGGCAGGCGCTCGAGCAGTCGGCCCGACTGTTCCAGGTTCCCCACCCAGAGCAGGCGGCACAACCCCCGTCCATCCACCACCAGCGTGAGCGGCAGGTCGAGGCCGCCGGCTTCGTCGGCCAGGCGCTGCAGGGTGAGCCGCTCGGCCACCGCATCGGCGGGATGGCGTCGATGGCAGATCCGCTCCAACCGGCGCCGTTCGGCCGGCCGCAGCCCCGCCGTGCGCCCGGCCAGGACCCCCTGCCTCAAGGCCGTCGGACGATCAGGCAGCGCAGGCCCGCCGCCCGTGCCCCGGCTTCGTCCTCAGGACTGTCCCCCACGTGCCAGGCCTGATCCGCCCGCAGTCCCAATGCCTCAAGGGCGAGAAGAAAGGGCCGGGGCGAGGGCTTGGCAGCCCCGGCTCGACTGGAGACCACCACCGGGCTGAGGTGCTCCGCCAATCCCAGACCTTCCAGCAGAGCGTCCAGGCGGCTGTCGAAGTTGCTCACCACCGCCAGGCGAAGGCCGGCGCTGCGCCAACGCGCCAGGCTCGCTGGCACGTCGTCGTACACCCGCCACAGGGCTGGATTCGCGAACGACTCGAACAGATGCCGGTGCAGCTCGGCCGGGGCGGCGACACCCGCCGTGGCCTTGAGCACCGCATCGATCAGCTCCCCCCACCAACCGACCTCCGCCTGCCGCAGTGCCGCCGGGTCCAATCCCGGGAAGGCCAGGGGCGGGGCTGCGGGGTGGAGGCGTGCGAAGGCGCGCCCGATCGCCTCCGGGTCTGCGGTGATGCCATGGGCGGCGGCGGCCTCGGCGTAGGTCTGCCCCAGCGGCCGACGCAGGGTGATCAAGGTGCCCATCGCGTCCAGAAGCAGCCCGCGCGGCCGTGGCCACGCCGCCGCTGTCATGGTGCCGCTCCGGAAGCCCGGTTCCAGTCGGACAGCCAGCCCGCCGCGACCCGCAGCTGCAGCGAGCGGCGGGGCAGGCGCGTGAGGTAGGCGAGGCGCCGCACCTGGTAGGCCGCCGGCCCCGCCAGGTTGATCCCCAGGCCGCTGAGGCTGGCCTCGCCGACCCCCAGGCTCAGCATTTCCCCCAGCTCCTGGAATCGGAAGGGCTGCAGCGGTTCGCCGGCCAGGGAACGGAGCAGGTTGGTCGCCGCCAGCGGCGCCTGCTGGAAGGCCACCTGGGCGGTGCTGGGCAAGGGGTCGTCATCCTCCGGCCCGGGCAGATTGGCCAGGTCGCCGACCACGAATACGGCGTCGTGACCGCGCAGGCGCAGATCGCCGTGGCAGAGAAGGCGGCCGCGGGGGTCGCGGGGCGGATCCGGTTCCAGCAGAGGCGGGCGGAAGCGGAGCCCTGCGGTCCAGATCACGCCGCTGACCGGCACCAGCTCCTCGGTGGGGGCAGACTCCCTCCCTTCGGGATCCGCCGATCGGGTGACCAGCCGCAGACGGTCGGGCTCCACCGCACTCACCCGGGTGCGGGTGCGCAGGCGTACGTCGCGGCGTTGCAGGGCCTGCAGGGCCTGCTCACGGCTGAACGTGCGGTTGCGGGGCAGAAGCTGCTCCCCCTGCTCGATCAGCTCGACCAGGGCGCTTCCGCCCGCCAGGTCAGCCACTTTGCAGGCCAGTTCGACCCCCGTGGGACCGGCTCCCACGATCGCCAGTCGCTGCAGGGGCCTGCGTTCCCGCCGCAACCGTCCGATCTGCTCCTGGAGGCGTTCCACGTCCGCCAGGGTGCGGAAGCCCTGGCTGTGGCGGTCGACGCCGGGGATGCCGAAGCTGTCCGCCTCGCCGCCGCAGGCCAGCACCAGCCGGCCCCAGGCGAGTTGGCGGCCGGCATGGGTGCGCAGGGTGCGCGCCCGCAGGTCGACCCGCTCGACCCGATCCTGCAGCCAGGCCACCCCCCGGCCCGCCAGGAGGTCTTCGTAACGGGGGGCGATCTCCCAGCTGCGCAGCTCGCCGCTGAGCAGTTCGTAGAGAAGGGGGAGGAAAACGAAGCGAGGGTTGGGTTCGATCAGCAGGATCGCGGGATGGCGCCGCTGCTCGGCCAGCGCCAGGGCGGTGTAGAGGCCGCCGAAGCCCCCGCCGACGATCACCACCGGATTGGCAGTGTCCAACGGGAAGTCGGGCTCGGGGAAGGCGGCCGACGGAGGCACGGGTGGGGCGGGAGGTTGGCTCAGGGCTCGGGGGCGACGAGGCGGGGCATTCGCCTGTTCTGTCAGGAACCCTACCCAGGGGTTCCGGCCGCGGGCGAAGATGGGCCCATGGTGATGATTACGACCACGACTGTTCCCACCCCTGCCTTCCGCCCCACAGCGGGCTCTGGCGCATCGGCCCCTGTCACCGCGGCGGCTCTCCCCTCCGACCGCCGTGGAGAGCCGTTGGATCTGGAGCGGGCGCGGGCGGAGCTGGTCCCGCTTGATGCCGAGGCCAGGCTGCGTTGGGCCTGGCAGACCTTCGGGGACGGACTGGCGCTGACCACCAGCTTCGGCATCCAGTCGGCGGTGCTCCTGCACATGGTGAGCCGGCTGGGCGAGAGTCTCCCCGGGCCCGGCATCCCGGTGGTGTGGGTCGATACCGGTTACCTTCCCGCCGAGACCTATCGCTACGCCGAGCAGCTGCAGGAGCTGCTGCCACTCAACCTCAAGGTGGTGCAGTCCGAGATCAGCCCTGCCCGCATGGAGGCCCGCTACGGACGCCTCTGGGAAACCGGCCGGCTGGAGGATTTGCAGCTCTACAACAAAATCCGCAAGGTGGAGCCCCTCGACCGGGCCCTGGCGGAGCTGGAGCTGCGTTGCTGGGCGAGCGGTGTGCGCGGCGGCCAGACCGATCACCGCCGCAGCATGCAGCCACTCGATGCCGTGCGGGGTCGTTGGACGCTGCGGCCACTGCTGGAGTGGACCAACCGCGACGTGTATTACTACATGGAAAACAACGGATTGCCCCAGCACCCGCTGTTTGCTCAGGGATACTCCACCGTTGGCGACTGGCACACGAGTGCCCCCGATGACGGCAACCTGAGCGGTCGCTCCACCCGCTTTGCCGGTCTCAAGCAGGAGTGCGGCATACACCTGGGCCAGGGCATCTGAGGTGAAGCCACCGGCCACCGGGGGGGAGTCTCCCGCCCGCTGGCTGCTGATCGGCAACAGCCGCTGGCACTGGGCCACCCCTGCGGCGAACGGGGGGGAGATCCTGCTCCGCCACACCGCCCCATGCCGCGAGCCTCTCGGCGATGTGGCTGCAGGGCTGTTCGCCTGGGCTGCGGTGGGGACTGTGCCCGCCGGGCTGGGACTGCCGGCCGGAAGTCGGCTCACGCTGGCGGAAGTTCCTTTGGCCAAAGCTCCGCCCTGGCTCGGGATCGATCGGGCGCTGGCGGGCTGGCAAGCCTGGCGCCGCAGCGGCGGACCCGTGCTCGTGGCGGATGCCGGCACCGTGTTGAGCTTCAGCCTTGTGGATGGCAGCGGCAGCTTCTCAGGCGGCAGGCTGATGGCTGGAGTTTCCCTCCAGTGGCGAGCGATGGCCGCCGGTACGGTCGCGCTGCCCCCGCTGGAGGCGGAGGGTGAACTCCCCGACGGGGAGCCTTGGCCCTTCGCCACGGCGGCGGCGATGCGCAGCGGGGTGGTGCTGGGCCTGGCGGCGGCGGTGGCAGAAGCGCTGGAGGCGGCCCTCCGCCGCCAGCCGGATTGCCGCCTGGTGCTGACCGGTGGCGACGGCCCCCTGTTGTGGGAACCACTGCAGAGGCGGCTGGCGAGCAGCGGCCTTTCGGGCCGGCTGGAGCACCGGCCGGCCCTGGCGTTGGAGGGTCTGGCGAGCCTGGTGCCGGATCAGCTCAGTCCGAGGTCGGCAAGGATCTGATCAGCCATGGTTTCCGCTTTTACCTTGGTGTAGATGCGCTCCAGCTTGCCCGCCGGATCGATCACAAAGGTGTGGCGCATCATGCCCATGTACTCGCGACCCATGAATTTCTTGAGTCCATAGCTCTCGTAGGCCGTCGCCACGGGGCAGGGCTCCGCGTCGGTCAACAGGGTGAAGGGGAGCTCGTACTTGCGGATGAACTTGCCATGGCTGCCTGCGTCGTCCTTGCTGATACCGAGGACCCGGATGCCGGCGGCTTCAAAGGCGCTCCACTGGTCGCGAAAGTTGCAGGCTTCCTTGGTGCAGCCTGGCGTATCATCCTTGGGATAGAAGTAGAGAATCGCGCGCTGGCCCTTCAGCGAGGCCAGGCTCACGGTCTGACCATCCTGATCGGGCAAGCTGAAGTCGGGGGCGGGATCGCCGATCTGAAGCGCCATTGGCGGGGCGGAGCACAGTGGGCGATGAGCTTAGGGGGAGGTCTTCCGGGGGCGGTCTTCTGGAGGAGCCACCCGAGGGTGCGTGTCGATTTCTGACCCGATTGGTCCAGATTAAGTGAATCCCTCCCGTGGACGGATCGCCCCCCAATGGCTAGGTTGACCTTGAAGTCCCCCTCATCCAACCCGTGCTCAAGCGTCTACTCGCCGGTCTCGCCGTGGGAACGGCCCTTTCGGCTGTCGCGCTGCCTGCCTCCGCTGCCGTCGACAACAACCTGCCCATCCGCTGGAACACTGGGGGCGCCGTCTGGTCCACCAGTCAGGATGCGGTTGACACCTTCCTGAAAACCGGTGACGTCACCGACCGCGGCCTCTCCGGAGGTCTGCATCGCTCCGGCTGGACCGCCGATGAGGTCCGCCAGGGCATGAACAAGACCTATGACGTCGATCTGGTGGGCGTGTCCCGCTTCCTCTACTCCGACGCCGGTGTCAAGTTTCTCAAGAACGCCACCAACAGCTACTTCCCCTACTGGAGCATGAACACCTACGCGGTTCAGGCTCTGCGCTCGGCGATCATCAAGGACGCCGCTGACGGCTCGATCTCCTCGGCGGGCATCATGCGCGCCCTCCCCACCGACTTCCGCCTGGCCGATTTCTGCAACACCTACACGGGTGCGCAAAACATTTGTGCCGAGGGTCGTTGCCAGGAGGGAACCGCCCAGTGCACCTCCCTGCTCTCGTGGTACGTGTTCCTGCCCGCCTGCATCCAGGCCAATCAGCTGGCCGACCCCGTGGCCGCGGTCAAGACCGCCCCATCCGCCCCCGGTGCGGTGCGCGGTCTCTGGTGAAAACGCAGGGGGGAGGTCTCTCCCCCATTCAGCGCTCCTCTCCTCTCCCCGCCCCGGCTTCCGCCGGGGCTTTTTGTTGTCGACGCCGCGGGGTCCCCGCAGGCTTCCCCCCATCCCGCTCCGCCCGAAGCAGGGTGTGGCCCAGCCTCTGGGGCAGCAGCGCCCCCCTGTGACGGCGAAACAGGTCCGTCAGGGCCTCCAGGGCGGCGGCTTCAAGGTGTGCCTCCAGCTGGCGGCGGTAGTCACCTTCGGCCCCGAGCCAGCGTTGGATCAGGCTCTCCCCCAGGGGCACGGCGAGTTCCTCCGACCAGCTCTCGGCCTGGATCCGCCAGCCTCGCCTCTCCAGACCCTGCCGCACCTGCTCGGCCAACTCCGCCTCGGCCGCCAGCGCGCCGCTCTCCGGCACCAGCGAAGGGACCAGCGCCTCCCGCTCGGACGGGTTGCCCCCTTGGCGCTCCAGCCAGGCGGCGAGGCTGCCGGCCGGTCCGAGCAACGGGCTGGTGAACAGCAGCCGGGCCCGGGCCCGGGGGGCGGCCAGGGCCGTCAGCTGGTCCAGCCACGCTTCACGTCGGCCAGCGGCCAGCCCGCGGAAGGGCTGACGGCCGGCGAACCACTCGAAGCGGTGCTCCGGGTGGAGCTGGGTGCCGAGCTGCTCGGGCCGATCCGGTGACACCGCCAGCAGCCGCGGCCGACGCAGCTGATCCAGCACCTGGAGCTGGCCCTCCAGCCGGTCCCGCAGCGGTTGATCGCCAAGGTTCAAGACCACCTCCCCCTCGCTGGCGGCCTGCAGGGGATCGAGGGCCCAGAGCAGGGAGCGGGCCTCCAGCACGCAAACGCGGTCCAGGCGCCCGATGTCGGCGTCCTGCCAGAGGCGTCCGCGCAGGCGGTCGAGCCGTTCCCCCTCCGCCACCGCCTGGCGTTTCAGCCAGCGCTCCAGCAGCGGATCGTCCGGACTGCTGCTGAGCAGATCGCTCGAATCCAGGCTCGATTCCGCGGCGGCGGCCAGTTGGGCCGCCCTGCGCTGCTGCAGTCGCTGTCGGATCCGCCCCTCCCAACCGAGGCTGCCGGGCTGCCAGAACACCTCCCCCTGCAGCGCCTCCGGCAGGTATTGCTGGGCCACCCAGTGGTCGCGGTAGGCATGGGGGTAGCGGTATCCCACCCCGTCCCCGAAGGCGCTGCCATCGCGGCTGGCGTCGCGCAGCGGGCCGGGAACCCGCTGCCGTGCGGTTTCGCGCACGGCGCGCACCGCATCGAAGAATCCCAGGGTGCTGTTGCTCTTCTCGGCGTTCGCCAGATAGAGGGTGGCCTCGGCCAGGGGGTAGAGGCCCTCCGGCAGGCCCACCTGCTCGAAGGCCGCCGCACAGGCCTGCACCACCACGATCGCCTGAGGGTCGGCCAGTCCGATGTCCTCGCCGGCGGCAATCAGCAGCCGCCGAAACAGGAAGCGGGGATTCTCGCCGGCCTCCATCATGCGGGCCAGCCAGAACAGCGCGGCGTCGGGATCGGAGCCGCGAATCGACTTGATGAAGGCACTGATCGTGTCGTAGTGGGCGTCGCCCTGCTTGTCGTAGAGAACCGCCCGTTGCTGGATCGATTCCTCCGCGATTGCCAGGTCGATGACGACGCGGCCGTCCTCCCCGGCTGGTGTGGTCTCCACCGCCAGCTCCAGGGCGTTGAGCAGGCTGCGGGCATCGCCGCCGGCCACCTGCAGCAGATGGTCTTCGGCCTCTGGCGTCACGCTCACCTCCCGAGCGCCGCAGCCCCGTTCCCGATCGCCGAGGGCCCGGCGCAGCAGCTGGCGCAGGTCGTCCGCTTCGAGTGGTTGCAGACGAAACAGGCGCGAGCGGCTGACCAGCGCCTTGTTCACCTCGAAGCAGGGGTTTTCGGTGGTGGCGCCGATCAAGGTGACGGTGCCGTTCTCCACCCAGGGCAGCAGGGCGTCCTGCTGGGCGGCGTTGAAGCGATGCACCTCGTCGATGAACAGGATCGTGCGCAGTTCGTGCCTCTCCAGCCGCTGCCGGGCTGCCTCCACCTCCGCGCGCAACTCCTTGACCCCGGCCAGCACCGCGTTGAGGCTGGCGAAGTGGGCACGGGTGGTGTTGGCGATGATCCTCGCCAGGGTGGTCTTGCCGGTGCCGGGGGGGCCGTGAAGGATCAGGTTCCCGACCCGGTCGGCGGCGATGGCACGGCGCAGGAGGCGGCCCGGGCCCAGGATCGCGTCCTGCCCCACGAACTCCTCCAGCGTCCGGGGGCGCATCCGGTCGGCCAGGGGCGCGATGCGGCGGAGGGTTTCCTCGCGGTGGTGGCTGAACAGGTCGCTCAAGGGAGGGACGGGGGCCCGGCGCGATCGCCCGGGGGATGGTTCAGCCTGCCGCGTCCGGCGGTGCCTCGCTGCTGTTTGCGGGCGGGAGGAGGAAGCGGCTGCCGAAGCGCAGCAGATCAAATCCGCTGAAGATGAAGCTGATGCCCACCAGCAGACCGATCACCGAGAGCAGTCCGGGGGGGCTCATCGTGAGGATCAGCAGCCCCAGGATGAGGGTGATCAACCCGTTGGCCAGTCCCCAGCCCCAGCCCCGCACCTGCCGATGGGTGAGGGCAAGGGCGGTGGAAACCAGGCCTTCAGCCAGGAACACGATGCCGATGGCGGTGGCCAGGGCCTTGATCTGCAGGGCCGCCGGCACCAGGCCCGCCTTGAACTGGAACAGCATCCACAGGCCGGTGACCAGGAACAGGGTGGCGATCACCAGACGCCAGAAGGCATGCCAGCGCGTCATGGAACGGGCGCGGCGGAGATTGTCGATCCAACCGAGGAGGCCTCCCAGCAGGAAGGCCAAGGCCACCATCAGCGTGACCCAGGCGGAGGCGATGACCGGAAAGCTCAGGGCGAGAACTCCCAGCACGATCAGCAGCACCCCCTCGAACTGGCTGAGACGGCTCAGGCGGCCCAGTTCGGACAGGCGGGGGTTGGGCTCTGGGGGGATGGCTCCGGGGGGCATGTCGGGATGTTTGGTTGCCGTCAACGTAAAGATCACGGGAAGCCGGCGCAACGTTTCCCGTCGGGAACCGGGCGATGGTGGCCCACCGCGTGCGGGTGTTTAGGATCCCGGCACTAGAAGCCTGCGGGCGCCAGTGCCAGCCCTGCCGCACCGTCTTTGATGAGCTTGCCGTTGCCCGATCCAGGGAGCGATGGGCGGAGGTGCTTGCCTGCGCTGGCCTTGCTGCCCCTGCTGCTGTTGGTGGCCTGTCGGGCGCCGACCGCCAGCACGCCGCCCCGCAGCCTGCCCGTGCGCAGCGAGCCCGCCCTGCCGGCTGTGTTCACTGATCACGTGGACACGGTGAGCACCCTGGAGGCCCTGGAGGAGGTGCAGCTGGCGGCCCAGGCCGGGGGGCGCATTGAGCGGCTGCTGGTGCGACAGGGGGATGTGGTGCGACCCGGCCAGCTGCTGTTGGTGCTCGACCAGACCCAGATCCGGGCGGATGTTGCACGCCTGGCAGCCCAGATGCAGTCTGACAATCTCAACTACCAGCGCTTTGAATTCCTGGTGCGCAAGGGAGCGGCCAGTGCGCTGCAGCGCGATGATTTCCGCCAGAAATACATCGCTTCCCGCCAGCAATTGATCGCCCGTCAGGCGGATCTGGCCTTCCGCGATCTGACCGCCCCCATTGGCGGCGTGGTCGGCGATGTGCAGGTGAAGCAGGGGGATGTGATCCAGGCCGGTGCAGCCTTCACCCGCATCATCCGCAACGACCGCCTGCTGGCCCGGGTGGATGTGCCGGCGGTGTATGGCGCGCGGCTGCGGCCCGGCCTGCCCGTGATCCTGCTCGATCCGGCCAACGGCCGTCCGCTCGCCCGTGCCCCGATCCGCTCCCTGGATCCCGCCGTGGTGGCGGGCACCCAGTCTCTGTTGGCCAAGGCTGAATTCCCCAATCCCACCGGGCTGCTGCGCAATGGTCTGCGCACCCGCACCCGAGTGATCCTCGATGCCCGTCAGCAGCTCTCCGTTCCCTTCGCGGCGGTGACGCAGATCTCGGGCCAGAGTTTTGTGTTTCGGATCGGCAGCCTGGCGGATCTGGAGCAGCGGCCGGGTCAGGCGAAGCTGGATTCCTTGCGCAAACTGCCGCCGGGCAGCCAGTTCGCCCTGCAGACGCCGGTGCAGCTCGGCCCCCTGCAGAACGATCGCTACCCGGTGCTGCGCGGACTGGCGGGAGGCCAGAGTGTGATCACGTCCAATCTGATCAATCTCCGGCATGGTCTGCCGGTCACAGTGAACTAAGCGTGGTGGGTACCGGGGTTCATGTCGCTCTCTAACACCTTCATCACGCGCCCCGTGCTCACCACGGTCTGCAGCCTGCTGATTGTGATTGCCGGTCTGATAGCAATCCCCATCCTTCCGATCGAGAATCTGCCCGACATTGCTCCTCCCACCGTGCAGGTCAACGCCCGCTACGTGGGCGCCGACGCCGTGAGCGTGGAGCAGGGCGTGACCTCCGTGCTCGAGCAGCAGATCAACGGGGTGGAGAACATGGATTTCATCGCCTCCAGCAGCGCGGCGGATGGCACCAGCTCGATCCGGGTGACCTTTGCCAGCGGCAGCGATGGCGACATCAACCAGGTGAACGTGCAGAACCGAGTGGCGCTGGCGCAACCGAGCTTGCCGGAGGAGGTGCGCCAATCGGGCATCACCGTGAACCAGGCCTCAAATTCCATTTTGCTTGTTTATAACTTTACGAGTGAAGACCCCAATAATCTTTACAGCCTTGAAACCATCAGTGGTCTGCTGGACCAGAATCTCACCGACGCGATCCGCCGCGTGCCTGGAGTGGGAGATCTCCAGTATTTCGGCAATCGCCAACTGGCCTTCCGCCTCTGGCTCGATCCCGGGCGCCTGGCGGCCAACAAGCTCACCGCCAGCGATGTGGTCCAGGCCCTGCGCAGCCAGAATCGTCTGGTGCCGGTGGGGCAGATCGGAGGCGCTCCAGCCCCCCCCGGTCAGCAGTACACCTTCACCGTGCAATTGCAAGGCCGCTTGCGCAGCACCAGCGACTTCGAAAACCTGATCCTGCGCGCCACCGCTGATGGAGGTGTGGTGCGCCTGCGCGATGTGGGCAGGGTGAGCTTGGGGGGTGAGACGTTTGCCGTGGAGGCCAGCGACCTGCGCGGCGTTCCCTCGGTGGGGATGGCAATTTACCAGCTGAGTGGCAGCAATGCCCTCGATGTCTCCCAGGGAGTGGAGGAGGTGTTGGCGGAGTTCGCCTCCAGCATGCCGGTCGGCATGACGATGGAGAAGATCTACGACAACACCGATTTCGTGCGGGCCTCGATTCAGGGGGTCAGCTCGGCCCTGCGCGATGCCGTGATCCTGGTGGTGCTGGTGCTCTTCCTGTTCCTGCAGGACTGGAAGGCCACCTTGGTGCCTGCGATCGCCATTCCGGTGGCGCTGGTGGGCACCTTCCTGGGGGTGTTGGTGTTTGGCTTCACCCTCAACCAGCTCACCCTCTTCGGCTTGGTGCTGGCCACCGGTCTGGTGGTGGATGACGCGATCACGATCATCGAGAACACCGCCACCAAGAAACAAGCCGGCCTGGGGGCTCTGGCGGCGGCCAAGGCCACGATGGATGAACTGTTCGGGGCGGTGATTGCCACCACCTTGGTGTTGTTTGCCGTGTTCGTGCCGGTGCTGTTCTTTCCCGGCGCCACCGGCACCATCTACCGGCAGTTCGCGGCCACCATCCTCTTTGCCATTGCCATTTCCACCTTCAATGCCCTGACCTTTTCACCGATGCTCTCGGCCCTCCTGCTCGCCTGGCAGGGGGATCCGCCCGGCCGCCGCAGCTACGCCATCGCCGGTGCCTCGGTGGGGTTTGTGTACGGCCTGCTGGCCGCTGGCGGGTCGGGAACGCTGCCGGCTCTGGCGGCCCTGGCTGTCGGATTGCTGCTGGGCTACGGGCTGGGCCTGCTCAGCGGCCTGCCCCTGCGGCTCCCGTTCAGCCTCGCCGGTGCCGTGGCGGGCCTGGTGCTGGGGGGGGTGACGAGCCCCTGGCAGGTGCTGCTGCTTGCAGGGCTCGGCGCCCTGTTCGGCTGGCTGACCCCGCAGCTGTTCAGAGGCTTCAATCGGGTGTACGGAATGGTGGAGCGCGGTTATCGGGGCGGTTTGGCCTGGGTGCTCTCACACCGGCCCCTGATCATGGCCGCCCTGCTGGCCGGCATTGCCCTGACCGCCGTGGCCTTCAACACGATCGCTTCCGGCTTCGTGCCGGTGGAGGATCAGGGCTATGCGATCGGCATCGTGCAGGCGCCCGACGGCAGCTCGTTGGAGAACCTGCGCGCGGTCAATCAGCGGGTGGCCGCGGTCCTGCGGGAGGAGAAGGATATCGAAAGCGCGGCTGTGTTCGGTGGCGCCAGCCTCGCCGGCAATGCGCCGAACCGGGGCCTGTTTTTCTTCGGCACCCGCAACTGGAGCGATCGGCCCGCTGCCTCCCAATCGGTGGGGGCGATCGTGGCGCGCCTCAATCGCAAATTCGCGGCGATTGAGGAAGCGCGAATCATCGTGATCGAGCCGCCGGCGATTCCCGGTTACGGCACCGGTGGGGGCTTTGAGTTCCAGCTGCTCAACCGCAGCGGCGGCGCCCTTTCCGATGGTCAGTTTTTTGAGAGCGCCCAAAAGCTGATCGGCAATGCCAATGCCAGCGGCCTGTTCGATCGGGTGTTCAGCCAGTTTTCGCCCGAAGCCCCCCAGCTGCAGATCGTGGTGGATCGAGATCGCATGGCTTCCCTCGGGGTGGACTTCCAGAGCGCCATGCAGGCGTTCAGCTTCAATATCGGTTCTTTTTATGTGAACGATACCTTTGAAGGGGGGCGGGTGCGACGGGTGTTTGTGCAGGCTGATGAAGGCTTCCGCGCCACCCCGGATCAGCTGCGCACCCTCTATACCAAAACTGCAGCCGGCGAACCGGTGGCGCTGGCGGAATTCATCCGGATCGAACCGATCACAGGCCCTGCCGTGATCCCTCGCTTCAACCTCTTCCGCTCGATCCTGGTCGAGGGCGGTCCGGCCCCGGGCCGCAGCAGTGGCCAGGCAATCAACGATATCCGCCGCCTGTTTGACGAGCTTTCCGTGCAGGGCGTGGGGGTTGACTGGACCGGCATCTCCCGCGAGGAGATCCGCGCCGGAGCCCTGGCGATTGTGGTGTTCGCCCTCGGCATTCTCACGGCTTATCTGGTGCTCGCGGCGCAGTATGAGAGCTACAGCGATCCCCTGATCATATTGATGACGGTTCCGACGGCCATGCTGGGGGCGCTTCTCTTCCTGGGGGCCCGCGGTGAGGTGCTCAACATCTATGCCCAGGTGGGGCTGGTGATGTTGATCGGTCTGGCGGCGAAAAATGGCATCTTGATTGTGGATATGGCCAACCAGCGCATGGAGGAGGGGGCGACGGCCCTGGAGGCGGCGGCGGAATCGGCCCGCTCGCGCTTCCGTCCGATCCTGATGACGGCCATCTCCTCGCTGTTCGGCTTCCTGCCCTTGGTGCTGGCCAGTGGGGCTGGAGCGCGCGGGCAGGTTTCCCTCGGCACCGTTGTGTTCGGAGGCCTGGCGGTGGCCACGCTTCTCTCCCTGTTTGTGGTGCCGGTGTTTTACGTGGTGATGAAGCAGATCACCGCCGCTCCCCCCTCCCCTTCCTCCGTGGCTGCTCTGCCCTCCGCCCCGGAGCCGGAGCGATGAGCGGTCGCCGCATCGTGGTCGCCGGTTTGATCGGCGGGCTGATCTTTCTGGCGATTTCCCAGTTTCTGGCGGCGCTCATCGCCACCACAACCGTGCGGGTGAGCACCTACACCCTGTTCTGGAGCCATGTGCTGATGGGAAGCTTCGGTTTGATGGCCGGCCTGGCGGTGGAGGCGGTGCGACAGCTGCAAGCGGCCAACCCCGACCCCGCCTACCACCGCCGCGGCAGGTCGTCGGGTCGGGGCCGGCGATGAGGGGCGGCAGTCGGCGCAGATTGGCGGCTGTCCGCCGCGCGAGGGGAGCCGCCAGGGCCACGCGTAGCGTTTTGCTCAGCCCGGCCCGTTTCGTGCCACCACGTTTTTCGATTGCTGCGACGCTGGCACTGGTGGGGGTGGGAGGCCTGGCAGGCTGCGCTCCGAACAAGCCCCCCGCACCCACGCCGCCCCAGGTGCAGCTGGTCCAGCCCCGCCCGTCCATCGCCCTGGATTCGGCTGACTACCAGAGCACCCTGGAAGCGGTTCGCGAGGTGCGGCTCGCCTCGGAGATCGGCGGTCGCATCACCGCCATGCCGATCGTGGAAGGGCAGCCGGTGAGGCCCGGTCAGTTGCTGTTCACCCTCGATCAGATACAGCAGCAGGCCACGGTCAGCGCGGATGCCGCAGAGGCCCGCAAGAATCGGGTCAATGCCGAGCGCTACATCTTCCTGAATGAGCAGGGCGCCGTCTCGACCAAGGATCGCGACTACTATGTAACGGAGGCGATGCAGAGCTTCGACAAACTCAAAGCTTCTGCCGCCACCCTGGGTTACAAGAATGTGGTGGCACCGATACCGGGCTATGTGGGTAACCTCAATGTCAAGATCGGCGATGTGATCAAGCCCGGTGAGGTGGTGACCAGCGTGATCGATAATTCCAAGCTCTGGGTGAGAATTGATGTACCCGGCGAGCTGAGTGACCGGGTGCGGCCCGGCCTGCCCGTGCTTCTGAAGGGCCCTGATCCGCGGCAGCCGAGGGCGGTGGGTCAGGTGATCTTCGTGGCGCCCGCCCTCGACAAGGAGCGCCAGACCCTGCTCGTGAAGGCTGGCTTCAACAACCCCGATGGCGCCCTGCGCAACAACGAGCGGGTGAATGCCACGCTGGTGTTTGCGCGGCGGCAGGTGTTGGCGATTCCGCAGCAGGCGGTGCTGTTGCAGGCCGGCAAGACCTTTGTGTTCCTGGCGGTGGATGGGGCGGAAGCCAAGCGCCGGCTGGGGCGGCAGATCGAACCGGAGCCCCTGGCCAATCTTCCGGTGGCGGTGCAGGTGCCGGTGACCCTGGGCACTCTTCAGAACGGCGCCTATCCGGTGCTGGCGGGGATCAGCGCGATGGACACGGTGGTGATGGGCAACCTGGCCCAGTTGCGCAGCGGACTTTCCATCCAGCCGGCGATGGGCTTGGGCGCCATGGGCGGGACCCGGGCCCGATGAGTCTTTCCGACACCTTCATTCGTCGCCCCGTGCTCAGCACGGTGTGCAGCATCTTGATTTTGATGGCGGGTCTGATCAGCCTGCCGCTGCTGCCGATCGAGAACCTGCCCAACATCGCGCCGCCCACGGTGCAGGTGAACACCAATCTCCCCGGCGCCGATGCTCTCACGGTGGAGAGTGCGGTGACCGGTCCGCTGGAGGAGCAGATCAACGGGGCCCCGGGCATGGATTACATCACCTCCTTCAGCACCAGCCAGGGCACAAGCCAGGTGAATGTCTTTTTCAAGTCTGGTACCGATATTGATATCGATCAGGTGAATGTGCTGAACCGGGTGCAGACGGCCAGCCCGCAGCTCCCCACCCAGGTGAATGCCCAGGGGGTGACGGTGCAGCAGACGGCGAGCAGCTATTTGCTGGTGTATAATCTCACCTCCAGTCAGGGGCAGTTTGATCGTAGTTATCTGAATGGTTTGCTGCAGCTGAACCTTTATTACCCGCTCACCCGGGCCGAGGGCGTGGGTCAGGTGAACGTCTTTGGTGCGAGCAATCCCGCTTTTCGGATCTGGGTTGATCCCCTCAAGCTGGCCCGCTTCAATCTTGGCGTTGAAACGGTTGTCAACGCACTCAAATCTCAGAACCGGATTGTGATTGGCGGTTCGATTGGCGGCCCGCCTTCCACGAGTGCGAATCGTACCACCTTCCCGATACTTGTGGATGGCAATCTGAAAACGGTCGCTGAATTCCAGGATGTGATTATCGGTAAGGGACCGGATGGAGGCTTGATCCGTATCGCAGATATTGGTCGAGCAGAGTACGCCTTTCAAAATTTCAATCAATCTGCAATCAATGCCCGCACCGGTTACCCCTGCGTGGGTTTTGGCGTGATCCAGTTGCCCGGCAGCAATGCGATCAGCACCGCCAAAGCGGTGGACGTCGTGCTGAGCAACTTCCGCAAAACCCTGCCGCCTGGTGTGGTGCTGGAGAAAGTTTTTGATCAGACCGACTTCATCAATGCCTCGATCGGCGGCGCCCTTGCTGCGCTGCGCGATGCGGTGGTGCTGGTGCTGCTGATCATCTTTCTGTTTTTGCAGGATTGGAAGGCGACGGCGGTGCCGGCGCTCGCCCTGCCGATCGCTCTGCTGGGGGCGCTGATTTTCGTCAAGACGTTCGGCTTCTCAATCAACGAACTCACGCTGCTTGGCATTATCCTGGCCACGGGATTGGTGGTGGATGACGCCATCGTGGTGGTGGAGGCGGTGTCCGCACGCATCGAGGCGGGTGATCGGCCGTTCCAGGCGGCTTCCAACGCGATGAAGGAGCTCACCGGAGCGATTCTGGCCACGGCCCTGGTGCTGCTGGCGGTGTTCATCCCTGTCACCTTCTTCCCGGGGGCAACGGGTGTGATCTATCGCCAGTTTGCGCTGACGATCGTGTTCTCGATTCTGGTTTCCACCTTCAATGCGATCACCGGCAAACCGCTGCAATCCGCCTTGCTGCTGGGGGGCGGCAAAACCGAGCCGCGCGGGCTGCGCTGGACGCTGATCGGTGCTGGGTTCGGCGGTGTTTACGGAGCGATGGCCGGGGGCTGGATCGCCTCCCTGCTGCTGGGCTTGCTGGGCGCCGGGGTGGGGACGTTCCTGATGCCGATCTTCACGGCCTTCAATGCGGGCTTCGAGCGGCTGGCGGCGGCCTACGCCAGGGCCCTGAAGCAGGTGATCCGGCTCCGCCGCCTGATCGCCCTGATCCTGCTAGGCGGCATCGTGCTCACGGGTGTGGCCTTCAGTGCGGTGCCGAGCGGCTTTGTGCCCACCGAGGATCAGGGCTACGGGCTGGGCATCATCCAGTTGCCGCCGCAGTCTTCGATTGAGGCCACGATGGAGGTGGCGACCAAGGCGCAGGCGATCCTGGCAAAGGAGACGCAGATCGTTTCCGGCGAGATTGTGGGCGGGGCTGGCTTCAATGGCGGCTCGCTCAATCAGGGCCTTTTCTTCTTTGGCCTGCGCCCGATCGATGAGCGCGGCGGCGCCGATCAGTCGGCCCAGGCAATCATCGCCCGCCTGAACAAAGAGTTCAAGGCGATCCCCGGTGCGCTGGTGATGGCCCAGTCGCCGGCGGCTGTGCCGGGCTTCAGCGCCCAGGGGGGGCTTTCGTTCCAGTTCAACGACCTCAGCAATGGCGGCTACAGCCCCACGGATCTTGCCGAGATGGGCGGCAAGCTGATCAGCGCCGCGCGAGCCGAGGGAACATTTGCCAATCTTTATACCCAATTTGTCAGCGATGCACCGGTGTGGCGCTTGGATGTGGATCGCGATCGGATGGCTTCTCTCGACATCGACTACGGCGAAGCGATGCAGGTGCTCGGTACGCTGACTGGCGGAAGTTTTGTGAACCAAACCTACGAAAATCAGCAATACAGGCAGGTGTATGTGCAAGCCAAAGGTGATCAACGCAACTTCGTGCAATCGCTGAATAATCTCTATGTGTCCGATCGTGCTGGCAAACTGATTCCGCTGAGCAATGTGGTCGCGGCCCGTCTGGACAGCGCCCCGCCGATCATCAGCCATTTCAATCTGTATCGCACCGTGCTGATCCAGGGCGTCGAAGCGGCGGGGCGCAGCAGCGGCCAGGCAATCGATGGATTGATGGCCAGCTTCCGCCAGCTGAGTTTCAGCAACATCGGCTCCGACTGGTCGGCTCTTTCCCGCTCGGAGGTGCAGGCGGGTTCCCTGGCGGCCCTGGTGTTCGCCCTGGGCATCGTGGTGGTGTATCTGGTGCTTTCGGCTCAGTACGGCAGCTATATCGACCCACTGATCATTTTGATGACGGTGCCGCTGGCGATGCTCGGCGCCCTGGCCTTTCTGGTCCTGCGGGGGCAGGTGAACAACGTGTATGCGCAGGTGGGTCTGGTCACGTTGATCGGTCTGGCGGCCAAGAACGGCATTTTGATCGTGGATCTCGCGAATCAGCGCATGGAGAAGGGGCTGAGTGCCAGCGAGGCGGCCATGGGGGCGGCCAGCTCCCGCCTGCGGCCGATCCTGATGACGGCCCTGGCGGCCCTGGCGGGCTTCTTCCCCCTGTTGGTGGCGAGCGGCGCGGGCGCGTTGAGCCAGCGCTCGCTGGGGGCGGTGATCTTCGGAGGCTTGCTGGTGGCCACCGCCCTGAGCTTGTTCGTGGTGCCCTCTTTCTACGTGCTGATGAAGCAGCTGGAGGCGGCCTGGTTCCCCACCAGCGTCCAGACTGGAGGCGACCCGGGTCCTGCGCCGGGCGAGTCGCCTCCCTGATCCGCCTCTGCGGCCATGCCCCTTCCTCCCCCCCCTGGCTACAGGCCGCGCCGTCAAGAGCGGGTGGATCGTCGGCGGATTCTGCTGAGTGCCGGCCTGGCCGCCTTTGCGGCCACGGTGCTGATGGTGCTGTTGCATCGCGCCGCCCGGCCGCCGGGGGCACCGATCCAGCCCATGCCAGCGCTGTGGTTGGTGCTGGTGGTGGTCGGTGCGGCCGGGTGTGGGGCCTGGGGCGAGACCATGCGCCAGCTGGCGCTCACCCAGCTGGGGGAGCCGGGGGGGCCGGACAAGATCTGAATCCCGCCTGTGTGCGCAGGGTGGCGTTGCCAGGGCGCTTCCGGAGGTAGTTTCACAGGGCCTGTCGCTGCAGGGATGCGCGGAGATGACCTACTGCATTGGCTACTGGCTGGAGAAAGGGCTGGTGCTGGCCTCCGATTCCCGCACAAATGCTGGAGTTGACTACATCTCGAGCTACAGCAAGACCTACGTGTTCCAGCCGGCACCGGATCGTTTGTTCGTGTTGCTGGCGGCGGGCAGCCTGGCCACCACCCAGGCGGTGATCAGCTGGATCCGGCGTGATCTGGATCGACCGGCGGATCTGGAGAGCGGCGGGGGCAAAGACCTGCGCCATTGCGATTATCTGTTTGAAGCGGCGGCCTATGTCGGACGCGTCAGTGTGGCGGTGCAGAAGGAGAATGAAGTGGCGTTGCGCCAGGCGGGTACGAGCGGCGGCGCTTCGTTCCTGTTGGCGGGTCAGATCAGTGCGGAACCGCACGGATTGTTTTTGGTCTATCCGCAGGGCAATGCGATTATGGCGACTCCGGATACGCCCTATTTGCAGATTGGCGAAAGCAAGTATGGCAAACCCACGCTCGATAATGTCGGGCATGCCCATCTTTCCCTCGAGGATGCCGCCCGGCTGTGCTTGATTTCCCAGGTGCTCACACAACGCTCCAATCTGAGTGTGGGTCCCCCGTTCGACCTGGTGGTGATCGAAGCCGGCAGCCTGCGGATTGCGCATCAATTGCGGGTGGAGGCCGATAGCCCCCGCCTGCGCGCCATGATCGACACCTGGAGCGAAGCCCAGCGCGAAGCGCTGTACCACCTGCCCCGCTTCCCCTGGGAAGAGGAAGGGGGCAGCTGACGATGGCGGCATGGATCTCCACCGGCCAGTTGCCTGGCGAGGCGGTTGTGCAGGAGCTCGTGGCGCAGGCCCATCAGCGCTTCGGCCCGGTGCGGGAGGGGAAGGTGGCCACCTACATACCGGCCCTGGCAGCGGCGGATCCGACCCACTTCGCGATCGCCGTGGCCAGCACGGGTGGCCAGCTGTTCGGGGCGGGGGAGGTGGCACAGCTTTTCAGCATCCAAAGCCTCTCCAAGCCGTTTCTGTTTGCCCTGATCTGCGAAGCGATCGGCGAACGGGAGGTGCGCGAGAAGTTGGGGGTGAACAGCACGGGGCTGCCGTTCAATTCCGTGCAGGCGGTGGGGCGGGCTGAGGATGGCCTTTCCAATCCGATGGTGAATGCCGGAGCGATTGCGGCCACGAGCCTGGCACCGGGCGCGACTGCGGAGGCGAAGTGGGCCTTCATCCTGGAGGGCTTTTCTCGCTTCGCCGGCCGCCCGCTCAGCCTGGACGGGGAGGTGTATGCGTCGGAGTTGGCGACAAACCACCGCAATCTGGGCATCGCCAACCTGCTGGAGGAGCAGGGGGGCATCTGGTTTGATCCGGAGGCCAGCACCGACCTTTACACCCGCCAATGTGCTTTGCGTGTCAGCACCGCTGACCTGGCCTTGATGGCCGCCACCCTGGCGAATGGCGGCTGTCATCCCCTCAGCGGCGAGCAGGTGGTGGCGCCATCGATTTGCCAGTACGTGCTGGCGGTGATGGTGACGGCGGGATTGTATGAAACCTCCGGCGACTGGATCTACGACATCGGCCTGCCGGGCAAGAGCGGCGTCTCGGGGGGAATGATCACGGTGGCCCCCGGCAAGGGCGGCTTGGCCACCTTTTCCCCGCCCCTGGATGGTGCGGGCAACAGCGTGCGGGGCCAGCTCACGGCCGCCTTCCTCTCGGAGCGTCTGGGCCTGCACCTGCTGGCTTCCGAGCCAGCGACGCAGGCCTGAGGGCGGCGCAACCCGGCCCTGCTGCTTTGTGCTCTCGGGGGACAAGAAGGCTGGAGCGCGTACCCGTTCAGTCGTCTCCTTTGGCCGACGGGGGGTGATTGATGATGGACCATGAGAGCCTGACCCAGGGCAATTCGAAAGCCAGCCTGAAAGCCAGGCTGATCTTGAGGCAGTAGTCATGGGCGCCACCTTGCTGCCTTGTCCAATCATGGATAGATTGTGGTTGCGCACGATCTATCCATCCTCGTTCGATGGACCAGAGGAAGCCGGAATCGAAGCCGACTTCGTGACGGCCTGACGTCAAAGCGCTAGGTTTGCATGGACATTCACCGTGCACTGCGACTAAAAGACCCTGCATGCAGCCGTTCAATATCGGACATGGTCAATGAAGAAGTGCGCATGACGTTGGCCGACTATAGCCTCTCGATAAAGCCCTCGGCACCCAGGGAAATGCGAGTGATATCAGGTAAAGCAACGCTTGCACGATTGATGGAGAAGATCAGACCACTGGCCACTCTGCCTCGGCCATCAGGGTGTGAACAGCTTGCGGGTAGACAGAACCCTATCGTGTGCATCAGGGTAACTATCGGGTCATTTACCCGTCAATGATGAGCTGCGAGCTGTCGAAATCGTACAGGTCGGCCATAGAAGGGATGTCTGCCGATGAGTTGATCTTGAATGTTAGGGCTTATCAAAGCCTGAATAGGCTTGTTCCTGATTTATCTCCCGCTCAGGCTGAGTCTGCGGAGAGGACGATCAACCATCCTCAAGATCCAGTGCATCGATCGGCTGCCAATCAATGCCTTCGATGTGGGCTACAATGGCTTGCAATGCATACACGGCTCCATCGGGTTCGTCATCAGAGCGGCCGATGAGTCCCAGCACCACTTCGCCAGGGCCGCGTTGCCAGTGGACCGGGTTGTTCTTGTCGCCTTTCTCGCCCGTGCTCTCCAACATCCCTTGGTCGGTGATGATTCGCAGCTTGTCGATATTGGTACCAAATTCGCTGTAGATCTCGGTAATGCCTTCGCCCGGTCCGAAGGTATGTGGCGTGCCTAGTTTGATGCCGCGATCTCCCCCGTGGATCACCTCCAAAACGGCCGCTTCCGCCGTATTCGTGCTATAGCGGAGCCATATCTTGTCGACCCGCCAACCGGCTTCGACCGCCATTCCCGTCAGCCTCACCTGGTTTTGAATGGCGGTGTTTCGCTCGAAGGGGAACGTGAAGGGTTGGCCTTCGGTCCTTGCATCCTGCCGATCCGCGTGGCAGGCTCCTCGATCACCTTGGCCCGAATCCTCGGGGATCCCTTGGCCAGGGAAACCAGATCCGGCTCCTGCAGGGGCAGAGTGGGCGCCGCGTGGTACGCGTCCACCAAGGCATCGATGGCGGCCAGGTCCGTCAGGGCCCTCTGCCGGTCTGCTGCCAGCTGAGTGGCCTCCGGTAGCTGGAGGCCATAAACAGTCAGGCTTTCCCGCACGCTGTCGATCTGGTTGACCAGTTCCCGCAGGCGGTGGTACTTGCGGAGCAGGCCTCCGCGGCGGGTGAACAGCTTGCGGTTTTCCTCCACCGCTCGGAAGGCGGTCCCGATCTGCGGCACGCTTTCGTAGCCCTCCGTCGCCAGATCCAGCAGCACTGGCGCATCGATGTTGCTGCGTCCGTTGAACGCGAGGGCATAGGGCACCAAGGTCTCCGGTTGCAGGACTGGGATCTCGCTGCAGCCCCACACGTTGTAGTGGAAGTCGATGTTGATCGCACTTTCACGGCTCGCCTCCGCCACGGTGCGGTGCAATTCGGCGCCGAGTTGCAGCCCACTCACGAGGCCACCCGCTTTGAGGGCCAGTTCTACTCGCTCCGCCTGCTCCCGCGTTTCGGAACGAAATGTGTAGACCCCGATGCATTCCCCACCAACATCTATGGAGTTGACATAGGAATCTCCATAGAACTGGACAAACGGCCTCAGGTCTTCCTCCGTTTGCGGTGCCGCAACACCGGCAGCCAGCCTTGGGGAGGTCAACCGGACCGCCTCGCTCACTCGCCAGGCATGCACCACAACAGATACGCTGAAGATCGTGGTACGTTGCGAACGAAAAAATGCCATCTTTCCGCCAAGGAGCGGCAGAAATCCCAGGCCCGTGAGGGAAGCACCGGTCTCCCGTTGCATGGCCCGTGCCAGCTCGCTTGCGGTGCGGCAGATCACGCAACTGGTGGACCCGCCCAACCCACCGCTTACGGGCTGTCCCTCGATCGCCAGGGTGCTCAAGGTCAATCCCCCCGGATCGGATGAGGAACCTTCTTCCTCGACGCGTTGATCCGGGACGCGATTCACGCCGTGGCCCAGATATGCGGTGAGATTCATGGATGACAATCTGGAGTGGGGTTTAGTTTGGATCAATAATCCCAGCGAATGCGCCCTTCGCGGAGATCCACGTGGGTGAAGCCCAGGTTGGCTTTACAGCCATAGCCAAGTGCCCGTTTTGCCCACATCTTGCTGTCAAGCCACTGTTCAAATTCCTTGTTGCGCGGGTGCCAGCGGTCAGTCGCATCCATGGTATAGATGTCAGCTGCCAAACCATAGAGGTGCTGACTGTTGCTAGCTCCACGCTTCTCCTTGTTGACAGCCGGCGGCCGGTACCAGGAGGTCACCCCGATTGGCTTGCCCCAGGCTTCCCGCACTTCATCCAGCTCGCGGGCAAGCTTCAGGATGTTGTCTTCAACTTGGGATCCTTTCTCCGGGATGCGTCGTGCATCTCCCTGGGTGACCTCTTGCACGTTGAAGTAGCGTGAGACCTTGCATTTGGGATTGTGCCAATCAATCGGAGCTTCTGGATTGAAGGCCTCGCGAGTTGATTCACTCGGTGGTTCGTGTTGTGCCTCTTCCTGCGCGGGCGGGCTGTCGACATTGGTCAGCTGGAGGCCTGTCAGATAAGCGGTGCGAAAGGCGTCAAGACCGTGGCTGCCGCCGTTGACAGCTCGTCGCGCGCCGGCCAGGTCGTCGAGGACGAGACAGCCTCGGATGAAACGTTTTTTTCGATGCAGGAATGCCACCAAAATCGCAGCTGCGATTGCAGGTTCATTGGCCAACTCTGGGTTGTTTTCGAGATCGGCATCTACTAGCTTGCCGATTTCCCTGTAATTGCTGCGTCCGGTTAGCTGGATGAATCCACGCCCTTTGTAGCGTGCTCCATCGGGTGGCCCCTGGTTTCCCAGGATCTTGTCATATTCGCCGAATGGAGCCCCGCCAGCACGCGTATTGTAAACGCTCTGGTATTCGTCGATTGGCTCGAAGCCGGCGGTTTCCGCACGAATTGTGGCCAAGGCCATCAGGATCATCTCCTGATCACTGAGTTTGAGCTTGCGTAAAGCCTCCAGGACAAAAGGGAGATTGGTGCGGATATTGGCTACCGGCGCATCCGGAAACATCCGGATGACCTTCTCCACCGTGAAGCAGCCGGTCTCGTCGGCGCGGTTGCCATCCGGGAGCAGTCGTTCGCACAGGGCCCCGAAGGTATTTTGCCCAGGGTCTCCATCCGCCTCCAGCTGCTCATCCTGCTGGAAGCGCAGCACCACGGTGCGGCAGGCCTGGCTCTGGAGATCGCTAAAGGGGGAAGGGTTGTAGCCCAGCGTCTTCAGTCCCTCCTGCAGGAAACGGGCCTGGGATGCTTCGCTGTGCAGTGGGGGAAATCGCCGGGGTTGGCCGGCGGGCGCAGAGGGGGCGGGGCCAGCGGCGGCATGGGAGCTCTCCAGTTGAATCCAGGCGTTCGCCGGGATTTCGAAGCGACTGGTGTTGATCGTGCGCTCCTGGCCCACCGGAATCAATTGATGCGATACGGGGCAGGTGTAGTTGCCGGCTAAACGGATTGTGCCGAAACCATCAACACCGCCACTCGCATGCACCCAGTCGACAGCAATTCTTTGTCCAGCCAGGACCACCGCATCCACGCCATCAATGGTTTTCGAGCGGCTCAGTCCAGCGTCTTCCTTGGCTGTAATGAACGGCATCAGAGTACGCCTCGCTGAAGTACGGTTTGCATGGCTGTAGGTGGGATTGTTGGAGGGGTCTGGCTTTGCGTTCCAATTGCGCCACCCTGGACCGCTGTGAGTTGCCCGGGGGTTCCGCTGATGGTGTTCGGTGTTTGAGTGGCCAAGCCTGCTCCGGGTGTGCTTGCGCCTGCTGGAGGCAGGTATCCTGCATACGGCTGTGGAACATAAGGCTGTTGCCCATACGCCTGTCCCCCCTGGCGGTAGGCAAGCGTAGGATCATAGGCAGGCAGCTTTTGCTCGGCGAACTTCTGAACGGCCTTGGGCGCAAAGGCGGCGATCAAGAATCCATAGATAATATACAGAATCTGGGGGTCGGCACTCTGGTGCTGCCTGGGATCATTCCGATCTTGGTTGAGTGATTGAACGACCAGCAGGGAAGAGAGGATGATGGCCGTGACCAGGGACATCATGCACATCAGGCGCATGCTGGAGCGGTTCCCTGGCCCTTCATCCAGGAAGCCAACTTGTTGAATCCCTTGTTGCCCTGCTGGCCCGATTGAGGATTGCATTGGTGGAGAGACGAGGTTGGAACAACTGGTTTCAGGATGTTCCGATTACTTGCAACCTACCCGCAGTGCCGCTTGGCGCAACTAACTCTTTCGCGGGCTTCTAAAAACGTAACGGCTGACGTCCCGCTGCCTTGCGGGGGTGGGCAGGTCCGCCACGGCCTGCAGCTGCTGATCGAGCCGCAGCCCCACCACCGAAGTGGGTGACAGTGAGACCGAAGCCTTGCGGGCTGAATTCAACCGCTCCGGGCCAAACAAGGCCAACGCTCCCTTTGGCGAGCATGGCCTCAGTGGCGTCAAGCTGGATGCCAGCGATGTCCACGCGGGTCTCAGCAAGACCATCCTCCGCCACCGCTTCCAGCCGCTGGGAGGATCTGGCCGTCTGTCAGGAGGAGCGCCTGCCCAATGTCGACAACGTCCACACCCGCCTTGTGGCGGCCGGTGCTTCCCGTTTTTGTGACCCATTCGCTTGAGGTTGGAGGTGGTGATCTCCCGGACTGCTGTCCTCTCGGGAACACGGCGCGCAGCCACGATCGAATCACCTCCACGGGGTTGCTGCCGCGATGCCCGATCGCGCCACTCTTGCCCTTGCGGTGGGAAGTTGAGTAGGCGGCAGTGTGCTGAGCCAGCGCCTCTTTGGGCTCTGGCACGAACGCAGCGGCGGATGCCGATGGGCTGTTGGGGATTGGCGTGGCTCAGCCCCTGCGGGCCATAGGATTGACGCAGAACGCCTGTGAACAAAAGGAGCGCCATGGCTGACTTCTCCTTCGACGTCGTCTCCGATTTCGACCGCCAGGAGCTCGTGAATGCCGTCGACCAGGTGCGGCGCGAGGTGGGGCAGCGCTACGACCTCAAGGATTCCGGCACTGAGATCGATGTGGAGGAAGCCGCGCTCACGATCAGCACAGCCAGCGACATGACCTTGGAGGCCGTGGCCGACGTGCTGCGGCAAAAGGCCACCAAACGCAACCTTTCTTTAAAGATCTTTGATTTTCAGACGCCGGAGCCCGTCGGCGGCAATCGCGTCAAGCAGGTGGTCAAACTGCAGCGGGGACTCAGCCAGGAACTTGCCAAAAAGCTCAGCAAGAAGGTGCGCGACAACGTCAAGAAGGTCACCGTCGCGATCCAGGGCGAAAGCCTGCGCATCAGCGGCAAAAGCAAGGATGATCTGCAGCAGGCGATGCAGCTCCTCAAGGCCGAGGAAGTGGAGCTGCCGCTGCAATTCGAGAATTACCGTTGAACGCCGGCGGCTGGCGCTTCTGGATCGATCGGGGCGGTACCTTCACCGACCTGGTGGGGCGCTCGCCAGAGGGCCTCTTGACAGTGCGCAAGGTGCTCTCCCGTCAGGCCGGATGCCCCGGCGATCCGGGGGTGCGTGCCATCCGCTCCCTCCTTGGCCTGCCGCCCGGCGCCCCGATCCCGCCCGGCCTGATCGCAGAGGTGCGGCTCGGGACCACCGTGGCCACAAACGCCCTGCTCGAGCGCGCCACCGAGCCGGTGCTGCTGCTCGTCAACCGGGGTTTCGCCGATCTGCTCCGAATCGGGGATCAGCAGCGGCCCGACATCTTCGCCCTGTCCATCGAAATGCCGCCCCTGCCGGCGTTGCAAGCGGTGGAGATCGATGGGCGGCTCGACGCCGATGGGCGGGAGGTGGAACCGCTGCGCCTCGACGCCGCCCTCGCCGAAACACTCCGCCAGGCCTTGGCCCGGGGCTTCACCACCGTGGCGGTGGCCCTGCTGCACAGCGTTCGCAATCCCGTTCATGAACGGGCGGTGGCTGCCTGGCTCGCCAGGCTCGGCTTCGCCGAACCGGTGCTCTCCCATCAGGTGAGTGCCCAGCCCCGGCTGGTGCCGCGCGGCACCACCTGCCTGGTGGAAGCGGCGATCCGGCCGGTGTTGCGCCGCTATCTCGCGGCGGTGCAGGGCGAGCTGGGGTCCGCCACCCGCCTGCGGGTGATGACCTCCTCCGGCGCCCTGCGCGCGCCGGAGCTGCTGCTCGCCAAGGACACCATCCTTTCCGGGCCCGCCGGGGGCATGGTCGGCGCTGCCGCCGCCGCTCGCCTGGCGGGACTCACCTCGCTGCCCCTGCTCGGGTTCGACATGGGGGGAACCTCCACCGACGTCTTCCACCTGGAGAGCGGCGGGGCGCAGCCGGGCGCCGAGCGCAACGTCGAAACCGAGATCGTCGGGCTGCGGCTGCAGGCCCCGATGCTGCCGATCCACACCGTCGCCGCCGGGGGCGGCTCGGTGCTGGCGATGCGGGATGGTCGCCTCACCGTCGGGCCCCGCTCCGCCGGCGCCCATCCCGGCCCCGCCTGCTACGGCCTCGGCGGCCCCCTCACCCTCACCGACGCCCACCTCTGGCTTGGCCGGTTGCCGGTGGGAGCCCTGCCGGCGGTGTTCGGACCCACGGGCGATCGCCCGCCCGATCGGGAGGTGGTGCGGCGCCGCTTCGCCGAGCTGGCCTCCAGCCTGGCCTCCTCCTCCTTCGCGCCCAGCCTGGAAAGCCTTGCCCAGGGGGCGCTCACGATCGCGGTGGAGCGGATGGCGGAGGCGATCCGGCGCGTCTCGATCCAACGGGGCCATGACATCCGCGGCGCCCTGCTGGTGAGCTTCGGCGGGGCCGGCGGCCTGCACGCCTGCGCCCTGGCGGCCCGCCTCGGCATCGAGCGCGTGCTGCTGCCTCCCCTCGCCGGCGTTCTCTCGGCCTGGGGGATCGGCCTGGCGCGGCAGGCGCTGCTGAAGGAACTCTCCCTGCGGCGACCGCTCGAGCCCCGGCTTCTGCCGGAGCTGCGGGCGGCGGCCGAGGCGCTGGCCGCGGCGGCGACGGCCGATCTGCAGCGGGCCGGTGATCTGGCGGCCCACCAGCCGCCGGAGCTGCGGCGGCGGCTGGAGCTGCGCGTCGCCGGCCGGGAGCGGGGTCTGGAGGTGGAAGGGCCGGGGCCGGCGGACGGGGTGGCGGAGCTGCGGGCGCGCTTTGAGGCCCTGCATCAGCGCCGCTTCGGTTACGGGGTGGGGGAGGAACCCCTGGTGGTGGAGCGGCTGGTGGTGGAGGTGGCGGCGCCGGCGGCCGCTGCGGATCCGCCCCGCGTCGCCGCAACGGACCCCCCGGGCCCTCCCGGCGCTCCCACCCCTCTCTGCCTGCCAGCGGCGAATGGCGACGGCATGGTCTGGGGCTCTGCGCCCCTCTGGTCGCGCCTGCAGCTGCCGCTGGATCAGCCCCTGCAGGGGCCCGCGCTGGTGGTCGATGCCACCGGCACCCTCGTCCTGGAGCCGGGTTGGTCCGCCCTGCGCCTCAGCGGCGGCGAGCTGCTGCTGGAGCGGCTCCCCACCGCGCCGCAGGGAAGTGCCGCCGCGCCTCGGGCGACGGCCGCTGCGGCCCCGACCGCCGCCCCCGATCCGGTGGCCCTGGAGCTCTACAACCACCGCTTCACCGCCATCGCCGAGCAGATGGGGGTGAGATTGCAGCAGAGCGCCCGCTCGGTGAACATCCGCGAGCGCCTCGACTTCTCCTGCGCCCTCTTCGATGGGGACGGCCAGCTGGTGGCCAACGCCCCCCACATTCCCGTGCACCTGGGCTCGATGGGGGAGAGCGTGCGGGGTCTGCTGGATGCGGTGGCCCGCCGCGTCCTGCCGCCGCCGGGACCCGGCGATGCGATCGCCGCCAACGATCCCTTCCACGGCGGCACCCACCTGCCGGACATCACCGTGATCACCCCCGTTTTTGCCGCGGCGGCGGCGGGCGGCTCGCCTCTGTTTTACGTGGCCTGTCGGGGGCATCACGCCGATGTGGGGGGTCTCACGCCGGGCTCCATGCCCCCCTTCAGCCGCAGCCTCGCCGAGGAGGGCCTGCTGCTCGACAACGTGCCCCTGCTGGTGGGCGGGGTGCTGCAGCGGGAGGAGTGGCGGCGCCTGCTGGCGGCTGGTCCCCACCCGGTGCGCAACTCTGCGCAGCTGCTGGCCGACCTCCAGGCCCAGATCGCCGCCAACCGGCTCGGGATGGAGGAGCTGCAACGGCTGGTGGAGCGCCACGGCGAGGCGGAGGTGCGCGCCTACATGGCCCACGGGCAGGCCAACGCCGCCGAGGCGGTGCGGCGCGCGATCGGCGGCCTGCGTGACGGCGAGCACGCGGTGGAGCTCGATGACGGGGCTGTGATCCGGGTGGCGGTGCGGATCGACCGGGCGGCCCGTCGGGCGCGGGTGGATTTCACGGGCACCTCACCCCAGCAGGAGGGCAACCGCAATGCCCCCCTGGCGATCACCCGCGCCGTGGTGCTTTATGGCTTCCGCTGCCTGGTGGGGGAGTCGATCCCGCTCAACGCTGGCTGTTTCGCGCCGATCGATCTGGTGGTTCCGGAGGGCTGTCTGCTCCATCCCCGGCCCCCGGCCGCCGTGGTGGCCGGCAATGTGGAAACCTCCCAGGCGGTGGCCAATGCCCTCTTCGCGGCCCTCGGCGTGATGGCTGCCGCCCAGGGAACGATGAACAATCTCAGCTTCGGTGACGCGCAACGGCAGTATTACGAAACCATCTGCGGTGGCACCGGCGCCGGCAGGCTGGCGGATGGCACCGGCTTCAGCGGCGCCAGCGCGGTGCAGAGCCACATGACCAACTCCCGCCTCACCGATCCGGAGATCCTCGAAGACCGTTTCCCGGTGCGGCTGGAGCGCTTCTGCCAGCGCCGCGGCAGCGGCGGCGCCGGCCGCTGGCCCGGCGGCGACGGGGTGGTGCGCGAACTGCGCTTCCTCGCGCCGCTCACGGTCGCGATCCTCTCCGGTTCCCGCCGGGTGCCCCCCTTCGGTCTGGCCGGTGGCGAACCGGGCCGCTGTGGTCGCAATGCGATGGCGCCGGCCGGCGGCGACTGGCAGGAGCTGCCGGGCTGCGCAGAGCTGGCGGTGGGCCCCGGGGATCGGCTGCGGATCGAGACCCCGGGCGGCGGCGGCTACGGCGCGCCGGAGCCGGGGCCATGAGACCCTTCCCCGTCCTGGTCGCGGTGGCGCTGGTGGCGGCGGGTCCGGCCTCCGCCAATGTGCTGGGCGAACGGCGGCAGCGCTTCGAGCCCATCTGGTCCGCCGGCGGGATCGTGGCGGCCGAGCAGGGGGAGGCGATGGCGGTGGGGACGGCGGTGCTGCGGCGCGGCGGCAACGCGGTGGACGCGGCGGTGGCCACCGCCTTCGCCCAGGCGGTCACCCTCCCCTACGCCGGCAACCTCGGCGGTGGCGGCTTCCTGCTGCTCTGGCTGCCCGGCCCCTCACCCGCGGCGGCGCGCGGCTGCCCGGTGGCGGAGCGTCGGCTGGGGCGCGGCTTCGCCACGGCGGTGAATTTCCGCGAGACGGCCCCCCGCGCGGCGCGGCCCGAGCTGTTCCTGGGACCCGACGGCCGGGTGGATCCGCGCCTGGCCACCCGCAGCCTTCGGTCCACCGCCGTGCCCGGCAGTGTGGCCGGCCTGCTGCTGGCCCAGCGCTGTTACGGGCGGCTCAGCCGCCAGGCGGTGCTGGAGCCGGCGATCCAGCTGGCGGAGCGGGGCTTCCCGGTGGGCCGCGCCCTCAGCCAATCGCTGGCCGCCTCGGCGCCGGTGTTGCGGGACGACCCCGGCTCCCGCCGCCTGTTCTTCCGGCCGCCCGCGGCCACCACCGGGCCTGCCTCCGCAGGCGCCGCCGACCCCGTTCCCCTCCAAGCCGGCGACCGGCTGCGCCAGCCCCAGCTGGCCGCCACCCTGCGCCGCATCGCCGCCGTCGGCGACGCGGGCTTTTACGACGGCCCCGTCGCCGAGGCACTGGTGGCCCTGATGCGGCAGCGCGGCGGCCTGATCGAGGCGGCTGATCTGCGGGCCTACCGGGCGCGGCTGGAGGAGCCCCTGGCGATCCGCTTCCGCGGCCATCCCGTGCTGGCGGTCCCACCGCCGGGTGGGGGCCTGAGCCTGCTGCAGCTGCTGCGGCTCGTGGAGCCCTTCCCCTGGCAGGAGGCCGCCAGCCTCGATTCCGCCGCTGGCCTGCATCGCCTCGCCGAAGCCATGGGGTTGGTGTTCCGCGATCGCAACCGCTGGCTCGGCGATCCGCAGCAGACGGCGATCCCGATCGATTGGCTGCTCTCCGACGCCCATCTGGCCGACCTGCGCCGCGCCATCGATCCGCGCCGCCACACCCCACCGGCCGCGCTGCCCAACCCGACGCCACCGGAGGGATCAAACACCACCCACCTCTCGGTGGCCGACCGGCAGGGGGGCCTGGCGGCCCTCACCACCACCCTCAACCTCTCCTACGGCAATGGCGTGCTGGTGCCTGGCGCCGGCTTCCTGCTCAACAACGAGATGGACGATTTCACCCTGCAGCTGGGCCAGGCGAATGCGTTTGGCCTGGTGCAGGGAGCGGCCAACACCCTGGCCCCGGGCCGACGCCCCCTCAGCTCGATGACCCCCACCCTGGTGTTCCGCCCCGACGGTGAACCCTGGCTGGCCACCGGCAGCCCCGGCGGCAGCCGCATCATCACGGCGGTGGCCCAGGTGCTGCTGCAACGCCTGGTGGGGGGCCTCAATCTGGCCGGCGCCGTCAACGCCCCTCGCCTGCACAACCAGCTGCTGCCCGATCGCCTGGAGGTGGAGGAGGGCTTCAGCGCCGACACCCTGCGGCTTCTGGCGGCGATGGGCCACACCCTCAAGCGCTCCGCCGTGATGGGGGCGACCAACAGTGTGGAGGTGCTGAGCGGCGGCGGCAGCCTGGGGGCCGTGGACCCAAGGCGCAGCGAGACCCCGGCGCTGGGGGAGTGAAGGGGTACCCGCGAGAGCGTTCCCACCAGCCCTGGTCGTGGGGTTGTTGTACGGGGGTAGGCTTCGCCTAATGGAGGCCTTGCGATTGAGGGTGCAGGATCTTGATTTCGAACGGCGGCAGTTGACCGTAAGGAATGGCAAGGGCGGCAAGGATAGCCGCACCCTTCTTCCTGGAAGCCAGTGCGAAGGAGCAGCCCCTGACGGCAGGGTGGGGAGCAGTGACTCTGCCGTATGCCTTGGCGAGGGAAGTACCGCCTTGCTGAGCGGCAATGGGTTTTTCCGCAGCGAAAACGCTGGAAGGATGATTCTACTGGAAAAGCGGAGCGCCATCATCTGGACCCAAGCGTGATCTAAAAAGCCGTAAAGCAAGCTGTGGAATGCGTCGGCATTTGCAACCCTGTTGGTTGTTGTACGTTCCGCCATTGCTTTGCAACCCATCTACTAGAACGTGGGCAAGATATCCGCACCATTCAGGAATTAATGGGGCATCAGGACCTGAATACTACTATGATCTACACACACGCTCTCAAGCGCGGCCCGATGGGCGTTCTCAGCCCTGCCGACCAATTGTAGCCGTTGATACAAGTGGTTATCGGGGTCCGATAGCCACTGTTCGTAGAGAGCAAGTTCTCCTCAGAGCGCTTGCGGCTACAAGATTTCATGAACGAGACCAAAGGTGGTTCACGGAAGCAGACGCAGGCGTTATGGTGGCTTTCGGAGACCATCCAATAAGCGTTAGCGGCACTCCGAGAAATGAGATGGATTAATGTGTGCCGAATGTCTTCATGCCAAAGAATCAAGTCGCAGATTGCCTTAGGTTAATCCAACCATTGAGAAGCATCTTCAATGATTCACCAAACATCCAATGGCATTACCTGGCTAGCCGTAGCATTAACAGCTCTGGCCAGTCTTCAAGCGAGGGACGCATTTGCCTGTTCAAGCAAGTATGCGATAAATTCACTCGAGTCATCGGCTCCAGTCACAACTACCTTCAATCCCTATCCTCCCCGCATTCTTGGACCTGAAACCAAATCAGTTCCCCCGAGATACACGGGACTTAGCTTGTTTCAAGTTTATCTATTGCTACGCAAGCGCTTTCCTGAAAAGAGCGAATACGAATCAACAAAGGCGTACCAGGCTCGCCAAAGTCCCAACAAGCCCTTCGGTGTTTTCTATGGATATTCGTCGGATCACTACCTGCCATTCGTACAAAAGGTCAACATCTTTGCCGACAAGAAGTACAATGCCGACATCAACGAGCTTGCGGTAGAGATTAGCGGGATTGCAGGCAGCTCAATTCTTAATTCCGCTCCTCGCATCTTCATTGACTTTAAAACGTTAAATGAAGGAAGTTATATTGGCTCAAATGTCTATGGAAATAAAGTAGTTGTCAACAGGATTGCATCTTGCAGTACTTCTCTGTCACTTGATTCCATTCGTCAGCCAATTGCCGAGGGGATCATTGGGCTGTTCATCAAGCTTCCAATGTCTCCACAAGTAGCCCAACAAGTGCGTGACGATCTAAGCATCATTTATCTTGTAAAGCTTGCACCCCCATTTCATAGTTACAGCAGCAGCTACACAAAGCCTACACTTGTCGAGCCGAGGGAGTCGGGAAATGATGAGTTCATCGTGCATGGAGATTTAGGCGGGGTGATTGTATTCCAAACAAGCACTGGTCGCATCCTCTTCAATGGCACTTGAATTCTAGACAGTAGTCACTATCGTCCCGCAGGGAATCTCCACAGTGCGCCTGTGCCTATGGTTCTAAACCGGCCGATGTGCTCAATTGTGGTTTAGCACTTCTGCTCCTGGATCTCCTCAACGAATCTTTTGGCCGCAACAATTGAGCCGTGCTCTCAGCGATAGATGCGGAATCGCTGACTGGATCAATAGCGGCAAGGATTATTTATGTATATCCTCTATTGATTGTCTCATCTCCCTGGCCTGTCGCTTGGACGACTCCTGCTTGTAATATAGCTTTCTGGCCAGGCCGGGTGGAGGTCCGCTAACCTCAAGATTCAGAAGACGGGAGCAGAGCTTAGCTACATATGCCGAGGATGCTTCCCGCTTCTGATCTTGGCGTTAGATGGTCGCATGCTCAACTTCTCTCTTGATTACGCACAAAGCTCCGCGACCCTCAGGGCCCGCTCCGGGCAGGGCTTACACTCGCAGACTGCATTGGCTATCTGCTCAGTCATTGCTGCCATCCCAAACCGCCTGTTGAAACGGTGACTTTCAGGAAAGGTGACACTCCTCAGCTGCCCTTCAGACAGCCTTCTCACATAGTAGCGCCTGATTCGATTTCTGTCCTTCTGGTGGCTTGTTGATCCACACTTCTTCAGGTTGGCGCCAGCAGCGAGTGGATTGGCTCCAGCGTCTTGGATTGGCCTGGCGGGCTTGCTCGTAGACTTGGGCGCGCTTACGGCAGATTGCGG
>JBILGK010000080.1:0-5591 GCA_044351065.1 Cyanobium sp.
CCCCGCTGACCGAGCGCTCCCGTCTCCGTCTCGTCGGACTTGCTCTTGATCGGTTTGCCGTCCCACCGGGTTCGGTTCTCGCGCCGGTCGGAGCGGCCTGAAGGCGCTCTGAGGCCGCCAGGGGTGACCAAAACCCTTGCGGCGAGGGGCCCGCAGCACCCACGTCAGGGCTTAAGCATTTGTACTGATTTTTCTTTGCGGATGCTGTTGCATTGGGGCGTGCCCTTCTCGGCCAACAACCATGCACCTCCAACCCGGCGTCCTGGTGAGTTACAGCGCCAGCCCAGACGCCACCTACCAGGTGGTCAACGTGGATGATTTCAGCGACTGCGTCTGGCTGCGCCGCTTTCCCCTCAGCCAGGGTCGCTTGCCCACCTTCGGTGTTCCAGCCGACCAGGTGCTGCCCATCGCCAGCGAGCGCAGACGATGATTCCCCCCCAGTTCGTGGCGCTTCACCGCCTGATCCATTCCGCCTGGAGCATTGGCTCGATCGCCATGCGGCTGACCATGGCCGCCCTGGGTTTCGACCTGCTGCTGCATGGGGCTGGCCTGGCCTGATGCGTCGTGGTGGCCGCGGGCTCACCCAAACCCCTGCGCCGCCCCCTGCTCCACCGGGTAGCCCTCCATCTCCAGGTGGATGTCGCTGCAGACCAGGGTGAGCGGCGGCTCGATGTCCTGGGCCTCCAGGAACACCAGCACCAGCTCGGGCCCGTCTTCCCTGGGTTCCGGGTGCCGCTTGACCTCCTGGCGGAAGCGCAGGGCGGTGTACTTCTTGAGGTCCGGCCGGGCGGAGAGCACGTTGGTGCGCAGAAAGCGGCGGTTGCCGTACTCGGTCTGGTTCACAAAGAGCACGTAGGGCTCATCGCCATCGGGGCCGGGCAGGTCGTTCTGGGTGGTGATCGTGATGCCGGGCATGGCTCAGCCCTCCGGCTGCAGGTTGCTCAGCTCCTCAGCCGCGGCCGTCGCCTCGAATAGAGGCCCCAGCGGCACCACCGCCAGCTGGCCCTGCTCCACACGCTCCAGCCCCGCCGGCAGCGGCTGCTCCGGCCCGTAAAGGGTCGGCGGTGGCGTGCAGTCGCCCAGGGGCAACGGGTCCTGGCGGTAGCGGGGGCGGGGCATCACGGGCAAAGAGCTGGGATCAGCCTGCCGGGAAGGAGCGGAGAGGGCCAGGGGCGGCAATGGGTTGACGAGGCCGGAACCCTCTGGCCTCCCCCCAGCGGAACCTTCCATGGCTGCCGATCCCCGTGAACCCGCCCGCACCCATGCGCTGTGCTGGCTGCTCGATGAGCTGCTCGATGCGGAGGACGAACTGCTGGCGCTGGTGGCCAGGCCGGGAGCGCTGGCGGGCTGGCGGCGGGAGCGGTTGGGGGAGTTCTGTGAGCGGGTGGGGGAGGGGTTGCTGGCGGAGTGAGGCGCCCAATGGCAGAAGCCCTCATGCCGAGGGTTCCTTGGGTTCGGGGGTGTGGATCACCTTCCGGACGGTGCCTTAGTGGAGTCGGCGAGCTCACGTAAGGATCGCTCCACCAGACCCTTGAGATCTTCCGGGTTACGGAAAAACTGAACCGTGAGGCCCGAATCCTTGACGCGCTTGACGAATGCGTTCTGACGGTCGCCATAGCTGCGATCCACCAGCGCGCTGGGCGGCAGGCCGAGATCCTCGGAATCGGTGTGAATCACGAAGATCAGGCGGGGCAGAGCCATCTCGGTGGCGGTGAGGAACTCCAGCTCGCTGTAGGAGATCTCTGGTCGATCCCGAACCGGTGAGCCATAGCGCAGGCCGTAGATGCCCACCAGGACATCACACTCGCGCACCCGTTGCTCACAGACCGCGGCAGGGGTTTCATCGATTGCCGGGAAGTCGGCCATGTCCACGATGGCATGACCGGCAGCACTGACCGCACGCTCTACGCGATCGATGTAGGAGCCGCCGCTGGGGTATTGCCGCAGCTCGGAGGTGTGGGAAAGAAACACGCGCCAGGGACCAGGCCGGAGCGGGCGGCTGATCTTGGCGGCGGCGGCGTCGCTGATCTGGTCGCGGCCCACTTTGTCGCCGTGCACCAGGTCGCCGGCCGTGTTGAGGCTGCCCGTGTTGACGAAGGAGCCATTACCGGTGTGGATGGAGGTGTTGTTCATGGTGGTGGCCTGGCTTTCCGCATTGTTGCCGCCAATCACCGGGTTGATGACGGGGGCGATGGTCACGGTTGTCGACGTGGGATTCGCTGGTGGGATCAGCCGGCCGGCCAGCTCCGCGAGTTGGGCAGCGTGGTTGCCGCGATCTTCCGATCGTTGCCTCTCCCCCTCCAGCAAGGCCTGGAGGCGCACATTTTCCAGTTTTAAGGCGTTGTATTCAGCGAAGAAGGTCTGCTCGACCGCGCCTTTATCGACAGGGGCAGAGGGCTGAAGTGTGACGAGCACATCGTCACCATTTCGCTTGATACCCGTCACCGACTGTGGTGTGATCTCGGGGTGCTGGCGCATCACCTCCTGGAAAGCCTGCTGGAAGGCTTTGGCGTCAATGCCGTTCTTGATCAGCAGTTTCACCTCCTCGATCAGCTGCTTGAAATAGGTCTCGAAGTCGCCAGGACCAAAGGTTTTATCCTGGTCATGGGGAAGGCGTTCGCGGTGGTGGTCGTCACGGCGCTGGCCTTGAGCGTCAAGTGGCTCCAGCAAGTACACGTAGGCGCAATCGACATCCCGAAGAATGGTGGTGGAATCGATGTTCCAGGCTTCCAGGGTGGCCCCGGTGAGGTGAGCACCCTCAAAATTTGTACCGAGGCATTGGCTGGCTTTGAGGTTGGCGTTTTCCAGATGGGCATCTTCCAACAGAGCCTCGCTCAGAGTTGCTTCCCGAAGATCGGCACCTCTCAGATCAGCTTGGGGAAGGTAAGCTCCGCGCAGATTAAGACCACGTAGATCAGCTCCCGGAGCTGTGAGATTGAGGAGCAATTTTTGCGTTCGCGGCTCTGCCAGAATCGAATCGCCAAGATGGGCCAGGTCCAGTCCCAAGGCACCTTGCCAGCAGACACGTTCCAAGCGGGTGACGTTCAGACGGCTTGAGGCAAAGTTCGCATGCTTCAAGCTAGCTTTCTGGAAATAGGCTCCCCGTAGATTTGCCCCACAAAACCGTGATCCGCCGATGCTGAAAAGCCAAACCCCGAGTTTCCTGGGTCCGGTATATCCAGGCGCCCCATTATTAGATTGCCAGCATGCAAGACCTCCAATTGCCAAGAAACAGCTAATAACAAGACCGGTACCAGGACCGCCGACAAAGAAGATAGTTGGAAGAAAATTGCAGGCGCCAATCGCAGCGAAAGGCAAAGCGCCTACAGCATGAGGTTCGAGAACCACAGCGACAACGACGGAGACAACAAAAGCGACAGAGGAAGCGAGAAGGGCGGCAAGAAGCAAGACACCTGATACAGCATAATCGCCAGCGCCAAAATTAACAAGGAACCCAAAGACTATAAAGATAGCGATAGTTGCGACGACCAGAAACAACGCTCTTGAGCTAAAACCCTCCCAGGCAAGATAGCCAAAGAAGATAAATAATGCAAAAGAGATGGCATGGAAATGATTCGAGATGGAACCAGAAAAATCTCTGCCAACGATTTTTGATAGCAAGACTGTGCAGAAGAAGATGCCAACAGGCAGTGTGGCTCCTGCGGTGATCATCGCTCCAGCAGAGATCACCCAATGCACTAATCCTCGATGGAGCGTAATCCCACAACAAGCTCCAACAAATTTTGCTCCCCTCAGATCCGCATCCAGAAAATCGGTCCCCCGCAGATCGGCACCGCTGAAGTCTGCCCCCGCCAAGGTCTGGCCGCGAAATCGCAGGCTTCTCAGATCAGCCCCGCGAAAGTCGCGCTCACCAGCCTGATAGCGGCGGAGCACCTCGGCTTGGGTGAGTCGGGCCATGGGGGGTGGGAATGGTGCATCGAGAGCAGAGTCTGATGCCTGCAGTCATTCAACCTGAGAAAGTCACCACTTGTTGTGTGCAGTTGGTTTCACGATGGGGCTGTCTGCTCAATCGCTGACAGACCGTCTGCAGGTTGTTCGAGCAGGTTCGGAAGTGAGATGAGTGCCTGAGTTGGGCCACTACCCATGGATCATCCCCGCCTTGGGCTCGCAGGCGGCTGCCACTGCGCCGTGGTCGGTTGCCAGCCCTGCTGGCGCTTCTCAGCCCAGAGTTGGAGCGCCTCCTGGCGACTGAGCTCCCAGCGCTTCTTGAGCAGCGGCACCGGCTGATCCGCCAACAGCTCACCGCTGGTGATCACCAGCCGCTGGTTCCAACGGTCCCAGATGGTGGGCCGGAAGTGCAGCACTTGGCGGCCGTCGCTGAGCCAGGCCTCCTTGGGCGAGAGCGGCGGTCGGTTGCGCTGGCCACCGCTCACGCCGCCTCAGCCGCCCAGCCCCGCTGGCGGTGCAGGTTTTCGATCCAGCCGCTGCAGCGCTGCGTCAGGTGCTCGCCGTGGGCGATCAGGCCCTGATGCAGATGGCAGGTGAGAACAGGGATGCTCTCGGGCCCCGGATGATGGCGGAAGAAGTGGCAGGTCATGCACACCTGATGGCTGCGGCTGGAGCACAGCACCGCTTCATTCAGCCAGGGCCAGTCCTCGATCGCCTCGCTGCGGGAGGGCTGCAGGGCTGAGAGCGGGACGGGCACCATGGCGACTCGCTGAGGCGTACGCCCGTACTAGCAGGAGTGATCCCCTTCTGCCAGGGGCGGCTCCTGGCCATCGCCCCACTCCCGCTCCCTGCCACCACCCCCGCGGCGGGGAATGAGGGTGTCACCCGGCGCAAGGGCTGCGCAAGTGCAGCTGCGCCGCACCCTTGCCCTCGGGTGATCGCTCTCCCCTCGCCGCCGCCGGGATGGTTTGTTCGGGTCACATCTGCAGCGGCTGCCTTCCCGCGGCTGCGGTGTCATTTAGTCACGGTTGGCCATCACGTACCCCTCTCATTGCCTTGGGGTTCTGCTTACCACCGGGCCCCTCCCTGAGGCGGTTTTCCCGCGAGCTGCGGTGGCAGTCGGTCACGGTTGGCCATCATGTGTCCCATTAATTTCCTGGGGCTCCTGCTGATCCGTCCGGTCTCATTCGCACCCCTGCGGATCTCCTCAGATTGGCCCCTTTTCCGTGTTTCCACGGATGCGGCTAGTACCCATGTACGCCTATCTTGAGGAGGTGGTCAGAAGCTCTGCCCCGCAGCCGCTCTGCCCGCTTCCATCTCGCCTTTTCGCTCTTCCAATCCGCCATGGGTTTGCTCCTTTCGGGCGCCGCATCTGCGCTCTCCCTGCCGCCGCATTGTCCGCTCCCCGCTCCACCCGCTCCGCTCCCCATTCCCCGCTCCCACTGCCGCGCCCTGGTGGTCGTCGCGGGTGGTGGTCGTGATCTCGATTGGTCGCCCCTGATGGTCGCCGCCGCCCTCAGCTCCGCTGCCGCTGGCCGCCTGGTGCAGCTGGTGCTCCACGGCGGCGCCCGTGGTGCCGATCGCGCCATCGATGCCGCCGCCCATCGCCTCGGCTGGCCCGTGCAAGCCATGCCCGCCCAGTGGGCCCGCTACGGCATCGCCGCCGGGCCGGTGCGCAATGG
>JBILGK010000081.1:0-5539 GCA_044351065.1 Cyanobium sp.
GCCGTGTATTTCTCCATGCACTCCACGTCGTAACGCGCCTTCTCCAGCGCGGCCTTGAGCGCGGCGCGGTGAGCCTCCAGGTCGATGAAGGTGGAGGAGACGTAGACCGTCGGCTGGCCCTTGGAGTTGAGCACCGCAGGCAGCTTGCGGGTGTGGCGTGCCTCAGCAGTCTGCCGGTGAATGGCTCAGTTGGAACTGCAAACCCTGCCGCGGGGCCGGGAGGCCATGAAAAAGGCCCGCCGGTGGCGGGCCCAGGGCCAGAGATGGGAGGCATCGCCCCACCCCCCGTGCACCAGCGATCACGCAGCCGCGGCGCTCGCCTGCGGCTGCCCCGCCCCATCAGGGCCAGAGCCCTCCTCCGGCTCCTGCGAGGCATCGAGCGGGACGAGCTTGATCTGCCGCCGGCCCAGCTGAATCTGGAAGGGATCACCCGGCTTGAGGCCCAGCAGGGCGGTGTAGGCCTTGCCCACCAGCAGGTTGCCGTTGAACAGCACGTGGGTCATGTAGCTCAGCTTGCGGCCTGGGGTGCCATCCCCGCGGGCAGGGCCCAGGTGGATGCCCCTCGCCTCCAGCAGGGCCTCATAGAACGCGGTGAAGTTCAACCGCTCCGTGCCGTCTTCCTTGGTGGAGACGTAACCGGTGGCGCGGACGAGCTCCGTTTTGGAGGCATCGCCCAGTTCCTTGACCTTGGCGAGCAGTTCAGTTCCAGTGAGCATGGCTGGCGGGCTACAGCAGCCCCGCGAGGGACATCTGCTGTTGCCATGGGGGGCAAGAGGGGGGGGTCTGGGTCCTCAGCACCGGCCAGCCATGGCTCTGCTGCGGTCGGCTTGCGTTACCAGGGCTTCACCTGCATCGCAACTTGGGTTTGTGGGAACATTTTTGTCCCTGGAAGGGAGGGTTTAGGTAAGGGTTGGAACGTGTCAAGACCCGCTTCTCATCCACCGGGAACGGGGCGAACCAATTCCCGGTCACTTACACCATGGGAAGAACCACAAGATCACCAGCAGAATTGAATCACCATGGAAGCTGTATGCATCACGCCTTTGGCCTGATCAGGCGGGAATCAGGCCAGGATCCCTGGGAGCCAGCACCTGCTCCTGGAGCCGCCAGGGATTTCTCTTGTCTGCAGGCCGGAGAACGCAAAAGCCGGACGATATCTATGGCTTCGCATTCTTCTCGTTTGCTAATAGGATCTTGGCTGGATTCGCGACATCTATGTCGCCTTGGCGAACGCTGATCGCCCAGATCTAAGCAGCTTGAGAATGGTGGTGTAAGTGGTGGTGTATCGGTGCTGCGTCCGCTTGCCAGTACAGTCTTTGCAGTGCTTTTGGGCTCCAGTTAGGCGGACACCCTCTCCGTTTCCACCCGATCCGCAGAGATCCAAGCAAGTCAAGATCCCCTGCGGCGTAAGGGATCTACCAAGGCAGGACGTCCAGCGAGATCCGGGGAAATCCAGCGGCTGCCACGGCTGCTGACGGATGGTTGACGGTATAGCCGACCGGGATGGGCGGTATACCGTCACCTTTTAGCGCTATACCGTCAACCCTTTTGCTGATCGGCTGACTTCCATTTCCCCCAAGAGCGTTCTGACGCTGCGCGCCATGCTCAGTGACAAGGCGATCCAGGCTTTGCAGCCCGATTCGAGCCGATCCGGCACCAAGCACCACGACCGGGACGGCCTCTATCTCTAGGTGGCTCGATCCGGGTCGAAAACCTGGCACAAGGATCACCGCTGGCAGGGAGTCCGTCAGACCTTCACGATCGGCACCTACCCCAAGGTGCAACTGGCTGATGCCTGCAACATGGCGATGCAGCTCAATGACTGGCTGCGGGAAGGCCTCGACCGGCGCAGGCAGACGAGCCGGCAGGGCCGGAAGCGGGAGCAACCGGAAGCCAAACCCTTTCGCGAGGTGGTGGATGCCTGGTTCGGCGGATCAAGGGTGCTGGCTTGTTGGTTTCCGTACCGAACCCGGGTGGTGCAGCACCTGTAAGTGGGCACCTCTGATCAAGAGTCCTTGGCCAGAGCGTTTGGACAACCTGAATAAAGGCCAGATGGATCGGCATTCATTCAATTCCAAAGGGTTCTTATGTAGGCAACCCGATGAGGGCTATCTCACCTGCGGCGCGGTGCTGCCACTGACGCCATCCCAGCCCTGGGATTGGCTGGCCACGGACATCGGCTGGAGCACCAGTGGCATCCGGCCTGTCTCTGCCACGACCCCTGCGCTGCTCACTCCCTGCTTTGGTGCCATCTGGTTGGGCCCACTCACGGAGCTGCGCACCCCCGGCCTGCTTCCCTCCTCCAGCCGCGGCCAGCTGGGGGCCTTTTCAGTCACCGAGTTCGGTGGTCTCTACGGAGCCGGTGGCATCGGCTCCTTGACTCAGCCGCTGCTGGGCGAACGGATCCATGCCGCCCTCAAGCCCAACCGTGACCACGCTGCGGGGGCTCAGCCCCACCATCACCAACCGCCCATCGGACCAACTGCCCCTGGGGAGCTGGTTGTTCATCCCCAAACGCCGTGCCGCCGCCAACGCCGACACCAGCACCACCAGCCTGCCTTCGGGCATCATCACGCCGGAAACCCTGGCGGCGTACCTGGGCGTTTCCCTCTCGACCATCTACAGCTGGAACTCCAGCGGCTACGGCCTTCCGTTCGTGAAGCTGGGCAATCTCATTCGCTACACCTATGAGGACGTGGAGCTATGGCTGACCAGGCAGCTGGAGCTCTCGCGGGGCAAAGGGGCCTACAACCGTCGCGGCAGTCGGGCCGTGTCGATCAGAAGGCATACCAAGACGGATGACGAAGGGTGTTGGCTATGGCCGGATGGAGCTGCAACATGGGGTTGAAACCCCTGATCTCACCATGCGTCGCGTCATTGTTCTGTCGTTGCTGGGCGCCCTGTTGCCTCTGCTTCCTTCTCCATCCTCCGCAGCCCCTGTCTGCCCGGACTCGCTCAGCACCGCGGACCAGACCCGCTGCCTGATGAAAGAGCTGGAGGCCAGCGATCGTCAACTGCAGGAGGCCTTGATGGGGGTGGCCAAGGAAGCCAAGCAGGTTCCAGGACCGACGTTCCAGGCGCTTTGGCAGGAGAATCTCAAGGGCTTTTACAAGACCAGCGCTGATCCAATGCAGCAAGCAGAGGCCTTCCGTGCCAATCGCAGGGCGGTGTGTGCCTATGCCAAATCAGTGGGCTTCCAAGGCACCGGCTACGGCATCACCACCGCCCGTTGTGAAATCGCTCTCACCCGCACGTTGCTCGACGAGCTGAAACCCTGAGTCTGGAACCCGAGACTGTCTCTCGATCAATCGCTTATCGCCTCGTCTTGATGGCTGACGTTGTGATTCGCTGGAATTGTGCATCGGAGCCTGGATCTCCTGGCTCCGATGCACTTTGGATCAGCTCAGCTTTCCAGCAATACCCTCAATGGCATCGCCAACCGAGGCGGCTGCCTGTTGAACTTTGTCCTTCACCGTGCCGGCGGCATCCATCAGCTGGGCCTGGACCTGCTTGGCCTCACCCTCCGTCTGCATGCGTTCATCGCCGGTGATCGCACCGGCAGCGGCCTCAAGATGTCCTTCGGCATTCTTGGCGGCGGCCTTGATCTTGTCTTCGAGAGTCATCGATTTTTGGCGAGGGATGAACAGGAGGGGTGAAAGGCAGAGCCTCACCCCTGGTTGAAACGTAGCCACGAAAACGGTTCACGCCCGCTTCAAGACACGCAGCACCACAAGCAGAAGCACTGCACCAAGCGTGGCAACCAGAATGCTGCCCAGCAGGCCACCTCCGGCGAAGCCGGCGAGGCCACTGAAGAACAGGCCACCGATCAGGGCGCCGATGATTCCCACCACCAGATCGCCGATCAGTCCGAAGCCACCTCCCTTGACCAGCACGCCGGCCAGCCAGCCGGCGATGACGCCAACGAGCAGGAACCAAAGAACATTCATTCCGATAACTATTGCAAGGGACTGAGGTGACGATCTGCCGCAAGATCAAGATTTTGGTCAGACCGTCCTACCCATCCCGAACAGCCTTGCCGTGATCCGCCATCAATGTGAAGATAGCGACATCAAAGGGCCCCTTCTGACCCTTTGAAGTGCACGTCTTGCACCTTCCCTTGGCGATCCGTGCGGCAGCCCCATGGCGCGGTAGCCTTGGGGACCTTCACATCCACGCTGATCCCTGACGCATCGCTCATTTGATTGATCACCTTCAAGTTTCCGCGTGGAACGCCAACCACCTTCGCAACGGATGTGAGGCAGTTGTTCTTCGCTTTGGTCAGTGAATCGGCCAAGACGGACTGGGCTTGCGCAGGAGTAACGAATCCAACGGCCGCCAGTGCCAAGACTGTGGTTGCAACGACGCTTGAGAAGCGGATCATGGCCTTCCCCATTCCAGGTGACGAATCAAGATCTCGTCACCATACTCCGCCAACGTCAGGGTGACAGCCTCGCTGAAGTTTTCCCCGCTGAGCGCGACGTAGGCAACAGCGAGATCGTCAGCTTGTTTGCCTGGCCAATCCTCCAGAGTGAATTCGTCCATGACTTGCCCCACTCGGATCGAGCCCGTGCCATAAGCAGTCATTGTAGTAACCGCGTTTTTGGTGGACTCTGACGTGAATGACAATCGCAATTCTTCGCTGAGAAGGGACCAAGCGGCGTCATAATCTTTTATGGCAATACAATCGCCGAATCGCTGAGCAACGGCTCGGTAGCTCATGGCTTGCTTTCGCTCCTGCGCTCTCAAGTGTGAGTGATGGGAAAGCAGGGGCCTGTTGCGAGAACCGCTCTTGCTGCTTCCCCGGATGGTTGTCGCCTGTTACCTCTCACGGCCTGCTTCCAGGCAGCCATCTCACCAGCAGCTCCGTGAGCACCCCCCGCGGGAGCAGGGCCAGCGGCAGGAACCAGGCCACGTTGAAAAAGAACAGCAGCAGATAGAGGCTGCAGGCCAGGAGAATCAGCAGGCCGGCGCCAAGCAGATCACTCAAGAGCAGCGAGCGCAGGCGGCGATGGCGCACCTGCCACAAGGCCAGGGCCCAGGAGGGCAGCCAGCCTGCGGCCAACAGCATCACGAACACCTGGGGGCCGCTGGCGCCGGGACCTGTGGTGGCAGGAGCCCGGCTGGCCAGCACCGCGCACCAGGCCAGGCCGAGTCCCAGGTGCAGGAGCAACCAATGGCGTGAAGAAGAGGGCATGGGAGGGCAGGCCAATGAGCGACTTTTAATTCCGACGGATCGACGCCAACGATTCATCTCGCCATCCTGAAGGCCAGCCTCTGCACCTGCCACCTTGAGGCGCCTGTTCCCCCAGCTCACCACCGCCGTTGTACTTCTGGCCACAGCCCTCCCCGGAATCGCCTGGGCCGGCGCCGCCTTCAACCAGACCCTGAAGCAGCAGGGGATCAGTTTCCAGGTGCAGGCTGTCAGGCGACAGCGAAAACTGGTCCGGAGGCGACACGAAAACTGGTCCACCCCGTGGAGCACGACAGCAAAGCGAGCGAACGGCGTGGAGGGGCGCCATCTCTGGAGCCGATGGCTGTG
>JBILGK010000082.1:0-5280 GCA_044351065.1 Cyanobium sp.
GTTCGAGGAATTCGGGCCAGAGGGTGTCGTTCACGAAGCGGCGGTTGAGCCGTGCCATCACGGTGGTGCGGCGCTGGCCGCGGTAGCGGTAGGGGCGGATGCCGTAGCGACGCAGCAGGGCCACGAACAGGTGACGCGACCACTGATCCGACAGCGAGAAGCGGAATTCGATCGGCGGCTCCTCCGCCTCCAGCTCTTTCAGTCGGGCCTGGATGCGCTCGCGGGCCCGTTCGGCCGCCTGCCGCTCCCCCTCACTGCCGGGCCGTGCGTGGAGCGCCTCGATGCGGCGCAGTTTCTCCACCAGCTGCTGTTCGGGGCTGGGGCCGCTGAAGCCGGTGTTCGGCCTGGCGTTGGGACGGCGACGGCTGATGGGGCCCCCTGGCGGGTTGGGGCAGGTTACGGAGGGAATCGCCCCGAAACTCTCCGCCGCCGTCACCGCCGCCGCAAGAGAATTGCCAAACCCCCGCGCCACCCGGCGGCGTGACCCCCCTATTGCCATGGCCGGCCGCTCCAGCCTCAACGCCAAAAACCTCGAGGGCTTGGGCGCCGTCCGGCTGGCGGCCCTGCTGCTGGAGCTCACGGAGGGTAATGCGGCGGCGCGGCGCACGTTGCGGCTTGCCTTGGCGGAGAGTCGCGGGCCGGAGGAGATGGCGCAGGAGGTGCGCAAGCGGCTGGCCGCGGTGGAGCGCTCCAACCGCTGGCTGGAGACCCGCGAGCGCGATGCCCTGCTGGCAGATCTGGAGCGGCAGCGGCAGGCGATCGCCGGAGCGATTGCCGAGCAGGCCCCCGCCCTGGCGTTGGAGCTGCAGTGGCGGTTCCTGGAGCTGGCGCCCTCGCTGCTGGATCGCTGCGACGACAGCGATGAAGTGGGCCTGCGCTTCTTTCATCGACTGAGCGCCGATCTGGGGGCGGTGGCCTGCCGCGCCGGGCGGCCGTCGGCGGCGCTGGCGGATCAGGTGGCGGAGGTGTGGCTGGGGCCCCATTGCCGCCAATACGAGCCGTTGATCCTTCACCTGGCCCCGGCGCTCGCCAGCGAGGGCCTGCTGCGGCTGCGGGCGCGGATGGAGGCGGAGCGCCCCGCCGAAGCCGACCCGGAACCTCTCTGGGTGGAGGAGAACACCCCCGACTGGCAAGGGGAAGACGACGATGAGGATGGCGGCGTCTGCACCCGCAGCGACATCTACGGCCACTACACCTTCTACGAACCCGAGCCGGACGACGACGAGGACGACGTTTGGATCGGCAGCTCTGAACCCGATCGCCACCAAAGGGTGCGGCTCGCCATGCTGGCGATCGCCGATGGGTTGGGGGACGCCCAGGCCTACTGGGCGGAGTACCGCGATCACCACCCCTCTGGTCTGCGGCGCCCAAGGATTGCGGTGCGGGTGGCCCGGCGCCTGGCGGCCGCCGGCCAGCTGGAGCCGGCCCTGGCGGTGCTGGATGGGGTGGTGCTGCGGCAGGCGCTGCGCAGTGATGGCTACCGGCGCTGGCTGGACGTGCGCCTGACGGTGCTGGAAGCCCTGGAACGGCGGGAGGAGGCGCAGCGGCTGCGGCGCGAATTCGCCCTGGAGCGGCTGTCGATTCCTCACCTGCGCGACTACCTGCGCCGCCTTCCAGCCTTTGAGGATGAGCCGGCCTGCGAGGCAGCCCTCGATGCGGTGCTCGCCCATCGCCAGGGCCATGCGGCGCTGGAGTTTCTGCACCGCTGGCCGGATCGTCGCCGCACGGCGCGGCTGATCCTGGCGCGGCCGGATCAGCTCTTCGGCGGTGATGACACCCTTCTGGAGGGCGTGGCCGAGGTGCTGGAGGCTTCCCAGCCCCTGGCGGCCAGCGTCTGCTGGCGGGTGATGGTGGAGTTCATCCTCGAGACCGGCCAGTCGAACCGCTACAGCCGCGCCGTACGCCACCTGGCCAGCTGCCGCCGCCTGGCCGTCACGATCGACGACTGGGGCAAAATCCCCCACCACAACCGCTACGTGCGCGACCTGCTGCGGGCCTACGACCACCGCCCGGGCTTCCTGAACAAGCTCGACTACGACAACCTGCTGGTGGAGGAGGCTCCGGCGGGCAGGTCAGCACGGCACCCAGCTGCAGGCACGCCAGGTTGGGGTGGTGATGTCGGGCCCGACGGAACCGACACCCCATAAATGATCATTGCCGGTGGAGCCACTGGCATTGCCGAGGTAATAGGCGCCGACCCAGATGCCAGCGGGTTGGATCTCCTGTCCTGTCCGAAACCAGGATTGCATGATAGTGGAGCCTGCCTTCGCATATTGGGCCAGGCGCTTGCCTTCCTCTTCGTTGTCATAGGTGACCTGGGCATAGCCCATCAGGATATGAAGGCCATCAAAGGCATTCTTCCAGCGCTCGAGCACGTCACCACCGCTGCCGACGGCTTCATCCTGGAGCGGACCGCAGGCTGCGATCACGGCCCATTCCAGGTTTTTCGCACCCCATAGGTCGAGGGCACCGGCCGTCTCGGTGAAATGGAGGAAGGTATCGTCAGGAGCTGCCAATACCCAACCATCGCTGTTGGCGTGCCCGGTGTAGAAGACGAAATCGACAGCATCAACCCAGTTGTCGTCATTTTTTCTCCAGTCGGACTCCCAGGCATTGGCATCGCCCCAGTTGAAGCGAATGTTCCAGCCAGCGGCCGCCAGCTCGTCGACAAACCCCTGTGCATTCTTCTTGCTGCCAGCAAGGCCACCGGAGCTGCCAATCCAGGATGTTCCGGCGGAGTAGAAGCCCAGCAGATTGGCCAATTCCTTGAGCCAGTCCGGATTGATTTTCGGATTGATGATCAGGGAGGAGCCGAGCGGCCCTTCGACAAACAAGTCGTTGAATTTCAGGCCTTTGTCTCGCAATGCTCGGCGATTGATCGCGATGCCTGGCGGTAAGGGCTTGCCGGGCACGGGCTGAAAATCGGCGGGCAAGGGGCGAACGATCGGAGCGGCGTTTCTTTTTCTTGCCTGTTGCGGGGCGGCGAGTGTTGGGATCGAGCCGATTTCCGTGGCAGGGATCAGCACCTTGCGCAACGGCACCCGCTGACCCTGATACTCCGCGATGCCGCTGTAGACATAGACGGGATAAAGAAGGTCCTGTCCGGAGAAAGCGGGAGCGGAGTAATAGGCGAGTTCAGCCGAAAACTCCTTGAGCGGCACGCCTGCATTGAGTGCTTTGTAGGTTTCGTCCGCTTTTTTCTTGCTGATCAGTTCATGCAGGCTGGGCTTGCCAACTGCTGGCCGCCAGACACCGCGGGTGGCCAGCAGGCTGCCGCCTTCGCCGAAAACAACCTGGAATCGTCCACCACCGCCGACAACGGGCAATGACTTTTGTGGCAATCCGTAGTCACTGATATCCACCTCTACATCATAGGAAACCGTAGTATCTTCCTGAATGACTTGACGTGCAACGCGCGCTGTTGAGGAGAAAGCCGTCACGGCACCTGCGCTTTTGGCGGATCGGAGCCGGAATGGTCCGGCAATTTCTGGTAACACCCTATGGGCCTTCAGGATTTCCAGGCTCCGCTTGGCCGCCTCTGGGCCTGCGATCAGATTTCGCTTCTTCTCCAGGCTGGGATCGAACCGCCAGAGACGACTGGCATCCGCGGCCCAGACGCCTCCCCGGCTGACATCGATTTCAACCGTGCCCAGCTTGCTGCGGAGTTCTACGTTGGCGCCCCTCTCGATGATTTCGTGGTCTTGATCAGGAAAAAGTCGCTGACCAAATTCGCGGATGTGTTCAGCGGGTGCTGCCGTTGCGGCTACGGAGAAAACGGGAAGCTTCATGGTAGTCATCCACAGGCGAGGGTTTTGGGGGAGATGGAGCTGCCGCTGGCACTGCGGGCTTTCAGGGGACGCCGAAGATGCCACGGCATACCCGTGGCGGCCGGTGTTGGCGAGGACGCCTGGTCTGTCTCCCGTCCTCAGGTTTAGGCGCAAGTCCTGAGCCTGATGCTGGTGTGTTCACGTATCGATACAGCAGCATCTGCGCCAAGAAGCGTTCGGTGCGTCCTCCTCAGCCTTGGCGATAAGCGAGGTAGTTACTGCTGCCAAGACTGCCAAGAAATGCGGTTCTCCATCATCGGCTCTGCGGCTGTTTTCCCTTGCGATAATGATCTCAACTGGCATAGATCTTCCTCTTCCTGAGCGGCTTGCTCAGTTCCGCCTGCCTACATCGAGTAAGACGGCAGTTTCGCGTGTCAACCTTTTCCTGGGAAGCCGCCCTTGCCTGAATTCGTCACCCTTGCCTCCCACCGCGGTCTGTGGAACAGCCGTTGGCAGCGAGGTTCTCTCCCTCATGGTGTTCGTCCAGGCCTGCGCAGGGTGCCCCAAGGTGTACGGCTGATTGCCGTTCTGGCGGCGGATTGCCCGGGAGCGCCATCCCCTACCCTGCACCCATGGCCGGGCCCGCACGCACCCGTTACCGCTACGACGTCTTCCTCAGCCACAGCAACGCCGACAAGCCGGTGGTGCGCGAGCTGGCCGAGGGGTTGCGCGAGGCCGGCCTGCGGGTGTGGCTCGATGAGTGGATCCTCCAGCCCGGCGATCTGATCTCCGCGAAGATCGAGGAGGGCCTGGAGCACTCGGCGGTGCTGCTGTTGTGCATGTCCGCCAACGCCTTCGGCTCCGACTGGGTGAGCCTGGAGCACCACACCGCCATCTTCCGCGACCCCCAGAACCTGGAGCGCCGCTTCGTGCCCCTGCGGCTCGACGACGCACCGATCAAGGCGATGCTGCGCGGTTACGCCTACATCGATTGGCGGCCCGGCGCGGATCGGGAGGCGGGCTGGGGGATGCTGCTGGGGGCTTGTGGGGCGCAGGCTCAGGAGGAGCCTTTGTCTTCGCCGTCACCCGAGGCAAGGGATTCGGCATCCCCTGTGGCTCCCGCAAGTTCGGGCGAACCCAGCCCCATCCCCGAGCGGCCCCGTTCCCTGGAGCTGTTTCACCCCGGGCCGGTGAGGAGCGTGAGCTGGAGCGGTGATGGTCGTCGTGTGGTGAGCGGCGGGTCTGACGGGACGGTGCGTGTGTGGGATGGGGAGAGCGGCCGTGAGCTGTCTGTGCTCGAAGGCCATAAGGGATCGGTGTTGAGCGTGAGCTGGAGCGGTGATGGTCGTCGTGTGGTGAGCGGCGGGTCTCACGGGACGGTGCGTGTGTGGGATGGGGAGAGCGGCCGTGAGCTGTCTGTGCTCGAAGGCCATGAGGGCTTGGTGTGGAGCGTGAGCTGGAGCGGTGATGGTCGTCGTGTGGTGAGCGGCGGGGAGGACGGGACGGTGCGTGT
>JBILGK010000054.1:0-16504 GCA_044351065.1 Cyanobium sp.
TACAGAGGCGGAAACAGCAAGTCCCGGATCCAGCCACGGGTCTGGCGAGCCCCTCACCCAGCACTGCCCTCACCACCACCGCGCCAGGGCTGACGCAAGCGCCTGCGGCGCCCTGGCGCGGCTGCGGTGGCGGTGCGGGGGGTCGGTGTTCCTCGCCATCTCCCCATGGCCTCCTCCGCCCTCTGCTGCCCGGTCCGCCAGGTGCTCGTGCACGTCTATCCCGGCAGCAAACCCTTTGATCAGCCCCGCGTCACGGTCCATATCGGCCGCCGCGGCCGGCCGGTGCAGAAGCCGCGCCTGATGCCCCTTCGCACAGCCCTCTCGGTGGCTCGCAAGCTGCAGGCGGCGGAGGTGGGCACCGTTTCGGTGATCTGAGCGGCCAAGGCCGCTCCTGGTGGGGGCCCTGCGGGGCCCTTGCTTCCTGGACTCATGGCTCTGGCCCTTGGGGCGCCCGACGTGGCTCCGGTGGAGAGCGGGCAGGGAAATCGGATCGGGCTGGGCGGTGGATGCCCCTCTGGGGCGTAGGGCCGCTGCCCCTTCCCGGTTTCCCCATGGCCTCTCCCCTCTCCATCGGCATCGCGCTCCAGCCGGCGGGGGGCGATCGCCGCTGGGTTCGGCTCTGGCTGCTCGATCGCTCAGCCGCCCCCTCAGCCCGCTGCCGGCTGGTGCAGCTCCCGCGCCGCGCTGCGGCGGGCGCGGGAGCTGCAGGCCGCCCATGGCGCCGGGGCGCTGTGGTGGGTGTGAGTACCTGGCAAAAGCCCTTGTCAGTACTCGACGGCGATTAGATTTGCAGTGACGTAAGTAAAATCAAAATCCTGAGGCCTAGGTATTCGCAGCATGAAATCGCCAGCTGCCAATCCTGACGCATCAGCCCAATTCTCAGCCTCTACAGAAATTTCTAAGGGTTCAAAGGGATTTATGAATTCCGGGGCGTTCTCAGCCTCAAACTTAAATGTCCAGACCGCCATGAGACTTAAGCCGAACTCCCGATCAGTTTGCCTTGATGGGTAGATAGCGTCAACCTCGATGAATCCTCGCTGTTTGGGATGGCGGTCCATGCCGTCCACCACATGGGGCTGCGGGAAACCCGGTTGCCGTTGATGCCGGGCTCATGGCTCAACCTCACCGCCAAGGGCCTCCACCTGCCGCAGCGCCTCGATCAGCTCGGCCTGGCGCAGGTATTCGATTGGCGCCGGCAGGGAGGTGCGATCGATCGGCGCCCGCCGCAGCCGTGCCCTCAGGGCCGAGACCGGAAGCTGCTCGATCGGCAGCGCCTGGTGGCCGCGGCCACGGCGGCTCCGGTGGGACACCACACGCAGGTGCCGGCCTGATCCCGCAACGGGTGATGGTGGCGGGGGGCAGCGCTGGAGCGAGCCGCTGCGCCAGGAGCGCCACCGCCTGGCTGAGCCCATCGATCGCCTCGACAAACGATGCGGAGGCCTGAGCCTTCCGGCCCGGGAAATGTGTGCGCTCCATCAGACCACCACCTGAAACACCACCGCCCCCTGGTGGAGCTTGCTTTCGCTCTTGGGTGCGTAGGCCTCCCATTCGCTCACGAACGGATAGGGCTCAATGCCGGTGGTGACGATGTGAACGTTCTGGGCGGCCTTGCTGCAGAAGTTCAGGCCCGCTTCTGAATAGGCGTTGCTGCCCACCAGCCAGGCGTTGCGGGCGTGGTAGTCGCCGATGGCGGTGGCGTGCAGGTGGCCGAACAGTGTGTAGTCCACCGTGATGCCGCGGGCAGCGTATTTGCCGGTGATCTCCTGCACGCTCTTCTGCAGGTTCGCGCCGATTTGATGGCCGTGCAGGCAGAGGAAGGTGTGGCCCAGCACCTGGAAGAGCAGTTCGTTGGCCTTGAAGCCGCAGAACTGGATGTCATTGCCTTTAGCGCCCTTGCTGCTCGCGCCTTTACCCCTGGCCCCGCAGAAGCCGCGCCGCAGGATCGCGTAGATCATCAGGTCGTAGCTGTCGGTGGCCAGCTCATCGCTCCAGCCGAGCTCCTTGCCCGCGTGGCTTTCGTTGCCGGTGATCCCGTAGACCTCCAGCCGGAACTGGCTGCGCAGATCCAGAAGGAACGCCCGCAGGATGTCCACCGCCAGCAGGGTGGCCTTGGAGCGGTTGGTGGCATTGCTCAGCAGCTCATCGAGGCGCCGATCGGAATTGAGGAAATCCCCAAGCAGGCGATCACCACCTTGGAGGCGCCGTAGCAGCGGCCGATCTGTTTGACGCGGGCCGCCAGCTTGGCCAGCCGCGCACTGGCCACCGTGAAGTCGTAGCGGTTGCTCGGCAAGTCGACGCGCTCGTTGAAATGCAGGTCGCTGAGCTGCACGATCAGCACCGCCTCCCCCTCCGCTGGCGCCTTGCTCAAGCTGATCCCCCTGGTGAAGCCCCGTTCGTCGAGCAGGGCGCCGAGTTCGCGGGCCTAGGCGGCGGCGGCGTTCTCGATGCGGGCGTGCTCGCGGAACGCCTTGCGCTCGATCCGGTTGGTGTCGAGCAACCCCTGGCGCTGCTTGGCCAGCCGCACGTGGAAGGTGAGCAGCTCGCGGTCGGCCTCGGCGTCGGGGACGCTTGCGTCAGTGACGCCGAGGCACTCAGGCGCGAGGGGAGGCGGGAGAGCTGATGCCGGCCTGGCGGGCGCTGGGGCCGATGGGGCCGCTCCAGGGCCGCCGAGCCGGAGGAACGGGAGGGACCGCGATGGCGGCCGGTTTTGGTGGAAGTGCCCATGGGATAGAGCAGGTGGAGGAGGCTACCGAAAAAGGCCAGATCGCTGGCCAGCACTGGCTTTACAGGATCGTGATCTCATGCAGGGGCAGCGGCGGCCGGGCCCGCAGCCACAGCTCCCGCAGCCGATGGCTGATCGAGAGGGCAAAGCCCGTATCGCGCAGGTGATGGAGCAGCTCGCCGCGCACCTTGGGCACCACGTAGCTCGACGGTCGATGGCCGCGGCGGGGCTCAAAGTCCAGGGCCGCCTTGCACAGCCCCTCATAGGCCGCTCCGAGCAGGTCGTCGTAGTCGGCGGCGACAGGAGCGCCCAGCCGCTGCTGCTCGCCTGGTGGAACAGGGCCGGCCAGGGCCGCCGCGGACCGCGCTGCTGCGGGGCGGTGGTTGCACCCCGGACGATCGTCGCTTGACAGGGGGCACATCACGCCCCCACCGCCGGGCCTGCTCCGCTTCCAGCTCATCGAGATCTCGTTGTTCCCCTGACAGTCCCTCTTTGTTCGCCCCCCGGTTCAATCGCAAGAGCCAAGCCCCAGAGATGGATTTTGATCGCTGCTATTGCGATTGGAGCCGGAGGCCTCCGACGCCAACCTAGCGCGGGTCTTACAGGGAGGCCTGCAGGACGGCTTGGAGCTTGGCGGCGAGGGCTTGGGCATTTTGTTTTCGCTCTGCGTAGAGAAGACGCGCTTGGTCCAGATTGGCTTTGCAGTGAGGGCAGGTGGTCTCGTCTGGATAGACATATTGATGGCAGGCTCCACACGGCTCAATTTGCTGTGGAACACGCCCTTTGCCGCCATTTGCTGGTTGCCGTGACTCCAGGATTGCTCGTGGATGAATGTCGTCTGCCGGCGGTTCGATATGGACGTGATCCTCGCCATGCAGGATGCCGCTCTTGGGCTCAAGAATCAGCTCAAACTCACCAATAGAAAATGGATCCAGAGGTGCTTCTTTTACTTTGGTAATTCTTTCGCGTAGTCCAAGGCTGTCCAGTTTGAGGGCTCGATAGTGGCAATAGGGATTATTTCCGGGTTTGCCAAGCAACGAATGAGAGGTCCATGTGCACCCCCCACGACAGACGTCTGCGTAGTAACAGCTTCTGCAGAATCCCCAGAGATCATCAACGGAACGCAGGCGGCCAAAGTGGATCTCCTCGCTGTTTTGCCAAATCTGCTCAACCGTAAGGTCTCTGACGTTTCCTCCTGCATACCCTGCCCTGGGAAGCGAAGGGCATCCCTTCACCGTGCCGTCCGCTTCAAGGCCAATCACCGTATGGCCAGCACTGCAGCCAGACCAGTGCATCAGGCTGTCATTGAAGGCACGCAGTTTGGATTCGTAGGGGCCAAAGTAGCCGATGTTATTGCCGATAATGATTTGCATCCCACGCTTGTTTGCGGCATCGGCAAGATCAGCCAAGAGAGGCATGAGCTCCAGTAGTTGGTAGGGCTGGAGCAGAAGATGGTCATTGTCGACAGCATTCCCCATCGCCACTGTCAGTTGAAGTTGCCATTGCTTCGCTCCCGCCGCGCTGATCTCTTCCATGAGCCTGGGCAACATGGCCATGGTTTCCGGGCCGATCTGGGTATTCACACTTCGGTTAAGGCCTGCCTCCCGTGCCCGTTGCAACGTCTCGATCGCCATGGCGTACGCACCAGGGACACCCCGGATTCGGTCATGGTGGCTCGCAAGGCCGTCGATGGAAATGCCGATCCCCTTCAAGCCGGCGCTGATGGCTTCCTGAAGTCTTCGCTCTGTGAGATGAAGGGCACCTGTTTGAATCGCACAATAAATTCCATGTTTGGCAATTCGATCAATCAGTAAAGTCCAGTCTGACCGAAGGAAAGCCTCGCCGCCGATGAGCGTGATCTCACGTGTACCGAGCTTTGCTAGCTGATCAATAACGTCAAAACACTCCTCTGTGCTCAGCTCATCCTGGCGAGCCTTGCCAGCCCGTGAGCCGCAATGTTGGCATTTTAAATTGCATGCCAATGTGATTTCCCATACGACATGGACGGGCACATGATTTTCAAAGTCTCCTGCAGATCGCAGACGAGCAGGTGGCTTGCTGACATTGGTCATGGCGATCGACGGGCGACGGGGCTGGGAATAGGGTTGTATTGAACTTGTCATCACCAAATGACAAGATTATTTGATCGAGCGGATTGGACGGGATCCTGAATGCGGAAGCCAGACCTAAAGAGCCAGGCCTAAGGAGCCTGAGCTGGTTAGCCTGGATTGGCCAGCTGACGGAACTCTGCGAAGCCTCTGCTTCCTTCACATCCGCCCGAAGAGGATGAGATTCGGCTGTGGCTTGTCGCCGCAGAATGGTCGCCACCCCTGGGAGCAAGCCATTGACCAAGCCCTTCCCCCTGGCTTGGAAGACCAAGCGTTGCGGGCTGGGCCTGGCCAACGGCCGGGTGGCTAAAGCTCAGTTTTCGAGGCGCTTGATCTGCTCCTTGAGCGCATTGAGTGTTGTGGAGACCTCATCCGAATTACGCAACCAACTCTCGGCTTGTTCGGCCACTAGCTTCATTTTCTCCAGGTCGCCGGTTTGCAGGGCTTCTTGGATGGCTACACCATAGAGAACGATGACAGGAGAGCGTCTTGCAGCTTCCGCAGCGTCCGGGGTGGTTGCATTGACCGGAGCATGAAGGATCTTGCCGCCTCCGTAGGCAAAGCTGCCACGACCGGTATGCCAGTTCGTTGTGAAGTGAAGAATGGCCTCGAAAGGCAGGCTTTCTCCACTGCTTGGCTGGATGTAGCTGCCGGTTAGAACCGTAAAGACACTTGGGCCGAGACTATAGCAGAAGCCACTCAGATGCGGGATCGTAAGCTCACCGTCTGGCGGGGCGATGGCCTGGGTGATCTTCCCTGTGCCACTGATCGGCCAGCGCAGAGTCTGATCAGATCCTGCGCCAATGGTTGCGTTGAGATCGAAATGGAAAATGGGAGCACCTGGCGTGCCCACATATCCCAGGGTTCCGGTGATCCTTTCTTCGTAGATTGCCATGTTCAGAGTGTGTTGAACATTTAAACCCTAAACAGCGTGCTGCCTGCAGGCTGGCGTGGCGTCGACAAAGGGCTGTCATGTTGCTGACGGTCTCTTGTCTCCGCTCAGATGGCCGCCCATTCCTTCGTGCGCTGCCCATCCGACCTGCCATCCCGGGATCTGGCCTGGAGATGGGCGTCCTGGAACGGCACCTGATCAGGACGAGCTCCGCAAGGATCGCAGGCCCCCACCACCACCAGCGGCGGCCCCTGTGGCGCTGGTGGTGGTGGGGGGCTCAGCAAGTTCAGGCTCTCCTCCACGGCCCCGGCCCGGCAGCAGGCAGCTCAGGCCAGGGCAAGGCAGCCTCCCGCCACGGACGGTGGAGCCAGTCGAACCGCAGAAGTGCGATCGGCGAGAGCCGCATGCCGTCATCGGCCGGAGGCAGGCCCTGCGGCTCTGGCCAGCTCCAGGAGCCCGCCATCACCCGATCGAATGGGCGGGAGCACTCCGCGGTGCCGCTGGCAGCCGCGCGAAGGATTCGCCAACCACTGCGGGCGATCCAGGCCCAGGGTTTCGCGTTGCCAGAAAACCTTGGCAGACCCTGACGCTTCCAGAGGGATTTCGAGCGGTCTCACCTGATCAGAGGATCCAGGAGAATCCAGGCTCTGACTGCCTCAAACCCTGGATCCCGCCTGCCATCTGCCAACGCCCCCTGCCGCGCCCTCCTCCGGGCTCCTGCGAAGGGTGATCGCCGTGAATGCCATGCCCCACTCTCCCCCTGCGGTCCCGGCCCTCTTCCGGGTGACTCCCGGTAGACTTCCGGTGCAGGCCAGGCTCATGCGGGGCTGGCCTGCATCACTCACACTGTCTTCAGCAGCAAAGCCATGCCACGCCTAGAGGTCAGGGTCAGCGAAGATCTGCAGCGCGATCTGGACGCCTTCGCGCGCGAAGATGAAACCACGCGCAACGAAATCATTCGTCGCGCCATGGCTCTTTACGCCCATGCCAGGGCTGAGGTCAATCAAGGCGGCGCTGTCATTCTTCAGTCTGCCGAAGGAACGAGCCGGCAAATCGTGGCCCTCTAGGGTTTCCTCTGGCTTCCACCGAGGAGGAAGCTCACCGACGCTAGAAGGAGACAAGAGAGCATTGGTTGCGAATGGGACTGATTGTGGCGATCCTGATTGCGATGGTCTCCACCGTGACTACCGCATCCAGCCAGGAGGATAAGAAGTGGGGACTTGGCATCATCGGAACCATTGTTTGTGACGCGATCAGGGGGCCTCTCTGATGCCAGCTGTTCGCTCCTTCTCTGTACTCACCAAGGACTTCAGCCCGGAGCGCCGTCAGCGCATCGAGGAGCGCAAAGAACAGGTTCGGCAGGACATGACCCTGGCGGAACCGCGCAAGGCTTTTTCCCTCACTCAGGAACACGCTGGCCAAGAACCCCCAATGTCCCTCCATCGCCCTCAGGCCAACCGCAACGCCTCGAATGGCTTACCCTTGTAAGACGTCCGCAGTACTTCCCATGGATGCCTTGCTGACGCTCTCCTCCAAGGGCCAGCTGGTGATTCCCGCCCGGTTGCGCCAGCTGCTGGGGTTGAACCCCGGCGATCGGTTGGAACTGTCCCTGCAAGCGGATGGGCTGCTGCTTCGCCCCCACGGCTCCGGCAAAACCAGCAGTGCCAAGGCCCTGATCGGCTGCACCGGCTACGGCGGGCCAGCGATTCCCCTGGAGCAGCAGGATCCGGCCCTCTTCGCCAGTCGGGCTCTGCCATGACGCTGCCCATCGCCCTCGACACCAACCTGCTGGTGCGGCTGCTCACGGGCGACGATCCGGAGCAGGCTCGCCGCGTGGCCGACCTGATCGATGCCAGCCCGGCCTGTTTCGTGCCGATCACCGTGGTGCTGGAACTGGAGTGGGTGCTGCGGGGCGCCTACCGGCTGGAGCGCGGCGCGGTGATCGCGGCGCTGGAGGGTCTGATGGCGATCCGTCAGGTGCATCTTGAGCAGGAGGATCTGGTGCGCAATGCCCTGGCCTGGCATCAACAGGGGCTCGACTTCGCCGACGCTCTGCACCTGCTGCGCAGTGAGGGTTGCGTCCGCTTTGCCACCCTGGATCGGGCCCTGGCCAAAACCACTGCCGCCCTGCAGCTCCAGCCCGTGGTGCATCTCGTTTGATCTCCACACCGATGCGGCGGCAAGTGGGTTGGTTCGCACCAGGGAACCGGCCCAGCAGCCCCCCTCCAGGCGGGGCATGAGTCGTCCAGCGGGGTTCAACCTCGAATCAGTACGGCCAAGGCCGTCAGGCCCGGGAACGGCCGCGGCGCACGCACCCGGCCGCTGGCTGCCGCACCTTCGAGGAGCTGCTGCAACGGGAGCAGGAGCGGGGCTGCAAACCGGGGTGGGCCCGGCTCGTGTGGGCCTGACGGCAGCGCAGCGCTTAATCCCTGACTGGCCTGCCACTTGCTCCCAGGAGTTCAGCCTGCAGGCCCAGCTGTTGGGCCGCTGCCACGAACGGTGCGTCCAGGCTGCAGAGGGTGGCGCCACGGCCGCTGGCGATCGCCAGGTGCAGGGCATCCGCAGCGCGCAAGCTCGTGCTCCAGCCGCGCAGGCAGGCGTTGGCATTGCGGAAGTCCTGCGGCTCCAGCTCCAGCACCAGCAGGCCCGGCGCCAGGCTGCGCTCAAAACCCTGCAGAACCGTCTCGGCCTGCGCGTGGCTCAGGGCCTTGGTGCGCACCTTCAAGCCGAGGGCGGAATGGAGCTCGGTGACGCTCCACGAGCTGATCGCCAGCGGTGCACTGGCCTCCTCCAGAAATGCCGCCGCGACGGCGGAGTGCACTTCTGGCATCAGCACGGCCAGCAGCACACAGGTGTCGATGTAGAGCATCAGGGGCGAGATTCGTCCCGGAGCAGCCGCAGGGTCTCCACGCCGCTGGCCTGCTGCTCTGGCAACGCTTCTCGCATGGCGGCGAGCTGGGGCAGCAGATCACGCACATGGATGCGGGGCACCAGCTCGGCGATGGGCTTGCCGCGGCGGGTGATCACCACGGCCTCGCCGGCTTCCACCGCATCCAGCAGGCTGGAGAGCTGGGTCTTGGCTTCCGCAACCGTCACCTGCACCATCGCCGTTGACCATCTCGATGACCAACTCTAGGGCGGGTTGGTGGCCCGGCAAAGGGAGTGCATCCGCCGACATCACCACGAAGGCGGAGGCCTCAATGCTGGCCTTCACCGAGGGCTTGGTGCGCTGGTCCATCCGGGCGGAGCGGGGCTCGTCGATCGCTTCGATCGCCGCATGGAGGGCAGTCTCGGCCGGTGACATGGCACACCAAACTGCAACTTCTTCATTGTTCGGGGGGCAGCCGTACGTGGTTGGCGTCTGACAAGGGCTGCTGGGTCGAGGTCAGCTCGTACCCCATCGCCCGATAGCCCCGCAGCCGCCGCTCCCACATGCATTGCGGCACCGGATGGCCGAGATCGAGCCAGTCGATGATCCGCACGCTGGTTTTGCCAGCCTGCTGCCGGTGCAGGCGGCCGGCGTATTGCTGCAGCGTGCCCTTCCAGGACACCGGCATCGCCAGCAGCGGGGTGGCCAGCACGATGCGGGGCGCCTCAGGGGGCAGCTGCTCCAGTGCTGCCAGGGTGGCGCTGCGCTGGCGCGCGCTCAGGCGGCCATGCAGCAGAAACAGGTTTGGCACCTGCTCGGCCAGCGCGGCGGCGATCGCTGTGATGTGGTCCGTCCGCTCACTCAGCAGCAGCAACTTGCGGCCATCACCCCAGCAGTGAAGGGCCTCGGCCACGATCCGATCTGTGCGGAGTTGGTCCTCCGCCAACCGGCGCATCAGCGCCTGGATCGGCAGATCGGTTGGCAGCCCATCGAGCTGATGGGTGCGACTCACCAGCTCCAGGATCTGGGGCGCTCCGGCAGGCCGCTGGGCGGTGTGGCGAATGGGGCCGCACTGCATGAACAGGATGGGCTGCAGACCGTCGCGGCGCAACAGGGTGGCGGACAGCCCCAGCACGTAACGGGCCTTCACCTGGCGCAGGATGGCCTCAAAGGACGCCGCCGCGATGTGGTGGCATTCGTCGACTTTGCCGTTCATCCTTCAGCTCCCAGCTGATGCCTTGCTCCTGCAGCAGGGTCTGCACGGGTTCCAGGCAGCCCCGCGGCAGGGCAATGTGCTGGGGAAAGTTCTCGGCGCAGCCGATCACCCGCGGTTTGTCCCACACCGACAGGCGCAGCGCCTGGGCTTTGTAAAAGGCCGGGTTGGCGAAGGCGGCGAGGCGAATCAGGCGATTGAGCAGTGGCTGCGGCAGGCCCTGGCGTCGTCACGCCAGTCCTGCTCATCAAAGTCGACGGCAAGCAGGTGGCAATGGTCGTTCTCCAGCAGGGGGTAGAGGCCGATGGTGTGGTCTCCGGCCAGATGGCCGTAGATCGCTGCATCGCTGAGGGGCAGCAGCTCGCGGTGGTTGCAGTCGCGGCAGGAGATCCGTGGCTTCTCGCAGATGCCTGGGCGCCACTCATTGGCGCAGGCCGGTGCATGGCCCGAGCGCCCGCTGTTGTTGCTCCGCCAGCGCAGGGCATGCACGTCGTCGCGACCGCGGAACAAACGACGGAACAGGGCCACCTTCTCCTGCGTGGAACTGGGGCCGTTGGCAGGTTCTGCCTTCGAAATCGGCGCGGGTTCCGTTGGGGCAGGTTCGCCGGATCTCCAGGCGATGCCGTGGGCCTCCAGCAGGCCAATTCAGACGAGCGTTTTCCCGGCGCAGCTGATCCAGCTCAGGGTGCATGGAGTCGGCCATGGGGGAGGCCTCAGCGCTAAGCAGCCTCTGGGTAGCCAGCATTGCGCTCCCGCTGGCCCACCGCCAGGACGAAGCAGGGCCATCCGCGGCGTTTACAGCCGCTCCCGGGTCGATTCCTTGATTTCGCCGCTGCGCAGCCTGGGCTGCTGGTAGCGGCGGATCAACCCAGGCCAGTCGACGGCGACCGGGCGGCCTGCTGCTGCGGGGATCGGGGCACTGGTGAGCGGGGCAGAGGTGCCGCTGGTCGGCCTGGGCGTGTCGCGGCTGGCCTGCGCCTCAGCCATGGCAGCACTGAGCTCGGCAATGGCTTGCTCCAGTGGAACGCCCTCCTGGAAGTCCCCGTAGAGCTTCACGACGCCATCACGGATGGCTTCCAGCTGGTCCGGCACCCCGTTTGGCTGAGGGCCCGCAGGAGGAGCAAAACATCCCACTCAGGGACTGCTGGCATGTGAGAAGGTCCTTCTCACAGCCTTGCACGGACGAGCAGAGACCGCCAAAGCCTGGCAGCCCGAAAGCCCGCAGCCGCAGCTGGCGGAGGGTTTCGCGGCTCATCCCCAGATCTGCGCACGCTTCTGCCGTTGTGACCCCGACCCGCTGGCGCGCAGTCGTCGGTGTTGTGGCCTGACCTTCCATCAGCCCAGCTCCCGCACCACGTCGACAACGGCCGGGTTCCAGAGGATCTGGTATCCGGCTATGGCCGCCGCGGCAGTAGGGAAGGGCCTCGGTCCATTGCAGTCCGGCATTGGTGAGCTCCCATTCCCCCCGCGGGTTGCGGATCTGCAGCCCGCAGGCTGCGAGGTGCTGGTTCGTGTCCTTGGCCACCATGCCCAGCAGCCGCTCGAGACCCGTGGCGTTGAGCGAGCAGATCGGCTCCGCCGTTGCCGGCAAGGCGCGCCGCAGGGTTTCGGTCGCCAGGCACCAGGCCATCGCTGCCGGGCACCTTCTTGGACTGAGCTGATCGGCCGTTCGGATCAAACCGTTCGGCCGAGAGGCTGAGTACCTCACTGTGAGGCGTGCAAACATGCCTCATGTGCCTTGCTGTCTTCTGGCGGAGCGGTGGGCTTGTAGCCGGCCCAATGCACGATGACATCCAGCCCAGTGGCTGGTGGGATGAGCAGGCACAAGCCAACGGAGCAAGGGAAGAACATTCGCCGCGCCGACCCGGCTTCACTGGCACCGGTGTCGTCGGCCCCATCGTCAGCGCGGTCGCCGAGGCTGGTTTCGCTTGGGATCAGGAAACCGGTTTGGTACCAGCGGTTGGGGGGGCGATCAAGCAGCTCTTCTCGCACCTCGGTGGAGGTGCTCATGCCTTCACCAGAGCAGGCGGCAGGGGAAGGTGGCAAGGGCCGGGTCGAGGCTCACCAGTTGCAGGCCCTCCAATTCCGCTTGGGCCGCCAGAAGCCGATCGAAGGGATCCCGGTGGGCCTGCGGGTAGCCACCGGCGTGGACGCCATGATTCAACTGCACGGACAACGGTTGAAAACCCTGGTTTTGCAGGAGGGAAGGCAGATCCTGCAGCAGCCCTTCGGCGCCGGGAAGTTTGCCCAGGCGCGCTTTGGTGGCGAGCTCCCAGCCTGAGGCAGCACTCACAAAAACCTTGGCCGCTGGATCACCGATGGCCGCCCGGGCGGGCATCGAAAGCTTCTCCGGCTCCGCCAACCACCAGAGCAGGGCATGGGTGTCCAGCAGCAGGGATGGGGCCATCAAACGGGCAAGGGAGCGTCAAAAGCATCGAGCTCATCAGGGGGCAGGGGAGCCAGCAGCTCTTCGGTGGAGGGAAGCTGGAGGAGCCCACGCAGAACTCCGGGCTGGCGGCGGGGCTGGGCGGGCTCCAGGGGCACCAGCCGCGCCCAGGGCTTTCCGTCCTTGGCCACCAGAATCGTCTCGCCGGCGTGGGCGGCATCGATCAGCCTGGAGAACTGAGTTTTGGCCTCGTGAACGTTGACAGTTCGCATGGAGGGCTCCGCTTCTACGCTGAGGTTAGTCCAGGTGTGGACCCATCGCCGTTGCCAGGCCAGGGCTGTGGAGGAGCACTGGCAGCTCGAGCAGTTCATCGACGGCCCTCCCCAGAGTGATCAAGCCCTGCCGGTGCTGGTGAGCGCTGCGCTCGCCCACGTGCTGCTCGAGACCCTTCACCCATTTCTGGATGGCAACGGCCGCCTGGGCCGGCTGCTGATCGTGCTGTCGCGCGAGAGATCACGGGCGGCCGGCGCAATCGCCTGTTTGCCTACGACGCCTACCTGGCGATCCAGAGTGAGGGCGCCGAGCCGCTCTGATCGAACCTGCCCTCAGCCGGACACCACCTCACCCCAGCAGCCCAGCCTGCTTGTCCCAGATCGTCATCGCGGGTGGCGATCGACAGCAGCAGGCCCACCTGATCCAGGATCTCGCATGCTTTGGCTGCCGGCAGGCTGCACCGACGACAGGCGGTGCGTAACCAAGGGATGCTTTTCGTGGATTCGTGGCAATCTGCTGGAGTCAATTGGAGGCTGATCGCGCCTCATCTAATTTAATTGCTTGCATTGTGCGTGCCAAAACATGTCCACCGTAATCTGATATAGCATTGATCGTGCTGCCATCAAACCTTGAACATCATTTCAGGAGCAATCAACCAGCTGGGTCTCTTCTGCTTGGCCTATTGCATCGCCAGTGCTTGGGAAAGCTTCGCCCATCGAACGATTCTTCATGCGCACCCTAAACAGTCCTACTCTTGGCGACGCCTTGGAAGGTTGGGAGCTGCCTTGCGGCAAGCACGCTTTAACCATCTTGTTCACCACGCACTCATCTCCTCTAGTTCTTGGTCGAGGCAACGGATCGTCAACTCACAACAACTTAGTCAGAAGACGATTCAACAACTGCGTGAAACAGAGTTCGGGGAATTGATCAATCCAACCTGGGACGCACTCCTTCTTTTTGCTGGTGTTCCAATCAGCTTGATTGCACTCCTTTATCTTCTGGCCGCTCCAAAGTGGCTGCCACTGGGGCTCGGTGTGGCCTTAGGCCCATTCTTCATGACCAGCTACGTGCACACCTATTTGCACGCGGATGACCCATGGGACAGCAAGAAGACGCAGATCTCGTATGTCACCAGGCTGGTCCATCAGGTGTACTGGCACTTGTTGGCTTACCATCAGGAGCATCATACAGATGCCCGCAAAAACTTTAATCTGCTTCTAGGATGGGAGTATCTGGCAAAATTCGTGTTGTTCTTATGCACCAGCCGAACCGGACACCTGGACGGCGCTGAGGAGTGCATGGATGTGAAGAGTCATATCAATAGCGCACCCCTAGGCAGGGGGTATGACGCAGTGGGCTTCAATCGAGAGTGACAACGCACTCTGAGGCCGAAGCTGATGACGAAGAATCTTGCGGTAGTCATCAGTGGCGCTGTCTCACTCGGCAGCTATGAGGCTGGCGTGATGTACGAGGTGCTGGAAGCGGTCGCAAGGCACAACGAACGAGAAACCGATGAGCAACAAAAAATCAAGATTGACAAGATCACTGGTGCTTCTGCAGGTGGCATGACGGCTGCCATCCTGGCTCAAAACCTTCTCTATGACGACGGCAGCCTGCGATCGCCCTATGACAATAAGCTGTATCAAGCCTGGGTGGAGATGATTGACATTGTTCCACTGCTGGATAACAAGGTCAATAATCAGAAACGGTCTCTCCTCAGTGTGGAGATTATAGAGAGCATCGCCAAGCAGCTGTTGCTGTCCGATAAGGCGCTGAAACAACAAAACGAGAGCGGCACGTTGAAGCCCCATCCCGCCGCTTCCAACTGTCTTCGTGTGGGCATCGCCATGGCTAATCTGAAGGGTTACCCGTATGAAATTCCCACCACCGGCACGCCACCCTTTGGCTACACACGCTTCAAGGATCAAATGATGTGTGAAGTGGAACGCAAGAACGATGGATCTTGGAATCTGCAAGAGCTCGCCCTCGTGCCCAATGCCACAGGCTCCCTGCATTGGCAAGCGGCTGGGGCACTCGATTGGGACGCTGTGCGAGAAGCAGGCATCTCCTCAGGGGCGTTTCCCTTGGCGTTCCCCCTACGCCAAATCAAGCGCTCCGGCTTGAAGGGCAGTCAACCCAACAACAGATTTGCCAATCGGGAGGGCGAGTTTCTCTACACCGATGGTGGAGTCTTTGAGAATGAACCGGTGGGGCTCGCCCATGCCCTGCTGGAGGGCAAGGAGGAAGCGGCTCGCTACTACCTGCTCATCAAGCCAGGGCCCAAGGCGGCTTCCGTTGGTTCCATCACCCAAGAGAGGGAAGACCTGCTGCAGACCTTGTTTGCCCTGGTGGGGGCTGTTGTACAGCAGGCGCAATTTCAAGACTTCATCATGGAACGGCTAGGCCGCGAACCCGGAATCGGCAACCGCCTGCTAACGATTACGTCCTCCGACGCCATCCTGGTCGGCGATGTGCTCTCCGCATTCTCCGGCTTCTTGGAGCAAAAGTTTCGAGCGTATGATTATAATATCGGCCGGGAGATTGCTCGCGCCGAACTTAAAAAGGCACACGAGAAGCAACTCATCAACTTCGATCCAACGGCCGATGGTGCGATGCCGAAGATCGATTGGGTTGTGGCCCGAAATGACACTCATCCCAATCTCAGTGACGAGGAAAAGCTCAGCTGGAGCCTGACCAAGCAGTGCCCGATCAATTCCTGGGAGGAAGCCAAGGAGCTTATGCAGGGGATAGCAGAAGGCCCCGACAAGCACGATGAGATTGCAGACTTGCATCTTTTGATGCGAGAAGTGCGCTACTCCACACGCCAGGAGATTGCGTCCCAGCTCGTTGATCGCCTGAACAATTTAATTGACTATATTAATGATGCCTACCTGATGCGAGCAGACGAGCAGATTCAACAGGAGGTCAATGAGGCAGCAGAGAAATGGTGGCATGATCACCTACCTGGAAGCATCCCAGACAGCCTTCTCGAATTGTTGCCTGATGGGCTGTCCCGCAGCCTGCGGGAGAGCATCGGCAAACCCTTGTTTAAACAGCTCGCCACCGCCCTGCTAAAGGGGTGGCTGAAAGCCAATATCCTCAACCCTCCTCAATGAAGAGGCGATCTATCGCTCAGCCTTGCCGTTGGTTTGTGGTGTGTAGGGCTTGGTTCGTATCGGCTTGATCGCCATGGTCCTGCAGGCCTTCTTCCATGCGCCGGAGCGGTAGGCAAAGGCCGCGTCCCTTTGCGTGGTGTAAGTCCGGAGGCCCGTCTGCCCTTATCAGAGAGTGAACAGGGTAGAATGACGGGTTGTCATTCCTGAGGTGATGGGTTGCCTCGTTTGTTCACCTTGCACGGTCAGCAATCACCTATCAAGGAATTCATCCCTGAGCGCCCTGCTGGTGGCGCAGGCTTCAGCGCCGGCTCCCGGGCGCCAGCGGTGCGGCACGCTCTTTGAGGGGCGTGCCAGGGCGCAGGCTGGGGCCTGAGTGCCTGCTTTGGGCTATGGCATGGCTGGCGCCGGCACATTGTCCGGCGACGATTAGATAGGCGCCCGCCTATGTAGTTGACACCTGGCAACCGAGCGCAGGGCGGCCGCCACCATCTCCTGCTGGGCTTTCGGCACTGTCTGCAGGAGGTTGTGAACGAAATGCACGCGGCAGCGCAGCCAGCTGGAGCCCTGAAACATGCGGCCCACGGCCTTAGTGAGGCCGTGGGCGTCGGAGTCCACCAGCCGCACGCCAGTAAGGCCGCGCTGTTTGAGGCTGGCGAGTAACTCTCGCCAGAAGGGCTCGCTCTCGCTGTCGCCCACCTTGATCCAAAGCAGCTCCCGGAGGCCATCGGCGTTGACGCCCATGGCGGCGACAACAGCGCGGGAGCAGACCTGCAGCGTCTTGCCCAGCCGGCCGTGGAGCTAGGAGCCTGTTGCGCATAGATCACCCAGCGCCTCTCCACAGACACCCCTGAATCTGCCCAGATCCCAGTGACAGCAATGGATCTGAGCAAGAGAATGGGTCATGCAAAGCCCCAAGACCTTTCGC
>JBILGK010000023.1:0-50257 GCA_044351065.1 Cyanobium sp.
ACGTTCCTGTTCATCGCTGCTGTAAGAGGCGCAACTGGGCCTCCGGAATGACAGCCCGCCATTCCACCCTGTTGACCCTCTGTTCAGGGCATTCGGGCCTCGGGTTTTACACCGAAGGGACGCGGCCCCGCTATCTCCAGCCAGCTACTGGCCCAGCCGCTGTCGGCCCCTTTCGGCACCACCATCAGCGGTTGATCGGTGGGGGATGGGGTTGGGGGCTCGGGGCATGGAGAGATCCTGGTGCCGCCAGGCCAGGGCTGGTGGGGAATGGGACAGGTGGTGGCACTGATCTCTGGGGCGATGCCACCCCCCAGCGACAACTGGTCCTTGCCGTGTCCCCACCGCCTTCGGCCTCCCCTCCGCCCCCTGGCTGCAGCGACGCGCTGCCGCTTCCGCCAGAAACACTGCTGCAACTCCCCTGGCCCGGCCTGGATCGCCCGGGCATCCCCCAGGCCCTCGGCGGCCTGGTCCTCGGTCTGATTGCCCTGCTCAGCTCCTATGACCACCTCTCCATTGCCGGCCACGCCGTCCCCCTCCCCCAGCAGTGGGGCATCCCTTGCATCGCTGTCTCGGTGGCGACAGTTTTTGTCGACGCTCAACTGGCGTCGCGATCCCGGCTACGGGCAGCGCATCTTGCGGCACGAACTGCGGATGAAGCAGCTGAGGAGCGAGATTGAGCGGAGCAAAGAGAGAACCAAGCAGATCGAGAGAGAAACCGAGCAGCTGTAGACGCAGTCGGCCGGAGGCCATGGCTCGAGAACGCCAGAGAGAAAGCCTTGAGCGCCTTGATCAGGCAGCGCTGCTTTCCGCCCGAGCCCAGCTCGATCCCTCCCCTGCCTTGGCAGGGGGCGCTGGGGAACGGGGAAGCCGGCTCCTGTTCAGCAGAACCCAGGCGAAAGTCATGATCGGGCAGCGTGTGGATCGGTTGGGATTGCTTGTGCTGCTGGCGCTGGCGGCATGGCCGAGTCACCAGCCGTGATCCGCTCCGCCAGCCACTCCGCCGTGGCGGGGGCCAGCAGCACACCGTTGCGGTAATGGCCGCTGGCCAGCAGCAGGCCAGGTTCTGGCTCTTCCAGCACCGGCGCCGGTCGACCCAGCGGTCGGGCGCGCAGGCCCTGCCACTGGCGCACCACCCTTGCCTGCCGGAGCCAGCGCGGCGCCTCGCCCCCGAGCAGGCGCAGCTCCGCCAGGGTGGCGGCTGCGGCGTGATCCCCCGGCTCCACCGTCGCCCCCAGCCAGAGGCGCCCGCTTCCCAGATCCGGCCGTGGCACCAGGTTCACCCCCCGCCACACCACCACTCCCGGCCAGGTCCAGGCCGGATCCGCCGGCAGCTCCAGCTCCAGGGCCTGGCCCAGCACCGGCTCCAGGGGCAGGGCCTGGCCGAGGGGTGCCAGCAGGGGCGCCGTGCCCAGGCCGAGGCACAGCACCAGCCAGTCGGTCTCCAGCACAGCGCCGCTGGCGAGCCTCAGCCGCCAACGCCTGTCCCGGCCAGCCCCGCCGCTCTGCCCCGGCCCCCGCTCCACCGCCAGCGCCGCCTCCGGCACGCAGGTTGCCCCTCCTCCCCTGGTCGCCCCCGCCGCGCAGGCCTCCTGGAGCAACGCCACCAGCAACGGCCCCGGATCGATCTGGCCGTCTTCGGGGCAGAGCAGCCCACCGAGGGGGGCGCCCGGCAACGCCGGCTGCAGCTCCGCCAGGTCGCCGGGGCCGAGAACGCGCATGGGAATCCCAAGCCGCGCCCGGTCCGCGGCGATTCGCTCCTGGCGCTCCATCTCCTCCGGCGTGGCGGCCAGCAGCAGCAACCCCGCCCGGCGCGGCAGCCGGTGCCCCCGCCGCTCCAGCTCCGCCAGCCAGTCCAGCCACAGGGCGTGGCTGCGCTGCCGCAGCCGCCAGGCCCGGCCGCTGGAGCGGTGGAACACCCGGGCCATCAGCACCCCCAGGGCCGCCTGGCTGCCACTGAGGCTGGTGGGATGCCCGGCGCCTGGCACGCTTGCGACCAGGGGGTCCGCCAGGGCCGGATCCACCAGCCTCACGCGGTGGCCCGCTTCCGCCAGCCGCCAGGCGGCCATCCGGCCGATGATGCCCGCCCCGACCACCAGCACAGACGGCGGGGCCGGCACCCTCAAGGCCAGGCCGGCTCCAGGCGCCGTCGATGGGGAAAGGCGGCGGGAATCAGACCTGCTTCAGCGCTTCCTGCACCTCGGGCGGGAACACCTGGGCGTAGAGGCCGAAGCCGCTGGCCACCTTGATGTAGGCCTTGCGGAGATTTTCCGCGTCCTGCAGGCGGGCGGCCTCATCGAGCTGGGCCAGGGCCGTTTTCAGCTTCTCGGCGCGCTTCTGGGCTTCGGGTCGGTCGGCGGGGAGGAGACGCTGGTTGATGTACAGCATCTCCCGGCTCACCTCCTGCATCGGGCCGTGGATCAGGTTGCGCGTGAACACCCAGTTGCGCTGGTTCACCAGGGTGGCCAGCTCGGGCAGGCGGTTGCGGGCGTCAAGGAAGCCCTCCGCCTGGCGGGTGATCAGGGCCATGTCTTCGGGGCTGATCGCGGGGGCGGCCTTGGAGGCGCCGCTGCAGGCGCTCACCGACACGCTCAGCAGCACGGCCACCGTCAGGGCGATCAGGCTGCGCAGCAGGCGGCGCAGGCCCGCGAGGGGCCGCTCCGGCGCGGCAGGGGCGTCGCTGGGGACGGCGATCTGGCTGGCGACGGGCTGGCTGGCGACGGCCATGGAGCGGCACGGATGCTGGCAGGGCGACTGTACCGATGCGGATGGGGATCCCGAAGCCGCGGCGGCGGGGCTGTAACCGCTTGCCACAGCGGGCACCGGAGCGGCTAAAACGGAATGAGTATGAGTTAGAGGGCTTGCCATGCGCCTCGCCACCCTTCCCCTGGCCTCGATCCGCCGCCCCCTGCAGTGCCAGCTCGATGAGGCCAAGGTGGCCGACCTGATGGCCTCGATCGCCCGTGAGGGACAGAAGGAACCCATCGACGTGCTGGAGGTGGACGGCCAGCTCTGGGGCTTCAACGGCTGCCACCGGGTGGCCGCCCATGAGCGCCTCGGCATGGACACGATCCAGGCGCGGGTGCGGCGGGCCACCGCCGATACCCTGCGGATGCACTTGCGTTGAGCGGGTCCGATGGGCAGCCCTTCGGTGATCCTGCAGGTGATCTGCCCCGATCGCCCCGGCCTGGTGAGCGAGCTCTCCAGCTGGGTGGCCAGCAACGGCGGCAACATCCGCCACGCCGATCACCACACCGACGCCGGCGCCGGCCTCTTCCTCAGCCGTCTCGAGTGGGCGCTGGAGGGCTTCGATCTGCCGCGGCAGGCGATTCGCCTCGCCGCCGAGTCCCTGGCCCGGCGCCTCGGCGGCGAGGGGCAGCTTCACTTCTCCGATGAGATCCCGCGGGTGGCGATCTTCGTCAGCCGCCAGGAGCACGTGCTGCTCGATCTGCTCTGGCGCACCCGCTCCGGCGAACTGCCGATGACGGTGCCGCTGGTGATCGCCAACCACCCCGACCTGCGCCCGATCGCCGAGGACTTCGGCGCCCGCTTTGCCCATGTGCCCGTGGCGGCCAACAACCGCGCCGAGGCGGAGGAGGCCCAACTGGCGCTGCTGGCCGAGCACGGCATCGAGCTGGTGGTGCTGGCGAAATACATGCAGGTGCTCAGCCCCGCCTTTCTGGCCCGCTTCAGCACGGTGATCAACATCCACCACTCCTTCCTGCCCGCCTTCCAGGGGGCCCAGCCTTACCACCGGGCCTGGGAGCGGGGCGTGAAGCTGATCGGCGCCACCGCTCACTTCGTCACCGAGGAGCTGGATGGCGGGCCGATCATTGAGCAGGCCACGGCCCACGTGAGCCACCGGGATGAGGTGGAGGACCTGATCCGCAAGGGCCGCGACTGCGAGCGGCTCGCCCTGGCCAGGGCTGTGAGGTTGTTTCTGCGGCGACAGGTGATGGTCTACCGCGGGCGCACGGCGGTGTTTGATTGAGGCTCCTGCCCGGGCCGCGCCGATGCGCCTCGCCGCCCTCGACCGCCGTCTGCTGGCACACCGCCCGGAGGGAGCCTCACCGCTGGGCTGGCGCTGCTTCCAGCTGGGGCTGTTCCTGTTGGCCAGCAGTGCGTTTCTGGCGGGCCTGCTGCTGTTCGTGGCCCTGGTGGTCGGCAGCCTGCGGCGGCCCGCCCCCCTGGCGGATGGCGCCAACCGGGTGCTGCTCGCCACCGCCGTGCTGATGGTGCTGGGCTGCTTCGGGGCCACCAGCGGCTGGCTGGCGTGGGTGGGTCTGGGCAACTGGCTGCCCTTCTTCTGGGCCTTCTGGGGCTATCAGCCCTATCTGGCCGAGCCGGCGGCCCGGCGACGGGTGGCTCTGATGCTCGTGGCGGGCACGGTGCCTGTGATCCTTACGGGCCTGGGCCAGCTCTGGTGGGGCTGGCACGGCCCCTTCCAGGCCCTCGGCGGCCTGATCATCTGGCACCTCCATTCCGGCGGCAAACCAGAAGGCCGGCTGGCGGGGCTGTTCGACTACGCCAACATCGCGGGCGCCTGGCTGGCGCTGATCTGGCCGCTGCTGCTGGCGGCCCTTCTCCAGCGCAGGCTGCGCCCCCGGGCTCGCGGCGTGGTGCTGGTTCTGGCCACCTCCCTGGTGGTGGCGGTGTTCCTCACCGACTCCCGCAACGCCTGGGGGGCGCTGGTGTTGGCGCTGCCACTGGTGACAGGGCCGCTGAGCTGGCCCTGGCTGCTGCCGTTCCTGGGGGCCGCCCTGCTGTTCGTCACCCTCGCCACGGTGCCCGGCCTGCCCCCCGTGCTGCAGAACCCGGCCCGGTTCGTGGTGCCGGAATCGATCTGGGCGCGCCTCAGCGATCTGCGCTACGGCGCGGATCGGCCGCTGGCGATCACCCGGCTGGCCCAGTGGGGAACGGCCGTTCAGCTGATCGGTGAGAGGCCCTGGCTGGGCTGGGGGGCCGCCGCCTTCAGCCTGATCTACCCGCAGCGCACCGGCCACTGGCATGGCCATCCCCACAACCTTCCCCTCGACCTGGCCCTCAGCCACGGGTTGCCGGTGGCGGTGCTGGTGGTGGGCTTGGTGCTGTGGCTGCTGGGCCGCGCCCTGCGGCGCGGCATCCTCCAGGGCCCCCTGTTCGACCGGGCCTGGTTTGCCGCGGCGCTGGTGCTGGTGATCCTCCACGCCACCGACATGCCCTACTTCGACAGCCGCGTGAATGTGGCCGGCTGGGTGTTGCTGTCGGGGCTGCGGGCCTGGCGGCCGCCCGCGGTTCAGACCGGCACGTCGAGGCCGAGCACCGCGTTGGAAGCCAGCCCGTAGAGGCTGCCGTCGAAGAACAGCGGTGCGGCGAAGCTGCCGCTGGTGGTGGCGCCGAGACTGGTCGGGCGGAACACGAAGATGTCTTCGTTGGCCGCGCTGACGCTGGTGCCACCGGCGGTGGCGCTGGCGCTGCCCAGGGTGGCGAGGAACACCCGGCCATCAGCCGCCACATCCACGGCGGTGATGTTCTCGTTGCTGCTGTTCAGCCCCACGTCGCTGAGGTCGGCCCAGAGGCTCCAGCTGCCGGCGGTGTTGGCGCCGAGGCTGGTGGGGGCGAAGCGCAGCAGATCCTCGGCGGCGAAGCTCAGGCTGCCGCTGCCCAGCGGAACGCTGCCGCTGCGGCGGGTGGAGAGCAGCAGCGAGCCATCCGCCAGGCCTGTGACCGCATCGATGGCCTCGGCGCTGGTGGTGAGGCCCACGTCGCTGCCATCGAAGGCCATCGACACGCTCCAGCCGCTGGCGCTGCGGGTGAGGCGGGCCAGGTCGGAGTCGTCGAAGGCGATGCCGGAGAGGGTCACCGGATTCATGAAGGCGACCAGCACCTCGTCGGCGTTGACGATCTGGAAATCGCGCAGCACCGCGCCAGCCAGGCCGCTGCTGTTGCCCTTCAGCCAGGTGCTGAAGCCGCTGCCATCAAAGGCAAGGATGTCGTTGGGGTTGGCGGTCAGGCCGCCCAGCACCGACGCGGACGATGTGGCGACGGTGTTCTGCAGGGAGAAATAGAGCCGTGCCGCGGGTGCGGGCGGCGTCACGTCGGTGTTTGTGACGGTGTAAGCACCGGCGCCGGCATCGTTGTGGCTGGCGGCCTCCAGGTAGTAGCGGCCGGTGCTGGATGCGGTGAAGCGGATCAGCGCATCGGGGTCGCTGGCGGAGATGTCGTCGTTGCTGGCCACCTCCGTGCCGGCGCCGTCGCGCAGCCGCAGCAGCGGATCGGCCAGCCCGGCCCCCTTGAGCCGGAACTCGTAGGTGCGGCCCCCCTGCAGGTCGACGGCGAACCAGTCGCGGTCGCCGCTGAGTTCGAGCACACCGCTGCGGCTGCTGTTCAGGGCCACGGCGCCGATGGTGCCGGTGGCGGCGGCGAAGTCGTCCGGGCGCACGATCAGCTCGCCCGTGCTGGCGTCGTTGCCCGCGTTGCCGGCGGCGTCGGTGGCGCTCACGACCAGGTCGTAGGTCTGGCCGGCGGCGAGGGGGTCATCCCACTGCAGGCTCCAGCCTCCGTTGCCATTGTTCAGGGCCTTGCGGCTGATGCCGCCGATACTCACGCTCACCACGGCGCCCGGTTCGCTGACGCTGCCGCTCAGCAGGGGGGTGGTGTCCTGGGTCTCGAGCGCGTTGACCGTCACGAGGGGGGCGATGGTGTCGACGGTGAGGGAAAACGGATTCGAGAGGCTGCCGAGCCGGCCGCTGCCCGCCTCCACAACGCGGGCGGTGTAGCTCCAAGTGTTGCTGCCGGCCGCTTCCTGCAGGTCGAAGGTCCAGCTGGTGGCTGCGGGCGCGCTGAGGGCGCCGCTGCCCACCTGCAGGCCGTCGCGGTAGATCGCGATCGACTGGTTGCTGGCGAGGCCGAGGCTGAGGGTGCCGCTGAAGGACAGGGCGGTGGCGTTGGTGGCCGAACCGCTCGCCAGGCCGTTCACCGAACCGATCGCAACACTGGCCAGCCCGGGGAGGGAGAGGCTCTGCACCAGCTGGTCGTAGGTGTAGGCAACACTGTTGAAGGAGAGGGTTTCGAGGCCTTTCCAGACCTGATCCACGTCGACGCTGCCGGAGGAGCGGGAGAACAGCAGCGAGTCGCCCGAGAGTTGGTAGCGAAACAGGTCGATGGATTCGCGGAAGAACAGCGTGTCAATGCCGGCATCACCGAAGTAGATGTCAGAGCCGAGGCTGTCGTAGAAGCTGTCGTTGCCGCCACCGCCGCGGAAGGTGTTGGCGACATCGTTTCCGTAGAAGCTGTCGTTGCCGTTGCCGCTGCTGGCGGCTTCGAGGATCGTGCCGACGGCGATCGTGAGGTTGCCGATCTTGCCGCCGATGTTGGAACGGGAGGGGGTGGTGGAAGACGCCTGGGAGGGGGCGAGATTGATCAGCTGGTCTGTGCTGAAGTTGCTGACATCGAGTGTGTCGTAGCCACTGCCGTCGACGATTGTGTAGGCGGTGGTGTCGGCGTAGGTGCTGAATTCATTCCAGAGGCGGCTGACGGCTGCGCTGATCGTGGTGCCCACCCCGTAGACGGTGTCACCCTTGAAGGCATTGGCGATGCCGAAGCCACTGGCTTTGTAGATGTTGTCGAGCGCCAGCCAGTCCACCGACATCGGGGTCTGCAGGAAGGCGTAGGAGGCGCCGGTGGTGGGATTCTGCGTCTGGCTGAAGTAGGACATCATCGACGCCTGCCAGCTGTCGTTGGCGAACTGGGCGTCGGTGGCGTAGCTGCCGGTGCCGTTGTAGAGACCCTGGTGTCCGAGACCGAGGGCGTGGCCGATCTCGTGGCAAAAGGTTTGGACGGTGTAGGTGTCGAAGCCGGAGAGGCCGGAGTACCAGTCGGTGGATACGTTGATCACCGAATAGTCGATGCCGTTGCTGAAGGAGTTGCCGGCCGCATAGGCATAGGCCGAGCTGGAATGGTTGTCGGTGAAGAAGATATCGACACTGGTATCGGTGGCGGTGGTCTCGACGAAGCGGATGCCGAGGGTGGCCTGGTAGAGCTTGAATACCTCGCGCACCAGATCGCGCCGTGCTGCCGTCAGGCCATCCGGGTCGCCGTCTGCGACGCCGTCGCCGTTGGTGTCGAAGTTCCAGCCGTTGAGGTTGTAGCGGATCTCGCCGCCGTTTGGATTGTTACCGCTGCTGGTGAGGTTGTAGAGGCGCGAGACGGTGCCGGCGGCCTGCCAGTAGCCGACGCGCAGGTAGTCGGCCAGGGTCTGCAGGCTGGCGGCGGCAGCTGGTGCGGCTGTGGCAGTGGTGCTGAGGGTTGTGGCGGCAGCCCCTTCGGTTCCCAGGCGGTCGATGCTGCAAGCGCCGCAGGCGCAGCGGCGCAGGTGGAAGCGGCTGTCGATCGCATCGAGATTGATGGCGGGGGGGTTCGGGTTCCGCTCGTCTGGCCTCGCTGAGCTCGCCGCCTGGACGGCCGGGCGGGTTGGGGCGACGGGGAGTGGCTCGGCCTCCCCGTCCACCTCCGGGGTGAAGCGCCCGGAAGTCTCGGCGCCGCGACCGAAGGGGAAGCCCTCGCGGCGACGGCGGGGAAGGTCCTCCGGGATCCAGGGATCGGGGAGGGAGGAGACGGCGAAGCGAGTGGAAGAGCCGCCGGTGGAGGAGGACATGGGGCCCATGGATATCCTTCGCGAAAATCAAGTTTTTTTCAGCTTAGGGGCGGATTGCCTGAGGCTTAACTCTCGGAAACAGGCAAACTCTCTCCTGATCCCGCCAGCGCCTCCTGCCGGTGCGCGCGCAGGGTGGCCACCGGCAGGGGGCCATGCAGATGCTGCCAGGGCAGCACCGCCTCCGGCGACCAGTGGCCGTGCACCAGGGCTTGCCAAGGTGGCGGCGGCGGCAGTGACCCCGCCGCCGCCGGCAGCCCAGCCGACGAGCCGCCGGCCTCCCGGTAAGCCCGCTTCCAGCTGCCCAGACTGGCGGGCTCACCCCGCACGGCGGCGATCAGCGGTGCCAGGCGGCGGTCGCCGCGGGAGAGCAGGGCTTGGATCACGCTCCAGCCGTAGCTCTCGGGCCGCAGCTCGATGCCCTTGGGCTTGAGCTGCTTGGCCAACCGCTTGAGCCGCTTTTCGGCCTCGGGCCGCACAGGCTCCCATTGAAAGGGGGTGTGGGCCTTGGGCACGAAGGTGCTCACCCCGAGGGTGAGCCGCAAGCCGGGCACGGCTTTGCGCAGCCGCAGCAGCAGGGCGGCGGTGGCGTCCACATCGTCGTCGTCCTCCGTGGGCAGGCCCACCATTCCGTAGAGCTTCAGGCCCGTGAGGCCTCCCTCGCGGCTGTGGACGGCAGCGGCGAGGATCTCCTCCTCGCTGAGCTTCTTGTTCACCAGCTGCCGCATCCGCTGGCTGCCGCTTTCGATCGCGATCGTGAGCGAACGGCTGCCGCGCCGTGCCAGCAGGCCCGCCAGCTCCGGCGTCACGGTGGCGGCCCGCACCGAGCTGACGCTGAGGCGCACGTCGTCGAAGCGGGGCTGGCCAAGCCAGCTGAGCAGCTCCGAGAAGCGGGGATGCTGGCTGACGGAGGCCCCGAGCAGCCCCAGCCGCCGCGTCGCCCCCAGCCCGGCTTCCACCGCCGGGATCAGGCTCCCCTCCACCGACGGGGTGCGGAACGGCAGGGTGAGGTAGCTGGCGAGGCAGAAGCGGCACAGCTCCGGGCAGCTGCGCACCACCTCCACCATGTGGATCGAGGGCCAGGCGGCCTCCGGGGTGATCACGGTGGAGTGGCTGAGGGTGGTGCCGCGCCAGGTCTGCTTGGCCACCGTGGGCGGGATGCCGACCTCGATCGGCTCGATCGCCAGCAGCTCCCCGTCCGGGCTGTAGCGGGGGGCATAGAGGGCCGGCACATAAACGCCCTCCACTCGGGCCAGCCGCCGCAGCCGCTCGGCTCGGGGGGCGTCGCGGCAGGCCTGCAGGGCATCGAGGAAGGCGGGCAGCAGCAGCTCGCCATCGCCGAGCAGCACCGCATCGAAGAAGGGGGCCAGCGGCTCGGGGTTGGCGGTGAGCACCGGTCCGCCACCGAACACGATCGGGTCGTCGTCGCCCCGCTCGGCCGCCCAGAGGGGAATGCGCTCTCGCTCCAGCAGATCGAGCAGCACGGGCCCATCGAGCTCCCAGCTGAGGGAGAGGCCGAACAGATCGAGGCCCGCTCCCCGGCCGCGACCGCTGCCATGGGGCGGATCGCCGCAATCGGTGAACAGCCGCCGCACGGCCAGATCGGCGCGCCGGGCCAGGGTGGCCCAGACCACCTGAAAGCCCAGGCTGGTGATGCCCACCGAGTAGGTGCTCGGGAAGGCCAGCACCACCCGCAGCGCCCCCGCCTCCGGCACGGCGGGCTCGAACAGCAGGGTTTCCTGGTTCAGGGAGGCGCGGCGACGGGGAGCTTCATCTTGCAGGGGCGGGGGTGATTGTTGGCGGGATAGCCGCGCGGCGGCGCCGTGCACGTACCAAAACCGGCCAGGGGCCATTTATTTCACCCCCTCATTCATTGATTGGTATCGCCGTTATTGCATTGCGACTCCTTTTTTGGCTCATCAATGGCCGTCCGATTACCAGTGTATCTTGTTTCTATAGGGATTCCTGAAAAGCAGATCGCGATCCGACTCCAGTTCGACAACAAAGCCAGGGGGTAGGCAGATCAAAATCTTGCTTATGCAGTGACCGATAATCCGAGTGTCTTGACCCTGCGAATTTTTGCGAACGGAACCAAAGGCCAGTCTGGGAGTTGCCAGGCACAAATCCATGCGAACACAATGACACACAGAGGCGGAGGAGACTCGGCATCTTCTCAGCGCACATCGCTGGGATCCAGTGGAGATTGAGCTTTTTACACCCTTAGGAAGTCGAGCCATTATCAGCCGAAGTGAATACTTCCGTTTCCCTGATCTAAAGACTCCCTCCACCTCCAGCCCCCAGTGCCTTGGATTGACAACCGAAGAGCTTCTGTGCTGAGGCCACCATGATTCAGTGCCTCATGTTTGTAAGCTCCGGCGGATCGAGGTTGCGAGCGGCGGGGAGACGGTGCGTCCGTTCGCCGCGCTTGCTCGCTGTAGCCTGAGCCTGAAGAAAACCCCGGAGAACACTATTTCCCAAAGAAGTACAACACCAACGGGACCCTTGCAGATCGAGGGCCAGTAGATCGACGAAGCCTGCGAAAAGGGAGCGCGCCTCAACCCTTCGTTCCTCATTGAGAGCGCAGTTACGTTCGAGACATTTGTTGACGACATTTGGAGCAAGCCCCTCTTTTTTGGAGAGAATGTGCGCCATCGTGCGGCGGGCGCGCTGCTTGCGCCTCGAGTATGACAAGATCCGCGGCATCCGCCAGAGCATGTTCACAGAGGAAGGCATGCTCTACCGGGTTCTCCGGGTGAAAGCGAAGCTCGACAAGGCTCATTTGCCGTATGTCCGCGTGGAGTTGTCGGGCATGGGCGCGTTCTACGGAAATCCCGATAAGGAGGAAAAGGGCGATGCCGGCTTTGGGTCTTTTGGGGTGCTCGAGCTTTGGGCGTCGGGCATTCTTCTCGGGTTCACCGGTGAGATCTTCATCAAGCCTTACGAGAGGCTCGACTGGGAGTTGGACCGCGACGGCCTCATCACGCTGAGGCAGGATCCGTTTGCGTGGCTCGATCCGACACATGGCCCTTTTCACAAGCTGGCCTGTGGTATAGATGAGAAGATGTTTAGGATGAGCTTCCTCGTCTAACTGAACGATGGCGAGATCGTGAAGCTCCGCGATGAGTTCGCGCACGTGGATGAGGAGTCCTAGAAGCCTGACCAGAGGAAGTTCAAGGCGTACTTGGGCCTCTCGAGGATGGACCTGCGTACGGCGCTGGGCCAGGTACCATGCGGCTAACTCTATCGCGTTGGATGGAGCCCGATATGGCTGCCTACCCCTCTCACCCTCGGTAAGTGCCTTCCTGCCTGGGTCAGGTGCATCGATGCCAGGAAAGACTGCCAGGCTTATCCGGTTGTTCCCTCAGCTACGCAACCGCAACCGCAGTGGCATGGCGTTGGGTCCTTGCCAGACTGCAGGAACCGTTCCGTTCCCTCCTGCCGTCTTGTCGTCCCACCTCATCCAGTTCGCCACCTCCCTGCTGGCGTTGTTGAACCCTCTGGCGGATTTCGCCATCTTCCTGAGCCTCACCAGCGGCCGCAGCCGGGGGGAGCAGCGTGGCATCGCCATTCAGGCCGGCGTTGCGATCGCCGTGATCATGGTGGTGACCCTCTGGCTCGGCAATCCGCTGCTGACGGGATTTGGCATCAGCATCGGCGCCTTTTCCGTGGCCGGCGGCATCATTCTGTTTGGCATTGGCCTGGGGATGCTGCACAGCAAATCGGGAGAGTCGAGCAAGGCGGACACCCATCAGAAGAACATCGAACTGGGCCAGCAGAAGCAATCCCCCGCCATCGTTCCCCTCGGCATCCCCATCTCCGCCGGGCCTGGCGTGATCACGGCGCTGCTGGTCAGCTCCCAGGCCAATCCCGATGGGGTGCCGGGGTTGCTCGCCTATTCCGCAGTCTGCCTGGTGCTGGCCGCGCTGATGGGCCTGGTGTTCTGGTTCGCACCCGCCCTGGGCCGCCTGTTGGGGGAGACAGCGATGCACATCTCCACCCAGGTGATGGGGTTGATCGTGGCCGCCATCGCTTCCCAGATGGTGCTCAATGGCTTGCGAACCGCCTTGCCTGTTCTGGCGGCGCGAGGCTGAGCTGCTCGATCAGATCCGCCGCTCTTCCCACGCCGCCGGCCGCCCTGCCCGCGCTGCAGGAGGCCAGGCGCGCGGCGATTCCCGGTTGTTCATTGGTGATCGGTATCGCCAGCACCGGCACGCCGCAGTCGAGGGCCGTGAGGGTGGTGATCAGCCCGGCGTGGCTGATCACCAGCTGCACGTTCAGCGGCGCACAGGCCTCGGCGATCCGAGCAAAGACTTCCGGGCGGCCGTTCTGCAGCGTTCCCAGGGAAACGGGATGGCATCGCGCAGCAGCGGGGAGAGTGCCTCCCCCTCAGGTTGCGCCACAAGGGCTCGGTCAGTCGGTCGAGCAGGGCATTGCCCAGCTGGTTGCGCCAGCGCGCCCAGGGGCTGGGGCTGGGCCGCGTCGACCGCGCCCGGCGGAAAGGCGCTGGCCCCCGGGGTGACCACCTCCAGCGGCACCCCGGCCAGCCGGCGTGCCCCATCCGCCCCAGGGCCACCATCGGGTTGAGATGCCCGATCGCGGGGGGTGCCACCAGGCCGTAGCGATGGGTCATGGCGGGGGGGGCTTCCCGTTACTTGCCGGCCAGGGCGCTCAGGGGACCCAGCAGGCCGCTGATCGCCGAGCCGGCGGCCGCCGCGTCCGGCTTGGCACCGCCGCCGAAGGTGCTGATCACGCCCTTGGCGGCGGTGTCGATGGTGCCCCACTTGTCGCCGGCCAGGGGCTGGATCACCGGGCCAGCCTTCTCCCAGAGCGACTGGAAGCCGCCCATGGCGGTGACGGCGGCGCCGAGATTGCCGGCCTTGAGGTCTGCTTGACCCTTGTTCAGCAGATCGATCACGGGATTGATGGCCGGTGCCAGGGCGGCTTGGCCGGTGGCGGTGGCGGCCTGCTTGGCGGCCTCGCCGGCCTGTTGCGCTGCCTGTTTGACCGTATCGGTGGGGGCCTGGGAGCAGGCGGTGAGGCTGAGGGCGCCGGCGGCGGCCAGGGCCAGGCCGGCGCGTTTCAACAGAACGAAACGGGTCATGGAAGCGGAAGGGATCGGCTCAGTCGGACGGTAGGCATGGCTGCGGGGCCGTCCAGTCTTCGTGGCAATTCGTATCGCTTGTTACGGCAGCTCCCCAGATGCCTCTTTGCGGCTGCCCGTCCCTGCCAATCCTTGCTGCGCCGCCGCTGAGGCGATCCTCCGCCCCCCGCGGCTCAAACCTCCGCCAGCACCTTCGCCTCCTCCTCGGCGCTCACCACCCGGCCGGCATCTTCGAAGCCCTCGATCTGATCGAAGTTGAGGTAGCGGTAGAGCTCGGCGCCGTAGGGGTCGATCTTGGCGGCGGCGATCGCCAGGTATTGCTCCTTGGAGGGGATGCGGCCGAGCTGGGCGCAGACGGCGGCCAGTTCAGCGCTGCCCAGGTACACCCGGGCGCCGTTGCCGAGGCGGTTGTTGAAGTTGCGGGTGCTGGTGGAGAACACGGTGGTGTTGTCCTCCACCCGCGCCTGGTTTCCCATGCAGAGGGAGCAGCCGGGCATCTCCATGCGCGAACCGGCCGCCTCGAAGATGGCGTAGTAGCCTTCTTCCTTGAGCTTCTCCTCGTCCATGCGGGTGGGCGGGCACACCCAGAGGCGGGCGGCGTTTTCGCCCTGGCCCTGCAGCACGTTGGCGGCGGCGCGGTAGTGGCCGATGTTGGTCATGCAGGAGCCGATGAATACCTCGTCGATCGGCTTGCCGGCCTCCTCGGAGAGCAGCTTCACGTTGTCCGGATCGTTGGGGCAGGCCAGGATCGGCTCGCTGATCTGATCCAGATCGATCTCGATCACGGCGGCGTACTCGGCATCGGCGTCGGCCTCCAAGAGCACCGGATCGGCCAGCCAGGCCTCCATCGCCTTGATGCGCCGCGCCAGGGTGCGGGCATCGCCATAGCCGCGGGCGATCATGTTCTTGAGCAGCGCCACATTGCTGCGCAGGTATTCACTCACCGTTTCCACGCTGAGTTTGATGGTGCTGCCGGCGCAGGAGCGCTCGGCGGTGGCATCGGTGAGCTCAAAGGCCTGCTCAAGCTTGAGATCGGGCAGCCCCTCGATCTCCATGATGCGGCCGTTGAATATATTTTTCTTGCCCTCCTTGGCCACCGTGAGCAGGCCCTGCTGGATCGCCACGTAGGGGATGGCGTTCACCACATCCCGCAGGGTGACGCCGGGCTGCAGGGAACCGGTGAATTTCACCAGCACCGATTCGGGCATGTCGAGTGGCATGGCGCCGATGGCGGCGGCGAAGGCCACCAGGCCGGAGCCGGCGGGGAAGGAGATGCCGAGGGGGAAGCGGGTGTGGCTGTCGCCGCCGGTGCCCACCGTGTCGGGAAGGAGCATGCGGTTGAGCCAGCTGTGGATGATGCCATCGCCGGGCCGCAGGGCGACGCCGCCGCGGGAGGCCATGAAATCGGGCAGTTCGGCGTGGGTTTTGAGATCCACCGGCTTGGGATAGGCGGCGGTGTGGCAAAAGCTCTGCATCACCAGATCGGCGGAGAAGCCGAGGCAGGCCAGCTCCTTCATCTCATCGCGGGTCATCGGCCCGGTGGTGTCCTGACTGCCGACGGTGGTCATCAACGGTTCGCAGCTGGTGCCGGGGCGCACGCCGGCCAGACCGCAGGCCTTGCCCACCATCTTCTGGGCGAGGGTGAAGCCCTTGCCGGTGTCGGCGGGGGCGACGGGGCGAATGAACAGGTCGCTGGGGGGCAGACCGAGCTGGGCGCGCACCTTGTCGGTGAGCGAGCGGCCGATCAGGAGGGGGATGCGGCCGCCGGCGCGCACCTCATCGGCGATGGTGCTGGGGCGCAGCTCAAAGCGGGCCACGATCTCCCCAGCCCCCGCTTCGCCCGCGGCCCGCTCGATTGTGCCGGCGTAGGGACGAATCGTGATCACATCGCCCGTGCTCAGGGCGCTGACATCACATTCGATCGGCAGGGCGCCGGAATCCTCGGCGGTGTTGAAGAAGATCGGCGCGATCTTGCCGCCGAGGATCACGCCAGCGCTGCGTTTGTTAGGCACATGGGGGATGTCGCTGCCGGTGTGCCAGAGCACCGAATTGATGGCGGATTTGCGGGAGCTGCCGGTGCCCACCACATCGCCCACGTAGGCAACAGGATGGCCCTTGGCCTTCAGCTCGGCGATTTGGTTAAGGCCGCCGGGCATCCGGGTTTCCAGCATCGCCCGGGCGTGCAGGGGGATGTCGGGGCGGGTGGTGGCGTGGGTGGCGGGCGAGAGGTCGTCGGTGTTGGTTTCGCCCTCCACCTTGAACACGGTGACGGTGATCTCGGCCGGGAGCTCCGGCCGGCTGGTGAACCATTCACCGGCCGCCCAGCTCTGCACCACCTGCTGGGCCAGGGGGTTGCTGGCGGCGAGCTCGATCACGTCGTGGAAAGCGTCGTAGACGAGCACCGTGCGGCTGAGGCCCTCGGCGGCGGCGGCGGCCACCACGGCATCGGGGCTGGCCAGCAGAGCGATCAGGGCGCCGACGTTGTAGCCGCCGATCATGGTGGCCAGCAAGCGGGTGGCCTCCAGGGGGCTCACCAGGGGGCTGCTGGCCTCGCCGCGGGCGACGGCCGTGAGCCAGCTGGCCTTCACGTAGGCCGCTTCATCCACACCCGGCGGGATCCGTTCGCTGAGCAGCTCCAGCAGGAACGCCTCCTCGCCGGCCGGCGGCGCGGCCAGCAGCCCGGTGAGGGCCTGGGCCTGGGACGCGCTCAGGGGCAGGGGCGGCACCCCGAGAGCCTCGCGCTCGGCAGCGGCGGCGCGGTAGGCGGGCAGCAGCTCGGCGGCGGAGAGGGGAGCGGCGGGGGCGGCGTCAGGCATGGGGACTGGGGGCGCGGATCCGGCCGCTGCGGGGTCGTCGTTCCCATTTTCGTCACCGGCAGGCTGGTTCTTGGTGCTTTGTGCTGCAGAACGGTGAGTCAGGCCTCTGGGTGGACCGCACCCACTGTGTCGTCCCCACACTGACGGGCCGCGGCCAGGAGCTCATTCGGGGGCGTCACACCTTCACCTCAATCGCAGCAAAAGAGAGGCGTCGCTCGAGACTTTCTTCCAGGGAAGCAGCCCCGTCAGGGCATTAACAGTGAAACGAGGCCCTTTTGTTGCCCAAGAGAACATGTGGGAAATCCAGCAAGGGACGTACCCCGTCCGTTGATGAAGCCATTGGAGGTGCGAACTCCAGCGGCTTCAGGCCGTTCAGCCCGGGTTCCTTCCATTTTCGACACCGGCAGGCCGGTCTTCGTGGCGAGCGCTGCAGAACGGGGCGGGTATTGGGTACGCCTCTTCGGGGAAGGCCCCCCACCGTGGTTGATCTGGCTCGCCCGGCTGCTTCTGAGTTCGCGTCGCCGCCTCCGCAGCGCCGTGGCGCAGGCGGCCAGCCAGATTTCCCCCGCCTTGTTGCCGCTTTCGTCGTCGAACAGGGACACCAGCACGCAGGTGTCGAGGTGGGGGCCTGCCGGTGTGGGGTTCATGGGGCCCGTCGCGCAGCTTCCGCAGCAGCTCCACGGCGGAACATGCGCCACGGTCAGGGGGGGAATGCGCAGGAGGGCCTGGCCGCCTGTGGTTGATCCCGTTTTCTCAGGCATCGACTGCAACGCATTGCTGCCAGGGGAGCTAGAAGAGGAACGGACGGGGTACACCTGACATGTGGTCCATTATGACGTTGCTGTTGTCATCGATATCTTCGACTGCAATCAATCCCTAGATCACTTGACTAAAGATCAAAACGATGGCCATCATTGGTGCCAGGCAGAGAGATTGGAAGGCTGCTTTTGGTCTTGCCTGAATCTCTTCATGGCCATACAGGCACAGAGAAAAGGATCAAAGATATGAATATGCTAAGCACGATAAGGCTGCAGCTGCTGGCTTGCTTGATAGCCAGTTGTGGCCCAGCGCCGCACGCTGGCGGGGGACTTCAGAAGCCAAACTTCAGACGCCGGAAAGGGTCTGGCAGCCGCGAAGATGAGAGGTATGGGATCAGTCGCCGTAGGCATTAGCAATGGTGTTGGAGCTAGATTTGATGCGCATTCTTTCCTGACGGCTCAACCCGAACGCAACATCGTCACCTGGGGTATGCAGGGGGCTAGGCACATCCTGAGAGGTTTCAAGGCCAATGCCTTCGCCATACATCAAAGGTAACCTACGCATTCGCCCATCATGGGTCCTAATTGCACGGTTTTGATCTAACGGTACACACTTTGTGATTCGATTAACTGTCTCATCAAATACGGATGGGGCCACGGTAATTATTTTCTGGTCCGCCGCCGGACGCACGGGCGAATGCAGCAGCTTCGTCCTAGTTGCCCCACCAACGCATCAGCCCGCCACGGGCATTAGTTTAGAATTTTGTAGGGTTGTCGCTTATGCAGTCTGGATGGGTTCTAGATCCAATCTGCCACCCCAGCCTGGCAGATTTACAACCAAAGCCTGGCCCTGGCACCCGGTAAGCGCCCCCATCGCCACTGCAACACCAAGAGCTGCTTTGGCCTGCGATGACCAAGGGGAGCGGCGGCGGGGATTGGAGGTGTTGCCCTTGGTGCTGGAGGATGGACTTGAGTTGAAGGTCGACTTTCTCTCGTTGTTCTGATATCAGAAACTCACCTTGCCATCGTTGTCGGCAATGATGTTCTTCTCCGGCAGCAGCCCGCCATAGGGATAGCGGCCAAAGTCTCTCTGCATCCAACTCCGAATTGTGTGCCAGAGAGCCTTAGTGACAACAGGGTGGTTCAGACTGTCGCCTCTATGTCTTCTCTCCCGTTCGCTTGATCTCCCTAGGTGCTTTGAACGGGTCCGATATTTTGATGTCGCTGGCCTTCTCTGCTGGCCATGCCACCTCTCGTCACGCCAGCTCTGTCCATGCTGTCACAACCGTAACCGCTGAGACCAATGGCCATGATCGACTCGCTCTCCTGAGGGTTGGCAATCCGCCTAAACTGCAGGTATCTGCTAAGCTTAGTAGGGCGATTCAAAACCCATGTCATCTACTAAACGGTTGGCCATTGTCGGCGCCATGCGCGGAGACTGAATGTGAGTCTTTCAAAAGCCACCCGCTTATCTATTTTCCTGTCTCACACCTCTGAATTAGGCAAATTTCCAGAAGGCCTCTCCTATGTTGCCAAAGCCAAAGAGGCCATCGAATCCGCAGGCCATGTGGCCGTCGAAATGGCCACTTGGGGAGCACAGTCAATCACTGCCGAAGATTACTGTGCTCAACGCGTCAAGGAATGCGACGTCTATATTGGGATTTTCGGAAACAAGTATGGTTCTCTTACCTCGAGAGGGATATCACATACAGAAAGTGAGTATGATGCGGCATATGAGGCTGGGCTGCGGCGATACATCTTCTTGCTAGATCAGGATTCAGCCAACACCGATTTGCCTGGCCATGCCCTTAAGGAGGATCGATTCACAGGCAAAAGGAGGGCTTTCCTCAAAAGGGTAGGCAAGCATGGAATCCACAAGCTTTTTGGTAATCGCGATCACTTGTATTCACTGATCAGTGATGCGCTTCACGGACTGGCTGAGGCGAGCGCTAGCGTTGCCCATGGTCATCATGGAATTGCCGATCCTCTCCTGTCTCCATTTAGATTTAGTGCCTATTGCAAGCAGCGATCAAAGGGGTTTGTCGGCAGAGATTGGTGGTCTACGCAGATTCGAAACTGGTTGCAGGACCGCAGTGATACCCAAGGCCTCTTGCTTACCGCCGGTTTTGGGGTCGGTAAAACGGCTTTTATGGCACAGCTTGTGGAGAACAACAGCACGGGGTTGCCGCTGGTCGCCCAGCACTTTTGTCAGGGGGGGCAGAACACCACTCTCTCTCCCGGGCGATTCGTCACTAGCATCGCAGCACAGATAGCAGAAAACTTGCCAGCATATCGCCGGCGCTTACAAGCTCCTGATGCTGTTGCGCTGCTGGACCAACTGAAAAATGCTTCGCTTCAGCCCGAAGACGCATGGAATCAGGCCGTCGTGTCACTTCTGAATGACATTGATGCTCCAGGAATTGATCATCTTCTTGTGGTAGATGCACTTGAGTTGACCCTCAAATACCGTCCCGCCACCGGAGAGCCAAGCGATGTAGGGATCTCGGACTTATTGGCAGCCGGGACTAATCTGCCCCCATGGTTGAGGATCCTAGCAACGAGTCGGTATGAGGACGAAGTTGTCACGTCCTTGACAGCAAGGCATTTTCGGCATATTCCGATCAGGCCAGATAGCGCTGAAAACCTTAACGACCTTCGCACTTATACAGTCGCACGTTGCCAGGTTGATTCATTGAAAGCCGTGATTAAAAATGCAAAACTCAGCAGCCTACAGGTCGCCAACAAGCTCTGTGACCCAAAGCTGAGCGGCGGCAAGATGTTGTATGTTGAGTCCGTCTTGGATGGTATTGAGAGTGGCTCTATTCCTCTGAATAGCCTAGGAGACTTGGATAGGTTGCCCCATGGAATGAGACAATTCTACAAGCTTACATTCCGTCGGTCCTATCCTCGTGGGATAGATTCAGATCATTACAAGCTAATGCAGGCTATTCTCAGTTTGCTTTGTGAGCAACGCGAGCCGCTTGGTCTCTCGGAGCTTTCAGCAATCCTCAATGTGCCCAAGAAGCAGATCCGCACTGAGCTACTTAATCTTGGCGCACTGATATCTACTTCTCGAAAAGAGTCTTATCGAGGTGCCAATCTGGCGTCTGATGTGTACTATAGCTTTGATCACAGTTCCTTGCGCTTGTGGCTCACTGAGCTTGATGAATCGAGTGGACTGCCACTTTCGCACCCCTATGATATTGATCCGAAGGAAGCAGAAGCTCTGATTCGTGCATGGGCTCTCAATGAGATCAGTCTTCAACATACACATCAGTGGCCCTACTTAGTGCGCCATCTGCGCAGTTATCTTACCAAAGATGAATGGCTTGCCCGTCGACATGAGTTGTTGGGCGACATATACTGGCTGCAGGCACGGCTTACTTGTACAAGCGTCAATGAACTCATGCGGGATACGGAGGAAGATAGTGTTGACGCCTTGGATGCTCCAAATCTAAAACTCAATAGCTTTCTTGGGCAAGCTGAGCAGGCCTTGCGCCTATATCCGTCCCAGCTGCCCACTCAGATCTTGTCCCGTCTTGACGGTAGGAGCCCCGTAGCCAAGATTGCCAATCTATGTCAAGCTGCAGAACTCATGTGCAAGGAGAACCAGCTGGCAATTCCGCTGTTCCCCAGCTTGAGTAACACCCAGCTTCTGCGACAAATCCCTGTCCATGAAGCCGTCCTCTGCCTCTGCTCTTTTGAAGAGCAGGAGATGGTCGTGTTTGGATGCAGTAATGGTCGGGTAGGCGTTTGGAATCTTCGTTCTGGAAGCATCAGTTATTCCCGTGTTGGCAGTGGGCACAAGAACGTTGTGTACTCCATCACACAAGTATCTCCTACTCGTTTCGCTAGCGCATGCTGGGATGGCAAAGTCATCCTCTGGTCACTAGAAGACCTCAGACAGGAGTTTGAGTTTCAAGCGCATGACGAAGCAATCAATGCCCTTGTGTGTTGTCATGTTGACGGGAAGAGTTGGATTGTTTCAGCCTCAGATGATCATTCCATTAAAGTTTGGCCATTGCCTCAGCCCGCTCGAAAAAGCTTGAAAAGAAGATGCGTGCCATTACATGAGATTGAATCTGCTCATAATTCATGGGTCACCCATCTCGTTCATCTTGATGGTTGTGAAGTTGCTTCTGCCAGCAAAGATGGATCCATACGAATCTGGAATATCAGAGAAGGAACGTATCGATTGTCATTTCAGCTAGAGGGAGAGGTGATCAGTCTTTCTCCTCAGCAATCCTCGCAGTGCTTGTACGTAGTTACGGACCCCGGGGAGAATCTTCCCAATCAAACCTCTCGCCTAGATCTGCAACTTGCACAGAGTGAGAGAGCAGCTTCCCTCCCCGAAGATGTCCAATCCTTACTTTGTTTAAACTACTCAGATAGCCTCTTCTTTTTCTCTGAATCTCAAGGCAGCATGATTTTCTGCACAACATGGCATGACGTCGGGCTTGAGCATCGCAAGCTGGGTGGGCATGATGCCTTGATCGAATGCTTATGTCGATCCAGCGGCAAGCAACAGTATCTAATCTCAGCTTCAATTGATCGCGATAGAAAGAATCAACTTGTCTCAACGATTGCAATCTGGGACACTTCAGAGCGAGCGAGTGTTGCTGGTGCCCCTCCTTTGCAGGCTCATCATGGGAGCGTATTACTGATTCAGAGGAACAGTGACGATGAAATCTACTCGGTGGCCGCTGACGGCTCTGGTAGCCTCTGGAGCCCTGATGGAATCCCCCAAGCCAAGTGGCGTTTCGATGATGAGACTCCCAAGGAAATCATGACATCGTCACAAGCCTACGTTCTGACTGGTCGACAGTTAGCCATTCGGACTGGCAGCCGAATCGGCTTCTATGAAACACCAACCATCAGTGCGGTCGATTGTGATTTAAAAGCCCAATCTCCCTTGCTTAGCGACAAGGCTAGATCGCTTGAATTAGCCCCTACTGCAGCAGCATGGTCTGATGTTCACGGGCTCATCTTAGGTTGTGCAGACGGGAGCATCCTGCATTCCGCATTTGATTCCACAACCGAGACAATCTCATCCAGGGTTGTTATTGGAAGTGTCGAGCTCATGAAAATGCTCGATCAGTTCCGGCTCTTCTGCTGGGCCACTTCTTCCGCTGAGGACGGCAGCTTCTGGATTTGTGACCTGGATACGACTCAAGCTCATCACAAATTAACGAACGATCAGCAAGCCTCCATTATTGCATCTAGAGCTTATCGAATCCGGGGCGAGGATGCGCATCACAACTCACAAGACATGATCGCGGCTGGAAAGATGGATCTATTGCATGTCTGTGCTGACTATTTAGCTGTAGCCCATGCTGATGCTAGTGTGAGTGTCTGGGAATGGGCGGACGAGTTTCAAGGACTAAGATATAAGCACAGGCTGCAAGGCCATGCTGGCTCTGTCGTTGCATTTCACATCCTTGCCGATGGCAGTTATGTTACGGCCTCTACAGATAGGACCATTCGAAGATGGAGGCAGAACGGGGAAAGAATGATAGATGCCATCATCTTTGTGAATGACTATATTCCAACCTCGCTCTATGCAGCAGAACAATCTTCAGATCAGGGCAGTCCCTCAACATTGATCATCGTTGGCGATGAGATGGGCTTGGTCCACTGGCTTCAACTAAGTTAAGACGTTGGCTTGAAAAGTTCACAGACTGACGAGAACATGTTCTCAAGACTGTCCGTGGCTGTCTTGGTGCTTTCAACATAGAGATAAGTTGCAATTGTATCAGAAATTGTCTGGAGAAGTTCAATCATTCTTGTATCGTATCCATACTTATAGCTTGTGTAGAGTGAGAGTGTGCCGTAAGCCTTTTCCCCCTCTGCACTTCTGCAGACAAGAGGAAAGCAGCAAAATGTAGCAAATTCATGTGTCTGAACCCACGCTTCGTTGTGAAACTGTTTAAGTTTTGGAGAGATATCGGAGATCACTAGGTGCTCTTTGGATTTGCATGTGATATCAACAAATGTATTCGATGGAGATTGGATTGGATCGTAGTCTCTGATTTTGTCAATTAGCTTCCGGTCAAAGGCAGCAAGAGAGGCGATCCTGTATTCCTCTTTGGATCGATCTCTGCAATAAAAACGAATGACTGCAAAGGTAAAGGGTAGAGCTTCGTTGTTGACAAGGAACGAAAGAATGTTATCAAGGTAATCCTTTATATGGGCTGGCTGAGTGGTTTGTAGCAAGCCATTACTTGGCCTTGTGACTTCCTTTAGCAAGGATGAAAACAAACGACGATTGGAATCACGTTCAAGATTAAACAAAGCATAGCCTATTTCCGATGCAAAGAGGGATAGATAGAAAAAGTCACGTTCGTTAAAGGGGTCTTTCCTCAGCACTTTTTGCGTACGGCGATCAATCTTATTGATAATCCTAAGTACACCAAGTGTTCGGCTGCGATTATTAATCGGAACAGCCATAATCTCGTAGAGGGGGCCAAACTCGAGGGCGTATTCTGCAACAAAGTTGTCATCCCTGAGGTCTTGCTCGATGGTATTCGAATAGCAAAGCTCCCCAAAGCGATATCCGTGGGCTTGATTTGCCGGAGAAAAGCTTGGCACTGCTGTTCTCCCAACAAAGGTAGAGTTGTCAATGGCATATGATTCGTCTGGCAGCCATTTTGGGTCACTCAATTGTTTTCGATGCGTAATGCCATGAATTGACTCACGCGATAACCGTCCGCGTTTATCAATTAAAAACACGGCACAGATTTGTGCATCGAGATTCTTGTGTACCACTCTGGTTGCATGATCAAGCATCTCCTGGAGCTGCAGATCGTAGAACTTGGGTATGGATTGGAAGAGGGGCCTTTGGCATTTTCTGAGTGTATCTATCCGGGATTGAACATCTTCAGCAATGTGTTTCTGTCTTCTCTCGGCAGAATCATAGGCATGGAGAGCTTCCTGCTCAAACATGTGCAGATAAGATTGATGCAGATGGCTGAGACTCTTCTCATACTCTTCCTCCGCAATACTAGAATAGCCTGACACCGAGAAGCAGGCATCAATGTACCTTTTTGTGGTATCGAATCTTGTTTTGCTCTTATGCAACAGATCTGGTGCGGGCTCCGTGCTCATAGCAGGTGCTTTAACAGCTAGGGTGAAACCTGCTGATTGTAGGGCCAAGCCACCCGCTCAGAATGGTGCCCCCGGCTACACATCACGAATAACAAAAGCCGCAATCGGGCGACCTTGTCCAATCGTAGCAAAATGTCACCATCCCGATGTATGAGTGCAGCCTCTTGGGGGATCCTCCTGGATGTCCACTGCTGCTGGATGGCCCCTTCTCGTCCTAGGCAGCTTGGGCGGGCCATTGGTGCAAGCAAGACTTTGCGGCTGAGCCTCCACAAAATTGATCCTGTAAGGCTTACTCTCGTGCCGCTCAGCCAGTTCCACTACTGACCTGATGTCGGTTGCAAGGGGGTCGCCAGCAAGTAACCCCAGCAGTTGATTTGTGAAGGTGTTGACGATCTGAAACGAATCATTAAAGCCTACATCGGCTTGATTTGCTCAACTCGACTACCGCCCTTCAATATGCGAATGCTGCGACGGAGGGGTTTCGCGCCTATGTCAGCTCTTGCCTCTGGATGAAAAGCCTTGACAACGCCCGGTCTATTGTTTGTATGAGCAATGCAAGGAAGCGCGAAGTCCATCACGATCCACAAGCCAATGGCCGCCATTTGTGGTCTCAAATGTATTGTTGTAGTTGTTTCTTGGACCGTTGGCTCAAGTCCGTTGGCCAGCTGGCCCCCTCATGACCGCCTGGCTTCTGCATCTTTATCTGATCGCGGTATCCCCTGTGTTGTGCATGGACTCGGCAATTGCTTGATTGCCTGTACGCGCTTTCTGTTTCGGCGGGGAGCGACACCTGAGTTGCCAGATAGTCGCCTTTCGGAGAAGGTGCCGATCATGGTGACAAGCAGATTGTTGGGCTCGATCAGGTTCACCAGTGAGCAGCTGCTACTGGCCTTGGCGAAGGCGCTCAGCCAACCCGCTTTACTGTTGTCCGCTTCATCCATCCCAGCGGGATGGGTTCGCTGAGGCCTCCGATAGTACGTGAGTCAGGCCGCCCCCGCTCTCACGGCTCCTGATCGCGCAGCTCCCCGAGCAGCTCCACGGCGGACCCCGCCGGCCCCGGCTGGTGAGCGTGGAAGCGGCGCAGGCGGGCGACCCAATCCTCGGCGGGTCGCCCCCTGCGGGTGATCACCACCTCCTCACCGGCTTCCACCGCATCAAGCAGGGCGGAGAGCCCGGCCTTGGCCTCCTCCAGATTCACGGTCCGCATGACCAGATGACTATGTGATTAAAAGGTTAGAGCCCGTCGCCAGGGTCAGACGGGAATGCGCAGCAGGCAGGCGTCGGCGCCGCGCACGGCCCGGGTGCTGAGGCGTTGGTCCAGGCTGGCTAGCCTGCCCCCGTGGTGCACTGCGAGGACGATCAGTCGGCGCAATACGGGGCTCACATTGGCGGGTCCGCCGGGGGAATTGGGGTAGCGGGGATGGCCCACGATGCGCGGCGTCGTGGTGAATGTGGCGGGGATCGATCAGGGCGATCAGCACGTTCACGTCAAGCAGTGCCGTCTGGTGCTGCGGGCCACTGCTCATGGCAGCTCGTCGCGCAGGTGGTTGACCAGTTTCAGGTCCACCGGTACACCGCCCGGCTGGAGGGGCAACAGGGGCAGACCGTTGCGGCTGGCGGGCTCCCGCCCGGCTGCCGTTTCCGGGTGGGGCGCCACCAGGGCCTGCCGGGCCAGCACCCGCGCCGCCGCCAGCACGTCGTCGTCGAGGCTGAGGGTGGTGCGCATCTGATGCTGAGCATCAAGCACCAGCAGATTAGGTGCATTGGCGCGTGAAACCGGCGGTAGCGTTTGCCCATGGCCGCGGCCCCTTCCCCGCCCGAGGCTCCGCCGTTCACGCCACCGGCGATCTCCTGGCTCGCCCCCCGGGCGCTGGAACCGGCGGTGGATCTGGCCCGGGGGCTGGATGCCGAGCGCTGCGCAGCGGCCCTGGCGCGGCTGTGCGCCGAGCCCGATGTGCAGGCGGTGGTGGCCTTCGGGTCGCGGGCGCGGGGGGAGGCGCGGCTGGATTCCGACCTGGATCTGGCGGTGATCGTGCGCCAGCCGCAGCTCACTGGCGCGGACAAGATGGCCTGCTGGCAGCGCTTCTCCCGGATGCTCGGCCCCCTGGGGGTGGGGGTGGACCTGGTGGTGGCCGGCGCCGCCGATGCCGCGCGGCTGAGCGGCTCCCGCTGGCATGTGTTCGGGGATGTGGCCCGCGAGGGCCGGGTGCTGCATGTCGCCGGCTGAGGATGCGGCGCATCGGCCTGGAGGTCGCCTACCCCGAAGAGGACTGGGGCTTCACCGCCCAACAGGTGGCGGAAAAACTTCTCAAAGCCTGGATCGTGCTGGCGGATCGGCGGCCGCCGCGGTTGCACGAGCTGAAGGATCTGGCGGCCCTGGCGGAGCAGCCGCTCGACCCGCGGCTGGCGGCGCTGCAAGTGTTCGCGCTGGAGGCCCGCTACGAGGAGGGGTCGTTTCCTCTGCCGGCTGCGCGGGCGGAGTTGCTGGCGTTACTGGAGGTGGAATTGGGGCGCTGTGAGCGGGCGGTGCTGGCGATGGGCTGAGGCGGCAGCTTGAGGTTGCAAGGAAGCGCCCGCTCAGGCCGTTGGCTCGCGAGCCCTGGCTTCCTCCCAGCCGACTTGGCCTGATCAGGACGTTGCTCTGGTGCGTTGAGCATCTCCCCATCCGCGGCCTCACCGGCTTCCGCCTCGCCGATGGCTCGGTGCTCAGCGCCTCGGATGCTGGCCCACGGGTTGACGAGGCCCTGCGCCGCAAGATGGCAGGGGCATGCAGGCCTTGACCGTGCCTGCCTCGTCAGCCATCACCAGGCTGCGCGTCGCCCCGATTGAGGCAGAGAACAGCGGGGTTGGCGTTGATCCGATCACGCGCTGCATGTTCGCTGGAAGGCAACAGAGGAGGGCCATGTTGCCGCTGAAGCATCGCCGGGGCCAAAGGCGGCTTGGCAGCGATAAAAAATCGCCGCTGTCCACGCCTCGATCAAGGTCGTGAGACAGCGGCAGGATGGGGAGCGTGGATCGGATCAGGACGCGACAGATTTGGGTGCCTGGAACCGATAGCGCTTTCTGAGTCTGCGGCTGCAGCGCAGTGCCGCAAGGGCTCCCAGGATCGGAACGGGCCCTGGGACCGCCGCCGTGTAGGTGATCACACCATTGCTGCCATCATCCAAGGATTCGACATTTGAAAAGCCGAATAAAGCGGAGGCAAACCCTGGAATAATTACATTATTGCCGGGATCGCTAAGGGCTAAGTCAAATCCATGGCCATCGTTTGCTCCCGGCTGTCCGCCATAGGTTCCTGCGTAATCGGGATAGGCACTTGGCGGTACGGATCGAAACAGCATGCCGGTATTGTCAGCAACGATCTCCCCATTGGCAACGCTGAAACCGGTGGTGTAAGTGTGCCAGTGGTAGTACTCCCGCTCACCCTGACCACTCGGAGACTTGGTGACGAAGACGGTTGCGGGTATCTGATTGGTGGTGTTGTCAACGAGTCCAGTTAAATATCCTTCCACTCCTCGGAAGGAGAAGGTGAAATCGAGGGCAGAAGCAGGCTGGGCTGCACCAAGAACCGACGAGGTGAAAATTGCGGCAATGAAGGCACGTTGTTGGGTGTTGTTAGTCGACATGGGTGGTCTCAAGTAAATGTGGAGCCGGCAATTGTCTGATTGCCTGAGCGTATTCTCTGGTTTCCTGGGCTAAGGCGAGATCGTCTGTCTTAACGATGGCTGTCTAATCCTGAGCTATCTCCGGCCAGTTTGCTGATCGCCCGTTGTCATTCAGGTGACAGAGAAGTTATCCCAGGCGCTCAGAAAGGGGCCTGATTGAACCAGGAACCCATCACTTGCCAGGCGATTACAAGATTGCCAGCCCGATGAATGCTCCACCGCGTTTCGGAGAACAAGGTGCGGTACTTGGTGGCCAGCAGCTTGGTGGCCCCGTTGGGGTTCTCAGGCCGCCCCCGCTCTCATGGCTCCTGATCGCGCAGCTCCCGCAGCAGCTCCACGGCGGAAGCCGCCGGCCTCGGCTGGTGGGCGTGGAAGCGGCGCTGGCGGGCGACCCAATCCTCGGCTTCCACCGCATCGAGCAGGGCGGAGAGCCCGGCCTTGGCCTCCGCCAGATTGACGGTGCGCATCAGGGTCAGACGGGAATGCGCAGCAGGCAGGCGTCGCCGCCGCGCACGGCCCGGCTGCTGAGGGCGTTGGTCCAGGCTGGCCAGCCTGCCCCCGTGGTGCACCGCGAGGGCGAGCAGGCAGGTGTCGGTGACCTGGCCTGGATCGATCAGGCCGGCGGGATCCACATGGGGCAGGGCCAGCAGGCTGGGGCTTCCGGACAGAAGACATGGCCGTGATCGTGCGCCAGCCGGAGCTCACTGGCGCGGACAAGATGGCCTGATGGCAGCGCTTCTCCCAGGCGCTCGGGCCCCTGGGGATGGGGGTGGACCTGGTGGTGGCCGGCGCCGCCGATGCCGCGCGGCTGAGCGGCTCCCGCTGTCATGTCGCCGGCTGTGGACGCTTCGCGGCAAGTGTTCGCGGTGTGAGCGGGCGGTGCTGGCGATGGGCTGAGGCGGCCGCTTGAGGTTGCAAGGAAGCACCCCTAGCCTGAAGAGGACGCTGCTCCGGTGCGATGACCATCGCCCGTCCCGCCCCGGGCTCCCCCGCCGCGGCCCCTGCCACAGCTCTCGCGCCGCTGCTGCTGCCGCCGGACCTGCGGCTGACGCCCGAGCAGTTCGTGCTGGTGTGTGAGGCGAATCCGGAGGCGGTGCTGGAACTGGCGTCCGACGGCCAGCTGATCACGATGACGCCAACCGGAGGCGAGACAGGCCGCCGCAACACACGTCTGCTCACCCGGTTGCAAGCCTGGGCGGATCGCCAAGGGGGTTGGGAGGTGTTCGACAGCTCCAGTGGCTTCCGCCTCGCCGATGGCTCGGTGCTCAGCCCCGATGCGGCGGTGTTGAGCACCGAGCGTTGGCAGGCGCTCAGCCCGGAGCAGCGCCGCGGCTTTCCGCCCCTTTGCCCCGAGCTGGTGATCGAACTGGCCAGCGCCTCGGATGCGGGCCCACGGAGTGCCGAGGCCCTGCGCTGCAAGATGGCGGCCTACCGGGCGAATGGGGCGCGGCTGGCCTGGTTGCTGTTCCCGGAGCAGCGGGCGGTGGAGATCTGGATGGCGGCTCCTAGCGCCGCGGGCGCCAACCCGAGCAACGTCGGCGCGGTGGTGGAGCAGCAGCGTCTGGAGAACGCCACACGGCTGGAGGGCGGCGCTGTGCTGCCGGGGCTGGTGCTGGAGCTGGAGGAGATCTGGGCTGGGTAGCGTGAAGCCATCGGGTCGCCCCAGCTCCGCCCCATGGGCGCCATCTTCATCAGCTACACCGGCCGCGACCCTGTGGGGGAGGCCTGGGCGGATCGGCTGTCGGCATGGTTTCGCGAGTGGAACTACGGCTTCTTCCGCGATAAGGATCACAGCCATGGCGTGAAGGCCGGCGCGCCATGGCGGGCGGCGTTGTATCGGGAGCTGGGGCTGGCGCAGGCGTTTGTGTGTCTGTGCAGCCGGCAGTACGACAGCTCGCCCTGGTGCGTGGGGGAGCTGGCGATCGCCGTGGAGAAAGGCAAGACGGTGATTCCGATCCAGCTGTTGGAATCCCGGGAGGACCCAGCCGCGGCGGGGGGCAACAGCGAGCTCTTGCCGCTGTTGCTGGAGGATCGGCAGGTGATTCGGGTGCTGCAGGCCAGCAACCCCACCCCGCAGCAGCTGGAGGAGGTGAAAACCCGTCTGCGCGAGAGCTTGGCGGAGAAGTTGAACTGGCGGGCGCTGCAGCCATGGGATGCCCGCCAGGCGCCCTATCCGGGCCTGCTGGCGTTTCAGGAGACACAGGCCCCCGTGTTTTTTGGCCAGGACGGGGCGATCGAGACGGTGTGTGAACGGTTGACGAGCCTGGCCCGGCGTTCACCGGCGTTTCTGCTGCTGCTGGGGGCGTCGGGCTATGGCAAGTCGTCGCTGGTGCGGGCGGGGGTGGTGCCGCGCTTGCGGGCGGAGCGCGATCGGCCCTGGCTGGTGGTGACGCCGTTCAGCCCGGGCGGGGAGCCCTTTGCGGCGCTCCAGAACAGCCTGGCGGAGCTGGGCGGTGGCGGCCCCGCCGCCGATCCGCTGCGGCAGCTGCAGAGCTTGCAAAGCGCCCGGCAGCTGCCGGTGCTGTTGGTGATCGATCAATTTGAGGAGCTCCTGCGCGAGGGCGCGAACGGGCAGCCCAGCGAAGGGGAGCGGTTTCTCGCCTTCCTGGAAACCCTGCTGCGCGAGCCGGCGGCAGGGTTGCTGGTGCTGGCGACGATGCGCACCGATTTTCTGGCGCCCCTGCAGGTTCGCTGGCCGGCGCTCACGGCGATGGCCACCCAACACCTGCTGGAGCCGATCCGCCCGGAAGACTTCGGCCAGCTGATCAAGGGCCCGGCCGATCGGTCGTTGCTGACCCTGCAGCCGGGCCTCAAGGAGCGGCTGGTGAGTGAGAGCGGTGGTGGCGATGCCCTGCCGCTGCTGGCGTTCACGCTGGAGAAGCTGTGGTGGGCCCGGCGGAAGCGGGGTGCCGCCGTCGCGGGCACGCGGCCCGGTGACACTTGGGACCTGACGGTGGAGGACTACGAGCACCTGGGCGGTGTGGCGGGTGCCGTGAGCCACCAGGCGGCCCTCTGCTGGAACCCCGCCAGCAGCGACCCGGCCGATGCGGCGGCCCTGCGGGAGGCGTTTGTGGATCACCTGCTCAGCCTCAATGAGGAGGGCCTGGCGGCCAAGCGCGCCGCACGCCTGGCCGACCTGCCGGCGCGGAGCCGGCCGATTGTGGAGCGGTTGGTGAACGATCGCCTGCTGGTGTCCGACGACGGGGTGGTGGAGATCGCCCACGAGGCCCTGCTGCGCACCTGGCAGCCACTGAAGGGCTGGATTGCGGAGAGCCAGGAGCACCTTCTCCAGCGGCGGCGGGTGGCGAGGCTGGCCAAAGACCTCCAGGCGGAAGCCGCCCCGCAACGCCGGCAGGCGTTGGAGCAGCTGGCGGCGTCGGCGGCGGCGGGCGGCAGCGAGAAGCGGGCGGTGCGGCAGGAGGCGGCCGAAGCGCTGGCGGCGCTGCTGGCCGCTGGCTCCAAGCCCGAGGAGGAGCGCCAGGACGCGGCGGTGGTGCTGGCGTTGATCGGCGTCGAGGAGCCCCTGCGGCAAGGCCTGGCTGACGCGGCGGCCCCGGTGGCGCTGCGGCGGCGGGCGGCGGAGTGCCTGGGGCTGCTGGCCAAGCGCAGCGGCGATCGGGATCAGCGCGATCGGATCGCGGCGGAGCTGGAGGGGTGGTTGTGCCGGGAGGTGCTGGATGTGCGGATCGAGGTGGTGAGCGAGCCCACCGCGGTGGCTGCGGCCCGGGAGGCAGCCCAGCGGAAGGTGGCCACCCAGGTGGCGCAGGCCCGCGCCTCCGGCCAACTGGGAAAGATCACCGAAGCGCAGCTGCGCCAGAGGATTCGTGAGGCCGAAGAGCAGAGCGCGCAACAGGAGCTGTGGGCGATGGGCGCCTCCCCCGGCTGGGCGGAGCACGACGCCCGTTTGCCCCTGCTGCAGGGGGCATCACGGGGCCTGCAACTGGCGGCCTCGGCCGACCTTCCTCTGTTGAGCAGCGGCCCGGGCCAGCGGGTACCGATGCTCACGCTCACGGCCGTGGAGGAAGGGAGCGGTCTGCGTATTCGCAGCGAGGTGGTGAAGCCGGAGGTGTGGAAACTGCCGCTTCCGAGCGGCGAACAACTGGAGCTGGTTGTGGTGAAAGACGGTGAGTATGGGATCGGCTCGCCGAAGGAAGAAGCGGGTCGATCCGTGTATTCCGAGCAGCGCATCCGCCAGAAATGCGAGGGAGTGGACGTGGAGGCGTTGCGGAAGGTGCGGCTCACGAGCTACGCGATGGTGCGTCATCCGATCAGCCAGGCGCAGTGGCGTGCGGTTGTGGAGGGGGTGGCCGCGGATCAGCGGGGTCAGATGGAGGCGTCTCCGAGCACCTTCCGGGAGGAGGATTGCTGGGAACGCTACGGCCAACCGGGCGCCTTACCGGTGGATAGCGTCAACTGGAACCAGTGCCAGCAATGGCTGGAGGCGCTCAACGGCTGGCTGGCCAGCCAATGGCCTGAGTGGGCAGAAGAGAATCCAGGGCTGGGCTCCCAAGCGGTGCAGCTGGCGTTGCCAAGCGAGAGCCAGTGGGAGGCGGCCTGCCGGGCGGAGGAGGCTTCCTCTGCTGCAGCGCCCAAGTCTCTGCCCTTTCACTTCGGCGCCACGTTGGATCCGAGCTGGGCGCGTTACGACGCCACCTACACCTATGGCAGGGGCCGGCGCGGTGACTACAAGAAACGTCCGGTGCCGATCGGCTTCTTTGGGCTGGTGAACCGCTGGGGGTTGGCGGAGATGCACGGGCAGCTGGCGGAGTGGTGCGCCGATCACTGGCACCGAAGCCCGATCCCTGCCGATCAGCGAAAACGGCGCGGCTGGTTTGGAGGTGGTGGAACGACACAGGCACTGTTGGATGGAAGCGCCATGGAGGGGCTCGACCCTGGACTGGCGGAGGTGTCTCAGGAACAACGAATGAGGCTGCTGCGCGGGGGCTCGTGGATCTTCTCTCCGCACTACGCCCGCGCCGCCTTCCGGTACAGCAACCCCCCGGACGCTGTCAGCACCGGCGTTGGCGTCCGTCCCGGCTGCTTCTCCCCCCCAGGCTTCCTTCTTGGTCCTTGAGCCCTTGGTCCCTTGGCCCTTGGGCTGTTTGGTTTTGCCCTGGCTGTTGGCTTGCTGGCTGTCGGCTGTGGCTGGGTGGCGCCGCAGGCGCCGCGATTTTTGGCGGCTTCGAGCTCTGCCATCGCCCGCCATTGTGAACACCCCCGCTCTGGCGGCGGCGCTGCGCAGCGCCATCCCGATTCCCTTCGCCTATAGCGCTTCCATCGCGCCTTCCGGCTTGTCCTCTTCGCCGTCTTCATCTTCTTCTTCTTGTTCGTCGCCGTCCTCTTCGCCGTCTTCGTCTGCATAGTCGTCGTCCTCGTCCTCTTCTTCCTCATCCTCGGCCGCGGCGCTGAGGTTCTCCAGGCTGGCGAACAGGCTGTCCACCACATCGCGGCTGCGCTCCAGTTCGTGGCTCGGCAGGCGGTGCGTGCTGGCGTCGTTCACCACCAGCTGCTCCTGTTTGCCCGTGCTGGTTTCGCTGGCGGTGACGGTGAGGATGCCATTGAGATCAAAGCTGAACTGCACCTCCAGCGTGACCTCACCGGCTGGTTTGCGCGGCAGGCCCTCCACCATGAACGACCCCAGCGGCACATTCTCCGTGGCGTTGATGTTCTCGCCCTGGGAAACTTCAATCTGCACCTGCTTCTGGTTGTCCATAGAGGTGCAATACAGCTTGGAGCGGCTCACGGGGATCACGGTGTTGCGCGGAATGATGGCGCTGAACACGTTCGGAATCAGGCCGATCTCCGTTTCCATCGCCGTGGCCACCCCCAGGGAATGGGGCGTCACGTCCACCAGGAAGGTCTCCACCGCCTCGCCGTTCAGCACCGCCGCCTGCAGGGCCGCCCCTAGCGCTACGCAGCGATCCGGCTCGAAGCTGTTCACCGCCACCTCCGGCAGGTGCTCCTCCACCAGCGCCTGCACCAGCGGGATGCGGGTGGAGCCGCCCACCAGGATCACCCGATCGAGATCCGCGGCCTGCAGGCCCGCATCGGCCAGGGCCCGGTCGATCGCCGTCAGGGTGTCGCGCAGCAGCGGTTGGATCAGCGCTTCGAAATCCGCCCGTTGCAGTTCGGTGTCGAGGTGCAACGGCGTGTCGCCCTGGCTGAGCAGGTACGCCTCCCGCACCTTCACCCGGCTCTGCTCGCTCAGCTGGATCTTCGCCCGCTCCGCCGCCTGCAGCAGCCGCGCCTCCACCGCCTCCTCCGCCGGCAGCGGCAGCCCGTGCTCCTGCTCAAACCGTTCCGCCAGCAGCCGCTGCAGCCGCCGGTCGAAGTCATCTCCCCCCAGGCGGTTGTCGCCGTGGCTGGCCAGCACCTCCGTCACCGGGCCCGTGATCTCCACGATCGACACATCAAACGTGCCGCCCCCCAGGTCGTACACCAACAGCCGCTGGCTGTCGTCGTCGGGTCGGTCGAACACCAGCGCCGCCGCGGTGGGTTCGTTCAGGATCTGCAGCACCTCCAACCCCGCGATCTCACCCGCCTCCTTCGTGGCCTGCCGCTGGGCATCGGTGAAGTAGGCCGGCACCGTGATCACCGCCTGCGTCACCGCCTCCCCCAGGGCCGCCTCCGCCCGCTGCTTCAACGCCCGCAGGATCAACGCCGAGATCTCCTGCGGCCGGTGCTGCCGCTCCCCCAGCCCCACCGTGCCGTCGCTGCCCATCTGCCGCTTGATCGAGCGCACCGTGCGCTCCGGCGCCGCCGCGTACTGGCGGCGGGCCGCCGCTCCCACCAGCAACTCCCCGCCGGCGCCGATCCCCACCACCGAAGGCAGCAGCAACTCGCCGCTCTCATCGGGGATCACCCACGGCTGGCCGCTCTCCAGGGCCGCCACGAGCGAATTGGTGGTGCCCAGATCAATGCCGACAACAGGGGCCATGGCGAGCGGGGGGAGAAAGGGGACAGGGGGGGATGGACGGGGAGGGGCGGCGCCGCTGGCCTCAGGGGCCGGCCACCAGCACCCGGGCTTCGCGCAGCAGCTTTTGCTGCCACACATAGCCCCGCACCGCCTCCTCCAGCACCCACCCCGCAGGGGTGCCCGCCGCGGCCGGCCGCTGACCCAGGGCCTGCATCCGCTCCGGATCAAACGGCTGCCCCACACTCTCGAACGGCTCCAGCCCATGGGTCTGCAACACCTCCAGCAGCTGGGCCCGGATCAGGCCGATCCCCTCGCCCGCGCTGCGGGCCAACGCCCCGCTGCCCTCCCCCGGAGTGGGCCGGGCCTGGCGGCGGCCCCAGCGGAGCCACAGCTTCCACCAGGCGCGTCGCGGCGGCTTCCCCACCCTGCCGGCTTGCCCTTCCACCACCTGCTTCCAGTGGCTTTCGGCCCGGTCGAGCGCATCGAGCACCGGCAGCAGATCCCGCACCAGGGCCTCCTGCTGCTGGCGCAGGGCGGCCTGGAGCTGGGCCCGTTCGCGGGGGGAGGTCATCGGCGGCAAGAGGCAGGGGGCGAGGGGGTGTTGAGGAGGGTCGAGGGGGGAGAGGGAGTGAGGTCAGAGGGTGAGGCGCAGCAAGGTGGCCAGGTCGATCCGGCAGGAGCGGCGCAGCCGCTCCTCCAGCGCCGCCAGCACCTCGCCATCCAGCTCGGCGCGCAGCGGGCCGGGCTGGAGCGGATCGCCGCGATTCGCCCCCGCCGCCCGCAAGCTGTCGTAGGCGGCCCGGATGCGCTGGAACTCCTCCGGATGGCTGTGGGCCGGAAACCGGCGCAGCTGGCGGTGATAGGCGGCCTTGAGCGCCGCGGGGTCGGCGTCCGGCGAGAGGTCGAGCAGGGCGTAGGGATCGGCCATCGCTCAGAGGTCCATGAAGGTGCGGCGGCGGCGGGCCGCTCGCGGCGGCGGCTCCGGCTCCTCCGGCTCCATCCGGCCGAACGCCTGGCGGGCTTGCGCCGCGAAATCCGGCAGCATCTTCTCCAGGTCCGCGTCGCTCAAGTCGCCCGCGCCGCTCTCCTTCGCCATCCGCCGGAAGATCGCCTTCAGATCCACCTTGGCGAAAGCCTCCTGCCATTCGGGGTCGTCCTCCCGGCTCTCGTCGCCGCGGCGGGCCTGCCGCCGCGCCAGGCTCTCCTCCAGCCACGCCTCCTCGCGGCGACAGGCGGCCAGGGCTTCCCGGTCCTGCTGGCGGCGCGCCTGCTCGAACGCCTGCTCACTCAGCTGGTTGTACGCCACCGAGAAGTTCCGCTCCATCGTCGCCAGGGCGAGGGTGAGCAGGGGATTCTGGGGATCCCGCCGCTGCAGCTCCCGCACCAGTGCCTGCCAGGGGCGGGTGGGGGCCAGCAGCCGCAGCTCCAGCAGGGCCAGCGGCAGCAACCGCTCCGGCCGCGCACAGCTCCGCAGCAGCCGTCGGGCCTCCCCCTCCGGCGATTCGCCGCGCTTGAGCCCCAGGCCGTGCAGCCAAACCAGCACCCGCAGGGCCCGATCCGCCACCGCGCTGTCGCTGGCGGCGGCCTGCCCCTCCAGCTGCAGCAGGCGAAGGGTGATCTCGCCCGCCAGCGCCTTGCCGCTGCGCCGGCAGAAGCGCAGGATCGCCGCCACGATCGCCGCCCGCGCCTCCACCTGCTCCAGTGGCGACAGGCCCGCCAGCAGGGCATCCCAGCGCTCGCTGGCCACCGCCACCTGCAGGGTCAGCTTGCGGTGGTTGTTGGTGGTGTTGCCGGCCTGGGCAGGGCCCGGCCGGAGGTCCACGTGGTCGATGAAGATCCGCAGGGCCGCAACGCCGCCGCCTCCGTTTGCGGGCTCCAGGCTGAGGGCGCTCGCCAGGCCCGGGGCGATCGGCTGGCTGAGCGCCTCCAGCCAGGCCGGGTGGCCATCGTCCGCTTCCGCTTCAGGCGGGGCGATGGCCCCGAAGCTCGCCCCGTACTGCCGCTGAAGCCGGCGCCGCTCCTCCTCCAGCCCTTCGCTGGCCAGGGCTTCCTCCAGCACTTCGTACACCGGCAGACTGCGGCAGCCGCCCTCCAGGGCCTGCCAGAGCAGGGGGATCGCCGTGCTGGTGGCCCCGTTCAGCTCCGCCAACATCCCCCGGCGGCCGGTCACCTCCGCCAGTTCCGGCGCCAGCTGGTGGGCCTGCTCCACGCTGCGGCGGGCCTGCTGACGCTTCCCCAGCCGCATCTGCGCATCCGCCTGCCAGCAGTGCAGCCGCGCCCGGGTGGTGGCAAGCCGCGGTTCGGCCCACTCGGCCGGCGCGTCGTTCGCGGTGCGCCGCACCCAGCTCAGCAGCGATCCGGCCAGCCGTTCCGCCTCCCGCAGGTCGTCGTCGTCGCTCTCCATCAGCAGGGGGTGGAGACGCAGGGCGAGGTCGGGATCGAAGCTGGGCCGCTCCACGATCGGCCGCCAGCAGCGGATCGCTTCCGCCAGCGACTCCCGCTCCAGCGCCTGCTGCCCCGCCAGCAGCAGCAACGGCCGCCGCAGGGCCGCCAGCTCCGGCAGCACCGCCAGCAGCTTCCGCTCCTGGGACAACAACAGCTCGGCGGCCGGCAGCAGCTGGTTGCGGCGCAGCTGATGGAGCAGCTCCAGGGCCAGCACCAGCTCCGAAGGGGGCGGATGGTGGCGCCGGCCCGTGAGCAGGGCGGCGGGGTGCTGGTCGCTGCGGGCCGCCAGATCGAGGGCGAGGGCGGCGCAGGCCGGATGGTCGGTGTCCTTGAGCGCTGCGGCGGCGGCCTTGGCGTCTCCCGCCTCCAGCTGCGCCCAGGCTCGCCAGACGGCGCCGTGGTCGCCGGGGCTGGCGGGCGCGGCCATCTGCTCGAACTGGCGCCGCGCATGGGCCGGGTTGCCCTCCAGCAGGCTGAGCACGCCTGCGGCCCAATGGATCTGCTGGCTCTGGAAGCGTCGCGGTTGCTCCCGGATCAGGGTGCGTACCTGCGCCTCCTGTCCCTGGAGCAGCAGCAGTTTGAGGTAAGCCCCGCTGAACTCCGCTGCCAGCTGGCCGGCGACGAACGCCTCCTCCAGCAGCGCCAGCGCCCGCTCCGGCTGCTCCGCCTCCAGCCGCAGCCGGGCCAGCCACACCAGCGCCTCGCCGCCGGGGGCCAGGGCGACGGCGCGATTGAGGGCCGCTTCGGCCCGCTTCGGCTGCCCTTGCTCCATCGCCAGGCGGCCCTCCAGGCACCACAGCTGGGCTTCGCTCGGGCTCAGCGACCCCTCGGGATGGCGGCGCAGGGCCTGCTCCCGAACCCGCAGGGCCTGGCTGTACTGGCGGCGGGCCACCAGGTCGCTGATCTTGCACTGCAACGCATCGGCGGCCGGTGCTGCGGGACGACGGCTGGCCATCGGCGGGGGAGGCTCGGGGTATTCAAGCCGAAATCCAGGGCATGCATCGCCAGCCGCGCTCCCGTTTCCGATACGTTGATTCGGCGTTGTTGCTGCTGTTTGCCTTGCTGCCATGGCTTCGCCGCAATTGCTGACCAGCGAATACAGCGCCAAGGAATTGTTCGAGATCGTGCATCGCGAGATCCATTTCGAGCACACACAGATCGCCAGTCGCATGAGCTGGTATGTGACATCGCAATCGTTTCTGTTCGCCGCGTTTGCAGTTTCCGGAAGCGCGATGCATCGCTTCAGCTGGCTGAGCAGGTTGATCCCGTGGCTGGGGATCTTCACCTCCCTGCTGATCGGGTTGGCACTGCTGGCGGCCAGCGAGTCGCTCGGGAGGCTCAGGGCCTATCGCCGCGAGATCGTCCAGGGCGATGTGGCTCTGTCGGGATTGAGCCGCTTGTTGCGATCCCGCCAGGAGGAAAGCTGGCCGGAGCACTTCAACCGCAAGGCATGGATCCATGGCCTGGGTCTGGCGCCGCCCCTGCTGATGCCGTGGCTGTTTCTGTTCTGTTGGTTGGTGGTGTGGGCGCGGGTGGCTTGACTTTCGCCCCCGCTCGCCCCGGCCCCCTTTCCACCCATGCGCATCCTCCTCGCCCCGGATTCCTTCAAGGGGGCCCTCAGCGCTCCGGAGGTGTGTGAGGCCCTCGCCGAGGGTCTGCGTCGCGTGCTGCCCACCGCGGAGATTCGCGCCTTCCCGCTCGCCGATGGCGGCGAAGGGTTCAGCGAGGCGCTGATCGCGGCCCGCGGCGGGCGCTGGCAGGAAGTGACCGTCACCGGTCCCCTGCCGGCGCAGCGCCCGAAGCTGACCGCCCGCCTCGGCTGGATCGATGCCGCCACCGCCGTGCTGGAGATGGCCAGCGCCTCCGGTTTGCCCCTGGTGAGCGCGCCGCGCCGCAACCCCTTGCACACCACCAGCCATGGCACCGGCGAGCTGATCGCCGCCGCCCTCGACGGCGGCGCCACCCGCCTGATCGTGGGCCTCGGCGGTTCCGCCACCAACGACCTGGGGGCCGGCATGGCCCAGGCCCTGGGGGTGCGGTTCCGCGCCGCCGACGGTCGCGTGATCGAAGAACCCCTCAGCGGCGGTGGCCTGCGCGAGATCCACAGCCTCGATCTGGAGGGCCTGCACCCGGGCCTGGCCCGCTGTCGTCTGGAGTTGGCCTGCGATGTGGACAACCCCCTGCTCGGGCCCCGCGGTGCCAGCGCTGTGTTCGGCCCCCAGAAGGGCGCCGATGGGTGGATGGTCGAGCAGCTGGAGGGGCAGCTGGCCCACCTGATCGCCCTCGTCGAGGCCCGAACCGGCCGACGGGTGCGGGAGATTCCCGGGGCCGGCGCCGCGGGCGGCATGGCCGCGATGCTGCTCGCCCTCAGCGACGCCACCCCCCGTCCGGGGATCGCGATCGTGCTGGAGGCCACAGGTTTCGCCGCTGCCCTGGCCGATGCTGATCTGGTGATCACCGGCGAGGGTTGCCTCGACGGCCAGAGCGCCCACGGCAAGACGGTCAGTGGCGTGGCGCGTGCCGCCGCCGCCGCCGGGGTGCCGGTGCTGGCGATCGGCGGCACCATCGGGCCCGGCGCCGAGGCCCTGCATGGCCTGGGGGTGGGCGGCCTGCTGTCGCTGGTGCCGGGGCCCATGCCCCTGGAGGAGGCGATGGGCCGCAGCGCCGAACTTCTGGCCGCGGCAGCCGAGCGACTGCTGCACCTGGTGCTGGCGGTGCGCCGACCCCGGGGCGGCGGCTGGCCGGGGCCCGCCGATCAGGCCGCCAGCAGTTCTGGCTCGCAGTAGGGCACGAAGCTGGCCTTGCGGGCGCCGCAGATCGGGCACACCCAGTCGGCCGGGATCGCTTCGAACGGGGTGCCGGCGGCAATGCCCGAATCCGGATCGCCCACCGCCGGGTCGTAGATCATCGAGCACACCTTGCAGATCCACTTGCCCGCCACAGGCGTCGCCGCCTCGCCGGCCTTGCCCTTGCCCTGCAGCGCTTCCAGGGCCACGGTGTAGCGCTCGGCATGGTAGTGCTCGATCGGCTCCAGGAAGCCGAAATTGCTGGCGGCCCGCCGGAAGATCGCGGCGTGCTCCTGCGATTCAGCGATCTGCTCCTCAAAGCCGGCCGCCGCATCCGCGTCACGGTCAGCGCGGGCCCGGGCGGCGAATTCCGGGTACATGGTGGTGTACTCGTAGGTTTCGCCCTCAATCGCCAGCTCCAGGCAGCGGGTCAGCTTTTCCGCCTTCTCCGCGTCGCTCAGGGCCGCCGGGTTGTCGATCACCAGCTCAGGATGGAGCAGCCGGAAGTGGGCGAAGGCGTGCTCCGTCTCCTGGTTGGCGGTGTCGCGGAACAGGCGCGCCAGATCGCCATTGCCCAGCTGCTTGGCCACCTCCGCAAAGAACAGGTATTTGCGGTTGGCCATGCTCTCGCCCCCGAAGGCGGCTTCGAGGTTGGCGGGGGTGCCGGGCTGGGCAGGGGTCATGGCACGAACGTGGGGATCATCCATCCTCTCAGCCGCGCGGGCGGGCTCCAGGGTCTGCACCTCCAGCAACAGGTAGGGCTCGCCGTGGCGGTCGCGTCGGGGTTGCACCTCGCCGCTCACCGCCACGCCATCCCCGGGGGCTGGAGACCAGCCCTCCAGGCAGAAGCCCTCCTCCAACCACCGGCCGTGGCGGGCCAGCAGATAGAGCTCACCCTCGCTTTGCATCGCTGCGGCCAGGCCGGGCAGGCAGGGCTCGGTTGTGCAGGGGTTGGGAACGAGGACATAGCGGCCGATCCAGCGGGAGGGCACGGCTCAGACCGTATAGGTGAAGTAGCGCCAATCACTCCACGGGCAGGTGCGACCACCCACGTTGGCCCGCACGCGCCAGCGGCCCCGCTGGGCTCCGACGAACAGATGCTCATAGGAGCAATCACTCAGGGATCCGGAGAGCAGCCAGGTGGCATTCACCTCAGCCGCCCACTTGCCGGCGGCTTTGCCACCGAAGGCGTCAATCTCGATGTTGTAGGTGGCGCCACTCACCGACACCGGATCCCATTGAAAGGTGGTCAGCCTCGGGTAGTGGTCAAAGCTTTCCTTGTCATAAGGGCTGCGCAGGTTTGGCACGAAGCCGCTCCACCAGTTCAGGGTTGGATCCCCGAGCAGGGTGAGGCCATAGAACCACTGGCGCATCCAGAGTTCATGGCTGCTGCCGAGCGCTTTCCACCAGTCCACATAGGCATCGCCGATCACCTTGCCGCTGCCCATCGGTCCATAGAAATTCTCGAACGTCAGCATCGAGCCGGATTTTGTGCTGCCCACGGCGGTTAAGCCGTTGCAGGTGGATCCGCCGGCCTTGTCGAAGATGTACCAGCCCGCCATATAATCTGACTGGGTGAATAAGGCATTGCTGCAGGCAAAAAGATTATAGAAGAAGGCGTTGGGTGGGTTGACATCCTTGAGGTAGGTATTGGGAATCCATTCCGAGGCTGCGCCGGGCACCTTGAAGGAATGACCGCCGGGGGAGGAGTGGGCACAGATCTGGGCCCAGGAACGAAACTGCTGCACCTCTCCTTTATAGCGATCGCCATCTGTCGTGGTCGGATCGGTGATGGTTTCTACGTTCGCGGTTGGCAGCATTGAGTCGAGTGCGCAGTCGCCAAAGCCACTCCAGTCATCGTCCACATAAGCGAGCCCTTTGTTGGAGGCGCCAAGCATCCCCTTGCGGTATTGATGATTGCGTTTGAAGTAGTCATTGACCAGGGCAACATCGTTGCCGCTTGCCAGCGGAGTCCACAGCCGGCCCACCCAGATCTCTGGCTCAACCCCCGTCGGGTGTTCGCTGAACTTGCCGTCCCCGTCTGGATCATTCCAGGTTCCGTTCAGATCCGCGAAGTAGAGATCACAGGGAAACTCGGAAGCGCCATTGAAATCATCCGCCATTTCAAACCATGCCACCGGCAGTGAACCCACCAACAGGGCGCCAACCATTGGCTTTTTATTGATCAGGAAGTTGCGCAGATCCACCGGTCCGCCGCCGCTCACCTTGTAGACCACGGCAAAATACCCTTCATAGGCAAGATCCTGTACATAGAGATCGATCGCTGCCTTGACGGAGGGATAGAGTGCTGCATTCACCAGTACCAACACCTTCCCTTTGGTGAACACACTGGCAGAGTAGGACTGAAGTTGCCTCAGGTCAGAGGAAAAAGCTGGGCGAGGCTGCTCTTCAGTGCTGAATGCTGCCGGTGCGACAAGCGTGCGGAACTCACGGAAGGTCTGTGGCTTTAGATTGTTTTTGTCGACATAGTCCAGGGTGTGAACATTGCTGTAGTCAATCTTAAAGTTGCGCAGACGCGCAACTTGCTTGAGGTCAATCTGGGCGCTTGGCATGTTGTCCTCTTGGGGGTTGCTAAAAACGGATGATGAAAATGGCCGCGGCACTTACTTGTGCCAGGCAGTGAAGATCTGATCGTCTTCAAACAATTCCTGGGGATCGATCGTGGCATCACTGAGGGTCAGCACGCCCTTGTCGTGATACTCCGGCTGAGCATCCAGGCAGTGGGCGACAAGTTCGCTGCATATCCAGCGATCGGGATGGTCTTTCATCCGGCAAATCAGTTCCTCAAAGCGAGGACCCATCAAGCGGCGCATCACGTTGCCCTGTACCGTGTTGGCCAGCAGTTGAGCGGCGATGAGGTCGATGTCGTAGGAGCAGCCGAGCTGCGCTTCAGCGGCGCTGATGATGCGGCCGGCAAGATCGACGCTGAGATCTCTGGGTTTCCGGAAGAAGATCTGGCAATGCTCATCATTGAAATAGCCATCCAGCTTGGCGCGGCGCACGCCGCCTTGGGCATGGGCTTCAATGCATTCATTCTCAGCGGAAACAATCAGGGCATGTGAAACCTTGATCTGGTGCATGCGCGTCCAGCGGGTTACATGGGCGATTCCGCGCGAGATCAGGTTCGATTCATCATAGGTAAAGCCGATATAGCCAGGCTTGTAGTTCACGCCGTAGGCAGGGGGACAGGATGTGAACTCCAGTTCGGGTGTGTCGGTCTGCGGCAGCTGAAGCAGGGGCGTGGTGGCGGTCATGGGGAAACTCCCGGGAGAAAACGGGGGCCAAACGGCCTCCGCATTCAGTCTGCGGCGTATCACGCTATCGGCATGAACCGGCAACATGTCTAAACAGTTGCCGGTTTGGCGGGTCTGGGGCTGCTCCGGGGCAGCTCCGGCGCCGTTGCTCAGGGCCGTGCGGGTTGCCCGGCCGGTGCGGTCCGCTCCGCCCGTTGCCGGCTGGGGCCCTTGGCTTGAAAGGTGGGGAGCGTTTCGAAGTCGGCGAACTTGGTTTCGAGCTTCCACTGGGCGTTGGCCCGCTCGTTGGCGTTCAAAAAGGCGGCACAGCGGGAGGTGGGGCGACCGCCGGGGATGTCTTCGCTGCAGCTCGGCTTGCTGAAACGGTATTGGGGCGATTCCCAGAGGCTCTGGCCCGGCAGGAAGCTGTACTCCAGGCTGTTGCGGGCCAAGGTCTTCAGATCGCGATAGCTCAGCTTGTAGCGAAGCACGGCCAGCAGATACTCGTTGCTGAGATCGATGCGGGAGATGCCTTCATCATCGGAGGCCAGGGTCATGGGTACGCCGGCGCGTTTGTAATCCAGGAAGGGATGCTTGTTGCCCGACACATTCAGAATCACTTCGTTGCTGGTGAGGCAGATCTCCACCAGAACACCGCGACGGCGCATGCTCTCCATCAGCTGAAAGGGTTCGTTTTCATACAACACGGCAACGCCATGGCCGATTCGGCTGGCCTGGGCCAGCTCCACCGCTTGCCGAATATGAAAACGCAGTTCATCGGGAGGCACCAAGCCCAGCGTCAGCTCACCGGCATGTAGCGCGACCTTGACTTCCGGAAACTTGCTTTTGAGATATTGCAGCATCTTCATCTGTAAAGTGTAGTCGCGCCGGGCGATCGGATTGTCTTCGGGGCCGACAAGATTGATCCCCACGACGTCGGGGCTGGCCTTGGCGAGCTCAAACGCATAGACAAACTGGGCAAATACTTCCTGGGGCGTGCGCGTGCGGGTTGTCTGCTGCAGAAAGCGGATCGTGACGTCACAGCCCGGTTGCGCCGCCGCCGTGCCACAGCGCATCGTACGGGCCACCTCACGCTTGATGGTGCTCACGTCTTGCGTTCCCTTCGCCACCAGGTCCATCAGCCCCAAATCGAGCAACCCCTGGCGCATGGCGGCGAAATCGCCGCTCCAGCCCACCTTGCGAGCCAGCTTGCGCACCTCGCTCCCCTGCACGGTGAGCATGAGTTCGAGATAGGAGATCTGCTGGGAGGCGGCGCGATTGGCCACCTCGGCCACCATGTCGTCCTGGCGCGAGAGCGAGGCGGAGATCAGGTCAAAGCCGGCGAAGGCTTCAAAAAATTGATCGTGCCCGGATCTTCCGGCAAAGGGCAGATCGCGCGTGGACCAGAGGTTGATGAGTTGGTTGTAGACCTTTGGCTGCTCGATCAGCTGGGAAGCGGCAAAGAATCTGCTCTCTTTTCCGCAGGCACTCGCCGGTACCAAGGCGGGTGCGGCGGGGTCCACGCAAAGCCCGTCAGCCGCCGCCCATTCCAGATAATGCTCGGCGTAGACAGCACCGCTCAGGTGGGAGTGAATATCGCCTCCCTTGGGCATGCGTTGGACAAAGGCCCGCAGGGCGGTGGGCCGATCCTGATTCTCCTCCAGCCAGCGTGCCACGGCGGATTCGGCTGCCCGGTTGCTGCCTTTGCCGTCGCTCCCCTCCTTGGCTGCCACGGCGCCGCCCGGGCCCTGGCTGGCAACGAGCAGGCTTGCAAAGGCGGCAAGGAGAGAGAGCCTGCGCATGGCAAATTCTGGCCTTCGTAGGGAGTGCTTCGGTAGCGTACATCCGCAGGCCCGACGCCCTCCAATTGCGATGTTGGCCCCGTTTCAGGGCAGTGCGAAGCCAGCCAACCTTGTGCATGCCCCATCGCCCTTCCGACGGCTGGTGGAGGGGTCGTCGTAGGCCACCCAGGCCATCAGCTGATCGCCCTGCTGGGCCACATGCAGGCCTTCGGGTTTGTCGTCGCCTTCGCCCCCGCGGCCCGGACGCCCCTCGCGGATGCAGAGCTGGGGCTCGGGTTCTTCCACCACCAGAGCGCTCCCCTCTCCCCGGGCGACCGCCTCTCTGTCGGGGTGGAGGGCGTCGCGCCAGCGGTAGAGGAAGCAGGGCCCCGGCAGGGTCATGGTGGGTCCGGCCAGCACGATCACGTCGGGACTGCCGGGCACGGCCGCCAGGTCTCGTACGGCCAGGCCGCTGAGTTGCAGAGCGCGCAGCCGCAGGCTCTCCAGGGTCAGCGTCTCGCCGCTCGTGGCGCTGAGGCCAGCGAGGCGCAGGTCGGCCACCAGGGCGATGCCCCGCAGCACCGGCCCGCGCAGCCCCACCAGAACCCGCTCGCCCCGTGCGGTCACCCCTTCGATGTCGAGGCCGTTGTCCTTGCTGGGGATCGCGATGAAGGGGGCCAGGCGCGGATCGGCGGCGAGGGCTTTGCTCAGGGCATCGCGGCTGGCCTTGCGGGCCGGTTGGAGTCGCTGCCCGGAGCGCGGCCAGCCCTTCCCATCGAGGTGCAGGCAGCCGAGCACGTGGGCGTTGCGGCGCGATTCCGCCGGGAGGGAGAGCGGTTCGCCCTTGCGGCTGGTGACGGCGTATCGGCGGCTGCTGTGGGAGCCCACCAACCAGAGGCGATCCCCGTCGAGGGCCAGGCCTTCGATATCGGATTCGCCCTGCTCCTTCCCCTCCGCCAGGCCGAAGTCGGCCAGCTTCACCCGGCTGGGGTCGCCGTGTTGGTGGTTGTCGAGACCCTCCAGCCGGAAGAGGCTGCGCCCCTCATCCCCCCCCATCCAGAGCCAGTCGTCGCGGCCGGCCAGGGCGGAGAGATTCCGCTGCAGGGCTGTCGCCGCGGGGTCGTCGCTGGCCCCCAGCCGCAGCAGGCGCTGCTGGCTGGGGGCGCTGAGGGGCAGATCCGCTTCGGAGGCGTGCATGGCGGGGAGGAAGGCCTTCCGGCAGGCCGTTGCCGCGTGGGGGAGGGAGCTGCCTAGGGTTCGGCCAGCCTTGCGGGTGCTGATGAATCCGGCCCTGAGCCATCTCGACCGTAGCGGTCAGGCGCACATGGTGGATGTGGGCGGCAAGACCGCCACGGCCCGGGAGGCGCTGGCGGAGGGATTTCTGCAGGTGGCACCGGAGGCGCTGGCGCTGGTGCGCGACGGGCAGGCCGCCAAGGGGGATGTGCTGGCGGTGGCGCGGGTGGCGGCGATCCAGGCGGCCAAGCGCACCGCGGAGTTGATCCCCCTCTGCCATCCCCTGCCCCTGGCGGGGGTGGAGGTGACGATTGAGGTGACGGAGCAGGCCCTGCGCGTGCTGGCCCGGGTGCGCACCACCGCCCCCACGGGCGTGGAGATGGAAGCCCTCACCGCCGTGCAGGTGGCCCTGCTCACCTTGTACGACATGCTCAAGTCGGCCGATCGGGCGATGACGATCGGGCCGGTGCGGCTGTTGGAGAAGCACGGCGGACGGAGCGGCAGCTGGCGCCACCCGCAGGCGGGCGATGGCTGAGCCGTTTCCGCGCGAGGGACTGCCCCTGGCCGAGGCGCGCGCCCGCGTGCTCGCCGCGCTCACGCCGCTGGCGGGCCAGGAGCGGTTGCCACTGGCCGCCTGTCTCGGCCGGGTGAGCGCCGAGGCCTGCTGCGCTCGGGAGGCGGTGCCGGGCTTCCGCGCCTCGATCATGGATGGCTATGCGATCGCCGACGCGCTGCCTCCGGCCGTCGGCGCCCATTGGCGGCTGGTGGGCCGCTCCGCTCCGGGCGCCCCTTACGCCGCGGCGCTGGCGAGCGGCGAGGCGATCCGCATTCTCACGGGTGCGCCGCTGCCGGAGGGGGCCGCCCGGGTGCTGCCCCAGGAGCTGGTGGAGCGGCAGGGGGAGGGGCTGCGGTTGCATGGCGAGGCGGGCGCGAACCCGTGGATCCGCGCCGCTGAGGAGGAGGCGGCACCGGGGCAGGAATTGCTGGCGGCGGGGCGGCGGCTGGGACCGGCCGACCTGGGCCGGCTGGCGAGTTGCGGCGTGGCGGCGCTTTCGGTGCGGCGGCGGCCGCGCCTGGGGTTGCTGATCAGCGGCGATGAACTGGTGCCCGTCGGCGCGCCGCGGGGAGCGGGCGCGATCTGGGAGAGCAACGGCACCCTGCTGGAGGCGTTGCTGGTGCGGTTGGGCTACGGGGTGGCGGAGCGGCGGGTGGTGGCGGATCAGCCGGAGGCGTTGGCGGCGGCCCTGGCGGCGTTGGCGGCGACCTGCGACGTGGTGGTGAGCACCGGTGGCGTGTCGGCGGGCGATGCCGATTGGATCCGGCCGCTGCTGGCGGAGCGGGGCGCGGTGGACTTCTGGAAGCTGTTTCTCAAGCCGGGACGACCGTTTGCCTTCGGGAAGCTGGGCGGCCGGCCGTTCTTCGGCCTGCCGGGCAACCCGGTGGCGGCGGCGATCACGGCCCTGCAGCTGTTGTGGCCGGCGCTGCAGGCGCTGGAGGGGGTCGAGCCGGAGCTGCTGCCGCGGCTGCGGGTGCGCCTGGCGGCACCGCTGAAGCGCGGCGCCGGTCGGCCGGAGCTGGCCCGGGCGCGGCTGCGGGTGGGGGAGGAGGGCCAGCTGTGGGCGGAGGTGGAGGGCAGCCAGGCCTCTTCGCGCATCGGCTCGTTGCAGGGCGCGGACCTGCTGCTGGAGATCCCGGCGGAGCTGGGGGCCCTGGCGGCGGGCACGGAGCTGTGGGCGCAGCTGCTGCGGTTGGCGGTGTTTTGAGGGCGATCGCCCCGGCTCACAGGGGGGTGTTGCCCGCCACCCAACGCCCCACGCCGCCGCTCCACTCCCGTTTCCAGAAGGGCGCCTCGTGCTTGAGGGCCTCCAGCAGCTCCTGGACGCAGCGCTGGGCGGGCCCGCGCCGGTCGGCGGCGACGGCCACCAGCACGAGCGCCTCGCCGACCAGCGCTCGGCCCACCCGGTGGCGCACCAGCACGGCGACGACGCCATGGCGGGTGGCGACGGCGCGGGCGAGGGCCTGCAGCTGGTGTTCGGTCATGCCCGGGTAATGCTCCAGCTCCAGGGCCTGCAGGGGTCGCCCGTCGGCCGTGGTGCCGCGCACCCGGCCGATGAAGCTGCTTTCGGCCGCTGGTGGGGCGCCCAGGGCCGGAGCCAGCTCGTGCTGCCACCGGGCCAGGGCCGCCAGCGGTTCGAACGGTTCGGGATGCAACCCAAGGCTCAGGAGCGGCTCAGCCACCGCTGATCGGGGGGAGAAAGGCCAGTTCATCGCCATCGGCGAGGGGCGTGTCGGCGGCGGCGAAGGCCTGGTTGATCGCCACCCGCAGACCGTCGGGCAGCCCGGCGCCGCCGCGGAGCCCTGCACCGCCAGGCCAGGCACCGGCCAGCTCCAGCTGCTGCCAGAGGCGGAGCGGGCTGGTCCCGCCGGGGGCCAGCACGGTGCGTTCGCTCCAGCCGGCGGCTTCCCGCAGGCCGGCGAAGAGGCGCACGTGGAGGGTGAGGGATTCGGTCATGGGCTCAGAGCCTGGGGCAACGCACGGCAGCGCTTTGACCATCCGCTGCCCCGCCAGGAGCGCCGGGTTCGTCGAGCTCGTGGCGACGCCAGGGTTTTCGGCTGACGCTCCGGCTGGTGGAGGCCAACGCTTCGAAGCGCGGGAGGACCTCCCGTTGGCGTTGGATGCGCGGAGGGGTGAACTCGGCCATGGTCAGAGGTTATTGGGATTCTTGGGAAGGTGTCCCATCTCCCTTCTCCCATCTCCCCTGCGCCCTGCTGCCCTCGCCCTGCTGCCCTCGCCCTCCAGAATGCCGCCAGCCGCCGCCCCGCCCGCGTGAGCCTCGCCATCGCCTTGCTCACGGTGTCCGACACACGCACATTGGTGGACGACCGCTCCGGCGACGCCCTGGCGGAGCGCCTGCAGGCCGCCGGCCACCGGCTGCAGGAGCGCCGCATCGTGCCCGACGACCGTTACCGAATCCGCGCCGAACTGAGCCGCTGGATCGCCGACCCGGCGGTGCAGGTGGTGATCAGCAGCGGCGGCACCGGCCTCACCGGCCGCGACGGCACCCCCGAAGCGGTGGCGCCCCTGCTGGACAAAACGATCGAGGGCTTCGGCGAACTGTTCCGCGTGCTCTCCTTCGAAACAATCGGCACCAGCACCCTGCAAAGCCGCGCCCTCGCCGGGGTAGCCAACGGCACCGTGATCTTCGTGCTGCCCGGTTCGCTCGACGCAGTGCAAACCGCCTGGGACCGGCTGATCCGCGCCCAGCTCGATGCGGAGACCCGGCCGTGCAATCTGGTGCAACTGTTGCCGCGGTTGAGGGAGGGGGCGGAGGGGTAGGGGGAGGGTCAGTTGCATGGTGGTCTCCATGGGCTCCAGCGCGGTCAGATGGGGGCATCAGCCCGGTTGACTTTCTGTATCCGCCGCGACAAGTGGATACCGGGTCCGTATAAAATCCCCATGTCCCCACCGTACAATCCCCCAGACCCGTTGCACCGCCGGCCCTTTGGAGCAAGTTGCCGGCTTCCCATCGGCTGCATAGGCCGACAACGGCACCCACCGCAGAGTGGATACCGGACCCGCCCATACAGCGTTCTGCGGTACAGAGGCGTTGCGGTGCTTGTTGCGTGGGTCTTCCCAGAGCATGACCGGTTTGAGTAGAATGCAGGATATACACCAATGCAAGAGCAATCAGAGGTAGCTTCAATGCAAACAATCAAGTATGTTCATTGGCAGGAGGATGAATCGTGGCTCGGTTATCTTGAGGAATTT
>JBILGK010000004.1:0-141551 GCA_044351065.1 Cyanobium sp.
CCCGGAGGGGCGGCTGGATGATCTGCTCGAGACCGGCCTAGCCGGAACGGCTTCTGCTTGCAGTAGGCTCACATCCGTGCGAAAGGTGAGCATCCATTCCGGGTGATAAAGCGGCAGTTCGGCTTTCAGAAGACCCGCCTGCGCGGCATGCTCAAGAATGGCTGCAAGGTCAATGTGCTGGCGGCCCTCGCGAACCTGTTCATGGCTCGCCATGAGTTGCTATGCAAGACGTGAACTGGGGAGACGTGTGCCCACATGGGGCAATTTCGCCCCAGGATGGAAGAATATTTACCGGGAATCAACCGAATCCGGGCCTAATGGCACTCGATCTACGCTGAAACTGCTCACTTCGAGCAAATTGAAGTCGACGCCGCTTCCTACGGGGTTGTTGCTCAGAGCTTCCCTAATCCGCTTTTTCGGTTTCGTACGTCCCCTTGGACTGCAAGAGATCCCTTGCCGTGGCTCTTTGCAAAGCTGTTGGAGACGTATCATCCCCGACAATGCCCAGCTCGTTGTAAACCTGGCGAACTATACTCTTGAATTCATCGGACTCCGATCGACCAGGTATTTGGTTAGACATTGGAACGCCCTTCGCAATCTCTGTAATTGCATAAGACGTGGCTATGGCTGTGCGATACTTTTCAGACTTGGCAGTACTATTAAGCTCGCCGAAGGTGCCAAGAATAACGGGCTTAAGTTGGTTTGAGTCTTTCATCAGTTCAGGGAGTGACTTTGAAAATGCGTGCTCTAGAATTACGTACGAGGTCATGTCAACTGATGAGAACTTCGGTATTGCATCAAATAGTGGGCCTGGAGAAATGCCAAGGCCCTCGATTTCTACAGAATTTTCGACGTATTTCAGATTCGTGTTAATTGCCAGCATAGCAAATGGAGTAATCTTTGCTCGAGTATCGTTTTTGGTTGTCAGGATAATGCATCTAGCCGAACTCCCAACCCTCAGCACACTTGATCCGTCCTCTGAAACAAGATCTCTATATCGATAACATTCATAAACGACGACTCTTTTCATTGAAGAGGCGCCAAAATCGCCCAGCGTGAAGCCAAGTTCGACGGCTGCTTCTATACTCATCTCCCTGTAGTTCGTGTTGAAGTTATTGAGAGTCTCTGGGTCAACCTGCTCTGTTCTAACCCTATTGATAAATTCAGACAGTCGTGGCGAAATACTTACAGCCTTAAGGGAACCCGATGGGCGGTGGCCAGCAGAAATAGGCAAATAAGAGGTCATGATGATCTCATGGAATTGCAAATTAAACTTACAGAGGGAAGGGGTTAAGCGAGGTCAGTTTTAAAAAACTTGACTCTTGTTAATTTAGGTTTACTCAGGATTTAGGGGCCTGGCTGCCTTGGGCGGGCTCCATCTTTAACCTCTGAGAGCGAGTACCCCCGCATGGCTATCTAGCTCACGCCTGATTGCAAGTAAACAGATGGAATACATGAAGCAGTGTGATGCAAGGAGCACGATCAAGGCGATCTGATTTAAGAGTTGTTGCGTTTTCCGACGCGTGCCTTAGAAGGCATTATTTTTCACATGTATTTCGGTTTAAACTTTAATGGAATATGGCGATGTGCTAATTCAGGCTGGTCACGAATGCTGCCCCGAAGAAGGTGGTTCCACCGGTCCTTGCGGAAACGAAATAGACTGGACTCCAGTCGTCGCAGACGAGGCCACTCGAATTCTGCGCTCTGCAGGGCTAACCGTCCTTCGGTGCGATGCCTTTTTTGATATTCCCAATAGGGAATATTCTACTGATATTGCTGTCTTCCTCCACTTTGATGGAAGTAGTTCGCATAACTCAAAGGCATCTGTGGGCTACGCAGCCAGCCCACAATTCTCATCTCACCTACAGGAAGATGCGGATATTGGAAAACAGTGGAAATCGCTTTATTCAAATTTCTGGCCTTACGGCTTCATGGACGACAATTTTACGCCATCTCTTGAACGCTACTATGGCTATAAACCAGTGACTGCTCGCAAGGGAAAGCTATTGATTGAGTTCGGAGATCTGAGTAATGATGCGCAGGCCGAATGGCTTTTTCCGAGGCTTAAGTTCTTAGGGCAGCTTGTTGCTTTTTTTCTTAGCCAGCGTCTTGGCCGCGGAGAAGTTCCTTCGCCTTTTGGGAGAACTGATGCATTACAAGTGAGCAAGCCGACTTCTGGAGAAGTATTCCTCAATGATGAACAAATCGAGTTTTCTGGCGACTCATCAAAGGACGTAAGACAAGTCATTGTTCTGATTGGCCCTGGTGGGCCTTTTCGTGTGGGTTCGGCAATTCCTAAAGATGGAAAATGGGCGGTTACACAGACACTCGTCAATGCTGGCGACAACCGAACTGTGAGATTTAAGGCCCTTTCTTCTGATGGGATCGTCGTCCAGGAGGTTGAAAGACGAATCTCAGTGCGATCTGTTAGCCAAAATGTCTGCTCACAGTTGGACTCTTTGTATCCATGGAGACTCTGCTACGCTGGGCTGTCCTTAGATGGTGCCGAAATTCCTCGGCAAGGAATAAAGAATCCAACCTTAGAGAGTGCGCTGGGCCTCCAAGTAGAGCCCTATGGTGAAGTCGTCAAGTTCATGGGCTTTGACTTTGTCAAGGGCCTTGTATCATCTTTCGGGGGGCCATATGATGAAGGTACCCGCGAGGATGAAACAGCTGCGTTGACTGGTGAACTGTTGCGGGAACTAAAAGAGGATGATTATTATTGTGCGATGCGCTGGTGCTATCCACCTCAAGACCCATCTTCTTGGGCAAACCGTAGGCTGCTTGTTATTAACCCCATTAACAACAAAGCTGCCATTGTGCGAGCCATTGACTGGGGGCCACAATATAGGACTGGACGCACTATTGACCTTTCGCCTAGATGCCTGTCAATTCTAGAACTCGAAACAGATGGTGAGGCGATCTGCGCTTTTGCAAAACCTGAGGACGTGAGGATTGGGTTGCTATAACTGCTCCTGTGCGCACCAGAGGCCCCCCCCACCTGCGATCCATAATCCCCTACGCCGAGCGCAAGGTGGGCTCCAGCAGAAGTAACCAATTCTGTTCCGGTCGGCAGAAAGGGGAGGGAACAACAGAAAGCGTGATACCAAGGCAGTCGCTGCGTGTAGTGCAACCACGGGAGCGATCCCAGAAGGGCCTCATACTGGAAAAGCCCCGGAGCCAGCTCAAGGGTTAATCTGGTTTCCCAGTCATTCCTTAGATGGATTAAAATTACTTCATTCCCCGGGGCAATCAGCCTCTCAATCACCCATTCACCAGAACTCCGCAGGAAATGAGGATCCGACGTAAGTTTTCTCCAGAGCGCTTCACACGCCTTCTTCTCATTGTTTTCTCTGCAATGAGTCTGAATGTGATTCTCTTGCAACAAAGCAAGGCAGAGACTCTTTGGGCTCCAGTTAGTAACAGCAAAATGCCAAATAATGCAATCAAAAATGATGCCAGCTCGGACCTCGGCTTTTCTCTTGAATCCCCTTTATTTATTTGCAAGCATCAAGGCAGAATTGGAACTTTTTTCCCAAAAGTCAATAACTGTCTCGTGGTGGCTGGGTCTAGGACTGTATCAGTTGATTCGAGTTATGTAGAGATTTTAACCTCGACACAGTACGCCTGGATTGACTTCGAGAATCACCAAGTGCCTGCCAATTCAGTTATGGTATCCGGCGCGTCCAAGAAGCGATATGTCTGCAGAGCCTTCGTGGAAGGAAGCTTCTTGTTTGGCAATCTTAGCCCAGAGACGGGGATATGCGTGGTCGCCGCAGATAGCAAAGTAGTTTCCGCCAAAGAGAATATCTTCATATTGACTACCCGCTAACTTGCATGTCTTCGGCGTGGGATCCAGGGAGGCTCTGACCAATCGAGGTTAGTGCTGTTACACGGTGCGGCCATGCGACTTTTGTCCGCGATCTGACGCTTAGTTTGCCTTGCGTTGACATGCCGAGCTTGTTCCCAGTCGGGTTGAGACTTAAGAGACCTCTGATGACGCAATCGCCGGCTGCAGTCGCACCGCTGCCGATCAGGGTGACCGGAACCATGGGGAAGCTATAGGGCTTAGCCTATTTTGCCTCTCGTGAGTGATGGTCGCAAAGGGACATGCCAAGTCTGCCTGCTGAGCGGGACCTCCGAACAAGCCCTTCGAGTGGACAGGCCGCCTTCAACCCTCTGCTGTGCCACCCCGCGCTCCTTGCCTGCCACTCAAGGGCCCCCGCGTTAGAAGGATCGCCTGGCTTCGATCTGAAGCTTGGGTGCTGAGCTCTTGCATGTGCACTGCAAGAGCCCTAGGAGCCCGTCGCGCATAACCCCACCGCCCACTTCTCCACAGACGACCTCAAATCTGCCCGGATCCCAGTGACAGCTGTGGATCCGGGCGAGAGAATGGGGCATGAGCAAGCCCAAAACCTTCCGACCCTGGAACCCGGAGCAGACGCTGCTTTTGCCGCCCTCTCCGGTGGAGTGGCTGCCAGCGAACCATCTGGTGTTTTTCCTGCTGGATCTGGCCGCAGAACTGGATCTCTCGGCGATCTATGCGGTCTACGAGGCGAGGGATCCCCGCGGGGTCAAGGCCTATGAGCCGAGGATGATGGTGGTGCTGTTGCTCTACGCCTACTGCGTCGGCATCCCCTCCTCCCGCCGGATCGAGCGGGCCTGCTGGGAGGATGCCGCCTTCCGCGTGCTCACCGGCAACCAGCAGCCGGACCACAGCCGGATCAGTGATTTCCGCCTCGTTCATCTCGACGCATTGGCGGGCCTGTTTGTGCAGGTGCTGCGGCTGTGCCAGAAGGCGGGCCTGGTGAGCCTGGGCAACGTGGCCCTCGATGGCACCAAGGTCAAGGCCAATGCCTCCAAACACAAGGCCATGAGCCACGAGCGGATGCTCAAAACTGAGGCCCAGCTGGTAGCGGAGATTGCAGCGCTGCTGCGCAAGGCCGAGCTGATCGATGCCCAGGAAGACGTGCGCTATGGCAAAGGCAAGCGTGGCGATGAGCTGCCCAAGGAGCTGGAGCTCCGCCAGGATCGGTTGGACGCCCTGCGCAAGGCGATAGCGGAGCTGGAGGCGGAGGCCGCCGCCGACCATGCCCGCCGCCGTGAACAGCAGGCTCGCGCTGCGGAAGAGCAGTTCGCTGAAGCTGCTGCCCAGGCTGCCGCTGCCGAGACAGCACCAGCAACAGAAGACGACGAGAACACAACCAAGGCCGAAACTGAGGCTGAGGACGCTGCTCAGGCTCATGCCAAGGCAGCCCAGCAAGCCGAGCGCCGGGCCCGAAGTGCCCGAGGGCGGGCGGAGCTGGCCCGCAAGCTGGCGATCGACAAGGCCAAGGCCGCAGGCCTTTCAACTCCGGATCCGCTGAGCAGCGTTGATCCTGTGGCGATGCCCAGCCGCAACCTCCCCTCCACGGCCACCGGCGATCCAAAAGGCAACGCCCAACGCAATTTCACCGATCCAGACAGCCACATCCTCAAAGGTGGAGACGGCTGGATTCAGGGCTACAACTGCCAGGCAGCGGTCGATGGCGACCACCAGATCATCGTGGCGGTGGGGGTCAGCAACCAGGCCAGTGATGCTCCCCATCTCGAGCCCATGCTTGAGCGGATCATGGCCAACACCGGCCAGCTTCCCGAGAAGCTGATCGCCGTAGCCGCAGGCTTCTGCGAAGCAGTTGCCGGCTACTGCAGCACGGACAACATTGAGTCCAGCGAGAAGCGGGGTCTGGATGCCTACTACTCCACCAGCCGGCAGGAGCACGGCAAACGGCCACGGCCCTCGCGGGGGCCAGCCCCCAGGGATCTGGATGCACGGGGCCGGATGGACCGCAAGCTCCGATCCAAAGCCGGCCAGGCGATCTACGCCTTGCGCAAGATCATCGTTGAACCGGTGTTTGGGCAGATCAAAGGAGCACGCGGGCTGGATCGTTTCCTGTTGCGGGGCCTGGAGAAGGTGAACGGAGAATGGGCCCTGATGGTCATCACCCACAACATCGGCAAGCTGCATAGAGCAGCGGTTGCAACTGCCTGAGGGAGGGGCCACCGCTCAGGCCCGGGACTGAGAGCAGCGCTCAGAACTCCACACCAAGGAGCGGGACGAGGGGGGCTGTGGCTACGAAAATGTGCGACACGCTCCTAGCCGGCGGCCTCTACTTCCGCACCGAGCGGCCGGGGCAGAACCTGGCGCGGGCCCTGGTGCAGTTCCGGCTCACCGAGAGCATCGAGGCGCAGCAGGAGGCGCTTGCGCCCCTGGTGGCGCGGTTGCGGCAGGAGTGGTCATGAACGGGGAGCCCGGCAGCCAGGAGCAGCCCTTTGCGCTGGTGCCGTTCGGAGGAGAGCCCGAGCCCGGCATAGGCCATCGCGGCCGAGCCTCGCCATCCCTCCCCCCGCCGCCACCCCCCGCCGCCGGAGCTGGCTACGGCTCCTGAGCTGGAGGTGACGATCGCGGCGGTGCTGCAACGGCAGGACGGATCCTGCAAATACTGGGCGCTTCGGCACCTGGGCGTGGAGGCGGATTTCCATCGCCGCGATGGATTCGCTTCGGCTCTATCCAAGGCCAGCCGCGCATCAGCTGCACCAAGAGGGCTCTGGATCCAAGCAATCATCATTAAGAAGGCCAACGAGCAAGCGGTGGGCAGCGCCGCAAAGTTAAAATCAGGTGGTCATACGCTTCGAGCTGTGCCGGAGTGGCCAAGCTTTCTCCCTCCCCAGGTCAAGGCTCGCGGAGTCCACGGCAAGCACGCCAAAGCCCAATCCAACCACCGCTTCACCATGGCAAACCCCACAAGCGTTCCCTTCCAGGCAGAGAGGAATCAACATCCGTCCCTCGCCATTCAGCCACTGGACGATCAGGATCTCAGATCGATCGTCGCTGGCCTGTCCTTGCAAGAGCTCAAATCTCTTCTTTGGGTAAAGAAAGGCATGATTAAGCTAACCACGGGGAGCATTCTGGAGGCTATAACTCCACTCACTCCAGAGAATTGAGACAACGCCACAAAGTGCATCCCTTCGCCAAGCGTGAGGCTTGCACCCTGCGGCGGGCAATTGAGCCGTTTGTCGCTTTCCTGCCCGGGGCAGGCTTGGCGGGTAGCGTGCCGGCCTCGCCTCACCGCCCACGCCGCTGCCGCTGCCGGCTGAAGCGGTGTTCGAAGCGGTGCTCATCGATGCGGCGCTTGCCGATGCGCCGGCCCGTGAGCTGGGCCGAATGCGCCGGCAGCCGGCGGACCAGGCGCCTTACCAGTTCACCATCCCCTTCCGCGACACCGACCTCGACCCGCGCGGCCGCCAAAGGGTTCGTGGCACCCTGCGGCAGGGTGAGCGGCTGCTGCTGACCTCCGACACCTTCTCGCCGGTGACGCCAGGGCGCCCCGGCCGCCGCTGAGCCTGTCGCTGGTGCCCGTGGCCAGCTCCTCGCTCGGCGTTGTGCCGGCGAGGTGGGTCGGCGATCTGCCCGGCGGCGACGGCCGCGTGCGTTGGCAGCTGGACCTGGCTGCCGACGGCACCTTCCAGCTGCGCCAGAAGTTCCTGAATCGGCCCGCCCCGAACCGCTACGACGACATCGGCCGCTGGCAGCTGGAGCCGAACACCCCCCGCCTGGCGCTGCGCGGCGGCCGCGAGGCGCCGGTGTACTTCCAGCCCCTGGCCGGCGACGCCGCGCTGCAGATGCCAATGCCGCGCAGCTCTTGGTATATCTACCTGCGCCAAAGACTAAGACGGCCTTATGTGAGCCTCGATCTTTCTCCTGTCTTGTAATGCTCCGGTGGCGCGGGGCTTGTCCAACACCGGATAGATCGTGGCTTCGCACGATTTATCTATGCCGTTCGGCCTTGCAAGCCGCAATAGGAGTCGACACACCATGCAAGATATCGCTGGGAAATGGATTGGGACGATCCATGGGACAAACGACGGATCCGTATTTGTCGAGTCTATTGATGACGGTGGTCGTCATATTGGGTCCGCGCAGATCAATGAGCCTATGCTTGGAGTCGGAGTGTATTCCGCCACAGGTCCGCACGAAGCTATGGAGCGTATGCGCTTGGTGTTATCACCAGACCATTGAACACATCTCGAAGCGCACGGGTCTGTGGCAGTTTTTGCTCGTAGGCCTTCGTCAGGAAAAATCGTAGGGGAGTGGCGCTCCACTCTCGGAACCGCAAGGTCTCCTGCTGTGGCGAAGTTGGATTGGCACCCTCCGCATGCCGAGCAGCACGCGGCGAGCACTACTCAAGTCAGTTCTAGAGCCACAATGGATAAAACGGAAACTTCCCATTCGATGCGGGTGAAGGTTTTCGTTGGTTACAATCAGTGTGATGAGTCTTGGCTGAAGCGGTTGCGCGTCAATTTAAAACCGCAGGAACGAGACTACGCTTTAGATATCTGGGACGACAGCAAAATTGTCGCCGGCTCCACATGGCGTGACGAAATAGATCTAGCTATACAGACTGCAAAAGTGGCCGTGCTACTGATAAGCGCGGATTTCCTTGCCTCTGAACTGATAATCAGCAACGAACTGCCACCACTGCTGAATCCTGCTCGGAAGGATGGCGCAGTTGTCATGCCATTAATGGTTGGTCCATCAAGATTCAAATCAACGCAAAACATGGCAAAGTCTCAAGCAGTAAATGATTCATCTAAGCCACTAAACAGCCCTCCCAATGCGCAGCAAGAGGAGATTCTTGTAAAGATGTCTTAAGATATTGAAAAAGTGCTGGAAGGCACGCGTGCTAATGGCTGTGGATAGAGCTTTGCCGAACAAGACCCTCGAGTGGACAGGCCGCCATCAGATCTCTGCTACGCCACCGAACTATCCTTGCCTGCCTCTTAGGGCCAGCGTTGCATCCAGTCTCTACCTGAGATGTACCCGCGAATCAGATCGTTGTCAAGAGTTCACACGGCCGATGTTCGATCGGAGTCGTCCCGGCCTCTGAACGGGTACGTTCTGTGAGGGGGGCTTATCCAGGCTCTCCTTGGCCTGATCGATTGAGAGAAATGCAATCAAGCTTTTGGCGTTAAGTTATGTTCCGCCTCTCGCTGGGCTGATCCGCTATAGTGCTATAAAGGAATATTCCGCGCTTCATGTCATGATTGGGCCCACCAAGAAACCACAAGAGTTTGGCTTCAAGGATGGTGACAGCCATTTGATCGTCAACGACTGGTCTGAGTTGATGACGGCTTATGACTTCTCCGGCCTGAAGCTATGGGAGATTCCTTGTCTTGCTCGAGGGCAGTACGGCGATCGTGTCTACTGGGAAAACTCAAGCGATACCCCTCCCGGCTTGTACAAGCTTGGAGTTGTCTACAGAGACTGGGAAACGTTCGGAGACAATGCTCCTGACAACGGCCAAACGCGGCCCTATGGCTGGTACACGTTTGATATGGAGGAGCTTGAGGAGCAGGAGCGTAGGCACAACAGGTCTGGGATATGCCTGCATGGCGGCGGCTCAGCTTGCGGGTGGCCAGGAGCGTGGGCTCCCCATCAAAGGCTCACGCCAACATTAGGATGCGTGAGAATCTACAATCAAGATTTAAGGGACAAAATTCTTCCACTATATGACAAGGGTGCCGTTTTTGTCAGTGTATACCAAGAGGACTGAACGCATTCTTGGAGGAATCTCAAGTGTTGATTCTACGATCTTGAGAGGCATGGGCTGATGCTCGATGCTGGTCGAGAGGTGGTTCACCTCCTACTCGACCGGCATGCCGCTCAGTGCCGCCTGGGGTTTCGGGCTTGCGCTATCGGAGAGTTCTGGAGGTGGGCCTACTCTTCTATGTCCATCTTTCCCTTTGTCAAGAATCGGCTTCCATGCTTTCGCCTGCGGAACCTGTTCAAAGAATGGAATCCCGGTCAGCGTGCAGTTCGCTTTTCGGGCGGGCTCCATCTCCTTCGGCATCTTGGGCGGAGCCCTCGCCCCTGTTGCGGTTGGTGAATGTTGAGATCGGTTGTTCAGTTCGACTGAGACAGGCTTTTCGGGATCTAAATGACGAGGGCAATCTCCTGTTTCTCCTGCTAGGGGATGCGGGAAAGCACATCTTTGGAGCTAGCAAATAAGCCCGTTTGACTTTGGCTAATATCGCCCGACTGCCGATCTTTCTTCTGTGCTTTTGTCCTGAGGCTGAGCGATTTGAGTTGGCATCTGGTCCGCAAAGATTTGTGGAGCTGTTTTGCTGGCGTTTTGGCTCGCGACGACGCTCTAGAGTCTGTTCGGCCCAGCCTCTGCAGAATGCTTCATGTCCTACACCGATGGCGTTGTCTGCATCCACCAGCGGCCGTTGACGGTCTTCGCCAGCCCCGGCCGCTATGTGCAAGGGCCTGGCGCCACCTATGAACTGGGCCGGGAGTTGAAGCGTCTCGGTTTCAGCGGCCGGGTGATCCTGATTGCGGGCGGCACCGCCCAGCGGGTGCTGCAGCCGATCTGGAACACAGTGCTGCCAGCGGAGGGAATCGAGCCTCTCGTCTTTCCCTTCGGTGGCGAGTGCAGTGGCGAAGAAGTCACCCGGCTGGTGAATCTCGCCCAGGGCAGTGGAGCGGTGGCTGTCGTCGGCGCCGGTGGTGGCAAGGCTTCCGATGCGGCCCGCGCCGTGGCCGACGAGCTCAACCTGCCGGCGATCCTTACCCCCACCCTCGCCAGCACCGATTCCCCCTGCAGTGCGCTCTCGGTGATGTACACCGCGGCCGGTGCTGTGGAGGGTTTTCGCTTCTACAACCGCCATCCCCTGCTCGTGTTGGTGGACACCACCGTGATCGCCCGCGCCCCTATGCGGTTTCTGGTGGGTGGTCTCGGGGATGCGCTCTCCACCTGGTTTGAAGCGCGCACCGTGCGCGAAAGCTGCAGCCACACCATGGTCGGCGGTTTGCCCAGCACCACCGGCACCGCCCTGGCCAAGCTCTGCTGCGACATCCTGCTCGCCGATGGTCCCGCCGCCTGCGCCGCCGTCGAAGCTGGCGTCACCACCCCAGCCCTCGATCGCGTGGTGGAAGCCAACAACCTGCTCTCGGGTCTGGGTTTCGAAAGCGGCGGCCTGGCCCTCGCCCACGCCGTGCACAACGGCATCACCGCCATCCCCGCCAGCCATTCCTTCATTCATGGCGAAAAGGTGGCCTTTGGTTTGCTCACCCAGCTCGTGCTCGAGGGGCGCCCCCAGGCCGAAATCGATGACATCTACCGCTACCAGAAGGCCGTCGGCCTGCCGATCACCCTCGCGCAGGTGGGCGTCGATGCCGCCAGCGACGACCAATTGCGCACCATCGCCGAACGCACTGTGGTTCCTGGTGAATCCAGCCATAACGAACCCTTTCCCGTCACCGTCGACGCCCTCATCTCCGCTCTGCGGGCCGCCGATCAGCTGGGCCGGCAGCGCAGCTGAACCGTTTCCACACCTAGCTTTATCGCCCTACCGGGAAGGTCGCCATGCCCACCGATCCCGCCGCCACCGATCCCGCCGCGCCGCCGCCCGAGGACGCCAGCCTCGGCGGCGGCTGGCCCGTGATCGAGGGCTGGGCCCGCGCCACCCTTTCCCCCACCGGCCCCCGCCTCTGGCAGACCCTCACCCACAAGAGTGCCTGCCTCTCCTGCGCCTGGGGTACCGGCGGTCAGAACGGCGGCTTTCGCGATGAACTCGGCGAACCGCTGCAGCGTTGCCTCAAGAGCGTCGAGGCGATCAACGCCGAACTGCAGGCCGCCGTGCCGCCTTCCGTGTTCGCCGGCCGCAGCCTCGCCCAGCTCCAGCAGCTAACCTCCGCCGCCTGCGATCGCCTCGGCCGCCTCGATCGGCCCCTCATCCGCCGCCACGGCTCCGACCACTACACGCCGATCAGCTGGGACGAGGTGCACGCCCTCACGGCCGCCGCCTTCCGCCTCGCCGATCCCTCTCGCCTCGCTTCCTACAGCTCCGGTCGCTCCTCCAACGAGGCCGCCTTCCTGCTGCAACTGCTGCTGCGGGCGCTCGGCTCCAACAACCTCGCCGATTGCTCCGACCTCTGCCACGCCCCCTCCACCATCGGCCTCACCCGCGTCTTCGGCAGCGGCACCTCGATGGTGAACCTCGAGAGCCTGCAGCAGGCCGATGGCGTGGTGCTACTGGGCTCCAACGCCCCCGCCAACCACCCGCGCCTGATGAATGAGCTGATCCGTCTGCGCGAGCGGGGCGGTTTCGTGCTCGTGATCAATCCCGTGCTGGAGGCCGGGCTGCTCAAATTCGGCTCGCCCGCCTTCCCGATCCGCTCCATGCTCGGCGGCGGCAGCACCATCGCCTCCCTTTTCCTGCAGCCGATCCCCGGCTCCGATACCGCCGTGCTGCTCGGCCTTCAGAAGGCCCTGCTGGAGCGCGGCGCCATCGCCTGGGACTTCGTCAAAGCCCACAGCGATGGCTGGCAGGCCCTGATCGCCCAGATCGAAACCACCTCCTGGCACACGATCTCCGCCAGCTGCGGCCTCAGCCGCGAGGAGCTGGAGCACGCCGCCGCGCGCCTGGCCGCCTGCCGCGCTGTGGTCTTCGCCTGGGCGATGGGCATCACCCACCACGCCAACGGCACCGACAACGTGCAGGCCATCGCCAACACCGCCGTGCTCACCGGCAACGTCGGCCGCCCCGGCGCCGGCACCATGCCGATCCGCGGCCACTCCAACGTGCAGGGTTTCGGCTCGATGGGGGTGACGGTGCACCTGCGCGAACCGATGCGCCAAGCGCTGGAGGCCCTGCTCGGCCGCTCCCTCAGCAAGGTGCCCGGCTACGACACCCGCGCCCTGATCGACGCGGCCGACCGCGGCTCCGTCGACACCTTGCTGTGCCTGGGCGGCAACCTGTTCGGCGCCAATCCCGACAGCGTTCAGGCCCGCCGTGCCCTCGGCCGCATCGACACGTTGATCTACCTGGCCACCAAGCCCAACACCGGCCACTTCCACGGCCTCGGGGCCCGGCAGACCCTCCTGCTGCCGGTGTTCAACCGCTTCGAGACGCCCCACCGCACCACCGTCGAATCAGGCAACAACTGGGTGCGCCTCAACGAACCCGGCACCACCCACCTGCGCGGCGGCCAGCTGATCAGCGAGGTGGCCTTCCTCGCGGAGCTCGCCCACCGCCTGCTCGGCGACGATCCGATCGACTGGCGCCGCCTCCAGGATCCGGTGTACGTGCGCACGTTGATCGCCCGCACCGTACCCGGCTACCAGGCGATCGCCGCCATCGACACCACCCGCCGCGAATTTGAGGTGGCGGGCCGCGTCTTCGCCGCACCCCGCTTCGCCACCGCCAACGGCCGCGCCCAGCTGGCCCCCACCCCCCTGCCCGATCTCGCCCTGCCCGAGGCCAGCCACTTCGGCGGCCTGGCGCCCGGCCAGCGGGGCCTGGTGCTCAGCCTGATCACTGCCCGCAGCTACGGGCAACACAACACCGTGGTGTACAAAACCGCCGACACCTACCGCGGTATGCCGCACCGCGACACGATCCTGATGAACCCGGAAGACATCGCCGCCGCCGGCCTGGCCGCCCACCAGCGCGTCAGCGTGCAGGGCGAAGCCGGCCGGCTGGACGACATCGAAATCATCCCCGGCTCGATCCGCCGCGGCGCCGCGCTGATGTTCTACCCCGAGGCCAATGTGCTCATGCACGCCGTGGTCGATCCCGCCAGCGGTACGCCAGCCTTCAAGCGCGTGCCGGTGTTGGTGCGGGGGGATGGCTCAAGGGCTCGCCGGCTTGGCTGATGCCGCGCGGATCAGGCCGCGTCGCTCAAGTGGGGCAATGCGCCGCCTGTTCGCTCGCTTAGATTGCAACAGGCAAATTGCTGACGCTTCTAAGGTAGGGATCTGTCTGCCATTGTGGTGTGCCATTAATGTGCAAATTGGGGAATTCGTTGAGCAGGCATTCGATGGCAATTGGCGCTACCTTCCTGACCAGGGGCGCACCCAGGCAGATGTGTATGCCGTCTCCGAAGCCAAAATGCCCCGTGGTGTCTCTCTCAATGTCAAAAGTCTCCGGATCGTTGAACTTGAGCGGATCATGGTTGGCCGATCCCAGCACGGCTGTCACCTTGGTTCCCGCCTTCAGGTGTACTCCACCCAGCTCCGTATCTTCACAGACCACTCGATCCACCAGCTGAGCAGGCGCATCGATGCGCAACATTTCCTCGACCGCATTGCCAATCAGTTCAGGACGGCTGCGTAGCAGCGCCAATTGATTCGGATTCTTGAGCAAATTGTAAACGCCAGTAGCGATTAGAAATACCGATGACAAATAGCCTGCAATGCTTAAATTGACGGCAGTCTGTTGCACCTCTTCTGGCTGGATTCCCCTGGCTTCGCCTTCATGAACCATCTGGTCGAGCATCTTGCCCGATTCTGCATGATACGGGCAACCCTTCTGCATGGCCTGGTAGTAGCTCCCCAGAGCCATGGCGCATGTTCCAGCCATAAACTGGGTGGCTACGGTTGTGGTGATGTCATGTCCATACGCCACTCTTCCCACCCAGCTCTCAATACCCACCCAATGCCCATCTGGAATTCCGAGCACCTGTCTCAACACTTGGGAGGGAAGCGGCATGGCATAGTCAGCAAAAAGATCAAATCTTTGCCCTCCCTTGAGGCGTTCCAGATATTGATCGGCAAGTTCGCGGACAACGGCTTCGATATTTAAAATCGACGTAGCAAATAATTCGTCTAAAATCGGACGCACCTCTCCGTGGCGAGGGGGATCCATGGTAAAAACTCCATTTGGCATATTGGCCATCGCGGCAATGGGTGAGTTTCCGGGTACAGGTGGGCTCGCTTTCGCATTCTTGAGGTAGAGATCTTTCTGGTCCAGGACCGTGCGCACATCCTCATAGCTGAACACCCACATCCCCATTGAGATCTGCTTGTTGTTCGCAAATGTGTAAGAGACAGGGGCTACGGGTGCGTTTTCGCGAAAGGATCTGTATGTAGGGTAGGGGTCAGCAAGAAACTCACGGGCGTGGGGATCGAAGCTGCTGGTGGTAAATGCGGTTTTCATTGTGGTTCAAGTTGAGTGTCGATGGTCGTGCTGGTTGGCAGATCCAGCTTGCCGATCAGCCAATCGCTGACCCGCTGGGTGAAGTGCATATGGGGTTCATCCTGTTCACAAAAGATATAGTCGTCAAATGGTGTTTCGACTTCTCCCGCGGCAGGTATGGCCTCACGAGGACCAAGCGCCAGATCCAAGGCGCTCACCGTGGGGACGGCGCAGCAACTAGGGCTTGCCACATTCACCAACCCCATGCCCACCTCTGCGCCAATCTGTGCCGCTTGTTCGATATGGGGGCTGCGGCCCCCTGGCACCCCTTCCCAGGATACGGGGCTGCTGGCGCTGAGTTGAGTTGCCTCCACCCCCGGAATACCACCATCAGCCACGATGCCGCAATCGCCATTTTCTGGCAGAGCCCAAAGCACGGCTCTTGCTCCGCCGCTGCCTGCGGCGGATAGGAGAGCCTGTTCAGCTTGCAGCGTGCAGATCCCATCGCCGCGACCGGAAGCGATCGCAAGGCGTTGCACCAGCTTCGGATAATTACCCAAAGCTTGCAATTGCTCGATGAATGTTTCGCGCAACGCACTCGGTCCCACGCTGTCTTTTGTGAGAAAATGTGTCACAAACTGCTGGTTGGCTGTGCTGTTGAGCAGCTTCACGATGCCACTGGCGAGTTCTGAGCCTGCCTGCGAGAATGTGTGCGCCATCCATTGGGCTGCCAGACAGGTGTATGCCCCTTGATGCGGAGTGTCAATCGACAGGTAAATCCGGCATTGGTGGTCACAATGCTGACTTTCCATCTCGGCGAGTGCCCATCTGGAAACCAGCCCACCCATACTGAATCCACCCGCTATAAGTGGATTGGTGGTGCAGTCTTTGGCCCTCTCCACGCAGTCACGGAAGACGGCAGCGTTATTGACAATACTTTGCGTGGAATCCCCATAAGTGACGATGATGATGTCGTAGCCGCGGTTTCGTAGCTTGTCGGCGGTCGCGTGTAAATTGATGACATCATAAACGTCGGCGGGTTCCTTGGAGGAACCAAACCCAGCGGCGAGAATAATCGGATGTTGCGGGCTGGTGTGGCCATGGCCCAGATAAATATGGGCGGAGCCCTCGTTGGAACCGGCGCTCAGTTCCCATTCCTGATTCGGAGCGGAATTTATCATGATCTTATAAGGAGGAAAGATGCCGCAGTCCGCAAATGCCTGGCATCAGCAGGTAGAGGCTGCCTCGCGTGGTTACGAGTCGAGGGATAGTTAACACGATTGGGTCCCGGCCATCCTCAGTCCGAATCACGAACTTGCCGCCTTCACTCGGCTGCGCTCCAATGATCGGATCCACTGTGTCGCGTAGACCAGCGGTGCTGATGTCTTCATTGGCCCAGGTGCTCTGAAGGAATTCAAATTGCATCTCCAGGTCTCCACACATAAAGATTCCAAACAGCCCACGCTCGATTCCATCCGCTTCGCCATTGTACTCGGGGCCATAGGGAAGTCCACGGCGAATGATGCGTCGACTGTAGGGTTGGCCGGCCACCAGTGCACTGCGTGGGTTGAGGCGGCGAATATGCGCCCCGATTGGACAACGCAAGCCCTCTTGGTCGTTGAGGAATGTCGGATTGCCTTCGCTGGGTGCGTAATCGAATGCGTTCAACATCTCATCAGTGAGCATGCCATCTTCTGCTGGCTTGAATGGATTCGTCACAAGTGGTGATCCATCTCGCCATCTTCCCATCATCTTGGCGGCGATGAGCTCGGGGTCCATGTTGTGCCGCGTTCCTGAGCTCTGGATGAGATCTTCGAACAGGGTTACTTTCTGCTCAATCACGCGAACCGCCGCATAGGTGGCGTTGTCGCAGAGGCTGTTGGGAAGGTCGCCGATAAAATTGCCGTTGTATTGATTGAGATAATCCTTGCCGAGCAGAAACTCACCTGCGCTTGACTCTGGCTGGAGATCTGAAGGCATATTTCGATCTGCCCCGGCGATGCGGGGTTGAGAGATGCCATCTCTGTAGCCGAAATGGAAACGGTCTCCGTCCATGGCCTCCGCGTCGTGGTGCTCCAGCTCGCTGATTCCGAAACGGCTGTAGAGGGCACGCAATTGTTCGCTTCGCCGCTCAAACTCCGGCCTTTGGTTTGCATCTGCAAACAGCGACAACATGATGTGACTGGGCAGTCCCGGATGGCCAAACTTCCAATTCTGGGGATCGCTTTCGCCGGTGTCGCCAAGGCTCTTCGCCCGCACTGCCGGTCCCTCGCGAAAGGCCTGTGGGAAGAGGGCCAATGTGCTTTCCGGCAAGCCGATGGCCCGTAACCCTTGGAAGGTGAAGCCGATGTTCAGAAAATAGCTCGGACGTTCCTGCCATGGAGCAGCCGTGCTGATCTGAGGGGAATTATCTTCGTCTCCGCTGATCAGGGCGGCAACGAAGTGGCGTGCCGCGATTGGGTCGCCGATGCGTAAGCTGAAATGTCGAGCCCACTTTACGCGACACCCGCGCAGCACATTTCCTTGTACATCGGCATGATCAATTGTTGGAACTGGCTTGGCTGGAGGCAGGGGTAGCAGTGTCTTACGCGGGCCTTGGATTTCGATGACTGTTTTCAGAGAATAGGCTGACCAGGCCTTGACGGCGGCATTGTCGTGCTGCTGGATAAAGTCACAAAAGTCCCTGGGATAGGCTTGGACGGGCAGCCTGGGAGCGTCTTGTACAAATTCCAGAATGGCAGTGAAGATATCTCCCAATACCGCGACAAAGTCCATCAGGTAGGATTCTAAATCCCCGTCGAATTCCGTGATTACCATAAGAATAGAGCCATCGCTGGAAGGCAGAAAGCGCGCATAGTGAACGTAGTGCAGGCTTTCCAGCGCCGCTTGTACGTCTCCCGCTTTTTCCTGAAGAATTTGCAGGAGTGCTGGCATTTGCGCCGGACTCTTCAATGGCAAAAACAGGTTGAGCGCGTTGCTGACGTCACTCACGATGGCCTGGTCGCCAAAATCGTAAATTCTTTCGGTGTTCCTCGATTGCGCTGTTGACGAGTGGAAGGGGCAGCCTTCAAGGCTTCTCCCTACCGGCTCAAGGCTGGGGGGGTTCCCAGGGAGCTCATTTTGGTGCATTGTAGTTCCTGCCCTCTTTTGATTCTGCTTCTTATTGCATGGCCAAGCAGGTCCTCGAAAGCTACCTGCCAAGATTCGTTACAATGCGTCTTGCAAGTCGTGTGCCTATCTGCACCCCGGAGGCACGGATCACTCCCGCCGCTGTTCTGCTGAGTGACATCCAAGGCTTCTCCTCTCTGATCGCAACGTTCTCTGCGGCGGGCCCAGCTGGAATTGAGGAGATCACGTGGGTCCTTAGCCAATACTTTGCTGACTTTGTTGAGGTCATATACTCCTATCGGGGGGACGTCCTCTGTATCGCTGGCGACGCTTTTCTCTGTTTCTGGCCTGCGGCCAACGATCAGGAGCTCGTTGAGGCGACCCAGCGCGCTGCCCGGGCCGCCCTGACGATCCAGGAGTTGCTCCACGGTCGTGAGGCCGGCCGCGGTCATCGGTTTGCCACCCGCCTTGGCATCGGTGCCGGCCCCCTCGCGATCGCCTTCGCCGGGGGAATCGGGGGCCGCTGGGAATTGGTCGCCGATGGTCCGCCCCTGCGGGCGGCCGGTGCCCAGGAGCGATCCTGCGACCCCGGTTGCGTTCGGCTCGCTCCGGAGTGCGGGGCGCTTCTTTCCCCCCACGGACATGTGCGTCCCGTCTCCAACCCCCCAGGCTACGTCTTGGAATCGCTGGGGCCGCATCCTCTCCTCCCCCAGGCTCCGGCGCCGCCGCCGCGCATCCTTCCAGACCAGCCCCTGCGCCCCTTTCTCGCCCCTTCGGTCCTTCAGCGTCTCGATACGGAGACCGCTTGGCTCGCTGAGCAGCGCTATGTCAGTGTGTTGATGGCGGATCTGCCCACACTCGGCGATCTTTCCTCGGAGGGGCTGGAGCGAACGCATCGCTACCTGCAGATTTTTCAAGCCGCGGTGTATCGTTTCGAGGGCTCCGTTCGCGTCGACATCGACAGCAAGGGAACGCTGGTGCTCGCCGTGTTTGGTCTGCCACCGCTCGCCCATGAGGATGATGCCGTGCGTGCCCTGGATGCGGCGGAGCTGCTTCAGCGTGATCTCCTTTCGGCTGGATTGCGCTGCGGACTTGGCATCGCCACAGGCCGCGCATTCTGCGGTTCATTTGGTAGTGATCTCCGTCGCGAGTACATGTTGCGTGGTGAGGTGATCAACCGCGCAGCCCGCATCATGCAGGCAGCGGTTGATGGTGTCCTCTGCGATCAGGCCACCCAGCAGGCCAGTCGCGGACGTGTTGTGTTTGAACCCCATGCGAAGACACCGTTTCCGCCGCGATCCCCCTTCGATTCATCCCGTGCGGAGGCATCGTTCCCGGGCCCGCTCTTTCGACCCCTTGGACGCAGTGCTCAGCTTGATCCCAGCCAGACTCCTCTGGTCGGACGTCAGCGTGAACAGGCGCAGCTTGACGCCCTCCTCGATGCCTTGAGCGCGGGAGAGGACGCGGGTGTGCTGATTCTTGAGGCGGAGGCGGGTGTCGGTAAATCGAGGCTGCTGCAGGAGATGGCGCTGCGGGCACGCAGCCGTGGCATTCAAGTTTTGGCTTCCGGTACGGAGGCGGTGGAGGTTGGCATTGCCTACAACATCTGGCGTCGTATTTTTCGCGATCTTCTCGGCTGGAGTGAGAGTTCGAATCTGGACCAGCTCTGGCGTCAGTGGCAGGGGACGGCGATCAATGAACGTCTGCTACCCCTGTTGAGTGCCGTTTTGCCAATTCCACTGATTGATAACGACCTTACGTCTGAAATGAAAGGCGGTGTTCGCGCTGCCAATACGCAGCGACTGTTGACGCAGTTTCTTCAGCGCAGGGCTGTTGAGAAGCCTCTTCTTCTCTTGTTGGAGGATGTGCAGTGGTTGGATACAAACTCCTGGGCGCTGTTGATGGCGATCGTCCGGGAGGTTGCTCCGTTGGCGCTTGTGATGACTAGCCGGCCTCCCCAGGAGAACGGCTCCCCTGACTATGCGCTATTGCAGGACCATCAGCGGGTGCGAAAGATCCGACTCGATGTCCTCGGGGTTTCCGATACGGAGGCTCTTGCCTGCCAGCTTATCGGCGTTGATGTTTTGCCCCCTGAATTTTTGAGTCGCCTGCTCCAGGTTGTTGCTGGCAATCCTTTCTTCTGTGAGGAAATGGTGCAGACCATGCTGGAGACAGGGGTGATCAGCGTGGAGGGGGGGGAGTGCCGCCTGCGCGATCTGGATTCCTTTGTCTTTCCGGCTTCTGTGGAAAGCGTCATTATCAGCCGTCTTGATCGCCTCTCCTCAACCCAGCTTCTCTGTCTGAAGGTAGCGTCTGTCGTTGGCCATGACTTCCGTCAGAGCATTGTGCAGGATACGCATCCAGTCAGCGAGGAGAGGCCGCTGGTGCCCCGTCATCTTCTTTCCCTTCAGGGCATGAACTTCACGGTTCGCCAGCAGCAGTCAGAAGAGACTGGGCCGGAATATAGCTTCAGACATGCGATCACGCGGGATGTGACGTATGAGTTGATGACTCTGGCTCAGAGGCAGGAAATGCATGCCGCTGTCGCCACTTACTTTGAGACTGGCTTTGCCGATAGCCTCGCCTCGCACTATTCCATCTTGGCTTATCACTGGGGGCGGGCTCTGGATGTTGTGCGGATGGTCTCCTACCTTGAGCTCGCCGGCCAGCAGGCCCTTGCCAATGGTGCTTTTGTTGAGGCTCTCCTTTATTTCACCACAGCCGTCGAGCAGTCGGCTGATCCCAGGGTGGAGGCGGATGCTCTGCGGCAGGCTCTCTGGCAAAAGGGTATTGCCACAGCTCATTACTTCCTTGGTGAGCTCCACAAAGCTCGCATCCATCTTGAGCAAGCGATCTGTCTTCTCGACCGCCCGGTGCCGCGACGCACCATTGTCCTTGCCGGTGCGATCCTGCGTCTGTGCTTCCGTCAGCTGTTGCACCGCCTCTTCCCGCGCATCTTCATGGGTCGCCGGAGTGGCGAATGCCACCTGATCGCCCAGCTCACCGATTGCTATCGCAGGCTCAGTCAGATTTATTATCTTGATGGCGATTCAACGCTCCTCCTGGTTTACATAAACTTGCGAGGTCTTAATATCGGTGAGCTGGGTAGCCCCTCCGACCCGCTGGCTCGCATCCTCAGCAATATGGGGACACTCTGCGGTTTTAGTGGGGCTTTGCGCTGGTCTGACTGGTATGCAGGTGCCGCCGTTGCGATGGCGGAGAGCGGGGCCCAATTCTCTGCTGCTGCCTATGTGTGGTCGGTGAATTCGCTCACCTTTGCTCAACGAGGCAGCTGGCAGGTGGCCAAGGCGGCCAATGCCGAAGCACTTCGCCGGGTTCAGGAACTCGGTGACTTCAATCAGGAGGCCGAAGCCTGGGTGATCCGTGCCACCATCGCCCTCTGCGAAGGCAACTTCAACGAAGCGCCGCAAGCCTGGCAGAACGCCCGCACCCTTGCCGTTCAGCGTGGTAACGATCAGATCCTCTGCTGGAGTCTCTTGGATGAGGTGGATACTTGTCTGGGTCGGGATGACGTTGAGTCTGCTGCCCGTGTGCTCGACCAAGCCCTGGCGGTGCCTACGGCTTCCTCCGATGGCAGTAGCAGGATCGACAAGTGCAGGGCCACCGCCATGGTTCGCTACCGCCAAGGACGCTATGGGGAATCAGTCGCAGCTGCGGATGAAGTGATGGAGATGATCTTTCGTCAAGCACCAAGTGGCTATCACTGGGTTGACTTCTTCGCTTCTGCGGTGGAAGTCTATCTCTTGATTCTTGATGAGGATCATCCCTATTCGCGCCAACATCGTCGTCGTCTGCTGCTGCAGGCTCGTCGTGGTTGCCGTCAGCTGCTGCGTCTCTCCAGAAGCTTCGGCAACGTGGTGCCCCGTTCCAGGCTGCTCCTTTCCCGTTTGGCGCTCTGCCAGGGCCAACGCCGCCAGGCGCGGCGCATGGCCCAGCGTGCTCTCGTGCTCGCCACGGCTCGGGGCATGCCCTATGAGCGGGCCCTGGCCCTGCTGGAACTCGGTGCGCTGGAGCCTCAAGGTTTGGATGGTCGCCAGAAGCTTCGGGAGGCCCTGTCCATCTTTCAGTTCCTGGGGGCGACCGCCGCCGGCCGCCGGACCGGTGCCCTCTTGTCAGATTGAGGCCCCCGCCGCCGTCTGTCAGCCATCTGACAGTGGTCTGTCCGCCGTCTGACTCCATCGCCGGGCCAGCGCTGCGAGCTTCGGCGCAGGGTGCTCTGAGGCTCCCTCGTTCCTGAGCGGTATTGGCCATGACCTTCGCGTTGTCCCCTCTGGCCACCGCTCGGAGCCATTCCGCTCTGCCTTCCTGCATGTTCCAAGCGCCCGCCAACCCCGCGCTCCCGTTCCTGGTTGAGGCTTTGCGCCACGCAGACTGCGCCCAGTATGTGGATCAACTTGTTGTCACTGCCCGGAACCATCCGGCTGCGCAGCCTGCCTACCTGCACGCCCTCGCCGCTGGCAATCTCCCGTTCCACACCGTCGCTCTCTGTGATTTTGCTTTGCATGAGTTCAGGTTTGCCGCTTCAGACGCGCCCGGGCTCCGCTTTCTGCTCTCTCGAGTCGATCGGCCTGTGCATCGCCAGGTGCTGCTGCGCCATCTAGCCCAGCTTGCCGGTCACTATCGCCGCGGGGATCTCAGCCGTTTGCGTTCCCTGCACCCGGGCCTGGTCCGTTCACCGGAGCTCTCCCAGGCCGTGATTGGTCAACGGTTTCGCGAAGCCCTTGGCAGCCAAGCCACCTGGATGCCGCTGGACGGGACCGACCGGGTCGGCTGGCAGGACCGCCATCTGCACCTGTTGCAGGCGGGAAGTCTGGCCGAAGCTTTGGGGGCCTATGGCCTGGGAACCGTGATGCTCGATTCCATTCACCTGCCGTTCCTTCTCGAGGGGTGCGCACGGGTTGCTTTGGCCCCGGATGCCTGCCTCCTGCTTCATCTCCATCGCGCCCTCGCCGAGGTTCGCCAGGTCGCCTACCGGCAGATGGCGATTGACCTGGCCACCACCGCTCAGGGCCGCTTCGATCTGGCCCGGGGGATGCACACCGCCCTGCTGCTGCACCAGTCGTTCTGGGAGTGGTTGCACGAGCGTGCGATGAGCCGCGATGCGTTGTTGGGATGACGGGGGGAACAGCTTTGTTGGCCGATCGATTGCGCTTTCCCTCGCGCTTGCTGTGGACCGTCAGCCTGTTTTCTCTGTTGCGCCCCTGGAGCCGGCCCCGCAGACGGACTTTCCTATGCCCGAATTGGTGCTTGATCGTACGGAATGTCGACGGTCTGCCCGTGTACTGGTTTGAGCTGATCGTGCAGGCTGCGCCGATCAGGGGCTATGGCAGAAGAGGGGTCAAAAACTGGCTGGCAATGATCTCGAACAGTAACGTCCAATCGAGTGCATGACGGACGGCCTCCGTACAGGGCTAGCGTTGCGATAACAGATCTAATCTCATCCCATCTCCTCCCGCCCATGACCTTCCTTCACCGCAGCTCTCGCCCGCATTCGTTCCGGCGTCTACAGGCGATCGGCCAATGCCTGCGCGAGTTCAGCCTCTACCTGCTCTACCTGCGGGTGCCTGTGTTTTTCCTCCTCCTTTCCCAGGTGGCTTTCCTCACTGAACAGGTCGGCGATGTGCTGCTGGGGATGGCTCTTGAGCCCCACTGGGCCGCCTTCAGCTTCGCAGCCGGCGCCGCCGCCCTGTTCGGGATCACGCTTTGGTTCTCCGCCCGTGCCCTCAGCGAACTGCGCTGGATGGTTCCGCTGTCGCTCAAACCCGCCACTCCTGGCCAGCAGCGGGAAGCGAAGCCACGCGTGCGGTTCATGCCCGCTTGGGTGGTGTGGTGGTTCCCGCGGCTCTTGGGCATCGCCCCGCCCTTGCTGATGGCCCTCGCCTTCGTACGAGGGGTCGGTCATGTTGGCCTCAGCTTTGCCATGGCCTGGCTGCTCGTGCTCGAGGCGGCCGCCCTGCTCACCCTTCTCTATCTCCGCACCCGCATTGCCAAGGCCATCACCCTTCCCAGTCAGGCGCTTAACCGTGTCGTGCAGGCATTGACCATCTCTTCCGGCAATCGTGACGGCTTGTTCACCCCTCGCACCGAGTTGGTGTTGCTCGGCCTGGGTTGGATTGTTCTCACCAGCTTCTCGCTGCCGATGGCCGCTTCTGCCTATGGAGCGATCACGATCAGCTTCGTAAATCTCTTCGTCCTGCTCCTCGCCGGTGTGCTGGTCCTGGTCTTGCGTCGGTTTGTGGTCGGAGACAAGCCTCCGCCGGCCTATTGGGTCACTGTCGCCGTCCTGCTGGTGCTGGCATTATTGCTTCCTCCCTTGCTGATGGCCACTCACCTCAGTGCTGTTGCTTTGCCACGCCTGTTGGGATCGATCGCCATCCTGTTCGTGTCGCTTTCCATTTTCACGATTTTTGCCTCCAGCCTTTTTGTTGTCGCCAGTCAGAGTGGTGTTCCTCTGCTGGCGATTGTGTTCTTGCTCGCGCTCTTTCTGGCTGCAAACCGCGTCAATGATAATCATGCTGTTCGCCTGCTTGCAGGCGGCATTGCTCAGCCTCTGCCCACATTGGAACACACCCTGGAGCGCTGGTTTGCCAGTGACGGCAGGCTGGCGCAGATCAAGTCGCAACCCGGGGATAAAAAATGGCCCCTCTATGTGGTCTCCTCTCAGGGGGGCGGGGTCTATGCCGCCTACCACTCCTCCAAGGCACTGGCCCTGCTGACCAAAGCGGTCCCCGAATTCAGGCACCATCTGTTCGCCGTCAGTGGCGTCTCTGGTGGGAGCGTTGGGGCGGCCATCTATGAAAATGCCCTCAATGGGGCAGGGTCTGACGATGGCATTGTTGATGCGATCGATGCCAACTTCAACCACGATCATCTCGCTCCGGTTCTGGCAGCCATGCTCTTTCCGGATTTGATGCAGCGCTTCTACCCCATACCGGTTGCCGCCTGGGACCGAGCCCTGGGCCTGGAGCTCTCCTTCAGTGATCCCCGCGATCAGACAGCCCATGTCTCCTTGGAAAAGTCGTTTTTCAAGGCTCAGAGTGGCCCCTTTATCGTGCTCAATACCACCATTGTGGAAAATGGTCGTCGCTTGCTGCTCTCCCCTTTCACCTTTCTCAGCGATGCCATGTTCCATGCGCCAGGCGCCACATCTGAGGCAATGCCCCAGCAAGATTTGCGCTTCAGTACCGCAGCTGGGATGAGCGCTCGCTTCCCGCTGATCTCTCCCTATTCCTTTTTTGAAGGTTCTACACAACAGCGGGAGAGGCGGCTTGTGGATGGAGGTTATTACGATAACTCTGGCGCTGTCACCGCGACGGAGATCAAGCGCGATGTGGAGGCTTATCTGGCGACAGCGGGTCTTAAGAGTAAGGTGGAGGTGATTCCCATCGCGATTGTCAATCGCTCCAGCTTTCGTCTTCTTGATCCAACGGACCGTGCCGCCAACGAAATTCCGCAGACGCACCGCAATCGCATCTTCTCCTCGACGTCCGTTCAGGCCCTCTTCTCCTCCCGTGATGCGCGGGTCTTGAAGGCCCTTGACGATTTCGGTGTTCAATGCGGCACATCCGCCGACAAGGGTCTCTGCATCACCCTGGAAACCAGATATCGCCTTTCCGATCCGCACCCGGGTGCAAACAACCAGTTTCGCAGTATCCCCCTCGGTTGGACCCTCTCCTGCCAGGCCCGTTCGTTCATCACCAGTCAACTGAATCCTGATCCCAGCTCCCCTCCGCCTCCCCTCCCCTGCCTCCCTGCCGACGGCAATTCCGGTGTGCTGGAGGCAGCAAGGAACCCTTCAGACTCGTTCCCTGCCTTTGCCAAAATTGTGCAAACCATCCGCAAGCAAACCGCGAGCCCGCTCAACTCATGAAGCCCGATCGCTTCGGTCAGTTACGGGGAGGGGGTGCTGTGGGATTCAGCACAACGGAGGTGCGCAGATCCCGCCAGTGCTCGAAGTCGCGTCGGTAGCGACAGCCACCAGGCCGCGCCTTTCGTCCATCGACAGTGACTCCCCTCCGCCGCCCCCGCCCCCTTGGCCCCCCTCCTCACCGCTGTTGCTCCCCCCACCGGCACTCTGGTGGGCCGCGTGCAGGCCCTCTGGCGGTATCCGGTGAAGTCGATGCGGGGGGAGCGGCTGGAGCGCCTGGAGGTGGAGGCGCGCGGGGTGGTGGGCGACCGGGGCTACGCCCTCTGGGATCCGCAGGCCCGGCGGGTGGCCAGCGCCAAGAACCCTCGCCGCTGGGGGGATCTGCTCGCCTACCGCGCCCGCTATCTGGCCGAGCCCCGCGCCGGTGAGCCCCTGCCGCCGGTGGGGGTTTCGGGGCCACTCGACGGGCCCGACGCCTCCGAGACCAGCCTGCGCAGCGATGATCCCGCCCTGATCGAGCGCCTGTCGCAGCGGCTGGGAACGGCGGTGCACCTGCTCGATCAGCCGCCGGCTGGGGCCAGCCTCGATCAGTACTGGCCGCCGGTGGAGGGCCGCGACTTCCAGAACGTCACCAACGAGCTGGTGATGCCGACGGGCACCTTCTTTGATGCCTCTTCGATTCATGCCATCAGCACCGCCACCTTGGCGGAGTTGAGGCGGCTGGAGCCTGGCCTGGATTTCGCCGTGGAGCGCTTTCGCCCCAACCTGCTGATCGAATCGAGTGGCGTGGCCAGCGGCTTCGTGGAGGAGGGCTGGAGCGGCGGGGTGCTGGCGATCGGCAAGCGTCTGCGGTTGCGGGTGGAGGGCGGCTGCCCCCGCTGCGTGATCACCACCCTGGCCCAGGGCGATTTGCCGGAGAACCTGGAGATCCTGCGCGCCACCGCCCGCCACAACCGCGTCACCGCCGGCGTTCGCCTGAGCGTGCTGGAGCCCGGGCCGATGGCGGTGGGCGATCCGGTGCGCTGGCTCTGAGCCAGCTGTTGCCCGCCATTGGGTTTCCCATGGTGCTCATTTGGTGGCTGACCCTGGCGGTCGAGGGCAACAGGTCCAATGGTTTCAGGTAGACCTGGATTGAGTCTGGATGGATTGAAGGAGGGTTTCGGGTACACCACGGCTGGCCAATTGTTCCAGTGCGGCCTCGGGAGATGTGCGCCAATGTTCCCACCATTCCGGCGTGATCAGGATTTCCGCAATCGGGCCGATCTGCTGCAGGGATAGATTCAAGATCTCTTTGAAGCTCACTTGGGTTGTCTCGCATCCGCGCGCTTGTTGCAGCGCACGCTCAAGTAAGTCATCGTTGATCCCCGCCTGAAACAGGGTTTTCCGAATGGTGGCTAGGCTTGTGCCATCAAGCAGCGGCGGCTCTTTGTCCAGGATTGTCTTGACGATGGGACCGTAGTTGATGGTCAATATTTCGGCCAGTCTGTCCCTTATCACGCTATCTGCGGTTGCAGTGGCGTGCTCCCCAGTCACAGCGTCAGCCTCTGGCTTTGGCAGGGCTATCGGCTCGCTACGAGGATGCTGGGTCAGCTGCAAACTGGTCAATAGATGCGTCAATGTGGTCTGATAATTACTCTCGGAATGAAGAATCATCTGGATGCCTGCCAGCTGGTAGCCCATGGTTGGTGGGATGGCGACATCGTCAATGGCGACAGGCAGGATATGCTTGCCGTTGGTTTCGGCCAAGGAGAGCTCCTTGGCCACATTCGTGGAAGCGGCGGAGTTTTTCGAGAGGACTAGAATGAAGCAGTGGCACGCCTCGATGCCAAGCACGATCTCCTCCTGCCAGAGCTGTCCCCCCTTGATGGCGCTTCTGTCGCACCAGACGGAATATCCATGCGCCTCCAGGCTTGTCAACAGGCGATCCGTAAATTCTTTGTCCCTGCGTGAGTAACTAATAAACACATCATGGGCCATGATCGGGAACGAAACAGGGTGGGGCAGTTCAGTTTTTGAGCATGCGCATCGCGATCACCAGGCTCTGGCGCATGCGCTCCAGACTGGCGGCCAGGGCACCAACCTCATCGCTGCGATGGGTCTCCTGAAACTCCACGTCCGAAGGGTTTATGCTGGCGTGGCTGGCTTTTTGTGAGATGGAGCGCAAAGGCGAAATCAGTAGTTTGTCCAGGAGAGTATTTGTCAGCAGGGCCACCAGCAGCAGTCCGATCATGAGGGCGAAGGCCGCCGCCAGTACCGTTGCTTTTAAGCGATTGTTTATGGTTTCGGTCGGTACGCTGACGATCTGCATGCCCACCACTGAATTGAGTTTCCAGTTGAAGCCATTGTCGTCGCCATAGGTTGCAATGACACTGCTGGGGGCCTTCTCCGGTGTGTGATGGCATTGGAGGCAGGATTGACTGGTTACGCGGATTGGCTTGGCGATATAGTGAAGGGTTGAGCTCCCTCTTTTCAGGGATCCGGTAAGTTTGGTGAGGGTTGGGTTGGCTATAAATTGTTCGATGATCTTCTTTTCGTCTGGCTTGGCGAGGTCGCTTGGGTTGGTGGGATTCAGGGTTGGCTCGCTGTAGGCGTAGGCGGCGTATTCTGGACTTGCGCTGACGTAGGAGAACACCGACTGAGCAGCGTAGTTTGGCACTGCCTGGGGTTTGAACGTTTTGCCCTGCTGATTGATGGGGTCAATGATCGGATTCACTTGGTCAGAGGTGTAATTGCGGACCCCGTTCATAGTAGCCATGATCAGATTTGCTTGTTCGTCGACGTGCGTTATGGCATTGAGAGTGAATAGTCGCGCTACAACGACCTGCGAAACAAGCATAACAAATAAAAAAATGCAACAGATGGACAAAAGCATCTGGCGCGCCAGGGGGCCGTTGCGCAATAGCCTTCCCGGTTTGCTCAGGGCCCGAGAAAATAGCGAATTGATCGAAGCCATGCTTGGCTTGGAGCGTGCGTATCACATCTTTCCACCTTACCTCGCCGGTCAAGGCCCTGGAGGCCTGCCCGCCTTCTCACTCTTCGCCCTCACGGGACGGTGAGCTGGCATTGCCAGGCGAGGCTCTGACGGCAGAAACCGTGGTTCCACGCCGCCACCGGCAAGCCCATGAAGATGGTGGAAGCTATTTGCCCGCCCACCAAGTCATGCCGCTGTTGGTGCTCTTCTTGGCATGGTCGTCGCCGGGCGGTCTCCGCGATGCGGCGGAGCGGAATGAGCCGGCATGCCGTGGGCTGAGGATCGACGGCTCTGTCGATGTTCGCCACGTGCCCCGCCGGCCCCGCGGGTTCAGGCCGGCCCATCCAGCACAAACCGGTAGCGCACATCCCCTTTCCGCAGCCGCGCGATCGCCGTGTTGATCTCGGCCATCGGCAACCGCTCCACCATCGGCGCAATGGTGTGACGATCAGATCAAAGGCGTTCACCTGCAGCGGCTCCAGCACGGCCCCGAGCAGGTGCAGGCGGCCCAGGCGGCCCAGGGAGCCGATCACCACTCCCCAAGCGAGCGGTTGGTTGGTGGTGTTGATGATCAGGTCGAAGCGGCCGCTGTGATCGGCCAGATCGGGCAGGGCCACCACCGCGTGGGCGCCCAGCTGGCGGGCCTCCTCCGCTTTGGCGGGGTTGCCGGTGACGGCTGTCACCTCGCAGCCCCAGGCGCGGCAGAACTGCAGGGCGATGTGCCCCAGGCCCCCCACCCCGATCACCGCCACCCGGGCGGTGGGAGAGACCTCTTCATCGAACAGCGGCGCGAACACGGTGATGCCGCCGCAGTAGAGGGGGCCGACGGCGGCGGGGTCGAGCCCCTCCGGCAGGGGGATCGCCCAGTCCTGCCTTGCCTTCACGTGGCTGGCGAAGGCTCCTGGCCGGCCGACGATCGTCGCCTCCGCCGTGTCGCAGAGGTTGGCGCGGCCGGCCAGGCACTGGTCGCAGTGGCCGCAGCTGCCGGCGAACCAGCCGAGGCCGCGCAGTTGGCCGATCAGGGCTGGATCCACTCCGTCCCCCACCGCCATCACCCGCCCCACCGCCTCATGGCCGGCCACCAGCGGGTAGGCGCTCATGCCCCAGGCGTTGTCGATCATCGAGGCATCGCTGTGGCACAGGCCGCAGTGCAGCACCTCCAGCACCAGTTCGTCGCGACCGGGCTCCAGTGGCGGCACCTCCTGCCGCACCAGGGGTTCGCCGGGGCCAAGGGTCTGCCAGACGTGGGGCATGGGGATTCGGAGCGGATGGGCTGGTTCTAGAGCAGCCGCGGCCGGGGTTCAGCCCCCCAGGTAGGCCATCTCGGCGTGGGGGGTCGCCGCCGGTGCACCGCTGGCCCAGGCTGCCTGGCGCTCCTCGCTCCACCGATCGCTTCGGTGCCGCCAGAGGCTCGCCAGCGCCTCCCGCACCGCGTCCGTTGGCGCGCTGGGGGTCAGCCAGGGCCGCAGGTCGAGGCCGCTGCCGGGGGCGGCGAACAGGCAGGTGTAGGCGATGCCGTCGGCGGTGACCCGCAGGCGGTTGCAGTCGCCGCAGAAGGGTTCGCTCACGGAGGCCACCGCCGCCAGATGGCCGCCACCGCCGGGCCCTGTCCCGCCGCCGTCGCGGTAGCGCCAGCGGCCGGCGGTGCCGTGGGCGCTGCGGCCCAGGGGTTCGAGCGGCCAGCGCGCCCCGATGCGCGCCACCATCTCCGCGGCGCTGAGCACCGCTTCGGGTCGCCAGCCGTTGCGGTTGCCCACGTCCATGAACTCGATCAGGCGCAGCTCCACCCCCCGCTGCCGCGCCAGGGCCGCCAGGGGCAGCAGCTGGTCGTCGTTGCGGCCGCGCTGGATCACGGCATTGAGCTTCAGCTGGCCTCGCGCCGGATCGAAGCCGGCGGCACGGGCGTGCTCGATGGCAGCAAGCACCTTCGCCAGCAGCGCTTCGCCCGCCGCCGCGCCGCCCGCCAGCCCCGCCATCGCCGCCACCGCCTGGCCGCTGACGCCATCGAGGCTGAGGGTGAGCCGATCGAGGCCGGCGGCCCGCAGGGCCCGGGCCCGCGCGGCGCTGAGCAGGGCGCCATTGCTGGTGAGGGCGATCTCGTCGAGGCCGCTTCCCGGCGGGGCCGCAGAGCGCCGCAGGCGGGCGGCCGCTTCGATCAGGGCCTCCAGCTCCGGGTGCAGCAGCGGCTCGCCGCCGGTGAGCCGCAGGCTGCGGGCGCCCAGCGCCACCGCAGCTTCGATCACCGCCAGCCGTTGCTCCAGGCTGAGCAGCCCCGGCGGCTCCTGCCCGTCCGGCAGGCAGTAGGGGCAGGCCAGGTTGCAGCGGGCCGTGAGCGAGAGCCGCAGCACCCCGAGCGGGCGTCCCCGCTGATCGCGCGCGGCGGCTGTCATGGCGGCAGGCTAGGGAGATCCCCGTCCTGCGGTGGGGGGAGCTCGTGCGGATGGTTGACGTTGCGCAGGGCGGCCGCCTCCAGGCGCACCGTCCGGTGGGGATGGCGCGCCAACCAGCGCTGCAGCCGCCGCTCGCCCCCCGCCAGGCAGGTGGCCAGATCCCGGTGCAGCTCGGTGCTGCTGGGGTAGATCCCGAGCAGGGGCTGCAGCCGCTCACCGTCGTGGGCCAGCAGGAGGCCCGGCGCCCCGTTCGCCGCCCCCGCCGCGTCGTCCGCCGCCGCACGCAGGGTTTCCAGCGCGGCGCGGGTGAGGTGCGGCAGGTCCACCGGGCAGAGCAGCAGGCGGCTGCGGGGGTGGAGGGCCATCAACCGTTCCAGCGCCCGCAGCGGACCCTCCCACGGCGGCGGCTCCTCGATCGCCTGGATGCGCAGGCCGCTGCGCTCCGCCAGGGCCTCGGCCCGCGCCAGATGCTCCCGGTGGCGGCTGAGCAGCGTGATCGGCAGCTCCAGCTCCCCCAGCAACCCCAGGGTGCGCTCCAGCCAGCAGCCGCCCTCGGGGTGGGGCAGCAGCGCCTTGTCGCGCCCCATCCGCCGGCTGGCGCCGCCGCTGAGCAGACAGGCGCGCCAGCCCTGCCTAAGGTCTGCCCGCGAGATGGACGGTTCCATGGCTCCCTCCCCCCACTGCACCACCCTGCTGGCGGCCAAGCGTCGCAGCGGCCTCAGCTTCGCCGATCTGGGCGAGCGGCTGGGCCAGGACGAGGTGTGGGTGGCCAGCCTGCTGCACGGCCAGTCCACCGCCTCGCCGGAGCAGGCCCGGGCCCTCCTCGACGCCCTCACCATTCCCGCCGCCGACCGCGACGCCCTGGCCGAGGCGCTCACCACCTACCCGCTCAAAGGCGCCCTCGACCCGGTGATCCCCACCGATCCGCTCCTCTACCGCTTCTACGAGATCCTGCAGGTGTACGGCCTGCCGCTCAAGGATGTGATCCAGGAGAAGTTCGGCGACGGCATCATGTCAGCGATCGACTTTTCCCTCACCGTCGACAAGGTGGAAGACCCCAAAGGGGATCGGGTGAAGGTAACGATGAATGGCAAGTTTTTGCCGTATCGGAAGTGGTGAACATTCAGGCCAGCACCAGCCGCCTGACCATGGGGTGCCGTGGTTCTGAGGCTCTGCCATCGGCTTGACGCTGTGCGAGTTGACGCCGCGCAAAACCGTGGCAAGGGTGGGCAGAGGCAAACGGTTTGCCACCCGTTGGTGAGCACCGATGAATGGCCAGCCATGCCCTGCAGCCCCCACCCCAACCCCCACGATGCGACGCTTCCCTTTTGGTTTCCTGGTGGGTTGCGTTGGCGCGATCGGCCTCTCTTTTGTCACACCGGCCCGGGCCGTGAAGGTCAGCGCTGCATTCAACAACAGCGGGCCCTATACCAACAGCATGGTGCTTGTGCCAAAGGGTGCAATCTTTGATCCTGGAGTGCCGGCGTTCACGGGTCTGCCATCCCTGCCTGCGCCGCCACTCTTTGGCACCAGCGCAGACGCCTTCACGGGATTCGCATTTGGCATGCCGCTCACCGCCGTTCAGATGGGTGGAGATGCTCTGTCCTCAATCACACAAGTGGCCCCGAATACCTACGACCTTGGTCTCACGCTGACCAATTTTACGCTCAGCAGCATTTCGCTGCCTGCCAACGAATACGTGTATCTCAACATTTGGGAGAGTTTCACCGGCCTGCCTTTGCTTTCCACAGCCACATGGAGTGGAAGCGCTTCCATCTCGGGCAGTTCGTGTCGCACCTCCTTGCTCGATGGCTTGTTTATTGAGCCGGCCGCCACGGTGTACGACCCCGGTTCGGCAGCCTGGATTCAGGCGTCGACTTTCTTTGGAGGCATGCCAGCCGGCCTGTGTGGACCGATTGCCGCCTCCGCCGCTGTCAACCCGCTCACGCCTTACATCAGTGCTGGCAATCTGATGGTGGGATTTGAGGTGATCCTTGGCCTGAACAACAGTGACAGCCTTGCCACTGATTTCATCAATCTTCCCACCAGCCTAGACCTGAATCTGCGCTACCAGCCGGCCGCCGGGCCGTCGCCGGTGCCCGGGCCCCTGCCTGCCGCCGGCTTGGCTATGGCCTGGCGCTTGGCCCGGCGAATGCGGCAGCGCCTCGGAACCAATCCGGTTGCTTGGGCTAACAGGTGGGCCGCCCTCAAGCTTCCAGCCGCTCCAGCCAGCTCCGCAGATCCTCAGCGCCCTGAAAATCCAGCAGCGCCAGGGCCAGCTCTTCCAGCTGGGGGAGGGTGAGGGCTTCGATGCGGGCGCTGGTGGGGGCGGCCAGGGATCCGCAACGGCGCTCCAGCAGCCGCAGGGCGAGAGCGCTGGCCTCTCGCCGGCGGCCTTCCTCCAGGCCCTGCTCAATGCCTTGCTCCAGGCCCTGTTCCAAGCCTTGCTCCAGGCCTTCCTGGCGCCCAAGCTCAACGCCCTCCTGCCGCCCTTCCGCAAGGATGTCCTGGAAGGCGCGGGTGTGGCGCCAGAAGTCTTTGGAGATGCCGAGGGTGGCCATGATCTGGGGAGTGGAAAGACCTTGAAAGCGTTCAGAAAGAATAGGCAGGATCAGCTCGATCAGATCCGGCCGCAGCGCCAGGATCCGCTGGGTGCAGGGCCCGAGATCCTGCTCTTTCTGCACCGGCAGGGTGAGCAGGGCGAGTGAGGGATCGAGATTGGGCTTGTTGGCGAGGGCGGCGAGATCCACCCAGGTCACGTGCCGTTCCAGGAAGTGCCGCAACAGAGGGGGCTGTGTGGAGCCGAGGGCCAGGCCTCTGTGGGCGAGGAGCACCAGCACTTGAAGGTGCTCCACTTCCTCATGCTGTTGCAGGAGGCGGAAGGTTTCCGCCGCCAGACGGCGGTGGAAACGCCGATCGGCGTGCATCTGCACCTCCAGGAGCACCACCGGCCGCTGTGCGCTGCCGCCGGGGTGCTGGCGGGGCCAGAGCACGCCATCGGGGTGGTGGGCCACCTTTTTGAGGGTGATCGGCCGGAAGGCGTAGGCCGTTTCGGTTTCGGTTTCGGTGTTCGCAGCCCCAGTGGCCGCCAGCCCGGGCAGGAGCTGACACACCAGATCGGGCAAGGCCCGGAACACCTCGGAGTACCAGTGATCGCTCTGCAAGGTCGTGGGTCAAGGGGCGGGAAGGGGTGGCGCCCCACAGATCCAGTGCCACCGCCTGCCATCCCCGGGCGGGAGCGAAGCCAAGGTCAATCCTTTCCTTGTGCGTGGCTGCTTCCATCTCCAGGGTCACAGCACCCGGAAAAGCCTGCCTTGCTGCGCTGTTCCACCACTTGTCGGCAAGCGCAGTCAGCAGCCGGTTGTGGTGGTGCTTTCCACTCGCGACGCGGCACTGCCGCGAATCAACCCCCAGCCGCTTGGTTCCCCGAGGGGGAGGGCATGGGCTTGCTCGTTTCAGCGAGCAGTTCTGGCAGGCTGACGAAGCGGTAGCCACGCCGCCGCAGCTCGGGCACCAGACGCGCAAGCAGCGCGAGGGTGGCCGGCAGGGTGTCGGGTCGATCGTGGAGCACCAGGATGGCACCGGGATGGACGTTGTTCTGCACAAACCGCTCCATCCAGGACACCGGCGGCTGGAAGGTGTCCCAGGGGAACACCGACCCGAGCACCAGTCGATAGCCGTGCTGCCGCAGGGTCCGCAGCATGGGCGGATGAAACCAGCCGCCGCCCGGCCGGAACCAGCCCCCGGGCAGCGGCAGTGGCGCGGCGGCCTTGCGCAGGGCCGTCTCAGTCGCCTCCAGCTGCTGGCGGAAGGCGGCGGGGCGGAGCAGGGCCGACACCTGATCCTTGGGCATGTGGTTGCCGATGGTGTGGCCATCGGCCAGGGCCTGACGCAGGTAATCAGGCGGGCCCTGGGGCAGGTGGCCACTGATCACGAACAGGGTGGCCGGCACCTCAAGCTCATGCAGCAGGTCGAGCAGGGCCTTGCTGCCCGGACTGCTCCCGGTGGCCGGGCTGGGCCCATCGTCGATGCTGAGCACCAGCTCGCGCCGTTGTGCCGGCCCGCAGAACAGCACCTGCGGGAGCAGGGGGGCCAAGATTCCGCGCACCAGCCAGCTGGGACGCAGCAGCACCACGGCTGCCAGGGAGAGGGCCAGGACGAGAAGGAGAGCGGAAAACATTGGCGCGCCCAGGCGGTCTGCCGGCCAGCTCGAAGCCTTCTTTAGACCATTCCAGGTCCTCAGTTCGCTGGTGGTTGGGTTTGACCGCTGCGCTCCACGAGACCATCCACCTCCAGCTGACCGATGCGTTCCTCGGCCTTGCTGTAGCTGTCGATCAGCTGGCTGGGGTTGAGATACCCCATTCGATAGCGCATCAGATCGGTGTTCAGCAGCCGGTAGGCGCTGCGCAGATCGGCCGCCTTGCTGCGCAGGCGGAAGCCGCTGTAGAGCGCCGTGCAGACCGCGGCGAGGAAGGCCAGCACCTTCAACGTGCCCGCATCGAGGGCCGTGCTGCCGGTGTAGGTGGCCACCAGCAGCGAGAGCACGATGCCGGCCAGGGCGGTGAGTGCGGTGAGCACCTGCAGGGCGGTGGCGCCCCGATTCAATCGCCGGCAGAAGCGGTGCAGCTGCGCGACCAGCTCCTTCTCGGCCGCCGGGTCTGCCCTGGAGGAGGGTGGCGTGGGTTCAGGCATCGGGGCGGAGAGTGCGCTGCCCCAGGGATAGCAGGAGATCTGCGGGCGCGACGCGCCACACCTCGGCAACGGATTGCAGAATGGGGCCTGCGTGGCCTGCCGGCACAGGTGAGGCCCCTGCTCCGCCCACCTCTTGTTGATGGCAAAACTGCATCCGATTCCAGATACTCTGCAGCGAAGGGATCGGCTGCTCGATGTGGTGTTTGTCCATGGAGCGGGAGGCCATCCGTTCGATAGTTGGGGGCTGCAGCGCAAAGAGTTTGGAGCGCATCGCGACTCCATGCTGTATTGGCTTCTCGAGGATCCTGATCTACCCCGGATCGGTGTTTGGAGCTTGGAGCATGAGTCGGATAAAACGCTGTGGGGGGCACAAGGGTCCATGAAGCGAGCTGAGCTGCTTCCTGGCATCCTGGAGAAAATGAGGACGGAGATGTTCTCTGATCGGGCTTCTCCAGCAGCCATGCCTCGTCAGCTCTGCTGGATTGCCCATAGCGAGGGTGGGAATGTGGTAAAAGCCTTTTTGCAGCATTGTCAGTTGCAGCGATCTGGCAATTCTCGGCGATCTCAAGTTGCCCACTCGATCCTGGAGGCCACCCAGGCGGTGTATTCATTGACACCCCCCATCGTGGCAGCTGGCTGGCTCGGGGTGTCTTGTATGAGCACTTCGGTCTTACTCCACGGGTGCGCGAGCTACGAGAAGAGGATCCTGGTCTTCGCGAATTGAACAGTTGGTATGTTGCATCCTCCGAGGGTTTGGGGGTGCGATCGCTGAGTTTTTGTCAGGCCGAAGCGCGGTTCAAGGTTGTTGGCACGGCATCGGCTAAAATGGATGGGGCTGCGAATGGAAACGTTGCTATCGATCGCGATCATAATCAGATTGCCAAGCCATCCGCAAAGGCGGAAAACCCTTACTGCGATATCCGCGCAGATCTGGTGGCGCTCTATGCGGAGGCAAATGCCGCCTTGGCGCCTGTTGCCAGTGCGCCCACTTCGGTGCATCGCCAGACTGTGCAGAAGGCAACCTTCCAGCAGGAGCCGAGGCGGCTGCTGATTTTTGTGACGACGGACTTTATTCCTCGCTCTGGCCGATTGCCTGCGGTTGAGAGCTATGACCTGCGCTTCTGGATCGTGGCGAACGGGGTGGAAAGCCCCCGTTCCCTCGATAAATCCGATCATTATGCGCTGCCCTGGCAGAAGCTGGCGCCAGCCATCGCGGATGTCTACAAGGCCGAATTGAATGAGGAAAAGGGCGGGCGGCTGCTGCCCGTGCTCTTCCTTCCGGCTCAAATTCTTGCTGGTGAGCCATTGTATGAGTTGCTGGCTGATCTGCGCCGTGAGACCTGTGAACGACTGCCGCACTCCACTGGGATGCCGGTGTTGCTGGCTTGTTCTTCCCGTTGGCACTTGGTCCCATCGCAGGATCGGCTCCAGGCTACGCGCCATCTTCTCAGGAAGGCCTCAGGGCGATTGGTGGAAAATCTTTTCTCTGCTCCGAACACAACCCTTGCCGAGCTTGCCTGGTTGCGGATTGCCGATTGCGAGACCGACGACTCCCGGCCCGTGCCACCGCCCTTTTCGCCCGATGGACCGCAGGCTGTTTGCGGCTTTCTTCATGGCCAGGAACTCGATCAACTGATCAGCGATGGCAAAACCTTGCCAAGCACCGCGCCCCTGGATGCGGTGGATCCATTGGTGGATCGTGATGCCCTCTCCCTTTGCTGGAGGTCTTGGGATGGTGCGTTGCCCACCAACCAGAGGTTGCGCATGGAACATTTGCTCGGCAAGGGAATTCCGATGATCTGGCGGGAATTGCCAGCGGCTTTTCCAGGAGATCGAGTGATGACTGCTGCCCGGGAAGCCTCTCACCCGTTGGATACCATCCTGGGCTGGAGTGGCCTCACATTCCTTGGCTGGTTTTATCGATACTGCTCGGAGCCCCCCGGCACTGTCGAGGAACGCGATAGTGCCGTTCGCCAATACATCCGCCACAGCACCCTCTTCTGGGAGGATCATCGCCATATTCCGGGCAGCCGCTCCGCTGCGCCCCTTAAGCCCTCCTCTGTGAACCCACCATGACCTGGCAGCGCTTTGCCAATGCCCGTGAGGGATGCACTCCTTTCCTGGCCCACCCCAGCGATGGTCCGCCACCGGCGGACCCCCTGGCCGACCCCCCTCCCCCCTGGCGCTCCTTTCTCTCCTGGGGCGACTTTCAGAAACAAGGCGCCGCGGAGGCCTGGCGGCGATGGTTGGGGTTGCGCCAGCTGGCCACCGCATCCAGCCGTCACGAGAGGGCCCGCACCCGAGCCGCCAGTTTTGTGTTGCCCGCCTCCACCCCCAGCCGCAATCTGGTGCTGGCGGTGAATGCGGCCCTGAGCCTGCGCCGGCCGCTGCTGCTCACGGGCCTGCCGGGCTCTGGCAAAACCACCCTGGCCTATGTGGTGGCTGATTGGCTGGGGCTGGGTCCGGTTCTGGAGTGGTCGGTCACGCCGGGGGCCACCCTGGCGGAGGCCCTGGCCACCTACAACCCCCTGGCCCGGCTCCAGGATCTGGAGATGGCCCGGCAGCGAAGGCCACCAGAGGCGAACGCTCCGGCAGGGGAGGCCAGTGAGCCCCCACCTGTGGAGCACTACATGCGCCTGGGTCCAGTGGGCACGGCGTTTCTGCCGATGCACCTGCCCCGGGTGCTGCTGATCGATGAAATCGACAAGGGCGATCTCAACCTGGCCAATGAGCTGCTTCACCTGTTCGAGGAGGGCAAATTCCCCCTTGCCGAGCTGCAGCGTGGCGAAGCCGCCGCCGGCGGAACCGCCGCTTCTGACTCTCAGGAGCGTTGGATCAAAACCGCAGATGAAGACGAGAACGGTTTGCCGATTCCGGTCCCCATTCGCGGCGGCGTGGTGCAGTGCCACGAGTTCCCCCTGGTGGTGATGACCAGCAACGGGGAACGGGAATTTCCGCCCGCCTTCAACCGCCGCTGCCTGCGGGTGCCGATGCCGGATTTCAGCCACGACCCCGCCAGCCTCGAGGCCATCGTGCGCAGCCACTGGGGAAGGGTCGAGCTGGCCCAGCTGGAGATCGCCCTGGCGGATTTTGCGGCTGCCAACGATGACGCCAAGAACCAGGGTGACTCCCTGGCGCTCGACCAACTGCTCAACCTGGCTTACCTGCTGGAGAAGGAGCCGGGGGACGTTTCGGCGGAAACCCGCACGGAACTGCGCAGCGTGCTGTTGCAGGCCCTCAACAGGGAACCGGACCCGCCGCAGGAGTCCGGACCCGGCGCCAGGTTGTTGTGAAGGCCCCTCCTGCGGAGCGGGAACGCTGGCAGGTGCTGCTGGAGGCCCTGGGCCGGCGCGGATGGTCGGCCGCCGACATTGAAGACTGGTTGTGGCTGGCGCGATCCCTGGCGGCTGATCTTCCGCCACAGCGCTCGGGTGGCCCTGTGGCAACCCTCCAGCCAAACGCCGAAGACACCGCCGCTCCCTCCACCGACCCTTCCCCCGCGGCTGCCGCCGGGGCCGATTCGAGTGGAGCCCGGCCCCCATTGCCGCCGCCGCCAGTCGCGGAGCCGCCCGCCGCTCTCCTGGAGCCGCTCACTGCGGATGGCGGCCGGCCTGTCACCACACCCCGGGTGGGGATCGCCGATTCCGCCCTGATCCGCCAGCCCCGTCAGCTCGGCCGCGCCCTCTCCCCCCTCAGCCGCTGGGTTGAGCACGGGCCTGCCTGCCAGCTCGATGTAGCGGCCACGGTGGAGGCCATCGCCCGAGCTCGCACCAACGGCTCCCCCTGGCAGCCCTGCCTGCGGCCCCGGCGCGAGCCGTGGCTGGAGCTGCAGCTGGTGTTTGACGCCAGCCCATCGATGGCCCTTTGGCAGCGACTGCGGCGCGAACTGCCCCGGCTGCTGACGCGGCAGGTGCGCTGGCGCGATCTGCGCTGCTGGCAGTTGGTGAGCGGTCCGGAGGGCGGGTTGGGGCTGCGCAGCCTGCAGGGTCGGTTTTGGGCGCCCCGGCGGTTGCATCAGCGGGCGGAGCGATCGCTGGTGCTGGTGGTGAGCGATGCGGTGGCCCCGGCCTGGTTCGACGGCTCCATGGCGCAGCTGCTGCGGGGATGGGCGGCGGTGCAGCCGGTGGCGCTGCTGCAGGTGTTTCCCCAGCGCCTGTGGTTGCGCACGGCTCTGGCCCAGCAGCCGGCGGGCTGGATCCAGGCCGCGGCGCCGATGCGACCCCATGGCCAGCTGTCCTGGCAGCCCGTGGAGGGGGGGCCGCCCCTGCCCGGCCAAGCCGCCGCGGACCCCCTGGTCACCCTGCCGGTGCTGCGGCTCCAGGCGGATTTCCTCGGGGCCTGGGCCCGTCTACTGACAGGGTCAAGAGAAGGCAGTGCCCTGGCCTATCGCTTCGCGCTCCGTCCGGAGGACCCCGGCGGCGAGGAAGAACCTGCCACGCTGGAGGACACGCTGGCGATGTTCCTGTTCACCGCTTCTTCCTCCGCGCGGCGGTTGCTGGCGCTGCTCACCTATGCCCCGGTGATCAGCCTGCCCATCGTCCGCTTGCTGCATGCCCAGATGGTGGGCACCGCGGGGGCGGATGCGGTGGCGGAACAGGCGGAGGTGCTGTTCAGCGGCTTGTTCGCCCCTGCGGCAGCGCGCCCTGAGAGGCCCATCCCGATCGATCAGCGGCGGCTGTGCTTTGCCGATGAATCGTTGCGTCTGCGCCTGCGGGAAGGGCTGCTGGTCTGGCAGGCCCGGGCGGTGTTTGATCGGGTGAAGCAGTTTGTGGCCAGCAGCCTCAACCTGCAGGTGGAGACCTTTGAAGCCCTGCTGCTGGCACCGGATCAGTGCGAAAGCCATTCGGATCCGGATCTGCTCAAGGCCTTCGCCACCCTGGCGCCGAGCTGCCTGCGGGGCCTCGGCCCCCGCTATGAGAGCTTCGCTGATGCCTTGGAGCGGCGCTGGCCTCCGCCGGTTGCCACAGCTTCCCGGCAATCGTGGCTGCAGGGGCTGGTGGTGAAGGAGGAGGAGTTCCCCACCGCCCTGCTCCTGCCCATCCCCGCCCCGGAAACCATCCCCTTCACCACCGCCGGGCTGGAGCCCATGGCGCTGGAGCGGATCACCTTCCCCACGGCCCGCGTGATCCGGGAGCAAGGAGAGTTCACCGTTCGCCAAGGGCGGGGGGAAGGCTGGGCTTTCTTCGAGACGCTTCAGCCGCGGATCACCCTCACCCTGGTGGAGATTCCGGCCGGCGGCTTCAAGATGGGTTCGTCGGACGGTGAGCGAGAGCGGCATGAGAACGAAGGCCCCCAGCACGTGGTGACGCTGGAGAGCTTTTTCATGAGCCAAACCCCGATCACCCAGGCCCAGTGGCGGGTGGTGGCGCAATGGCAGGAGCGGGAGGGGGAGCGCTGGGGCCGAAAGCTACCGCCCAACCCATCGCGCTTCAGTAAAAGGCCCGATAGTGCTAAGCGCCCGGTGGAAGGGGTGCGCTGGCTGGAGGCCATGGAATTCTGCAACCGCTTGAGCCAGCGCACGGGCCTCACGTACACGCTGCCGAGTGAAGCCCAGTGGGAATATGCCTGCCGAGCGGGCACGGCTACACCCTTCGCATTTGGCGACACGATCACGCCAGAGCTGGCGAATTACAACGCAAACTATACCTACGCCAATGGCCCTAATGGTGAGAATCGGCGGCAGACCGTTCCGGTGGGAAGCTTCCCGGCCAATGACTGGGGTTTGCATGATATGCACGGCAACGTGTGGGAATGGTGCCTGGACCGATGGCATCCAAACTATAAGGGCGCCCCTTCTTATGGCTGGGCTTGGGATGATCAAGAGAGAGAGGTAGTGCGAAGCAAAAAGGATGGCGACGAAGGAAACAGGCTGCTGCGCGGCGGCTCTTGGTACTTCCTCCCCGAGGACTGCCGCTCGGCTTATCGCAACAGGAACCTCCCGGGCTTCCGCGCTAACAACATTGGTTTCCGTGTCTGTTGCCTCCCCCAGGGCCGTTCCACTTCACCCTTAGTCCCTTAGTCCCTCAACACTCGGATTTTTTCAACCCTTGGCTGTTGGGTTCTGGGTTCTGGCTCCTGGTTTTGGGCTGTTTCCTCCTGGCGCCGAAGGCGCCTCGATTTCTGTCCTGTCCTCAGGGGGCTGTCGGCCGCGGGCCTCCAGTTTCTCCACGCCCTCCGCCAGGATCTCCCCGCACGGGCAAGTGGGGTGGGGGTGTGTGACCCAAAGTTCCGGTGCCACCGCCCGCGATCCCCTTGGCTCCTCCCTCCAATGCCGAACTCCCGATCCAGGAGGCCACTCTTGATTTGATTCGCTGGTTCATCCCGATCCTGCATCGCCTTCCCCGCCAGCATCGCCACGGCCTGGGGGATCAGCTGATCGCCAGCCTCTATGCGCTGCTTGAGCAGCTGGCCCTGGCCCGGTTTCAGCGGGAGCGCCTGGCCATCCTGGAGCCCCTTTCCGGCCGCATCCAGCTGATTCAGCTGCAGACCCGCCTGCTGCACGACTTCCAGCTGATCGACATGCGCCGCTACGAACATGCCAGCCGGTTGATCGCCGCGATCGGCCGCCAGCACAGCGGCTGGCTGGCTCAGCAACGCCGGCCCGGCTGATGAACCTGATTCAGCTCTACCCCCGTCTCACCAGTTTCGCGAGCCTGAGAGCCGCTGCCATCCGCGCCCAGCGGGGGAAGCGTTATCGCCCAGCGGTGTTGGCCTTCAACACCAACCTGGAGGTGGAAGTGTTGCGGCTGCAGGAGGAACTGCGAGCCTTCACCTATCGACCGGGACCCTACCGCCAATTCCGCATCCGCGATCCCAAACCCCGCCTGATCAGCGCCGCCCCCTATCGCGACCGGGTGGTGCATCATGCGCTCTGCGCCGCGATCGTGCCGCCCATCGAGCGATCCTTTCACCGCGGCAGCTTCGCCAACCGGCTGGGCTACGGCAGCCACCGGGCTCTGCGCCGCTTCACCGTGGCCGCCGCCCGCCACCGCTGGGTGCTGCAGGCCGACATTCGCCTCTACTTCCCCAGCGTCGATCTCACGATCCTGCGCACCCAGCTGGCGGAGCGGATCGCCTGTCCGGGCACTCTGTGGCTGCTCGATCAGATCCTGGCCAACGGCGCCAGCGGCGGCCCCGCCCTCGATGCCTTCCCCGGCGACAGCCTGCTCACCCCGCTGGAGCGTCCACGGGGCCTGCCGATCGGCAACCTCACCAGCCAATTCCTCGCCAATCTGCACCTCAATGGGCTCGATCACACGCTCAGTGCCCTGCCGGGCGTGCGCGCTTACCTGCGCTACGTAGACGACCTGGCCCTGTTCGCTGACCACCCCGAGCCGCTGGAGCAAGCCCGAGGGCGCCTGGATGCTGAGCTGGCGGCCCTGCGCCTGCGGGCCCACCCGGTGAAGACCCAGATCCGCCGCTGCCGCGAAGGCGCCAGCTTCGTGGGCTTCGTGGTGCGGCCAGGCCGGCTGCGGGTGCGCAACCACAATCTGCGGCGGGGCTGCCTTCGCCTGAAGAGCCAGCACCGTGCGGTCCTGGCTGGGGAGCTGCCCGCGCACGTCGCCCGCACGAGCCTGCTCAGTTGGAATGCCCACCTTGCCCATGGCCACACCTGGCGCCTGCGCCGCCGCCTCTTCGTCGGCCTTGCCTATGCGGCTGGCCTACCCTGATGCCGGGCGGGTCGCGCAGCTGCTGCGCGGCGGCTCCTGGAACAACAACCCCGGGAACTGCCGCTCGGCCTACCGCAACCACAACCACCCCGACAACGCCAACAACACCGTCGGTTTGCGTGTGGTCTGCCTCCCCCAGCACCCTTCAACGTCAGAACCGCGGGAAGTGATTCCCGCGGGCGTACTGGAAGGGTCCAGACCCGCTCCCGTGATCGGCCGGTTCCACCCGCTGATCCGCACAGCGCCGGAGGGTGCCCCGTCCGCCCATGGCCTCGCCATCGGCGCCGGAACCGCGCCCTTCTTTTCGCGCCCACCGCCAGCTTGCCTACGCTGCTCATGGCCGCCGTTTCGTGCCGATGGCCCGCGCCAACCGCTCTGCCACCACCGCCCAGCCAACGCCGGCCGCGGAGCTGAGGCTCCTGAGCTGGCGCAGCCGCACCCAGGTGTTCAAGGAGAGCCTGAACGGTCTGGAGCTGTCGATGGTGCGCATTCCCGCCGGCAGCTTCCTGATGGGCTCCCAGCATCAGGTGACGCTGGCTGAGTTTCTGATCGGTGCCACACCGATCACCCAGGCGCAGTGGCGGGCGGTGGCCCAGTGGGCTCCCCCCAGCGGCCACCGATGGCAGCGGCAGCTCAAGACGAACCCTTCCCGCTTCCAAGGCAAGCCCGATAGCGACCAGCGGCCCGTGGAACAGGTGAACTGGCACGACGCCATGGAATTCTGCCGGCGGCTCAACAGCATGCTCGGGCCCGCCAGCGGCCGCACCTACACGTTGCCAAGTGAGGCCCAGTGGGAATACTCCTGCCGGGCGGGCACCAGCACCCCGTTTGCGTTTGGCGAAACACTCACCACAGATCTGGCCAATCACGATGGTAACCATGCCTTTGCCAATGGGCCGAAAGGTGCGTATCGGCAAGAAACCACAGCTGTAAGAACATTTCCCGCCAATGCCTGGGGCTTGTACGACATGCATGGCAATGTGTGGGAGTGGTGTTTGGATCAATGGCAGGCAGATCTCCAAAGCGTTCCTGCGGATGGCAGTGCCTGGCAAGGTGAAGAGGACAGGGAGAAAGCAACCAGGCTGCTGCGCGGCGGCTCCTGGGACTTCTACCCCGGGTACTGCCGCTCGGCCTGCCGCAGCCACTCCCTCCCCGGCAACGCCGACGACTCCGTCGGTTTGCGTGTGGTCTGCCTCCCCCAGGGCCGTTCCACTTCACCCTTAATCCCTTAGTCCCTCAACACTCGGATTTTTTCAACCCTTGGCTGTTGGGTTATGGCTGTTTCCTGAAGGCGCCGCAGGCGCCTCGATTTCTGTTCTGTTCTCAGGCGGCTGTCGGCTGCAGGCCAGCAGCTGCCGCGGCAAGGTCTGCAGATCCTCGGCGCCCCGAAAATCCAGGAGGGCCAGAGCGAGGATCAGAGATCGTGGGGAGGCCCTATTCTGAATAAGGATGGTGGTGCCATCTCCCCTGGAACAGAGCTCCCCTTCCTCCCCCGGCCATGACCAGCTCCGCCAGCACTGCCACTCCCCGCCGCACCGCCACCTTCCTGCGGCGCCAACAGCTACAGACGCAGGGTTTCAGGGAAGAGATTTCAAGCGAGGAAGTTGTTTACTCAGAGATATCTGCTGATTCAGAGATAGTTGCTGATTCAGAGATAGTTGCTGATGGTGTTTCCGATCGCCAGCCTGCCAAGCTTTCCATCACCCTCCTCTGGATCCCCCCAGGCCGTTTCTGGATGGGATCGCCACCGCAGGAGCCCGAGCGTCAAGAGACGGAAGGCCCCCAGCATCTCGTGCAACTGCAGGGGTTTTTCATGGGCCAAACGCCGATCACCCAGGCCCAGTGGCAGAGGGTGGCCCAGTGGCGTGAGCGAAAGGGGGAGCACTGGAGCCGACACCTGCAGCCGCAGCCCTCCTTCTTTCAGCCAGACACCCAGCCCGGCAAGGCTGCCCCTGGGGCCCTGGCAAGCTTCCGCCTGTTGGAGGGGGAGACAACAACCAACCAGCGGCCGGTGGAATCCGTGAGTTGGCAGGATGCGATGGAATTCTGCAGCCGCCTGAGTCAGCGAACCGGGCGCTTCTACACGCTGCCGAGTGAGGCCCAGTGGGAATATGCCTGCCGGGCTGGCATCAGCAAGCCCTTTCATTTCGATGGTGCCATCACCCCGCAACTGGCGAATTACGATGGAGAGCAACACTATATTCAGGGATACTACGATTACGCCCCCCGGCCCAAGGCCTCAATCTGGCGACAGACCACTCCGGTAGGGATGTTCCCCGCCAATGCCTGGGGTCTGCAGGAGATGCACGGCAATGTGTGGGAATGGTGCCTGGATGAATGGCACCATTCCTACGAGGGTGCCCCCGTCGATGGCAGCGCCTGGCGAAGCGCCAACGCCCATGAAGCTGATCCCCAAAGGCTACTGCGAGGTGGCCACTGGGGTGATTGGCCGTCCTGTTGCCGCTCGGCCTACCGTGGCCACAACCAGCTCCACCATGTCAGCAATGGGGTTGGTTTTCGTGTGGTCTGTCTTCCTCAAGAGCGTTCCGCTTCTCCGTTGAAGGCGTAGTGCCCTTCCTCCAGGAGCCCCACCAGCCACGCCCCTGCCGGCACCACCGCCACCGCACCCCGCTGCTCCCGCTGCCGGGCATCGCGCACGATCTGGCTGGCAGTGGCCTCGGGGAACTGGCCGGCAAAGCGCAACAGGGCGCGGTGGGGGGTGGTGTCCGCCAGCTGGTGCATCCGGTGCTGCAACAGAACCGCCACGGCATTCTCAAAGCGCACGCTCCCGTCCCCCTTCACCACGATCACCACATAGAGCGCCGCCAGGATGTCGAGATAGCGGCGCAGGGTGGTGGGCGACACCGCCAGATCACGGGCCAGCGAGGCCAGCGACAGCGGCGAACCCACCCGCTTCCGCAACAGCTCCACAAACACCCGCATGGTGTTGATCTCCTGGAGGCGGGAAAACTCCAGCACGTCTTCCCGGATCAGGTCGGTGCTGTATTGGCGCCGCCAGCGCTGGGCGTCGTCGGCCCTCTCCGCCAGGCAGGGCTCCGGGAAACCGCCCCGCTCGATCAGGTGCAGCAGGCCCTGATCGGATTGGGCATCTTGTGGATCCCATCGAACACCAACAGATCGGCCCGCGGGTTCCAGCTCTGGCGGAGCAGCACGGCCCGATCGGCCGGCACCTCCCAGTTGAGGTACTGGGGATCGGCGTGGCCCTCCATCACCTGTCGCGCCAGGGTGGTCTTGCCCACCTGCCGCGCCCCGGTGAGCACCACAGGCTTGCGGGCCAGGTCGCGCCGGAGCTGACCCCCCAGCTCGCGCCGCATCCGACCAGCCGCCTGCATTCTGGGAGAAAGTCGCGACTAATCATCACAGGGCTGGCAGAAAGTCGCAGTCGACACCGGTGCCCACTGCGGCAGGGGCGACGAAACATGAACCCAGGTTTCCGCGTCTGTTACCTCCCCAGGAGTTGTTTCTTTACCCTTAAGCCCCTTTTGTCTTTGCAATCTGCTGTAGGTCTGAGGCCGTTGGTTGTCTGCTGTTTGCTATTCCGGGATGACGTTGAAGCTGCCTCGATGGCTTTCCTTGGCTCAGGGGTGGGCCGCCCTCAGGCTTCCAGCTGCTCCAGCCAGCCCCGCAGATCCTCAGCACCCTGAAAATCCAGCAGCGCCAGGGCCAGCTCTTCCAGCTGCGGAAGGCTGAGGGCTTCAATGCGGGCGCTGGTGGGGGCGGCCAGGGATCCGCAGCGACGCTCCAGCAGCCGCAGGGCGAGAGCGCTGGCCTCGCGCTGGCGCCCTTCCTCGCGGCCCTCTTCCCGTCCCTCCTGGCGCCCCTCTTCGAGGATGTCCTGGAAGGCGCGGGTGTGGCGCCAGAAGTCTTTGGAGATGCCGAGGGTGGCCATGATCTGGGGAGTGGAAAGACCTTGAAAGCGTTCAGAAAGAATAGGCAGGATCAGCTCGATCAGATCCGGCTTCAGCGCCAGGATGCGCTGCGTGCAGGGCCCGAGATCTGGCTGTTTCTGCACTGGTAGGGTGAGCAGGGCCAGCTGGGGATCGAGATCGGGTTTGCTGGCAAGGGCGGCGAGATCCACCCAGGTCACGTCCTGCTCCAGGAAGCGCCGCAACAGCAGGGGCTCTCTGGTGCCGAGGCTCAGGCCTCTGCGGGCGAGGAGCACCAGCACTTGAAGGTGCTCCACCTCCTCCTGCTGTTGCAGAAGGCGGAAGGTTTCCGCCGCCAGACGGCGGTGGAAACGCCGATCGGCGTGCATCTGCACCTCCAGGAGCACCACCGGTCGCTGTTCGCTGCCGCCGGGGTGCTGGCGGGGCCAGAGCACGCCATCGGGATGGTGGGTCACCTTTTTCAGGGTGATCGGCCGAAAGGAGTAGGCCGTTTCGGTTTCGGTTTCGGTTTCGGTTTCGGTGTTCGCAGCCCCAGTGGCCGCCAGCCCGGGCAGGAGCTGACACACCAGATCGGGTAGGGCGCGGAACACCTCGGAGTACCAGTGATCGCTCTGCAAGGGGTTGGGGATGGCTGGTGAGGAGCGGGGCGCGGGTCCCAGAGATTCAATGCCACCACCTGTCACGCCCCTGCCCCGAGCGCTGGCATGGGTGCCTCTGCCTGCATAGCCTTGCCGGCAAAGGGCCCGCCTGATCGCCCCCATGAGCGCGATCTTCATCAGCTACACCGGCCGCGATCCCGAGGGCGAGGCCTGGGCCGATCGGCTGGTGGAGTGGTGCGGGGAGTGGCGGTACGGCTTTTTCCGCGACAAGGACCACAGCCACGGCCTCAAGGCCGGCGCCGACTGGCGCGCCAGCCTGTACCACCAGCTGGGGCTGGCCCAGGCCCTGATCAGCCTCTGCACAAAGCAATACGAGAGCTCGCCCTGGTGCGTGGGGGAAGTGGCGATCGCCGTGAAAGACGGCAAGACGGTGATCCCCATCCACCTGGCCGACACGGCGGAGGCCCTCCAACAGCAGCCCTTGCCCCTGTTGCTGCAAGACCGGCAGGCGATCCAGGTGGTGTCCGCCAGCGCTCCCACCGCTGAGCGGCTCGCGGAGGTGAAATCCCGGCTGCGGCAGGCCCTGGCGGAGAAGCTGAACTGGCGGGCGCTCCAGCCCTGGGACGGCAGCGAGGCCCCCTATCCGGGCCTGCCGGCGTTCGAGGCGGCGCAGGCGCCGGTGTTTTTCGGGCGGGATGGGGCGATCGACACGGTGCGGGAGCGGCTGGCCAGCCTGGCCTTGCGGCCCAAGGCGTTTCTGCTGTTGTTCGGGGCCTCGGGCTCTGGCAAGTCGTCGCTGGTGCGGGCGGGGGTGGTGCCCGGGCTGCGGGCCGACCGCGACCGGCCTTGGAAGGTGCTGGAGCCCTTCAAGCCGGGGCTGGATCCGTTTGCGGCCCTGCGGCGGGTGTTGGGCGACCCTCCGGTGCCGTCTTCAGGAGAAGGAAGCGACGGGGAAGCGGCCAGCCTGACGCGCCAGTTGCACAGCCTGAGCGGCGCCGCCCGGGCACCGGTGGTGCTGGTGATCGATCAATTCGAGGAGCTGCTCAGCGACCCCGGCCGGTCCGAGCCGGGCGGCGGCGAAGGGGAGCGGTTTCTCGCGTTCCTGGAGGGGCTGCTCCAGATTCCAGTGGCCGGGGTGCTGGTGCTGGCCACGCTGCGCACCGACTTTCTCGATTCCCTGCAAAGCCGCTGGCCCGATTTGTTGGGGCTGGCCACCCCCGAACCGGTGCAACCGATCCGCCCGGAAGACTTCGGCCAGCTGATCACCGGCCCGGCCGCCCGCTCGGGCCTCACGCTCCAGCCGGGCCTTACGGAGCGGCTGGTGGCCGACAGCGGCGGCCGCGACGCCCTGCCCCTGTTGGCCTTCACGTTGGAGAAGCTGTGGCGCAAGCGCCAGGAGCGGCACGGCCCGGCGCTGGGCCCCAACGGCGAGCGCTGGGATCTCACCGTGGCCGATTACGAGGGCCTGGGCGGCGTGGCGGGGGCCGTGAGCCACCAGGCGGCCCTCTGCTGGAACCCCGCCACCAGCGCCGCCGCCGACACCGCCGCCGCTGACACCGACGCCCTGCGCCAGGCCTTCCTCGATCACCTGCTCACCCTCAACGACGACGGCGTGGCCGCCAAGCGCCCCGCCCGGCTGGTGGAGCTGCCGCCGCGCGGCCAGCCGATCATCCAGCGGCTGGTGGACGACCGCCTGCTGGTGTCGGACGCGGGGGTGGTGGAGATCGCCCATGAGGCGTTGCTGCGCACCTGGCCGCCGCTGGTGGAGTGGATTGAGGAGGGCCGCCAGGAGCTGGAGCAACGCCGCCGGGTGAGCCGTCTCTGCGGTGATCTGGCGCTCGGCCAGCCGCCGCAGGCGCGATTGGCGGCGCTGCGGGGGTTGCTGACGCTGGCGGAAGCGGATCCCCGGGGGATGGCGCCAGCGGTGGAAGCCCTGGGCAAGGTGCTGACGCAAAGCGAGCGCGATTCCCGGGAGTGGCCGCTGGCCAGCCAGGTGTTGGCGCTGGTGGTGGGGCAGGCCAGCACGGCGGCTCTGAGTGCCTTTCTGGAGAGCCACCAGCTGCTGGAACCCTTGGAAACGGAGCGGGCCACCCCGCTGCTGGAGGTGCTCTGCCAAGCCGCCGCGGCGCTTCAAGACATTCACCGCCGCCAGCCCCCCACCAGTGACGATGAGCCCCGCTGGCTGCTGCTGCCCAGCGCCACGGTGAACGACGACGGCCGGGCGGTGCGCACGGAGCTGGTGCGGCTGCGGTTGTGGGCCACGCCAAGGCTGGAGGCGCCGGGGGCCTGGTTTGAGCCGCTGGGGGATGGCGAGGCGCTGACGCTGGTGGCGATTCCGGCCGGCAGCTTTTGGATGGGGTCGCCGCTGGAGGAGCCGAGGCGCTTAGATGACGAAGGTCCCATGCACCAGGTGAATCTTGAGGGCTTCTGGATGGGCCAGACACCGATCACCCAGGCCCAGTGGCGGCGGGTGATGGGCACCAACCCCTCGCAATTTCAGGGCCTTCGGGCTGATCGCGACCAGCGGCCTGTGGAGACGGTGAGTTGGAACGAGGCCATGTCCTTTTGCGAAAAGCTGAGCCAGCTAACGGGCCGTTTCTACAGCCTGCCCAGTGAAGCCCAGTGGGAGTATGCCTGCCGGGCGGGTACGTCGTCGCCGTTCCATTTCGGTGGCACCGTGATCAGCAATCTGGCGAATTTCGCCGCGACTCAAAGCTATGGAGAAGCACCTCCGGAGGGCCGGCGGGGAAAGACCTTAGCCGTGGGACTCTTCCCTGCCAATGGCTGGGGCTTGCACGACCTGCACGGCAATGTGCGGGAATGGTGTCTGGATTCATGGCACGATTCCTACAGGGGCGCTCCCGATGATGGCCGTGCCTGGGTCTCAGAGGGTTCTCAGCAACCACGCCGGCTGCTGCGTGGCGGCTCCTGGGACCTCAACCCCAGGTACTGCCGCTCGGCCTGCCGCTACCTCGGCCGGCCCGACAACGCCGACTTCGACGTCGGTTTGCGTGTGGTCTGCCTCCCCCAGGGCCCTTCCCTTCACCCTTAAACCCTCAATCCCTCAACACTTGGCTGTTTTTTAACCCTGGCTGTTGGTTTTCGGTGGCTGGTTTGCGCTTTCTGGTTTTGGCTGTTCCCCGTTGGCGCCGTAGGCGCCTCGATGCCTTCGGCGCAGTCGGCTACCGCCCTCAGGCTTCCAGCTGCTCCAGCCAGCTCCGCAGATCCTCTGCGCCCTGAAAATCCAGCAGCGCCAGGGCCAGCTCTTCCAGCTGGGGGAGGGTGAGGGCTTCAATGCGGGCGCTGGTGGGGGCCTCCAGGGATCCGCAGCGACGCTCCAGCAGCCGCAGGGCGAGAGCGCTGGCCTCGCGCTGGCGGCCTTCCTCGCGCCCTTCCTCGCGGCCCTCTTCCCGTCCCTCCTGCCGCCCTTCCGCGAGGATGTCCTGAAAAGCGCGGGTGTGGCGCCAGAAGTCTTTGGAGATGCCGAGGGTGGCCATGATCTGAGAGGGGGAAAGGCCTTGAAAGCGTTCGGAAAGAATAGGCAGGATCAGCTCGATCAGATCCGGCCGCAGAGCGATGATGCGCTGAGAGCAGGGTCCGAGATCCGGCTCCTTCTGCACCGGCAGGGTGAGCAGGGCGAGTGAGGGATCCAGATCTGGCTGGCAGGCGAGGTCGTCGAGATCCACCCAGGTCACGTCTCGTTCCAGGAAGTGCCGCAACAGAGGGGGCTGGTTGGCGCCGAGAGCCAGACGCTGATGGGCAAGAAGCACCAGCACCTGGAGATGCTTCACCTCCTCGTGCTGTTGCAGGAAGCGGAAGGTTTCCGCGGCAAGGCGTCGGTGGAAGCCCCGATCGGCGTGCATCTGCACCTCCAGGATCACCACCGGCAACGCTGCGCTGCCGCCGGGGTGCCGGCGGGGCCAGAGCACGCCATCGGGATGGTGGGTCACCTTTTTGAGGGCCACCGGGCGGAAGATGTAGGTCGTTCCCGGTTCGGCTTCGGGTTCCGGCTTGGAGGTGGAGCTGGAGCTGGAGCTTGAGCTTGAGCGGGAGCTGAGGAGGGTGCTGGAGCTTGGCAGAGAGTCCGCGGTGGGGTTGGCGCCGATGGCGGTGTCTCCAGCCCCACTGGCCGCCAGCCCTGGCAGGAGCTGACACACCAGATCGGGCAAGGCCCGGAACACCTCGGAATACCAGTGATCGCTTGGCAACGGGGCTGGAGTGGTGGTGAAGGAAGGGGCGTGTGCCCCAGAGATCCAGTGCCACCACCTGTCCCCGCCCATCACCACCCGGGGGCCATCCGCCACGGGTGCGTCAGGTTTTCCCCTGCCACAATGCCCGCCGACAGCGGTCCCGAAGAGAGGCGTGCCCCAACCAGCCCCCGAGCGCCGGCATGTGTTCATCAGCTACAGCCACGCCGATCGCGATTGGGTGGAGCGGCTGAAGCGGATGATGGCGCCGCTGTTGCGCGGCAGCGGCCAGGAGCTGCGGTTGTGGGACGACAGCCAGATCGACGCCGGCCGCAAGTGGCGCGAGGCGATTGAAGTGGCGCTGGCCCAGGCGAGGGTGGCGGTGCTGCTGGTGAGCGATCACTTCCTGGCCTCGGAGTTTGTCATGAATGAGGAGGTGCCGAAGCTGTTGGCGGCGGCGGAAGCGGAGGGCGTGCGGGTGCTGTGGGTGAGCCTCAGCGCCTGCCTGGTGGAGGAAACGGAGATCCACCAGTACCAGGCGGTGCTGCCGCCCAGTCGTCCGTTGGACAGGATGGCGGAGGCGGAGGTGAAGGAGGCGCTCAAAACGATCGGGCTGGAGATCCGCAAGGCCCTGAAGCCAGAGCAAGAGGCCGTTGCACCGCCCAGCTTCGTGGAGAAAACCGCCAGCTCCGGGCGCCAGGAAAGTTCAGGGCAAGCGCCTGCGCCCGCACCTGAGCCACCGCATGCCGGCGCATTGCAGGCCTTCAGCGTCACCACCGCCCAGCTGGTGCGGGAGAGTGATGGCTGGCAGGTGGAGCGCCGCCGCCTGGAGGTGCGGGGCCGGCGGGTGGATCTGGGTGATGGGGTGAGCCTGCCGCTGATCGCGATTCCGGCGGGGGAGTTCGTGATGGGTTCCCCTGTTGATGAACCGGAGCGTCAAGACAGAGAGGGCCCCCAGCACCGGGTGCGGCTGGAGCGGTTTCTGATGGGGCAGACGCCGATCACCCAGGCCCAATGGCGGGTGATGGCGCGGCTTGTACCGCCGCTGGGGCAGCGCTGGCAGCGGGAGTTGCCGTTGAATCCCTCCCACTTCTCAGGCCGGCCGGACAGTGACCAGCGACCGGTGGAGCGGGTGAGCTGGCACGACGCGATCGAATTCTGCCGTCGCTTATCCGCGGTCACGGGCGATGTCTACACGCTACCGAGCGAAGCCCAGTGGGAATACGCCTGCCGGGCTGGCACAACCACCCCCTTTGCGTTTGGGGAAACCATCACCCCAGAGCTGGCGAATTACAACGCGAAATATACCTACGCCAATGGCATCAAAGGTGAGTATCGAGAGCAGACCATGCCGGTGGGCAGTTTCCCCGCGAATGCCTGGGGTTTGCAAGATATGCACGGCAATGTGTGGGAATGGTGCTTGGATCACTTTCACGGAAATTATCAAGATGCTCCCTTTGACGGCAGTGCGTGGTTGAAGAAGGATGCCGATGAGAGCATTGCGACGAGGCTGCTGCGCGGCGGCTCCTGGTACGGCAGCCCCGGGAGCTGCCGCTCGGCCTACCGCGACCACTTCCGCCCCGGCAGCGCCAGCAGCACCGTCGGTTTGCGTGTGGTCTGCCTCCCCCAGGGCCCTTCCCTTAACCCTTAAACCCTTAATCCCTCAACACTTGGCTGTTTTTTAACCCTGGCTGTTGGTTTTCTGCGGCTGGTTTGCGCTTTCTGGTTTTGGCTGTTCCCAGAGGGCGCCGTAGGCGCCTCGATTCCTTCGGCGCAGTCGGTAACGCCCTCAGGCTTCCAGGGCTTCCAGCCACGTTTGCAGATCCTCAGCACCTCGAAAATCCAGCAGGGCCAGGGCCAGCCCTTCCAGCTGCGGGAGGGTGAGGGATTCGATCCGGGCGTTGGTGGCGGCCTCCAGGGATCCGCAGCGGCGTTCCAGCAGCCGCAGGGCCAGAGCGCTGGCCTCGCGCTGGCGGCCTTCCTCCAGGATGTCCTGGAAGGCGCGGGTGTGGCGCCAGAAGTCTTTGGAGATGCCGAGGGTGGCCATGATCTGAGAGGGGGAAAGACCTTGAAAGCGTTCGGAAAGAATAGGCAGGATCAGCTCGATCAGATCCGGCTTCAGCGCCAGGATGCGCTGCGTGCAGGGCCCGAGATCCGGCTGTTTCTGCACTGGCAGGGTGAGCAGGGCCAGCTGGGGATCGAGATCGGGGCGGCGGGCGAGAGCCTGCAGATCCACCCAGGTCACGTCCTGCTCCAGAAAGCGCCGCAACAGGTGGGGCTCTCTGGTGCCGAGGCTCAGGCCTCTGCGGGCGAGGAGCACCAGCACTTGAAGGTGCTCCACCTCCTCGTGCTGTTGCAGAAGGCGGAAGGTTTCCGCCGCAAGGCGGCGGTGGAAGCGCCGATCGGCGTGCATCTGCACCTCCAGGATCACCACCGGCAAGGCTGCGCTGCCGCCGGGATGCTGACGGGGCCAGAGCACGCCATCGGGGTGGTGGGCCACCTTCTTCAGGGTGATCGGCCGAAAGGAGTAGGCCGTGTCGGTTTCGGTGTCGGTGTTCGCAGCCCCAGTGGCCGCAAGCCCGGGCAGGAGCTGACACACCAGATCGGGCAGGGCCCGGAACACCTCGGAGTACCAGTGATCGCTCTGCAAATTGGTCTTGACAGGTGATGGAGTGAGTGGGGGAACGCGTCCCGCAGATCCAGTGCCACCAGCCGACCATCCCGGTCACTGTTGGCCTGCGCCCTCGCCCCCGAATCCGTATCCCTCGCTACCCATCCGCCCCTGCCCGCAGCGCTGCAATGGCACTCTTCGCCCCCACCCCCTGAGCGCCCCCGCCCCAGCTCCTGAGCCCGCGCCCGCGCCCACCGGCGATCCCGCCAGCCCGGCCCGGGCCCAGTGTCCCTACTGCGGCGTGGGCTGCGGCCTGGAGCTCAAACCCCCAGCTGCGGGCCAGGACGGTGGTGAGGGTGGCGCCTCCCTGGAATGGAGCGTCCGCGGTGACCGCTCCCATCCCTCCTCCCTCGGCCAGGTGTGCGTGAAAGGCGCCACGGTGGGCGAAACCCTGCACCGCAACCGCCTCACCACGCCCCTCTGGCGCGAGCGCACCGACCAGCCGTTCACCGCCATCTCCTGGGAGCGGGCCTTCACGATCCTGGTGGAGCGCATTCGCGCCACCCTGGCGGCGCGGGGCCCCGAGGCCCTGGCGATCTATGGCTCCGGTCAGTTCCTCTGCGAGGACTATTACGTGGCCAACAAGCTGCTCAAGGGCGCCCTGGGCAGCAACAACTTCGATGCCAATTCGCGGCTGTGCATGAGTTCGGCCGTTGCCGGCTACGCCCGCAGCCTCGGCAGCGACGGCCCGCCCTGCTGCTACGACGACCTCGATGCGGCCGCGCTGGTGCTGCTGATCGGCACCAACACCGCCGAGTGCCATCCGGTGCTGTTCCAGCGGCTGCTCAAGCGCAAGCGCAAGGTTGGTGAGGCGCTGCGGCTGGTGGTGGTGGACCCCCGCGCCACCGCCACCAGCGACGCGGCCGATCTGCACCTGGCGATCCGCCCCGGCACCGACCTCGCCCTGCTCTGCGGTCTCGGCCACCTGCTGCTGGCGGAAGGGGGAATCGACGCGGCGTTCGTGGCGGCCCACACCGAGGGCTTCCAGGAGCTGGCAGCCCTCTGGAGAGCCTGGACACCCGAGAAGGTGAGCGCCCTCTGCGGCATCAACGAGGACGCCCTGCGCCAGCTGGCCGCCTGGTGGCACGCCAGCCCGGCGGTGCTCAGTCTCTGGTCGATGGGGGTGAACCAGAGCCGGGAGGGCAGCGCCACGGTGAGCGGCCTCTGCAATCTGCACCTGGTGAGCGGCCAGATCGGACGCCCCGGCGCCGGACCCTTCTCCCTCACCGGCCAGCCCAACGCCATGGGCGGCCGGGAGGTGGGCGGCCTTTCCCAGCTGCTGCCGGGCTACCGCACCGTGCGCGACCCGGAGCATCGCGCCACGGTGGAGCGGGCCTGGGGCTTCCCCGCCGGTGCGATCGCCGCCGCTCCCGGCCTGAACGTGTGGGAGCAGATCGAGGCGATGGAGCGGGACGGCCTGGATCTCTGGTGGGTGGCGGCCACCAACCCGCTGGTGAGCCTGCCGTCGCTGGATCGGGTGCGCGCCGCGGTGGCCCGCTGCCCGCTGGTGGTGCTCACGGAGGCCTACGCCGGCACCGAAACCGAAGCCGTGGCCCACCTGCTGCTGCCCGCCGCCCAGTGGAGCGAGAAGGCGGGGGTGATGGTGAACTCCGAGCGGCGCGTCACCCTCTGCCCGGCGTTTCGCGCCGCCCCCGGCGAGGCCCGCGCCGACTGGGCGATCTTCGCGGAGCTGGGCCGCCGCCTGGGTTTCGCGGAGCAGTTCGCCTGGAGCGATGCGGCGGCGGTCTATGCCGAATTCGCGGCCCTCACCAGCGGCCGGCTGTGCGACAGCAGCGGCCTCAGCCATGCCCTGCTCGCCGCCCACGGGCCCCAGCAATGGCCCTTTCCCGCCGGCACCGCCCCCGGCGGCGGCCAGGTGCGCCTCTATGGCGAGGCCGAGCCTTTCCCGGGGGCGCCGGCCGGCCACCGCTTCCCCACCACCAGCGGCCGGGCGCGCCTCTGGGCCGATCCGCCCCTCGGCCTGGCCGAACCCCCCGACGACGCCTTTCCCCTGGTGCTCACCGTCGGCCGCTACCTGGGCCACTGGCACACCATGACCCGCACCGGCCAGGTGGAGCGGATGGCCAAGCAGCATCCCGGCCCCCGCCTGGAGGTGCACCCCACCGACGCCGAAGCCGCCGGCCTGGTGGAGGGCGCCTCCGCCCTGGTGCGCTCCCGCCGCGGCGCCGTGACGGTGCCGGTGCACTGCAGCGAACGCATCCGGCCGGGCACGGTGTTTCTGCCGATGCACTGGGGCGCGTCCCAGGGGGAGCTGGCCTGTGAGGCCAACCGGCTGATGCATGAGCTGGGCTGTCCCCTCTCCGGCCAGCCGGAGCTCAAGGGGGCGGCGGTGCGGTTGGAGGCGCTGGGGGCCCCGTCAAGATGAGGGCTTCGGCCCTGCCGGCGCGGGGCTGGTTCTCCTTCTTTCTGGGCGACGCCAGGCGTGTCGTCTCCACGCCGATCTGGTTCCCTCCTTTGGGGAGGACAAGATTTCATGGTTGTTGTTGATTGAGCCTGGACGGGACTTCCGACAGGCCCTTGATGAGCAGGTCGCCTCCTGCGGTGTTCTTCTGGCGATTATCGGCAGGGATTGGCTTGCCGTGCAAGATAAAACCGGCCGGCGACGGCTGGAGGATCCCATGGACTTCGTCCGGCTCGAAACCACCTCTGCCCGCAAGCGGGAACGTCCTGTCATTCCGATTCTTGTGCGTGGGGGAAATCTTGCCGCAAGCTGAGCAGCGGCTGCCAGGTCTATCGGCAAAGTCTGTGTTGGAAGATCTGGAACAAAGCCCGAGGGGGGCAACGCGGGAGTGGGGGGTTGAGCAGATCACGACTCCACCATGGCCAGCCTATTCAAGAGGCAGCCATTGATGCAGGGCCAGGTTGCCTCCTCAGCAGCGCTAAGTCGGGGTGAGGCCGCATGCGTTTGCTGTTGGCCTCAGGGCTGAGGGGGGAAATCATGGAGTTGGCGTGCGCCGCGGTCGCCGAACCCTGCAATGCCACGGGGCCTTCTTCCATCTCTTTCCACTTGACACGCATGGCCCATCATTGACGGGATGCCTGTGCTGCTAGAGGGTGAAGCCTGGTAGGAAAACTTCCTCTCATGGGCGATCTCACGGTAACCCAAGTGCTCACGCCCAACCAGCGGGAGCTCTATGCACGGCTGCAGGCCTGGTGCTTCGATCCACCGGATGGTGCGATCCCGTTCGTGGTCAAGTTGGCCAGAGAACAGGGCTGGTCGATGGCGAAAAGCGAGCGTGTGATTGGTGAATACCGCCGCTTTCTTTTCCTTGCCTTGGAAGCTGGTCATCCGGTCTCCCCGTCGAGAGCGGTGGACCTTGCCTGGCATCAGCACCTGCTCGACACCCGCAGGTATTGGGAGGAGTTCTGCCCGCGGGTGCTTGGCCGGCCCCTGCACCACACCCCATCCCGGGGGGGAGAGGAGGAGCGGCAGCGAATGGGGGAGTGGTATCGCCGCACGCTGGCGAGCTACCGGGCTCTCTTCGGGGAGCGGCCACCTTCAGATCTCTGGCCACCGGCCGAGCCTCCGGTTGCCCCACCCCGGCCCCCGCGACGGGTCCCCCATCGGTGGGGAATTCTGCTGGGGTCGCTTGCGTTTGCCCTGGTGTTGAGCGGCTGCCAGGCGGGTGCTCAGCACGTTCCCTTCAGCCTGAGCGGGCCTGCCTTTTTGCTCTTCTATTTCGGCCTGGCAGCTGCGGCCTGCCTCGCCGTGGTGGCCATGCACAAGACCTGCAGCAAGGATGTCACCTATGTGGGCAGTGTGCTGTTGTTCGGTGGCTTGTGGCTTCTCGGTGCCATTCGCTTTCTCCACGGCCTGAGCCTGCACAGGCCGGTGGGTTTTCTGTTGCTTGCGATGATTGGTGTGAGCCTGGCCCTGATCTTTGTTCTCCTGTGCGATCCGAGGCAGCCCAAGGCCAAACGGGTCGAGGGCAGCGGCGACCAGGGTGCAGGTGCAGCCAGCAGCTGCGGTGGCGGTGGATGCGGTGGTGGGTGTGGTGGTGGAGGCGGCGGCGGTTGCGGCGGCTGAAAACGTTGTCGCCGCAGATCTCACCCGGTCAAGGTATAGCAAGCCACAGCCGCAATGTTCAGGCAAACCCCTGGATTGTGGTGATGCCGGGGCTCTGCGGGAATGAAGAAACCTATCTCTCGCGGCGGCCCTGCGGAAGCGAGGTCACACAATGGTGCTGATCCCATTCACGATGTCTCCTGAAGGAAGCGGCGATGGCTGAGCCTGGCCAGCGCGTCCCCCATTCAGCCGCCGCGCAGTCCGGCAGAGCCTTGGCCGTTGTTGTTGCCGTTGTTCTGCTGACGCTGGGCGTATTCCTTCACGACCTTCTCCAGATGCCGGCACGGGCGCAGGACCCTCTCCAGGCGCCAATCCAGCAGGAGGTGCTGGCCGATCAGCTCCAGGCCAAGTCACCGATCGATGGCGTGCCGATCCTGCTTGATGGCCGTGAGGTGTTGACCCTGCGGCGGGGGATCGCCGGGTTTTCGCTGCAGGAGCGGGCCGAGACGATCAGCCGCCGGCTCAAGCGCTTCGCCCAGGACGATTCCCGCCCGATCGATTCGCTCACCTTTCAGCAACGGGCGGATGATGATTTCTGGTATCTCAGCGCTGGTCCGGACGTGCTGCTGACGATCAATGAGCGCGATGCTCAGGCCAGCCGCCTCTCGGCCCAGGCGCTGGCCGAGCAATCCGTGCAGCAGATCAAAGCGGCACTGCGCCAATATCGCCAGGATCGCAAACCCGGCCAATTGCTGCGGCACAGCCTCTACGCGCTGTTCGCCAGCATTGGCTTCCTGGCCTTCTGTTTTGTGGTGATTCGCCTCTCGGGTCGCCTGTTTCCTCTGCTGGCTCGCTTCATCGCCAGGCGCGTGCCGGCGATTCGGCTGAATCAGGTGGAGATCGTCTCCGCCCAAGCGATCGCCCAGGCCTGGCTGCAGGTGCTGATGCTGATCCGGCTGCTTGTGCTGTTGCTCGCCTTCTTTTATCTCGCTGCTTTCATCCTGCGCCTCTATCCCTGGACTCGGGCTGTCGGTGAGGACATCCTCGGTTATTTCTACGGATCCCTGGAGCTGGTGCTTTCGGCGATCGGCAACTATCTGCCCAACCTGTTCATCGTTGCCATCATCCTCTTTCTGGCCACCGCATTGCTGCGCGCCATCCGGCCTTTCTTCACGGCGGTGGATCGGGGCAGCCTGGTGATTCCCGGCTTTTATGCCGAATGGGGCAAGCCCACATTTAATTTGTTGGCGGTGCTTGTGATTGCCTTGGCGGCAGTGCTGGCCTTTCCCTTTCTGCCGGGTTTCAGTTCACCGGCGTTTCAGGGGGTGTCTGTATTTCTGGGTCTGCTGCTCTCGCTCGGCTCCACATCGGCGATCTCCAATGTGATCGGCGGCATCATCCTGATCTACACCCGTGCTTTCCGTATCGGCGACCATATCCGCGTGGGTGATGTGATCGGCGATATTATCGAGAAAAACTTTCTGGCGGTGCGCATCTGCACCCCGGCCAATCAGATCATCACCATTCCCAATTCAGCCCTGCTCAGCAACAAGGTTGTGAACTATAATCTCTCCGCCCGTGATTTAAGCCGCGCCCTGATCCTGCAAACCACAATCACCCTGGGTTATGATGTGCCCTGGCGCCAGGCCCATGCCACCTTGATCACCGCCGCCCTGGCCAGTGAGCACATCCTCCGGGAGCCCGCTCCATTTGTGCTGCAAACGAACCTCGGCAATGACGCGATCAGCTATCAATTAAATGCCTACACCGCCAATCCCAATCTGATGGTGCTGATTTACTCCGAGTTGCATCAGCACATCCAGGATCAATGTGCGGCCCATGGCATTGAGATCCTCTCGCCCACCTATGCGTCCCTGCGCGATGGCAGCGCCAGCACCATTCCAGCGGCGGAAGGCTCGGTGCCGCAGGCAGCGCCAGAGCGCGGATAACGCCATGGAGCAGGGGCGTCCCCGGATTGCGGTGATCGGCGCCTGGGCGGCGGCGGGGCTCCTGGGGGGCCTGATCGGCTGCCTGGTGGCGGTGGCGCTCACCGAGCTGATCAAGGTATCGCTGGCCGCCGCCTCCGGCCTGGGTCCTGCGGCGCTGCGGCTGCTGCCCCTGCTCGGCGTGAGCCTGGCGGTGCTGATTCTGTTCGGCCTGGGCCAGGGCCAATCGGTGCAGACGATCGCCCCCCTCCAGAAGCGGCAGCCTGGCCGCGGTGGCTCGCTGGCGGCCTGGTATTCCTTCCCCCATGACATCGCCCGCGCCGATCTGACCGGTGATGTGGTCAACGCATCGGGGGTGGAGGAGCGGTTCCCCTGGAATGTGGCACCCCTGCGGGCGCTGGCGATCCTGGTCACCGTGGGGTTGGGGGCGCCGATGGGTACGGAATCGCCGGCGGCGCACATCGGCGTGGCCACGGGAAGCTGGCTGGGCGGCGCGCTGCCAGTGCTGCGCCCTCTGGTGCGGCCCCTGGCGATAGGGGGCGGTGCGGCGAGCGTTTCGGCCTTGATCGGCATCCCGCTGGTGGGCAGTTGCTTCATGGCGGAGTTGGCGGCGCGGCGCCAGGTTCCGCTCACCGCCCCGCGGTTCGCCGCGATGCTGGCGGGTGGGGTCAGCGGTTGGGCAGTGAACACCGTGTTTCAGCTCAATCTCATCCGCTTGGTGGTGCCGAAGGTGTCCCCCGACGGTCTCCTCGCCGCGGTGCAGGCCACCCTGTGCATCGGCGTGCTGGCCGGCGCCGTCACGGCGCTCACCGGTGAGGCGATCTACTGGGCCCGGGGCTGGCGTGACCGGCCGCTGGCGCGTCTGCTGATCGGCGGCGCGGCGCTGCTGGCCCTGGCGTTGCTGATCGGCGCCCTGGCCACCCCGGCGGCGGCCTTCGGGCCGGGGGGGGCGGCGATCGTCTGGGCCGAAACCCACGACCCGTCCCCCGCGCGCCTGCTGGCCCTGGCCCTGCTGCGGGCGTGCGCCACCACGGTGGCGGTGCTGGCGGGGGGTTGCGGCGGCGTGTTCGTCCCCTTCCTGGCGATCGGCGATCTCAGCGGCCGGGTGTTCGCGGCTCCCTTCGGAATCGCGGCAGATCTGGCCGGAGCCGCCGGAGCCGCGGCGGGTATCGCGGGCGGTTATCGGCTGCCATTCACGGCCATGGCGATGGTGCTGGGCGTCGGCGGCCCGGAGGGCGCCCAGCTCACGAGCATGGCCACCGTGCTGGTGGCGGCCCTGTCCGGATTGCTGACAGCCCGAGCTGCCAATGCCCTGAGCTCGCTGGTGCGGGTTCTTTGGCGGGAGCAGGTTGGCTCAGGCGACTGACAACGAGTTCAGGACTTTGGGTGGATGGCTTGCGGTCTTTCTCCGTGCTTCCCACAGGTGTCTCCTGGTTTCGGACAGAAATCGCCAAGGGCTGGCTCTGCCCAGGCAACATCCGCTGCTCTGTCTGGTCTTCGAGAACGGGCGAAAGCTTTGCTGTCAGAAGCTTATGGTCCGTCCGCAGTGATGGCTTCCAACTGCTGGAGCACCCCCTCCAATTCCACCATCAGCGCCTGTCGGCGCACCTCCTCGGCGGCAAATTTTTGGGCGGCTTCGGCCACGTCGGCATGGCAGTGTGGACACCCCGTCTCATCGGGCCAGATGTATTGATGACAGGCCCTGCACAATGCCAGTTGGGGCAGGGGCTCATCCGCAGTGCGCAGCGCGATGCGCGGCTCGGCCGACTGCGCTGCCGGCAGAAGCGCACGGCCGGGGATGGCCTCCTCATACAGCTCAAAGCGGCCGATTGCGAATGGTTGGTCGGGTGCTTCGGCAACCTTGCGAATCTTTTCGTGGATGCCCCGCTTTTCCAGCTCCAGCGCCCGGTAGTGACAGTAGGGATTGTTGCCCGGTTTGCCGAACAGCGAGTCTGAAGTCCACGTGCAGCCCCCGCGACAGACATCGGCGTAGTAGCAGCTTCGGCAATGGCCCCACAGGGAATCAATGGTGCGCATGCGAGCGAAATGCAACGCTTCCGAGGTATTCCATAGCTCGGCAACCGAGCTGTCGCGCACATTGCCGCCTCCGTAGGTTTCGGTGGCCAGGGAGGGGCAGCCCTTGATGGTGCCATCCGCTTCCAAGCCAATCACGTTCTGGCCGGCGGCGCAGCCCGTCCAGTGCAGGGTTTCATCGCCAAAGCCGCGCCAGAGATGCTCATACGGCCCGAAGTAGCCCAGGTTGTTGCCGAAGGTGATCAGCAGGCCGCGCTGCTGACCTTCGTGGTAAAGACGGTTGAGCAGGGGCATGAGATCAAGCACCCGGTAGGGCTGCAGCAGCAGGTGGTCGTTCTCCACTGCATTGCCCATCGCCACCGTGATCTGCAATTGCCAGTGGGTGGCACCCGCTTCGATGATGCGGTTGAACAGGGGCTCCAGCTCGGGAAGGGTTTCGGCGCCAATCTGCGTGTTGCAACTCACCCCCAGACCCATCGATTTGGCGGTTTCCATGGCACGGATGCCGTCATCCCAGGCGCCGGCCACGCCGCGCACCCGGTCGTGCAGCTCACGCATTCCATCGAGCGATACGCCGATCCCGAACAAGCCGGCCTGCTGGGCCGCTTCGAGTCGTTCCCGCTTGAGGTTGTGCGCGCCGGTCTGCATCCCGACGCGGATGCCATGGCCGGCGATGCGCTCCACCAGTTGAATCCAGTCCGGGCGCAGAAAGGCTTCGCCGCCGATCAGCGTGATTTCGCGCGTTCCCAGGGCGGCGAGCTGGTCGATCACCGAGAAAGCCTCCTCAGTGGACAGCTCATTCGCGCGGCGCTTTCCCGCGCGCGAACCGCAATGGGCGCACTTGAGATTGCAGGCAAGTGTGATCTCCCACACCACATGCACCGGGGTGTGCCCATTGAGGTCCGCCAGCGTGCGCGACCGCGCAGGCTCGACGGACACGGGCTCGGTCAGGGCCAGTGTCGCTTCCATGGGGCTACTTGGGGGCGTTCAGCTGATCCAGAAGGCCCTGCGCCCACTCGGTGAGCCGCTTGATCTCGGCCTGGTCCCCGCGGTTCTTGGCTTCTTGAATGGCCACGCCGTAGGGAGGAACCACGGCACTGGCGCTGGGACCGCCCTGGAGCAGGTTGTTGTAGTAAGCCACTTCTCCTTTCATCCGGGCCAGCTCGGCTTGATCGCCGCGGGCCACGGCGTCCTGAATGGAGACCCCATACAGCGGTCGGACCGTCCCCCCCTTGGTCTTGATCGCTTTTTCCAGCTCGGGCAACAGTCGTGCCACTTCGCTGGACATGGCGAGATGGGCGAATGCGGCATCGCGAGCGGCGCTCATCTTGGCGACGTCGCCGCTGGCGATGGCTTCGCTCAAGGCTGGGCCGTAAAGGGTGTGCAAAGTGCCTTTGCCGGAGCCGGTTGCCATAAGGTCCTCCTGGGGTTTTGGTGAGAAGATGACAGTCGCGAAGGAAGGCTGGCTGGGCTTCTCGTCACAGCTTGTGAGCGCGTCTGCCAAGCTCCACCGTAGGTCCGCTGCCCTGGCGAGGCAACACAATTGTGTAAACTTATATTCAGTCTGTTTTCCCGGGCGGTTGGCGGACTGCGCAAGTGGTCCGATCAGCGGATAGGTGAATATGCTTATCTTGGCGGGTGGTCTTTAGGTGCGTGTCGGGTCGACAAGCCTTGAATCGCAGCATTGCGTGACGTGATCCCGGTCGTCCTGGCCAGGCAAGGTGGTTGACAAGTCGCCATGGTCCAACTATCATGATGACGTGTCAGTCTGTCTGGCCTCCGCAGTCCTCCTCCGCAAGCTCCCTTGGCGATTGGTCTCGATCGAGCTTCTGTGTTGATCCAGTTCTGGTTTCACCGGCCGCACCTGATCGAGTGGCGTTCATTGATTTTCGCCTCTGCTTCTCCTCCTCCCCTTGTCCAAGGTTCTCGACATGGAAAAAGGCACTTTAAACGCTGTTCAGTCTCACGACGATGTGGTCGCCCTGGCGGCGGGAGAGCTGTTGCTTCAGGGAAAGTACAGCTTTTACAACCCCGAATCGATCAATGGACCGTTTGGAGGTCTCGAGGTGGCCCTCGTAGCCGAAGCCGCTGATCAGGAGGCGTATGGCAGCGTCACCATCCAAACTTTGTTTGGATTGGGCTCCGAAACAAAGCTGCAATACAGTGGCAAGGCCACATTTGATGGCAGCACTGGTTATACGACCGTCCGGGCTATGGGTCGCGGAATCCTGGTGGCTTTCCCTGGCCCACCCCGGCCTGTTGCAGCTGAAATCGAGTTCACTCTTGCGCCAACCCGTGACTCCGGAACCATCACTGTGCAAGGTTTCTTGCAGGCATTGCCGTTGGCGGCCACATCTTTGCATCCCAGTGATTCGGCTCCTTCGTGAGGGCGAAATCCGGAGGGCGAAATCCGGGCCAGAGGCAGCGGGGCGGTGTGGACCCCCCCTCAATCCACTGCATGCGCATGGCGCCGATACAGGAAATCCAACGCCTGGTTGCGGAGCGATCCGTAGCGGGGGTCAGCCTGGATCCGCTCGTAGCTGCGGGGGCGCTCGAAGGGCACCGTGAGGATCTCGCCGATCGTGGCGGCCGGGCCGTTGGTCATCATCACCACCCGGTCGGCCAGGAACAGAGCCTCGTCGATGTCGTGGGTGATCATCAGCACCGTGGGCTTGTTCTCGCGCCAGATCGCCAGCAGCTCCTCCTGCAGCTCCTCCTTGGTGATCGCATCCAGGGCGCCGAACGGTTCATCCAGCACCAGCACCGCCGGGTTCACCGCCAACGCCCGGGCGATCGCCACCCGCTGCTTCATGCCGCCGGAGATCTGGCCTGGTCGCTTGTCCGCCGCATCGAGCAGGTGAACCATCTCCAGATGATGGTCCACCACCTGGCGCCGGCCCCCCTCATTGAGCTCCGGCCGCGCTGCCTTCACGGCCAGCGCCACGTTCTGGCGCACCGTCAGCCAGGGCAGCAGGGAGTAGTTCTGAAACACCACCATTCGATCGGGGCCCGGACCCTCGATCGGCCGGTTCTCCAGCGTGACCTGGCCGCTGCTGGGCTGCAGGAAACCAGACACCATGTTCAACAAGGTGCTCTTGCCGCATCCCGAGTGGCCGATCACACACAAAAATTCCCCCTGCGCCACCGTCAGGTCGATGGCGCGCAGCGCTTCGAACGGTCCCCGGCGTGTCTGAAACACCTGGCCCACCCCGCAAAATTGCAGGAAGGGAGTGGCCGTGGCGGCGCGATCGGTTGGGGAGGACGCCATCTCAGGGGTGCGACAGGGTGGGGAGCGTGGTCACGGGGAGCGGAATCGGCGCCTGGGGCGGCTGGGGCGATCCGGGCATGAGGCGCAGATACCCCAGCGGATCGTCCTGGTCGAAGGCGATGCCATCCGCGAGGCGGAACGGACGGCGATCGGGCCGCAGGGCCGCATAGCCCGCCTGCTCCAGGGCCCGGTCGCACAGATCCGGTCGGTACACCCGGGCCAGAAGTTCCACCCGATTGCTCGGGAAGGGGCACCAGCCCCAGCGGCTGAACTGGCTCAGCAGCCAAGCCCCCTCTGCTCGGTTGGGCACATGGGCCCTGTCGGTGTGATAGCGGTTGTAGGGCAGCCGGCTGCCGCTGCTGTCCTCGTCCCCGAACTGGCCGCGCAGCGCCAGGGCCGCCTGACTCCCCAGCCACTGCGGTTGGCTGAGCACGGCGGTGACCTCCTCCCGCCGCCCACCGTCATCGCAGGGTTCGGCCCCCCGCATCAGCCCCGCGGCCAAGGCCTCCAGAGCCTCCGGATGGTCCTCCGCCCAGCCTTCGGCACAGGTGAGCACCTTTTCCGGATGGCCGCTCCAGATGTCGAGGTCGGTGGCCATCACGCTGCCGAACCGCTCTGCCACCGCCTGGGCCACGCGGAACCGGCCGGCGATGAAGCCGTCGATCCGCTCCGCCCGCAGCGCCCCCACCATCGTCATCGGCGACATCACCGAAAAGCGCACCTGGTGCTCCGGATCGATGCCGCCCCCCGCCAGCCAGTGGCGCAGCAGCAGCTCCGGAATGCCGTGCTGTTGGGAGAGGGCGATGTGCAGAGGTTCGCTCCGCTGCTGCAGCCAGGTGGCCAGCTCCGCCCGGTTCCTCACCCCCGCTTCCCGTATCCGACGCGCCAGGCAGAAGGCGTTGCCGTTGCGGCTCACCGTCATCGGCGTGATCGCCGGCCACGGGCTCTGCCCCCCCAGCCCCAGGTTCAGAGCCAGCGGCGTGGAGGCGGAGGTGATCGCCGCCTGCAGGTCGCCTCCACGCAGCTTCTCCTCCAGCCGCTGCCAGTTGGCGAACGACACCGGAATCACGCTCAGTTTCTCGGCGTCGAACAGGCGGCGTTCCAGCGCCATCGCAAGCGGTGCCACATCGAGGCCGGGCAGATAGCCGAGTCGCACTGTTTTGGGCGCCACCACCCGCAGCGGCACCGGCACCACGCTGGCCCGGCGCTGGCGCAGCCGCCGCTGCTGCTGCAAAAAGCCGATCAGTTCGCTGCGCAGCTGGTAGTACTCCGGGTGTTCCATCACCGCCAGCCGCTGGCGCGGCCGCGCGAACGGCACCGCCAGGATCTGGCCGATGCCCGCCTCCGGTCCGTTGGTCATCATCACCACCCGGTCCGAGAGAAGCAGGGCCTCATCCACGTCGTGGGTCACCATCACGGTGGTGACGCCGGCCTCCTGGCAGATCCCCATCAGCTGCTCCTGCAAATTGCCGCGGGTGAGCGCATCCAGCGCCCCGAACGGCTCATCGAGCAGAAGCAGCCGCGGCCGGATCGCCAGCGCCCGCGCGATCGCCACCCGCTGCTTCATGCCACCGGAGAGTTCCGCTGGATACTTCTCCTCCGCCGCGGCCAACCCCACCATCGCCAGGTTGCGCGTCACGATCTCCCGTCGCTCGGCCGCGCTGCGCTCCGCCAGCACCCGGTTCACCGCCATCGCCACGTTCTGCCGCACCGTTTTCCACGGCAGGAGCGAATAGTTCTGAAACACCACCATCCGGTCCGGCCCCGGTTCGGTGACCTGGCGGCCCTCGATCAGGATGCCCCCCTGGCTCGCCTGGGTGAGACCTGCCAGCAGGTTCAACAATGTGCTCTTGCCGCATCCCGAATGGCCGATCAGGGAGATGAACTCGCCCTCCCGAATCTCCAGGTCGATGTCCTTGAGGGCCACGTAGCGGCCACCGTCCGCCAGCGCAAACTCCTGGCTGACGTCATCGACCGTGAGGAAGGCGGCCATCTAGCTCTCCCCCCGCGCCACACGCCGACCCACCCAGGCCACCAGGCGATCCAGGGCGAGACCCACCAGGCCCACGTAGAGAATCGCCAGGATGATCTGGCTGGAGCTGGCATCGCCGCCGGCGTTGTACGCATCCCAGATGAAGTAGCCGATGCCGCCATCGGCCTTGAGCATCTCCGCCGCCACGATTGCCAGCCAGGCCAGCCCGACCGCGATGCGCAGGCCGGTGAACACATAGGGCACCGTGGCCGGAATCACCACGTTGCGGATGTACTCCCCCTTTCGCAGCCGCAGCACGCGGGCCACGTTGGTGTAATCCTGCGGGATTTCGCGGATGCCGACAGCAGTGTTGATGATGATCGGCCAGATCGCGGTGATGAAAATCACGAAGATCGCCGAAGTGGTGGCGTCCTGGAACACCATCAACGAGATCGGGAACCAGGCCAGCGGCGGCACCGTGCGCAGCACCTGGATCACCGGATCCAGCCCCTTGCCGATGAAGCGGTTCAACCCCAGCAGCCCGCCGATGCTCACCCCCACCACCGCCGCCAGCCCGTAGCCCAGCGCCACCCGCTGCAGCGAGATCAGAATCTGCCAGCCCAGCCCCTTGCTCGTTCCCCCCTCATCGAAGAACGGCTGGCTGATGTACGGATCCCAGGTGTCGGCGATCACATTCACCGGCCCCGGCAGGCGTGCCACGCCGAGCACCAATGAGAGCAGCTGCCACACCAGCAGGAAGCCGCCGATGCAGAGCAGGTAGGGCATCACGGCCCGCAGGCTGGGATGGAGACGGCCCGAAGCTTCGCGCCGCCGAACTCCGGCGGCGGGGGTGGTGGGGGTCATGGAGGAGAGAGGGGGAGGGGATCGAGCAGGGGTGGCTTCAAGCCAGCGCCTTGATCGCCAGGCCGTCGAGGTAGGCCTTCGGGTTCTCGGGATCGAACACCACCCCGTCGAAGAAGGTTTCCTTGCCGCGCGAATCGCTGGCGGGGATATCGCCACTCCGTCCGATCGCCTTGGCGGCTTCCTTCCACAGATCGGCGCGGTTCACCTTGTCCACCAGGGCTTTGATGTCGGTGCTGGCAGGCAGGTAGCCCCAGCGGATGTCCTCCGTCACGAACCAGGTGTCGTGGCTCTTGAAGGGGAAGGAGGCATTGCTGTCCCAGAACAACATCTTGTAGGGACTGTTCGTCACCTTGCGGCCGTCGCCGTAATCCACGTCACCGGCCAGCCGTGGCTTGATGTCTTCCACCTTGGCTTTGATGTATTTGTCTTTGGCAAGAATCTCACACAGTTCATTCAGGTTGGCCGGGTCCTGGCACCAGATCTGGGCTTCCTGAACCGCCTTCAACAGTGCCAGTGTCGCCTTGGGATGCTTGTCCACCCAGTCGGCCCGCATTGAGAAGGCCTTCTCCGGATGCTTGTTCCAGAATTCACCGGTCTGGGCAGCGGTGTAGCCCAATTTCTTGTTCACCAGTCGCTGGTTCCACGGTTCGCCCACGCAGAACAGATCCATCGTGCCGGTCTGCATGTTGGCCACCATCTGCGGCGGCGGCACCACTACCAGATCCGCATCTTTATTGGGGTCGAGCCCGTTGGCTGAGAGCCAGTAGCGCATCCAGAGGTCGTGGTTGCCGCCGGGGAAGGTGACGGCCGCCTTGAGCTTGCGACCCAGGCTCTGACTCGCCTTGGCCAGGCCCTCCTTGTTGTCGATCGTCAGCTTTTCATCGAGCAGATCCTTCGAAGCGCTATAAGCCTGTCCCTGCAGATTCAGCCGCGCCAGGGTGTACATCGGCACCGGCTGCTTGCTTTTGCTGATCTTGCCCGCCGTGAGCAGCAGCGGCATCGGCGAGAGGATGTGGGCGCCGTCGATGCCACCCCGCTCCCCGCCCAGCTCCAGGTTGTCGCGGGTGACGGCCCAGGAGGTCTGCTTGACCACCTTGGTGTCAGGCATGCCGTGCTTGGCGAAGAGGCCCTTCTCCTTGGCGATGATCAGCGGCGCGCTGTCCGTCAGCGCGATGAAGCCCAGCGTTGCCCCCTTCACTTCCGTGTCGCCGGCGGCGCCTGTGGTGGTTCCCGCTTCGGGCGACCCGCCCTGGCGGCCGCCGCAAGCGGCCAGCAGGGCGGTGCCCACCGCACTGCTGGCGGCGGTGATCAGAAATCTGCGACGGGTGGTGGACGCCATGAACGCAACAGGGGATGGAACGGGGTACGGCAGGCTTGCCGGAAAACGTCCGGTGGAGGGATGGCCACCGGATGAAAAGAGGCTGCGCGGAGAACGCAGAAAAAGTGGTCGCTGGGAGAGCAGGCGGCCAGTGATCGGGCTTCACAACGAAGTGCGCCGACCGGCAAATGTTGGGTCGGCGCGAAAAGCTGGCCGACACCAACAAGAAACCACTGGCAGCAGCCGTGCGGCTGTTGCTGTTGCTACCGAGGCTCCAGCAGGTGGAATTCCGCCAGGGCCCGCGGCAGGTTGCGGTGCTCGTGCCCGGGGTGGCTGAGTTTCACCAGGGCGAAGCGCTGCAGCTCATCGAGCTCCCGCCAACCCTCCGCCCGCACGCTCAGCGCGAGCTGGGTGCAGGAGCGCAACACCGCTTCGGGCCAGTCCCCCTCCCCCTGCCAGACGCAGTGCCGGGCGGGCTCCATCACCTTGGCCGGCCCCTCCGGCAGGGTGTCGCTGCGCGCCAGCAGCCAATTCCGCAGGGAGGTGATCGCGGCGGCGGCGTCGCTCCAATCCATCAGCCGCTGCCGCTCCGCCGCCGTGAGACCGTGCCACTGCACGAGCTTCAGCTTCACTCCCGCCAGATCGAGCTTGCGGCGCACGGCCATCGGAATGCAGCGCAGATCGCGGGCGAAATCGGCCTCGAACCCGAAGATGCGCCCAGCGGAGGGTGCGCTCATCCGGCCAGCTCCCGGCGCAGGCGCTCACCGCTGCGGGCGATCAGCAGCGCCCGCGCCCGGTCGATACCCTCCGCCAGGCTGTCGAGACGGCCTGCGAACCAGAGGTAGGCCCCCAGATTCCAGCGCAGTGCCTCCGCCAGCGGCCCTTCGCCCCGCAGGGCTGCCTCGGCATTCACACGCCAGTCTTCGAGGTTCGTCCAGGCGGCCTCGGCCGCCGTGATGCCGTGATCCCGGGGGTGCAGCAGCACCCGCTCCACCATCCCGCCGCGCACTCGGGCGGTGATGCCGGCCCGGGTGGTGGGCAGGTCGGTGGAGCCCTCCAGCCCCTTCACGGTCAGCAGCTCCGTTTCCCCCGCCTCCTCCAGGGCCTCCCAGGCCCGGGTCTCGGTGGGGGGGTGCACGAAACCGCTCACCAGCAGCCGCTCGCCCCGATGGGGGGTCCAGAGCAGCTCCAGGCTGGCCACCGGCGGGCGTTTGCCGATCGCATCCCGGATCGGCACCAGTCGTTCCGCTCGCGGGAAATGGTCGGGTTGATGGGTGAGCGCCAGGCCCTGCTTGTCGAGTCGCTGCTGCACCGCCTCCAGCGGCAGCCCGCGCCATTCGATTCCCAGGGCGGCAAACAGCTCCGCCAGGGTCACCCCGTATTTCACCGGCATCGGTTCCCCCCCGTGCAGCACCACCGGCAGCCCCTCGGCCGCCAGGGTGAGGGCAAGCAGGGGCAGCAGGGGCGCGGTGCGGCTGCGCCCGTCGTAGGGAACGCCGAAGCAGAGAGCCCGCCGCCCCGGGGTCACCAACGTGGGGCCAAGGGTCCGGTAGGCGTCGAGCATGCCGGTGAGCTCCGTCGGCGAGGGCCGGCGAATGCGGTGGGCGATCAAGAAGGCTCCCACCTGGGCGTCGTCGACGCTGTCGGCGAGCATCAGTTCGATCGATTCGCGGGCTTCTTCCCGGCTGAGGCCGGTGCTGGTGTGTTCACCGCTGCCCACCTTGCCGATCAGCTCCCGGAACCGCGCCCGCGACGGACCGAGGGCTTCAAGCCGTCGCTCTCGCCGCTCTGGCAGCCCGTCCACTCCCGGTTCGCTGGGATTCGGTAGCGGTGGCAACAGGGATCCGGGAGGGCTGATGGTCGAATTATGGAGGAGAGCACCGGTGGACCAGCGGCCGTTTCGGCCTGTGCCACACCCAGATCCAAGCCCGCGCCCGCAGCGGCAACCCCAAGGTTCAGCCCTGAGTTGCTTCGTTCGCGCGCCTGCTGGGTCCCCCACCCTCGCCTCGCCTCTCCTCCCATGACCTCCTCTCCGGACGGAGCCTCCGGTCCTGCGCTCAGCAAGGTGGAGCGGGCCAAAGCCAGCCTTTGTGGTCTCGATCTGGCCCCCCGGCTGGCGAATCTCGCCGCCGCCGGCTGGGATTGCCTCGACGAGGAGACCCTCACCATTCATCTCAAGTGGCTGGGGATCTTCTTCCGCCCGGTAACCCCGGGGCGCTTCATGGTGCGCTTGCGCCTTCCCAACGGGGTGATCCTGGCGGAGCAGCTGGAGCGGCTCGCCGATGTGGTGGATCGCTGCGGCGAGCACGGCAGTGCCGACATCACCACCCGTCAAAACCTTCAGCTGCGTGGTCTGCTGCTCGAAGACATGGCACCGCTGCTGGCGCAGCTGGAGGCGATGGGGCTCACCAGCCGCCAGTCCGGCCACGACAACCCCCGCAACATCACCGGCAACCCCCTGGCCGGTCTCGACCCGGAGGAATTCCTCGACACCCGCCCGCTGGTGCAGGCCATTCAGGATCGCCTGCTGGCGGAGGGCGGTCCGCGCAACCTGCCCCGCAAGTTCAACGTCGCCGTCGGCGGGGCACCGGACAGCTTCCTGCTGCACAACGACCTGGCCTTCCTGCCGGCCCTCCGCGACGGGGAGCTCGGCTTCACGGTGATGGTGGGCGGCTTCTTCTCCGCCCAGCGCAATGCGCTGGCCATCCCCCTGGGGCTCTGGCTGCGGCCCGACCAGCTCAGCGGTTTCACCCTGGCCGTGCTGCGCCACTACGAGGAGCACGGCGATCGCTCGGCGCGCAACCGCAGCCGGGTGATGTACCTGATCGATGCCCTCGGCCTCGACACCTATCGCCAGCAGGTGCTCGCGACCTGGACCTCCCTGGAGGGGCCGGAGGCCGTCGCCGCGCCCCATGACGGCAGCCACCTGGTCAGCCGCGCCCCCCGCGACATCTGCGGCGTGCATCCCCAGAAGCAGCCCGGCCTCTCCTGGGTGGGCCTCAATGTGCCGATGGGTCGCCTCGACGCGGCCACCATGGTGGATCTGGCGCAGCTGGCCCGCCGCTACGGCAGTGGCGAGCTGCGCTTCAGCGAAAGCCAGAACGTGCTGATCGCTGACGTGGCTGAGGGGCGGGTGGCCGAGCTGCTGGCCGAACCCCTGCTGGAGCGTTTTCCGGTGAACCCCGGGCCGCTGCTGGCGGAGGCGGTGAGCTGCACCGGCAATCGCTACTGCAGCTTTGCCCTGATCCCCACCAAAACCACCGCCCGGGCGGTGGTGGAGGAGCTGGAGCGCCGCCTCGAACTGCCCCATGCCGTGCGCACCCATTGGACCGGCTGCCCCAATGCCTGCGGTCAGCCCTACCTCGGGCAGATCGGCCTGATGGGGGCCAAGGCACGCCAGGACGGAAAGATGGTGGAAGGGGCGAAGATCTTCGTCGGCGGCTCCATGGACGCCGATCCGAGGCTGGCGGAACTGGAGGACAAGGGCGTGCCGCTCAGCGAGCTGCCGGCTGTGCTGGAGACCCTGCTCATCGAGAGGTTCGGTGCCAGGCGCCGTGGCTCCGATTCCTGACCTCCGGCGCGTCGAAGCCTCCCTTGCCATGCTGAATCTCCTCCGGCCGAGCCCGCCCGTGGCCCCCTGCCCCGGTCCCGAATCCCCGCCGGATCCCGCCTTTCTGCCGCCCCCCGGATCCCCGGATCGCTGGCCTTTCCTGCAGCACCTGCGCAGCGCCCGCCCCCTCCCGCTCGAACCCTGGCTGAGGGCGATCGAGACCGGCCAGCTCGATCCCCTGCCCGATCTCCTGGCGGCGCTGGAGGATCGACTGGAACCCGTCGCCGCCGGGCGACTGCTGCGCTGGTGGCTCGCTGCTCCCGGGCCTGACCCCTCCCTGCTGCAGCGGATCCTGCGGCGGCGCGATCCCGCCCTCGCGGCCCAGCTGCGGCAGGCGCTGGCGGGGGATCTCCCCCCCCGGAGCCAGATCGCCCTGCTGCCCCTGCTCGGCCATCAGCGCGAAGCCCGTGATTTCGCCCGCCTCCGTGACACTGCGGTGGCGCCCCTGCCCACCCCGGTGCGGGCCGCCGCGTTGGAGGGCCTCAGCCTCGGCCTCAGCGCCTGGCCCCTCGCCCCCCTGCGTCGGGCCCTGGCGGAGCTGGTGCTCGACCTGGATCCCGGCCTGGCCGCCGCCGCCCTCGACGCCCTGGCCCGTCTGCCGCATGCGCGCCGGGATCTGCTGCCCCTGCGGGATCGCTCTCTGGATCCCTCGCTGGCCGAGCGGCTGGAGCGGCGGCTTCGTTCCCGTGCCCCCGCCCCCCTTCTCCTTGTGGTGCACGGCCGCGCCGGTGGGCTGGTGCCGGCGGCGTGGCAGGAGCTGGCGGCGGAGCTGGAGCGCCGCCGCGGTGCGCCCGTGGCCCTGCGCGCCCTCACCCGGGCGGATCCCGCGGCCCCTCCGCGGGGGGAGCGGCCGCTGGGGGTGGTGCCGTTGCTGTTGCTGCCTGGCAGCCACGCCCGCCACGACCTGCCGGCGATCGTCACCGCGCTGCGCCGCGGCGGGCCCGTGCGGCGCTGGCCCTTCCTCGGCGCCTGGCCCCGCTGGCAGCAGGCCCTGGCGGCCGAGGCCAGCGCGCTGGCTGCGGATTCCGGCGGCTTGAGGCCGCTTCTGCTCCATCACCCCCTCGAGGGGGCGCTGGCCCAGCGATACCTCCAGCACCTGGCGCGCCTCTGCGCGGCGGAGGGCCGCTCCTCTCCATACAGTTCGGCGGACCTTGAGGAGATCGCCCTGCCGAGCCGCGGCCCCGTCCTGCCCTTGGCCCTGGCGGCCAACCGTCTCACCGAGGCCCTGAGCCCCCGCTTCGGCGCGGCGGCGGCCGCTCCGCTGCTCGATCGGCCCCGCCTGCGGGCGGTGCTGCTGGCCGAGCTGGAGGCCCTGCCGTGAGCGAGAGCACGCTCGGCACTGTCTATCTGGTGGGTGCGGGCCCGGGGGATCCCGAGTTGCTCACCCTGCGCGCCCACCGGTTGCTGCGCCACTGCGACGCCCTGGTCCACGACGCCCTGGTGCCCCGCGCCCTGCTGGAGCTGGTGCCGCCCCACTGCGAGCGGCACTTTGTCGGCAAGCGCCGCGGTCACCATTCGGTGCCCCAGGCCAGCACGAATGCGGTGCTCGCGGAGCTCGCCAGTCGGCATCGCACGATCGTGCGCCTGAAGGGGGGTGATCCCTTCCTGTTCGGCCGCGGCGGCGAGGAGGCGGCGCACCTCGCGGCCCGGGGCATCCCGGTCGAGGTGGTGCCGGGGGTGACGGCGGGGATCGCGGCCCCGGCCTATGCCGGCATCCCGGTCACCCACCGCCGCGCCGGCTCCAGCGTCACCTTCGTCACCGGTCACGAGGAGATCGACAAGGGCCGCCCCGGGGTCGACTGGCGGGGCTTGGCCCGCAGCAGCGATGGGCTGGTGATCTACATGGGTCTGCACAACCTGGCGGCCATCTGCGCCGAGCTTCTCGCCGGAGGTCTGGCGGCCGACACCCCGGCGGCGGCGATCCAGCAGGGCACGGTGCTCGGGCAGCAGCTGCTGCTGGCGCCTCTGGCGGAGCTGGCGGATCGGGTGCGCCAGGAGCAGCTCCACTCCCCCGCCATCGTGGTGATCGGTCAGGTGGTCGCCCAGCGGGTGGCGAGCTGCGCCCCGGCCCCCGCCGATGCGGAGATGCCGATCCCCTTCTGAGGGCAGTCGGCCGGCGGCGGGGCTTCTAGGGTGAATCTTTGCCCGTGCCCTGCGCCGTCGGTCCATGATCCCCACCTCCGACCTCCACGTGGTGGAGACCCGGCCCCTGGTGCCACCAGTGGTGCTGCACCGGGAGCTGCCGATCACCGAAGGCGCCGCTCGCACCGTGCAGCAGTCCCGGGAGAGGATCAAGGCGATCCTGCATGCCGGTGACCGTCGCCTGCTCGTGATCGTTGGGCCGTGCTCCGTGCATGACGTCGACGCCGCCCGGGAGTACGCCGACGCGATCGCCTCTGCCCATCGTCGCCATCACGACGAGCTGGAGGTGGTGATGCGCGTCTACTTCGAGAAGCCGCGCACCACGGTGGGCTGGAAGGGGCTGATCAACGACCCCCACCTGGACGGCAGCTACGACATCAACACCGGTCTGCGCCGGGCCCGCGCCCTGCTGCTGCATCTGGGCGCGCTGGAGCTCCCGGCCGCCACCGAGCTTCTCGATCCGGTGGTGCCCCAGTACATCGCCGATCTGATCAGTTGGACGGCGATCGGAGCGCGCACCACCGAGAGCCAGACCCACCGCGAGATGGCTTCGGGCCTGTCGATGCCGATCGGCTTCAAGAACGGCACCGATGGCAGCGCCGGGACGGCCATCAACGCGATGGAAGCCGCCGCCCGGCCCCACCATTTCCTGGGCATCAATGCCGAGGGGCACGCCGCGATCGTCAGCACCACCGGCAATCCGGATGGCCACCTGGTGTTGCGCGGCGGCAAGGGCGGGCCCAATTTCCAGCCGGAGGCGGTGGAGGCCGCCGCCGCCCAGCTGGCGCGGGACGGTTTGCCGGCGCGGCTGATGGTGGATTGCAGCCACGGCAATTCCAATAAGGACTACCGCCGCCAGTCCGAGGTGTTGCGCTCGATCGCCGCCCAGGTGGCCTCCGGCTCCCGCCATGTGATGGGGGTGATGATCGAGAGTCATCTTGTGGCGGGCAGTCAGAAGATCCCAGCCGACCTCTCGCAGCTCACCTACGGCCAGAGCATCACCGATGCCTGCCTCGACCTCGCCACCACCCTGGCCCTGCTGGAGGAGCTTGCGCTGGCGGTGCGAACCGCTCGGGAGCGCGATCTGATTGCGGTCTGAAGGGGGTGGCTGTGCCTATCTGGCACTCGTCAAGTGTGAGTGCCAGATAGGCAGCAAAGCCTGGCCATGTGACGGATGGGCGAAGTCTGTTCCTGCTGAACAGTTGCCTGGCTGATGCTGACTACTGTGAGCTACCTTGCGATGCGGAAGGTCCTTTCCATGACCTATCTGATGCAGTTCTGCGGTCTCTCCGATCCCCTGCAGCTTTTTTATCTTGAGCAACAGAGCGCAGCCGGCGACGGTGGCGACGTGCTGCGCGGCCCCGCTTTTGCCGGCTTTCGCCCCTTCACCCTCGACGATCTGCTGGCTTGGGCGCTGGATACGGCCCGGCATCGGAGCTGGGATCGGGAGGGCATCCAACGCACCGTCCTGGATGTCTGGATGGAGCGAGCCGATCTGATCCGGCAGTGGCAGTTGCGCCTGCGGGAGGAACCCTCCGACCGTCGGGTCGTGGCCGGGCTCGGCACCCAATGGGATTGGGAACGCCGTTGCGAGAAACTGCTGCAGGCCTGACTTCGCCGGCCGCGGCGGCGCGGTTCTGCCCTGTTCAGCTCAGCCGCTCCCACAGGGCCGCCACGGCCAGAGGCACGGTCAGGTTGTCGAGGCCGCCGATCGCAACCTGCTCCAGCAGCGCGGCGGCCACGGCGATCCACACCAGGGCAACGGCGCCCGGTGCCGGCAACCCCCGGGCGTGGCAGAAAGCCGCCAGGGCGCCCAGGGTGCTCAGGCTCGCCAACCCCATCACCCCCGTTCCCAGCAGGGAACGCCGCTGGCCGAGCACCGTCCAGCTGGGGCTCCCCCACAGCGGGCCGAGCAGCCCGGCAAGGCCGTCCCCGAAGGCCATCACCAGCACGCCCGCGCAGACCGCGGCTGCCTGAGCCGGCCAGCCCGCCCAGAGCAACAGGGTGATCGAGGCCCCGTAGGCGACGGTGCCATAGCTGTGGCGATCGACGTCCTCCACCGCGGGCAGGACCCGCTGGCGGTGGTTGAGCAGCGCCAGCAGGGTGACCACGCCGGCGGCGGGAACGGCGATCCAGGGGCTGATGCGGAAGCCCCAGGCGATCGGCAGGACCAGACCCGCGCCGATGTGCACCACCTTGCGGCTCCACTCCCTCTGCTCGGGCCAGCGGTTCCGCACCACCAGGGCCAGGGCGCTGAGGCAGCCGAGCCAGCCGATGACGGCGGCGATGCCGAGGATCTGGAGGATCAAGCGGGGTGGGAGACCGGGGGCAGGCTCAGGCGGCCTGATGCAAATTGCTCATCAGCCGCAGCTTCATGATCGCCTTGGCTTCGAGCTGGCGCACACGCTCGCGGGAGACGTTGATCTGGCGGCCGATCTCCGCCAGTGTCAGCGGTTCGCTTCCCTCCAGTCCGAATCGGAGCTTGAGGATCTTCTGCTCCCGCTCATTGAGTTGGGACAGCCAGGTGCCGAGGTGTTCCTTCTGCAGATGGCGATCCATCGAGTCGAAGTGCTCGCTGCTGGCCGGGTCGGCGATCAGCTCCCCCAGGGTGCTGCGATCCTCCTCGCCGCGGGCATGGGCGTCGAGCGACGCGCAGGGTGCGCTCTGGGAGATCAACTCCTCCAGTTCCTCGGGGACCATGCCGAGGGCGTGCGCCAGTTCGAGCCGGTTCGGCTGGCGACCCAGCCGATGGGAGAGCTCGCGGCTGACGCGCCGCATCTTCGAGAGCTTCTCGCTGATGTGGATCGGCAGCCGAATCGTGCGGGCACTGTTGTCGATCGCCCGGGTCATGCCCTGCCGGATCCACCAATAGGCATAAGTGGAGAATTTATAGCCCATCGCCGGGTCGAACTTGTCGACAGCGCGTTCGAGGCCGATCGCTCCTTCCTGCACCAGATCGAGCAGCTCCAGGCCCTGGTTCTGATACTTCTTGGCCACGCTCACCACCAGGCGCAGGTTGGCCGCCATCATCCGGTCACGGGCACGCTGGCCCATGCGGATCTGGCGGAGCTGCTTCGGCGTGCGCTCCTCGCTGGCAATCTCTTGCAAACGCTTGCCGGTCTGCACGTGATGCGCCAGTTCGATCTCCTCCGCCGGTGTGAGCAGCGGAACGCGGCCGATGGTGCTCAAATACCAACCGATCGAGTCGGCGCTGATCCGGCCGGAATTCCGTGCCGCGGCCTTTTGGAGGGCCGAGAGTGACATGGTCGCGCGAGTGAGCGCAGGCTCCCGCTTGGATCTTGCCGCAGGGCCCGATCCGGTGGGAGCGGAATGCAGAGGTGTCCCCATCACCCCAGGCCTCCGAATGAATTTGGCCGGAATGTAGCACTGAAGCTGGCCGCTTGACGCCAGGAAACAAAAGATTTCCTGTATTGCCGGCCAGTTATTTTCGCTTTGGTGGTGGTGGCTACCCGGAAGGGGGCGATGGCGGGACTTGGGCTGAGAGTCCGCCCCGCCAGCGATCCATCAGCACCGCTTGCGCAGAGTTCTGCTCCCCCTCGGGCTGCCGCTGCGTGAACTGTCCGTCACTGTGCATCACCCAGGCTGTGTTGTCCTCGAGGTAGAGCTGCATCAGCGCTTCGAGCTGCCGGCGCAGTTTGCCATCCTCCACCGGCGCCACCGCTTCGACGCGACGGTCGAGGTTGCGCGGCATCCAGTCGGCGCTGCCAAGGAACAGTTCTGGTTCGCCGCCATTGGCGAACCAGAACAGGCGGGAGTGTTCCAGGAAACGCCCGATCACGCTGAGAACGGAGATGTTTTCACTCACGCCCGCCAGCCCGGGGCGCAGCGAACACATGCCGCGGATCACCAGTTCGATTCTCACCCCCGCCTGCGAGGCTTCGTAGAGCAGGGAGATGATCGCAGGGTCCACCATAGAGTTCATCTTGGCGCGGATGTGGCCGGCGCGGCCCGCCTTGGCATGGTCGATCTCCCGGCGGATCAGGCACTCCATGCCCCGGCGCAGCGTGACCGGTGCCACCAGCAGCTTGCGGAAGCTCTGCTGTTTGGAGAAGCCGGTGAGGTAATTGAACAGCTCCACCAGATCCTGTCCGAATTCTTCTCGCGCGGTGAGCAGGCCAAGATCGGTGTAGAGATTCGAGGTGCGCGAGTTGTAGTTGCCGGTGCCGATATGCGCGTAGCTGCGCAGCTTGTCCTTCTCGCGTCGCACCACCAGAGCCACCTTGGTATGGGTCTTCAGGCCGAGCACGCCGTAGACCACATGCACGCCGGAGCGCTCCAGCTGGCGGGCCCACTGGATGTTGTTGTCTTCGTCGAAGCGGGCTTTCAGCTCCACCAGGGCCATCACCTGCTTGCCGTTCTCCGCAGCGCGGATCAGCGCCCCCACCACGGGGGAATCCTTGGAGGTGCGGTAGAGCGTCATCTTGATCGCAAGCACTGCAGGATCGTCCGCGGCCTGGTGGAGGAACTCCTCCACCGAGGTGGCAAACAGGTCGTAGGGGTGATGCAGCAGCACGTCCCCCCGGCGCAGCACCCGGAAGATGCTCTCAAACTCCTCCTCCTTGATCGAGCCATCCTCCAGCAGGCTGCGCTGGGCCCGCGCCAGCACCGGCACCGTCCGCCCCTTCCAGCGGGGGTCCTTGAGCTGGGGCAGGGGGATCGCCAGCAGGCTCATCAGGTCGTCCAGGCCCAGGGGCCCGTTGATCCGGTAGAGGTCCTCCGGCTCCACCTCCAGCCCCTCCATCAGCAGCTGCACCACCTCTTCCGGCATCTCGTCGGCCACCTCCAGGCGCACCACTTCCCCTCCCATGCGCCGTTTGCGCAGACCCTCCTGCAGCGCCTCCATCAGGTCGTCGGCTTCCAGGTCGCGCAGCTCGAGGTCGGCGTCGCGGGTGACCCGGAAGAAATAGTGCCCCTCGATCACCATGCCCGGAAACAGCAGCTGCAGGTTGAAGGCCACCAGCTGTTCCAGCGGCACCGCCACGAAGACCGGCTGCGGATGGCGCTCGCAGATGTCCGTGGGGATCGGCACGAAGCGCGGCAGGATCTTCTGCGGCACCTTGACCCTTGCGAACTGCTGCTGGCCGGAGTCCGGGTCGCGGATCAGGGCCGCCACGTTCAGGCTCAGATTGCTCATGAACGGGAACGGGTGGGCCGGATCCACCGCCAGCGGCGTCAGCACCGGGAAGATTGAGGTGCGGAAGTAGTTGTCGGCCCAGGCTTTCTGACGCTTGTTGAGCCGCTGGTAATCGAGTAGGTAGATCCCGTATTCGCCGAGGTGGCTCTTGAGCGAGTAGCGATAGTGCTGTTGTTGCAGTTCCAGCAAAGGGCGCAGGCGTGCCTGGATCGCTTCCAGCTGCTCGAGGGGGGTGAGGCCGTCATCGCTGCGGCTGGTGACTCCGGCCTCCAGTTGCGATTTCAGCGATGCCACCCGCACCATGAAAAATTCATCCAGGTTGTTGCTGAAGATGGCGCTGAACTTCGCCTGCTCCAGCAAAGGGGTGTACTCGTTGAGGGCTTGCGCCAGCACACGATGGTTGAAGGCCAGCCAACTCAGTTCGCGGTTGATGTAGAGCTGCGGATCGAGGGGGGGATTCGGCTCGGGGGACGGGCTCCCGTCGGCAGAGGAGGAGCCGGGGTCGCCGGCAGGCTGGGTGGCGCTGCTCATCGTTCCTGCAACCTGGCGTACGGGCGATCCGGCCTCACTCACAGCCGAGCCATGGCCTGATTCTTGGCCTCTGAACGTAGCAATTCAGGCTTGTCGTCCTGGCGACAACCGGTCCAGCCCCCCCGTCACCAGCACCAGCACCCCCACCAACAGCAGGATCGCCAGCCAGAAGGGGCTGCTGCGTCCGACCCCCTCGTAGGCCAGCCCGGCCAGCGGGGGGCCTAAAAACGAGCCCAGGCTTTGCAAGCCCTGCAGGCTGCCCAGGGCGGCGCCCTGCCCGCTGCTGTTGAGCCGGCGCGACACCAGGCTGCGCAGGCAGGGGGTGACCAGGCCGGTACCGACGGCGAGCAGCGCCACGGCTCCGAACACCTGGGGCCGGGCGGTACTGGAGGTGGCCAGGGGAATCAACAGGCTGCCGGCGATGACCAAGCCGATCCCCACCTCCGTCAGTCGGCGCTCGCCGAAGCGCTTCACCAGCGGACCGATCAGTCCGCCCTGCACCACCATCGCCACGACCCCCACCACCAGGAACAACAGCGAGGTGAGGCCTGGCCCCCAACCGAAGCTTTCCTGCAGGAACAGCACCAGCACGCCGGTGAAGGCGCTGAAGGCCAGGAAGAACAGGAAAAAGGCCGCCGCCAGACGGCGCACGCGCGGGTTGGCGAACACGCGCCCCAGCTGGTGGAACGGTTGGAGATCCCGCTTGCGGGGCATGGGCTGGCGCGCCTCGGCGGGATGGGTCTCCGGCAGGAGGGCCAGCACCAGCAGCAGATTGATCAGGGCGATCGAGACCGCCACCAGCAACGGCAGATTGAGGGACCGCTCCGCCAGGATCCCCCCCAGGAAGGGCCCGAGCACATAACCCAGGCCGAAGGCCACGCCCACCAGTCCGAAGGCCCGGGCGCGGGTTTCGGGCGATGAGATGTCCGCCAGCACGGCGGTGGCGGTGGCGGCGGTGCCGCCGCTCACCCCGTCGATGATCCGCGCCAGGAACAGCAGCGCCAGGGGCCAACCCGCGGCCTGCATCTCCGGGAAGCGCGCCCGCCAGGGGAGGCTGATCGTGAGGGCGAACAACCCCAGGCCCAGCACCGAGCCCGCCACGCAGATGGCGATCACCGGTCGGCGCCCGTAGCGGTCGCTGAGGGCCCCGATCAGCGGCGTGAAGGCGAATTGGGCGAGGGCGTAGGTGCCGGTGAGCAGGCCCAGGGTGCGGGCGTCGCGGCTGACCCCGGCCAGCAGGAACGGCAGCAGGGGAAAGACGATGCTCTCCCCCAGTCGATCGTTCAGCAGGGTGAGGAACGCGCAGAAATAGGTGGAGGGGCGTGACAAACGCACGGTCGGCGACCGGGACAGGCCACACCCTATGGATGGAGGGTGTCCGGAACCGCTGTCCGCTTCCCGGCAGCGCCGTTGTCAGTCATCCGGCTCCGATGCGAATGTCGGAGGGTTTCCCCCAGGCGGATCGAGCCCATTGATCGCTGTCAGCGGCCTGCTCCTGGTGCTGTTCCTGGTGACGCACCTGGCCGGGGTGTCGCTGGCCCTGCTGGCTCCCGCCGCCTTCGAGTCGGGGGCTGCGGCCCTGCACCGCCAGCCCTGGCTGCCGCCGCTGGAGCTTGCCCTGGCTGCCACGCTGCTGCTCCACCCCCTGCTGACGCTGCGGCGGGCCTGGAGCCATGCGGTCGCCCGCGGTCCGGTCCCGGCGGTTCGGGTCAGCCGCCGTGCGGGGCCGATCGAGGCATTGGTGGCACGGGCGGGCCGTGGGCTGCCCTGGAGCGGCGGCCTGCTGCTCCTGTTCCTGGTGGTGCACCTGGTTCAGTTGCGCCTGCAGCGCCCGCCCGCGGGGGCGGAAGGGGCGGCGATCCTGACGGCCCTCGCCTCCCCCGCCGCCCTGGCCCTCTACGGGGGTGCGGGGGTGGCGGTGGGTCTGCACCTGCTGCAGGGTCTGGAAAGCGCGCACCGCAGCCTTGGCTGGCTGGAGCCCGCCAATGCGGCCGCCCTTCGCGTCGCCTCGCGCCTGTTGGCGCTGCTGCTGGGCGGCGGCTTCCTCGCGTTGCCCCTGGCCCTGGCGTGGCGGGGAGCACTGTGATGGGCCTCGATCCGCTCCTTCCCTCCGGACCGGTGCAGACGGCCTGGCAGCGCTGCCAGGCGGAACTGCCGCTGATCAGTCCGCAGAACAAGCGGCGCCTGCGGCTGCTGGTGGTGGGCAGCGGCCTGGCCGGTGCCTCCGCCGCCGCCACCCTGGCCGAACAGGGCTACCGGGTGCAGCTGCTCACCTATCACGACAGTCCGCGGCGGGCCCATTCGGTGGCAGCCCAGGGGGGCATCAACGCCGCCAAGAACTACGCCAACGATGGCGACAGCGTGCAGCGCCTGTTCCGCGACACGGTGAAAGGGGGCGACTTCCGGGCCCGCGAGGCGGGCTGCCATCGCCTGGCCGAGATCAGCGGCGCGATCATCGACCACTGCGTGGCCCAAGGGGTTCCGTTCGCCCGCGAATACGGCGGCACCCTCGCCAACCGCAGCTTCGGCGGCGCCCAGGTGAGCCGCACCTTCTACGCCCGCGGCCAGACCGGCCAACAGCTTCTCTACGGCGCCTACCAGGCCTTGATGCGGCAGGTGGCGGCCGGCCGGGTGCAGCTGCTCCCCCGCCGCGATGTGCTCGATCTGATCACCGTGGAGGGCGTCGCCCGGGGTGTGGTGAGCCGCCACCAGCTCAGCGGTGCCCTGGAAGCCTTCACCGCCCATGCCGTGCTGCTGGCCAGTGGCGGGTACTCCAACGTGTACTTCCTCTCCACCAATGCGCTCAAATCCAATGCCAGCGCGATCCTGGCGGCCCACCGCCGCGGCGCCTTCTTCGCCAATCCCTGCTTCACCCAGATCCATCCCACCTGCATCCCCAGCGGCGATGCCGGCCAGAGCAAGCTCACCTTGATGAGTGAGAGCCTGCGCAACGACGGGAGGCTCTGGGTGCCGCTCCGGCCGGGTGACGACCGCCCGCCGGCTGCCATCCCCGAGGCGGAGCGCGATTACTTTCTGGAGCGCCAGTATCCGGCCTACGGCAACATGGCGCCGCGTGACGTCGCCTCCCGCCGGGCCCGTGAGCTTTGCCTGGCGGGCCATGGCGTGGGCCCGGGCGGTCGCTCCGTCTACCTCGACCTGGCGGAGGCGATCGCTCGGGAGGGGCTGCCGGCGATCGAAGCCCGCTACGGCAACCTGTTGCAGATGTATGAGCGGATCAGCGGCGACGACCCGCGCCTCACCCCGCTTCGCATCTACCCCGCACCCCACTACACGATGGGGGGGCTGTGGGTCGATTACCACCTGATGAGCACCGTGCCGGGGCTGTTCGTTCTCGGGGAGGCCAATTTTTCGGAGCACGGGGCCAACCGCCTGGGAGCCAGTGCCTTGATGCAGGGCCTGGCCGATGGCTATTTCATCGCTCCGGCCACCGTCACCGCCTGGCTGGCGGGAACGGCGCAGCCCGAGGTCGGGGTGGATCACCCCGCCTGCCGTGAGGCGTTGGACGCCGTGACGGCCCGCATCCAAGCCCTGCGCGCGATCGGGGGCCGCCGGCCGGTGGACGCCTTCCATCGCCAGCTGGGTTCCCTGATGATCGAAGCCTGCGGCATCAGCCGCAACGGCCCTGCTCTGGAGCGGGCGCTGCAGGATCTGGAGGCCCTGGCTGGCGCCTTCCGCTCCGAGCTGGCCCTGGCTGATCCCGGCACGCCGATCGATCCGGAATTGGAAAAGGCGCTGCGCCTGGAGGACTTCCTGGCCCTGGCGGAGCTGATGCTGCGGGATGCCCTGGTGCGGGAGGAATCCTGCGGCGCCCATTTCCGGGAGGAGCATCAGACGGAGCGGGGGGAGGCCCGCCGCGACGATGTGCGCTTCGCCCACATCGCGGCCTGGGAGCATCGGGGCGGTGCCCCGCCACGCCGTCACACCGAGCCCCTTGCCTTCACGGCGATCTCCCCTTCGGAGCGCAGCTACCGATGAGCCGCACCCTCTCCCTCACCCTGCGGATCTGGCGTCAGGCCGGCCCCGCGGAAAGCGGGGGCTTCGAGCTGCACCGCCTCGAGGGTGTGTCCTCCGACCTGTCGCTGCTGGAGGCCCTCGATGCGCTCAATGAGCGGCTGATCGCCCGGGGCCGGAGGCCGGTGGGTTTCGAGCACGACTGTCGCGAGGGCATCTGCGGCGCCTGCGGGTTTCTGGTCAACGGCCAGGCTCATGGCCCTCGGCCCCTCACCACGGTCTGCCAGCTCTACCTGCGCGAGTTCGCCGACGGCGCCACCCTCCGATTGGAGCCCTTCCGCGCCCGTTCCTTCCCGCCCCTCCAGGACCTGATGGTGGACCGCTCCGCCCTGGACCGCATCATCGAGGCCGGCGGCTACTGCTCCGTCAATGCCGGAAGCGCTCCGGAGGCCAACACCCTCCTGGTGGGGCGCGAGCAGGCGGCCAGCGCCTTCGACACCGCCACCTGCATCGGTTGCGGCGCCTGTGTGGCCAGCTGTCCCAACGCCTCCGCCAGCCTGTTCACCGCCGCCAAGCTCGCCCATCTCGCCCAGCTGCCCCAGGGTCAGCCGGAGCGCACCGCTCGTGTGCGGGCGATGCGCGAGCGGATGGACGACGAGGGTTTCGGGGGCTGCAGCAGTCACCTGGAGTGCGAGGCCGTCTGTCCGAAGGACATCTCGGCCGACTGGATCAGCTGGATGCAGCGTGAGACGCGCCGCACGCCCCGGCTGTGAGGATCGTGGTGAGGTGGCAGACATGACGACGCCGCCCCCGGTGGACGTGGTGGTGGTGGGCGCCGGCCTTTCGGGGCTGGTGGCTGCCCGGGAGTTGCGCCGGCGCCGCCGCCGCGTGACCGTCCTTGAGGCCCGCGACCGGGTGGGGGGTCGGATGGTCTCCCGCCCCACCCTCGGCGGGGCCCGGGTGGAACTCGGCGGCCAATGGGGCGGCGCCACACACCGGTTGTTCACGGCGCTGAGCGAAGAGCTGGGTCTGCATCGTTTCCCCACCTACGCCGAGGGGCGCAGCGCACTGCTCTGGCAGGGGGGGAGACAGCTGGCGGAGATGGCGTCGGAGTTCCGTCGCAGCCTGCTGTTCTTCGCCCCGGACGCCTTGGTCTTGCCGCGTGAGGAGATCGAATCGGCGCTCGATCTGCACCGGGAGCTGCTCGCCTTGGCCGCGACGGTGGACCCCCTGAGGCCGTGGCGCACCCCACGGGCCCGGGAACTCGATGGGGAGACTGTGGAGAGCTGGTTGGAACGGCGCCAGAGCTCGCCCCTGGCCCGGTTCGTGGCGGAGTGGCACACCCGGGTGGGGGGCAGCGGCGGCTTCGAGCCTTCCGAGGCCTCGATCCTGCACCTGGCCTGGACCCAGGCCGTGGCCCCCCAGGTGGAGACGCCGGAGGCCTGGTTGCTGGCGGAGGGGGCCGGGGCGATACCCTCGCGCCTGGCCGATGGTCTCGGCCAGGCATTGCATCTGGAATGTCCGGCCGTGGCGATCGAGCGGGATGCCACTGGCGTGGTGGTCCATGCCGCCGATGGCCGTGGCCATCGCGCTGCGGCGGTGATTGTGGCGATCCCGCCCCCCCTGCGGGATCGCTTGCGTTTCGAGCCGCCCCTGCCGCCCGTCTACACCGCGTTGGCGCAGCGCTCGCCGATGGGCTCGATGCTGAAGGTGCTGGCGGTCTATCCCTCGGCCTGGTGGCGGCAGCGGGGCTGGAGCGGCATGGCGATCGGCAATCTGCCATTTCTGGAGCTCACCGCGGACAGCTCGCCGCCCTCTGGGCGTCCCGGGATCTTGGCGGCCTTTGTGGCGGGCGAGCGCGCCCGCCGCCTGGCCCCGGCGGAGCGGGAGGCGGCGATCCTGGCCGACCTGCGGGCCAGCTGGGGGGAGCCGGCAGGGTCTCCGGCCGAGCTGATCGTGCATGACTGGAATGCGGAGCCCTGGACCACCGGCGCCTTCACCTCCTATCTGGTGCCGGGCGCCTGGACCGGCGTGGGGGCGGCTCTGCGGGAGCCGGTGGGACGCGTGCTCTGGGCCGGCACCGAGGCAGCGATCCGCTGGCCCGGCTACTTCGAGGGAGCGATCCAGGCGGGGCAGGATGCGGCCGCGGCGGCAGAGCCTTGGCTTTGACTTAGGTGAAAGGTGCCAGTTACAATCCAGAAAAGGCCTTGGAAGTTCGTTGGGGAGGACTAGAGTTTTAGCCCACTTGGCTTCACACCAATGTGTCGACCGGGGTGGAGCTCCCTCCTCACCGGGCTTTCCTCAACTCTGAGTTTCCGTCCCCAGGATGGTTCGTGATGTTCACCAATTCTTCATCCTCGTCGGGCTTGCGCTGATTGCTCTGGCGGCTGGATACCGGTTGGGACGGCGACGCCAGCAGCGACCCGTCGTCGATCCTGCTCTGGTCCGGGAGCTCCGCTCTTTGCAGTCCGGCGATATCGATCTTCAAGTCCAGCCGATCCTGCTGGTGGCGAATCCAGGCAAATTTGCCCTCGAAGTGCTGCCACGGGCCTGCACACCCCGGCTTGCGGCGTTGGAAACGTCCCAGCTGCGCGACCTTGCCGGCAAGCTCGGGTTCGCCGCCCGCCTCGACCAACTGGTGATCCAGAGCCTGCCAGCCCTTCAGGCGGAACTCGCGCGGGAGCCCGGTGGCGAGGCTCGCATCGATCACCTCACCTTCAAAATCAGCGCCGCGTCCCTCGCCAGCGACAGGGCCTTGGAGGGGCTGTTGAGCCAGCTTCGCGAACACGCCATCATCGATCGCGGCTTCGCCGTGGAGATCAGCGAGATCGCCGCAACCCTGAGCGGTAAGCAGCTTGCTCCGACCGCCGCGGAACGCCTCCACCGCGAACTCGGCGTGCGGGTGTGCATCGATGACTTCGGATCCGGCTTCTCCAATTTGCGACGCATCGCCGAGGCTTGGTATGACGCCATCAAGGTCAATCCGGAGCTGGTGCAGGACCTGCACGGCTCCTTTCGCCTGCAGCGGTTCCTGGGCGCCTTTCTGGGCAGTGCCCATGCCCTGGGCAAGGTGGTGGGCATGGAGGGCGTGGCGGAGTATCGCGATCTCGTGGCAGCGATCCGCCTTGGCGCCGACGCTCTGCAGGGTCCCCTGATCGCCCTGCCGATGGCCCCCGCCGATCTGAGGGTCTTTTGGGCTCGGTCCCCCTGGGCGGACGCGGAGGGGGTGCAACGGGTCGTCTCTCCCCTGCGTTCCGGCGAGACCCAGCTGGAGCGCAGCCGCAGCAACGATCGCACCGGCAGCCTTTCACTCGAGCGCTACATCCTCGAAAACTGGGCCGGTTTGCGCAGCTTTGAGGAATTCGTTCTGCTGTTTGTCAACGAGCTGCGGAGTTGGGGGCTTGACACCATGCGGCTCTCCCTGGCATTTCTCCCCGACCGTGATGATGTCGACTGCTTCCAATACATCTGGTATGCGCAGCGCCCTGGCGAGGTGGAAACCCTTCGCATGGGCCGGGATTTCCTCGAGAATCCCGAGCATCTGGCCAGTCCCCTGCACCAACTTGCCACCAGCACCACCATGCTGCGCCAGTGCCTGGATAGTCCCGATGCGCCCGGCTTTCCATTTCTGGCCATCCTGAGGGAGCGGGGCGCCACCGACTACCTCGGCATCCGCCTCGAATCCCGTGGCGTCTCGATCCCGGTGCTCACGATCACCCTGAAGGGAAAAAGCCGCTTCAGCGAAGCCCAGGTTCAGCGCATCGAATCCCTGAGCGCCCTGCTCAGCCTCTTGTTTCACAGCTTCGAGAGCGAGCGGGCCAAGCGTCTTGCGCTGCTTGATCCCCTCACCCAGCTTGCCAATCGCCGCAGCTTCGACTCCTTCCTCATGGCCAATGTTGCCGCCTGCCGCCTCTCCGGTCGCGACATGGCCCTGCTGCTGCTGGACATCGACCGCTTCAAGGAGGTGAACGACACCTACGGCCATGGCCATGGCGATCACTGCCTCCGCCAGCTGGCGGAGATTTTGAGTCTCCAGCTCCGGCAGGAAAGCGACTTCCTGGCCCGCCTTGGTGGTGAGGAATTCGCTGTCATCCTCCTCGATAACAATCTCGATCAGGTCCGGGTCATTGCCGAGCGGTTGCGTGCCTGCGTGGCCGCGGTGCCGATCACCCATGCCCGTCTCGGTTACTCTCACGCGCTCACCGTCAGCATTGGCGGTGCCATCTGGGAGGCGTCTTCGGGCGTCGCCTGCCAGGCCGAAGACCTCCAGCACCTGGCGGATGACTGCCTCTATCTGGCCAAGAACAGCGGGCGCAACCGTGTCGTGTGTCATCGCCTCGGTGAATCCCTGTCCCCCGGGCCCCACGGCCAGGGACTCAGCTATTTGACCGTAGGGGATGCGGCGTTCTGAGCCCTGCGTGCCGCGCTGGCCGGGGATCGGTTCACTCCGGGCAAGCCCGCCAGCCTTCGGCGAAGGGCGATCGCTCCATGAGTTTTTCGGCGACCCTCTCCGCCAGGTCCGATTCCATCAGCGCCACCGCCAACCCTGCGGCGACGCGGGCCGCCACCACCCGCAGGACGGCGGCATCCGGTCCCGCGTCCTGCCAGGAAAACTGCCGCAGGGCCTCGGCGCTGAGGGTCGCCAGGTCGTCGAGCAAATCGCCCTGATCCACAAGCGCCCCCACCACCACGCCGTCCACGCGGTTGAGGGCCCCCGGGACGGGGAGCAGGTGGGGCAGTTTGCGGCGCACCCGCCAGGGCCCCGGGCAGGAATCGTCGTCGCGGTGCAGTTCCGCTAGCTGATCCTCCCGGATCGGCAGGGGCTTGGAGTCCATCGGGAGGGCGTTGGGGTGTCCCGATGCTGGCGCCTCCGGCGCCATTGCGCCCCTCTTGTTCAGGTTTTCCGCGCCGGCCCCTGGCTGCAGACCTCCGCCAGGGGAATGCCCTCCTGCTGCAGGCGTTCCACCAACCGCAGCCGCAGCTCTTGGCCCGCTGCTTCCTGGGCGCCCACCTCCGTGACCAGCAGCATCGACACTTTGATGCCCTCGGGCGTCAGGTCCGCCACTCCCTGGAGGGTTGGTGGTTCCAGGAGCCGGGGCATCCAATGGGGATCCCTGGCGAAGGCCTCCAGCACTTCGTGGATGACTGCCAGCACCCGGCGCACCCCCTGGCAGCGGTGGGAGAGCACCAGGCTGACCTGAAGTCCCGAACGGAGCTTGCTCTGGTTGCTCACCTCGCCGCAGTGGCTGTTCTGCAGCACAGCGACACGCTGATCCATCCCGCGCAGCTCGGTGCTCAGTACCCCCAGATCGGCCACCACTCCGCTCAGCCCGCCGATCACGACGCTGTCGCCGATGGCGTAGCGATCGTCGAACAGGATCACCAGGCCGGCGACGAAATCGCGCAGCAGTCCCTGGAACACGATCGCCAGGGCCCCGAGCAGGGCGCCGCTGACCAGCACCGCGTGGCCCGGAATCATCTTCACGCCCGGGATTTCCAGCAGGATCCAGAGGCCGGCGAGAATCAGGCAGGCGAGATCCACCAGCCGCCGCAGCACGCGCCGCAGGGTGTGGTAGCGCTGCCGTCGGCGCTGGCGGCGATCCGGCGGCACATCCACGTTCGCCACCCACTGGCTCAGTCCCACCTCCAGCACCGCGCGGGCAGCCAGGTCGAGGCACCACACCATCAGGAGCTTCAAGGCGATGCCCCAGGGCTGCAGCAGCAGATCCAGGGCCATCGGCACCTGGCCGGGCACCGCGAAGGTGGCCACTCCGGCCATTGCCACCAGCAGCGCCACCAACCCCGCCAGCAGGGCCCGGCTCAGGGCGTGCATGGCGTGGATCGCCAGGCTGTGACGCCTTCGCCTGTCGCTCAGGCCATAGCGCGCCTCCAGTCGCTGCAACCCCCGCCGGCTCTCCCTCCACAGCCGCAGCCCCAGAGCCACCAGGGCTCCCAAGACCATCAGGCTCAGGACCACCCGCAGCAGGCGCCGCTGCAGGGCTGCTGGCTGCATGAGTCGCCGCGCCGTCCGCAGCCGCTCCTCCAGGAGCGACCGCCAGCGCTCCGCCAGGGTGCCGTTCTTGAAGCCATTGAGCAGCGCGTCCTCCGGGGTCACGGTCAGCAGGGGCAGCGGTTCACTGCGGCCCGGCACGTGCGCCTCCAGCCGGTGCCGATCGCCGGGGATCGGCACCGCGACCACCCGCAGGGCCTCCGGTTGCCCGAGCAGGATCGTGTTGGCTACGCCGCAGGACCCGCTCTCCCGCTGGTTGAGGACCGTCTGCGCCAGCCACTCGGCGAGGGCTTCGCCGCTGCTGCACAGGGAGCGGGCCCGGTACAGCATCTCGAGGTTGCCCTCGATCACCTCGGCCCGCGTTTGGGCGTCGGGGCCGCCCCGCAGGTTTGTCACCACTGGCGAAGCCACGGTGATCACGGGCACGCCCAGGATCCGCACCTTGCCGAGTCGGTAGGACCCCTGGATGGGGGTTGGCTCGGTGGAAGAGGGTTCCGCCGAGACCCGAGGACCTGGCGCCAGCAGGGCCAACAGCACCCCTAGAAGCAGTGCCACGAGGGCGCTGGGCAGTCGACGGCGGCGGAAGGAAAACCCGCTCATGTCAGGAGGGGCCCTCCAGCCCGGCGGAACGCCGCCAGTCCTTCACCACCCGCTCCACCGGTTTCTGGTCCAGATCCACGGCGGCGTTCAGCCTCTGCATGGTGGTGGCATCAAGGCGTCCCGTCAGCCGTGCCACAGCCTTGGCAAGGCCGGCATGGCGGCGCAGGCTGGCGCTGCGGAACACCGGCACCGCGTCATAGGGAGGGAAAAAGTCGCGGTCGTCCGCCAGGATCGCCAGGTCCAGGGCCTGGATCAGGCCGTTGGTGCTGTCCCCGGCGATCAGATCCACTTGCCCTTCGGCCAGGGCGCGGTAGGTGAGGCCCAGGTCCATCGCCCGGGGAGGAGCCGCCAGCTGCAGGGTGTAGCGGCGCGCCAGGCCTGGCCAGCCATCGGAACGGTTCAGGAACTCGTAGCCGAAGGCCGCCCGCCAGCGGGGGGCGAACGGGGCCGCCTGGCTGAGCCTGCGCAGGCCGAGTCGTTCCGCGTCGGCCCGGCGGATCAACAGGGCGAAGCTGTTCTCGAACCCCAGGGAGGGGAACACGGTGAGCCCCAGATCTGCGTAGCGGCTTCGCGTTTGCCGCCAGACCCGTTGGCGCCGGTCGGCTCCCGGCAGGGGCGGCTGACCCAGGATGGCGGTCCAGGCCGTGCCGGTGTACTCCACGTAGCCATCCAGCCGGCCGGAGCGCACCCCCTCATGCAGCAGGGCCGTGCCGCCGAGGCCGAAGTCGCGCTGCACCCGCAGCTTGGTGTCGGCCTCGATCTGCTGGGCCAGGAGTTCGCCGAGGATCAATTGTTCGGTGAAGTTCTTGGCGCCGATCCGCACCGTCGCTCCCCCGGGAGCGCGCCCCATGCCCAGGCCGAGCGCCAGCAGCAACCCCACCGTCAGCAGGGTCGCCAGGGCGACCAGTCTCAGGCGGCCCCAATCGGTCGGGCTGTTGGTACGGGGCCGTGGCGCCTGAGCCAGCCGCCGCTCCATCGCCCCCAGGCCGAAGTCGGCCAGCAGGGCCAGGGCTGCGGCGGGGATCGCCCCGGCCAGGATCAGCTCGTTGTTCACGGTGGCGATGCCGCGGAACAGGAACACCCCCAGTCCGCCAGCGCCGATCGCCGCGCCGATCGTGGCGGTCCCCACGGAGATCACCGTGGCCACCCGCAACCCGGCCATCCAGACGGGCAGCGCCAGGGGCAGCTCGATCCGCCGCAGCACCTGGCCGTCCCGCAGTCCCAGGGCCAGGCCCGCCTCCCGCAGCCCGGTCGGCACCTGCGCCAGGCCCGTGACCAGCCCCCGCAGCAGGGGCAGCAGGGCGTAGAGGGTGAGGGCCACCACCGCCGGCACCGGCCCGATTCCCCCGAGCAGCGGCACGGTGAGCAGCAGGCCGAAGATCGCCAGGCTGGGAATCGTCTGGATCGTGCTGGCCGCGGCCAGCACCAGGGCCGCCCAGCGGCGACGGTGGATCCACAGCCCCAGGGGCACCGTGATCAGGAGGGCCAGGCTGAGGGCGATCCCCACGAGCAGCAGGTGTTCGAGCGTGCGCTGGACCAGTTCGCGGGCGAGGGGAGTCATGGCCCGCCACCGGCTTCGGCGGCGGGTTCCGGCTCGCCGCTGGATCGGACCAGGGCGTGCAGCGGCAGGGCCAGCAACGCCAGCAGCAGCGCCACCAGGCTGTGGACCGGATCGCCCAGCACCGAGCCGGTAAGGAAGGCCAGCGAGCCGGCCACAACGATCACGGCGATCCAGGGCTGCCCCGGGGCACCGAAGGGGCGCTCCAGTTCCGGTTCCCGCTGCCGCAGGACAAGCAGGGACACAAAGCCACTCGTGTAGAGCGCCACATAAAGGATGGCGGCGATCGCCAGCAAGGCTCGGAAGTTTCCTGCCAAGGCCAGCGTGGCGGCGACCGCGCTGGTGAGCAACAGTCCGGCCAGGGGAGTGCCGCCGGCGTTGACGCGGGTCAGCGACGCGGCGGCCGGCATCAGACCATCCCGCGCCAGGCCGTAGAGCACCCGTGGCGCGCTCATGATCGAGGCGTTGATCAAGCCCAGCACCGACAGCAAGGCAAGGGCGGTGATCCCCCTGGCCCCGGCGGGGCCGAAGAGGTGGCGGGCGGCGTCGGCCGCGGGCAGCGTCGAGGCCGCCAGCTCCGACAGGGGCACGACGTGCAGAAGAGCCAGGTTCAGCAGCACGTAGATCGCCGTCACCGCAATCACCCCACCGAGCAGGGAACGGGGCAACTCCCGATCCGGCCGCTGGAATTCCTCGGCGAAGTAGATCGGGCTGTGCCAGCCGTCGTAGGTGCTCACCACGGGTTGCAGCGCCAGCGCCAGAGCCAGGGGGAGGCTCCAACCGGTGGGAATCTCCACCGCCCCCGCAGCGCCCGACGCCCCCGCAGCGCCCGCAGCGCCCGCAGCGCCCGCAGCGCCCGCCACGGGCTCCGCCCCGTCGAGAAGGAAGCAGGCCGCCACCAGAGCGAGGAAGGCGGTGGCCTTGGCCAGGCTCAGCAGTTGCTGGCTGCCGCTGCCGACGCGCACTCCCAGAAGCTGGATGGCCGTGAACAGGCCGATCGCCAGCACCGAAAGGGCTCGGTCGCTGAGGGGAAGGGAGGGCAGCAGGTCGTGGCTGTACTCGCCGACCGTGATCGCCACCCAGGCCAGGCCGGTGCAATGGCCTATCCAGTCCACCCATCCCACCGTCAGGCCTGCCGTGTCCCCGAAGGCGCGACGCGCGTACACGTACCAACCGCCAGCCAACGGCAGACTTGTCCCGAGTTCTGCCACGCACAGGGCCCCGAGCAGCGCGTAGAACCCGCCCAATCCCCAGACCAGGGCGATCAGGAGCGGGCTGCCCAACTGAGCGGCGACCAGTCCGGGGGTTCGCAGGATTCCTGCCCCGATCGTTCCGCCCACGGCCCCGGCCAACCCGAAACCGAGTCCGAGGATTGACCGCAGTTCGCCAATGGCGTGATGCGGTTCATCGGGCTGGCGGGAGGGGGGCGTCGGCCCGGAACTCCCCGGCATCGGCTTACCCCCCGGATGGCATCAGGCTAGGGGGCGATGCTCGGCGGAATGGCCCTCAAGAGTGGGTGGGTCGCTCTCGCCACAGCCAGACGATGCTCCCGCCCACCAACCCCGCCAGCAGGAGATGGCGGGGAACCCTCAGATGGGCCATGTCGCCCTGGAAGCGTTCCCGCAGCGCCTCGCCGTCCACCCGATACACGGCGTAGGCGGAGAGTGTCGGGATGGGGGCCACCACCACGGGATCGGTGCCACTGGCGAAAACCTGCGCGGTCTGACTGTGGCGGGCCTGCTCCAGGAGCGGTCGGTAGCGTTCTGGCAGCCTCTGCTCCCGGCTGCGCAGCCCGTAGGGTCCGGTCAGCAGGCGACCCTCCCCGTCGGCGAGGTAGAGCGCGCGAGCCAACGGGGCAGCGCTGCCAGCGCGCGGTGGCTTGAGATTGGCGAGCAGCCGGTTGAGCATCAGGTCATGACCCACCGCGCCCGCCCAGCGACCGTCGCGGAAAAAGGGGGCGACAACACTGATCACCCACTTGCGGGCAGCGGGGTCGTAGGTGGGCGGGGTCCAGCGGGCTTGCCCGTCGGGACTGCGGCTTGGGGAGCTGTAGGCCAGGCGCGCCTTCTTCTTGGCCTCGGGAAGGGCTCCAGGATGGAAGAGAACCGCGGGGCTTCCCGGCCCGTACAGCACCAGGCCCGGACCGTGGGGGAGCGCCCAGCTGTTGGCCACCAGCCCCGGGCGGTTTTCCTGCCCGATGGCCCGGGTGACGTCCCGGGCATGCGCCAGGAACCGTTGGGTTTCCGGGGTCAGAAGGGTTCCCGCCGGTAGCAAGAGGCCGGCCTCCCGGCGGCTCTGGAAGCGGTCTCGGCGGCTGCGCAAGCTGCCATCGGGACCCCGCTCGAGGCTGGCCTGCAGATCGACGCCTCGCGCGGGAAGCGCGGTGGAGCGGTAGGAGAGCCGTTCGGCGAAGCGCAGGGCGCTTTGCTCGGCCAGGCGCAGGTTGGCATCGAATCGGCGGGTGTCCCGTTCGATGGCCAGCCGCTGGGTTTCCAGCAGCTCGGCGGTCCGCTGCCCGGAGATGCGCCGCTCGCGGTCAAGGGCGGAGGCCAGGCCGCCCGCCAGGACCACCCCCGCCAGCAGGGCGAGGAGCCGCCCACTCAGCCACCAGTTCTTCACCTTTCGCTCACTGTCGCCACATGCACCATTTTGCACGTCCTCATCTTGCCATGCCAAGGCTTCCGGTCCTGTTAAGCCTTGCTGCAGCTGCTCCTTCAGGGCCGGGGCGCGGCCCGATAGGATGGTCTTATGCCCAAAGTCGAGATTTACACCTGGCGCGCTTGCCCCTTCTGCATTCGTGCCAAGAATCTGTTGGATCGAAAGGGTGTCTCGTACACCGAATACGCCATTGATGGCGATGAGAAGGCGCGGGATGCGATGGCTGCCCGCGGCAGCGATGGCCGTCGCTCCGTTCCCCAGGTCTTCATCGATGATCAGCACGTCGGCGGGTGCGACGACCTGCATGCCCTCGAGCGCAGCGGCCAGCTCGATGAATGGTTGCGGGCCTGAGGCTCAGTCCCTCGCCCATCAGCAGCTCGTCGTTCCCCGCGCGAACCATCATCCCCGCCTGGCGATAGTGGCTGAGGGCTTGGGTCACCGTGACCCGGGTCACGTCGGCGATCTCCGCCCGTTGGCGATGGGTCAGATTCCTCTCCTGAAACGAGAGGCTCACCCTGCGGCGGCTGACCCGTCCATACCGTTGACCGAGCCAGACCACCAGCCGGAACAGGTGCGCTCCAGCTGGTCATGCGCAGGTAGCCATCCTCGATGCGCCAGCCGAGATGGCAGGGCAGGGACTGATCGCTTCCCAGAGTGAAGCGAAGGGGGAAATCCGGCATGATCCGTGGCATGGCTGACAACCAGACAAAGTGGAGCAAAACCAGCGCGATTGCCGGAGCAGACAATCGCTATCGCCCTGTAATCGTCGGAACCTTAGGCAGGTAGCCGGGTTGGCTGGGTGAGGCCGTCGCTAGAATCTTAGATTGCCGCAATCAGAAGGCCTGATCACAGCGCACCCTCCCTTGTTGCCGTCCAGACCGGCCCAGGTGGTGAGCTGTCGTGCGCCCCTCGGCTGGAATCGATTGAACGGGTCAGGACCTGGAGACACAGGCCCGCTGGTTCCTGCCCCAGGCCTTTCCCAAGTTTCTCCCGTCGCTCATCGCCAGGCGTCGAAGCCGGCGAACGTCCGGCTCCAGGGCCACCAGCGGCTGAGGGTGAACAGGAGAATCAGCCCCTTCTGACGGGAGCCCCGGAAGGCCTGCGGTTGAATGTAACGACCCGTGAACACCCGCACCATGCCGCGCAGGGCGGCCCGCCAGCGGATGGCGAGAAAGCGCAGAGGATTGCCACGCGCATATGTGGGCATGAACGCCAGTCGGTCAAGCAGGATGTCCCCTTGGTGCCAGCCCCGGGCCATATGCAGGCTGTGGTCGGGGTTGGTGATGCCGCCATGCTCGCCAAATTGCTTGAGCGGGATATAGGTAGCCACATTCATCTCCTCGCGCAATCGATGGCAAAAATAGGTATCCCATAGCAGGATCTCCGGGTTGGCGGTGGCCAGCTCATCGCTGGCGAACTTCACCAGCGCCGCTGCCGCCTGCGGCATGATCAACAGGGCGACAGCGGTGGAGGAGCTGCCCAGCGCGAAACCCCGTTTGTCAAAGCCATAGATCACCGGCCCTCCAGCGTAGAGCCAGCCGATGGCAACCGGAGAAACCTCGGGGTCAAAGGGGGCGCAGGCGTCGGCAAAGCTGCGAATGGGAACAAAATCCGCCTCGACCACAAGGCCCGCCCTGCCGCTATCGGCGATCGCTTGCCAGGCGTCGCGATGGTTGAGCAGGCAGCGCACCTGGGAGGGGAGGGCTTGTTCCTCGCGGCTGTACTGGCGCCGCAGGACGCGCAGCTGAAACCCCCGCTGACGGAAGAAATTTTCCAATCGCTGGGTGTCTTCTTTGTGGGCAATGATGTAAGCATCACGGCTGATATCCTTGATATTCTGCAGCGGTTTGCCGTCTGATTTGGCCAGTGGGGCGATCATCGCGCTAGGGAGACGTTCTGGGGATCCGGCATGCGTTCTCCAGCGCTCTCGCGCTTGGACGTGCATGCGCTAGGGCAGCTGTCACTGCCACTGAAGAGTTGGGGCCGACTATAGCGCCTGCTAACCCATCGGCCGCGGCTCCTAGAATGAGCTTCCGCATCGCCAAGCCGCGCCGCCATGGTCAGCCAGTGGGATAACTTCCTGCGCAACCTCGGCAAGTGGCAGGGCAGCTTCACCTCGCTCTCAGCGGATGGAGAGATCGGCGAAAGCACCGCGTCGACCCTGAGCCTCGAGGCGGTCGAGGGGGAACGACTGGTGCGCTTTCGCCTGCGCCGCTTCGGCCCTGAAGGGATTGGCGGCGAACCCACCCGCGACATCCAGCAGGACTACCGCACGCTCGGACGCCAGGTGGTGTTCTTCGATTCGGGCTCGTTCGCCAAAGGCTCCCTGCAGGTGGCGCCCGGCACCCCCGGCGGGGCTGAATTCGGATTCCTCCACGGAGATCGTCGCCATCGGCTCGTGCAGCTGTTCGACGCTGCGGGCCTCTTTTCCGGCCTGGTGTTGATCCGCGAGTTCCGGTCTGGCTGCGAGGCCGTTGAGCAACCGCCCCTCAACCCCGCCCGGCTGCTTGGATCCTGGCGCGGCCAGGCCGCCACGATCACGGCCGACTGGCCGGAGCCGGAGTGCAGCGACTGCCGGATCGAGATCGGCGTCGCCGCTCAGGCCCTGCGCCTGCGCACCCACCTCGGCACGGAGGAGAACGAGAGCCCCGCGCTCGACGGGAGCGATCGCCTGCTGCTGCTCCCCGACGGTGGCTGGAGCCTGGCGCCGCAGCAGCTGACACACCGGGCCGCCTGCACGTTCGAGGCCGGCTGGTTGGTGGCGCCAGACCGGTTGGAGAGGTTGATCCGTCGCACCGATGCCAGCGGCGCCTGGCGATCCTCCACCCACATCATCGCCACGCGGGACTGAGGCGACCCCTTGGCCTTCAGTGCGGCATGAAGCCGTTGAGGTACGGGAGTCGCTGCGCCGTGAGGCGAAGCTCGTCGTCATGGGCGACCAGTTGGGAGGTGCCGTCCCAGTGGCCGCTCACCAGCATCCGGTGCGGGCCCCGGGCCAGCTGCAGCGGCCACCGGCGGTCGCTGGTGAGCACCGCAAGGGCTTCCACATCGATCCTGAGCTCCGTGTTCGGCTCGGTGCTCACCAGGGACTGCAGCGAGGCGATGTCGTCGGGGTTGGCGCTCAGGCAGGGGATGCCGAGCATCAGGCAATTTCCGAAGAAGATCTCGGCGAAGCTTTCGCCGATCAGTGCCCGGATGCCGCGACGCATCAATGCCTGGGGGGCATGTTCGCGGCTGGAGCCACAGCCGAAGTTGCGATTCACCACCAGGATCGAGGCGCCGTGGTGCGCCTCCAGATCAAAGGAATGGCGGCCGGCCAACTCGCTGCGGTCGTCCGCGAAGGCCCCGGCGGCCAGGTGGTTGAAGGTCACGCAGCGCAGGAAGCGCGCCGGGATGATGCGGTCGGTGTCGATGTCATTGCCGATCACCGCGACGCCGCGGCCGCTCCAGGCGGTGATCGGACCTTGGGGGAAAGGGGTGGCGTTCATCAGGGCAACAGTTCGCGTACGTCGGTGACCTGACCGCGCACTGCGGCGGCGGCGACCATGGCGGGGCTCATCAACAGGGTGCGGCCGGTGGCGGAGCCCTGCCGACCCTTGAAGTTGCGGTTGCTGGAGCTGGCGCTGATCTGGCGGCCTTCCAGTCGGTCGGGGTTCATCGCCAGGCACATCGAGCAGCCCGGTTGCCGCCATTCGAAGCCCGCCTCGCGGAAGATTGCATCAAGCCCCTCCGCTTCCGCCTCCGCCGCCACCTGTTCGGAGCCGGGCACCACGAAAGCCTTGATGCCCGCCGCCACATGCCGACCCCGGGCCACCTCCGCCGCGGCCCGCAGATCGCTGAGCCGGCCATTGGTGCAGCTGCCGATGAAGCAGACATCCACCGACACACCGGCGATGGGCCGCCCGGGTTCGAGATCCATGTAGCGGTAGGCCTCGCCGGCGATCGCGCGCTCCCCCTCCTCCAGCTCTTCCGGACGCGGCACCGTTTCGTCGATGCCGATGGCCTGCCCCGGGGTGATCCCCCAGGTGACGGTCGGCGCGATCGCGCTGGCGTCGAACGCCACCTCGTCGTCGAAGACGGCGTCTGGCCCGCTGCCCAGGGAGCGCCACCAGGTGACGGCCCGCTCCCAGGCTTCGCCATTGGGGGCAGCGGGCCTGCCCTTGAGATACGCGAAGGTGACCTCGTCGGGGTTGACGTAGCCCACGCGGGCGCCCCCCTCGATCGCCATGTTGCAGAGGGTCATCCGCTCCTCCATCGACAGGGCCTCGATCGCCGGTCCGGCGAATTCGTAGGCATGGCCGACGCCCCCCTTCACCCCGAGGCGGCGGATCACATGCAAGATGAGGTCTTTGGCATGCACCCCGGGCCGCAGCGCCCCCCGCACGAAAAGGCGCCGCACCTTGAGGCGTTGGAGGGCCAGGCTCTGGCTGGCGAGCACATCGCGCACCTGGCTGGTGCCGATCCCGAAGGCGATCGCCCCGAAGGCCCCGTGGGTGGAGGTGTGGGAATCCCCGCAGGCCACCGTCATGCCGGGCTGGGTGAGCCCCATCTCCGGGGCGATCACATGGACGATCCCCTGGCGACCGCTGCCGAGACCGTGCAGGGGGATGCCGTATTCGGCGCAGTTGGCTTCCAGGGTGGCGAGCATCTCCTCCGCCAGCGGATCGGCGAACGGTCGCTCCTGGGAGGTGGTCGGCACGATGTGATCCACCGTGGCGACGGTGCGCTCGGGATGGCGAACGGCCAGGCCGAGCTCGCGCAGTGCGGCGAAGGCTTGCGGGCTGGTGACCTCGTGGATCAGATGGAGGCCAATGAACAGCTGGCTGGCTCCTCCGGGCAGTTCGGCGACCCGGTGCAGATCCCAGACCTTGTCGTAGAGGGTGCCGGAACTCACGGAAAACCCCGCACGCACGCAAGAACCCACCCTACGTCCGATGCCCGCGCGCCCGGGGCTGGCGCCTCTCAGCACGGGGGAACGGGTGCCGTTCCCCGTTGGAAGAGGCCGTTGAGGTAGTGCTGGGCGACGGCCCGGTCGCTGCAGCCATGCTGGAACAGAAATCCAGCCAGCGCCGCCTGCATCAGCCGGTACTGGTCCCATTGGGGGTGGAGTCGGATGAACTCGCGCATCGCCCGGAAGAGCTCCTCGGGCATCTGATTCTCGACGCTCACATAGGCAGGGACAGGGTCGGGAATCTGGCTCATCGGCGTGAGGCGGCAACCCCCCCATCACCCCACGCCGGCTGGCCGGCCGTCAAAGGTCCTCGCCGCGCCCCTGTCGCACGCGGCTCAGGACGAGACGGCAGCGCCAGTGGCCTTCGCGGGCCCCGCCGCAGGCGGCAGCGTCCCGGTGGGAAGGATGTCGCCACCGCCGTCAAGGGGAAGACCTCTTTCCCAAGACCCGGGCCGTTTCTCCAGAAGGAGCGGCCCTGCGGCTGATCCCGGTGGCGGAAAACGGCTGTGAAGGTGGGGAAAAGGGGGCGCAGACCGGGGAAAAGCCGATGGCACAGCAATGGTGATCATTGGCCGGTCTCCGGCAGGAATCCCTCATTCCTCGTCCGGGGCACCCACGGGAACCAGACGGATCTGCTTGCGACCGAGCTTGATCTCGAATTCGTCGCCCGGTTGGAGCTCGAGCAGGGCCGTGTACGCCTTGCCCACCAGCAGGTTGCCGTTGCCCTGCACCGTGGCGGTGTAGGTGAGCTTGCGTCCCCCCCGACTTCCCGCCTTGCCGGCGCCATCTCCAAGGCTCAGACCCTTGGCCTCGAGCAGCGCTTCGTAGAAGGAGGTGAAGTTGAGGCGCTCGCCGCCATCCTTCTTGGTGCTCACATAGCCGCAGCTGCGCACCAATTCAGACTTGGAGACATCGCCGAGTTCCTTGACCTTCGCGAGAAGTTCAACACCGGTCAGCATGGTGGGAATGGACAAGATCCGCGCCACAACCCTACCGCTTGTCCTCCCTTCGGCAAGATCTCTGGCATGAGCAATGCAGGCCAATCCGCCGACGTTGCGTTGCAAAGTGCCGCCCATCTCAGGCGGGCGACAGCAGGCGCAACCGCAGTCGATTCAGGCTCTCGCCCACGGTCAGTGTCTGGATCCAGGCCCGGCCGCGTCTGGATCCAAACCGCACCGCCTCCGCCACGCAGCCCTGCGGCCCCGCCACAGCGATGTACACCAGTCCCACCGGTTTGTCGGCGCTGGCGCCGCCGGGGCCGGCGATGCCGCTCACGGCCACCGCCCAGTCGGCGCCGGTGAGGCGGCGGACCCCTTCGGCCATCGCCGTCACCACCGCATCGCTCACCGCCCCATGGCGGGCGAGCAGCGGCTCCGGTACGCCCAGGATGTCCCGCTTGCTGACATTCGCATAGGCGATCACGCCACCCAGGAAGACAGCGGAGGCCCCCGGTACGGCTGTCAGGGCGGCCCCGATGCCGCCCCCACTGCATGATTCCGCCACGGCAAGCGTCTCGCCTCGCTGGCGCAGCTGCTCCAGCACCACCGCCGCCAGGCTCTGGTCGTCCCGGCCGAAGCAGCAGCGGCCGGTGCGGGCCCGCAGCTCCCGCTCCACCGGCTCCAGCAGCGCTGCGGCCGCCCTGTCGTCTTCGGCGCGGGCCGTGATCCGCAGCCGCACCTCGCCGGCGCCGGCGTAGGGAGCCACCGTGGGGTTCTCCAGAGCCAGCAGATCGGCCACCTGCAGCGCCAGACCCGACTCGGAGAGGCCCCAGAAGTGGAGCATGCGGCTGGCGAACACCTCCCGGGCCAGACCGGAGTGCCGCAGCCAGGGTTCCGCCGTCGCTTCCCACATGGCGTGCATCTCGCTGGGCACCCCCGGGAAGGTGAGCACGGTGAAGCCCTCCACCGGGGTCCAGATCATTCCCGGTGCGGTGCCGGTGGGGTTGGGGAGCAGGGTGGCGCCGCGGGGCAGCAAGGCCTGGCGGCGCAGGGAGGGGTCCGGTTCGCGTCCCCGTTCCTGCAGCTTTGCCAGGATGTCGCTCCAGACGCCCGGGTGCTCCACCAGGTCGGCGTCGAAGGCCCCTGCGATGGCTTCGGTGGTCAGGTCGTCGGGGGTGGGGCCCAGCCCGCCGGTGGTCACGAGCACGCGGGCGCGGCCGGCGGCCTCGCGCACCGCCTGGATCAGCCGGTCCCGGTTGTCCCCCACCACCCCCTGGCGGTGATGGGGCAGCCCCAGGCCGGCCAGTCGCTCCGCCAGCCAGCGGGCGTTGCCATTGACGATGTTGCCGAGCAGCAGCTCGGTGCCGACGCACAGGATCTCCACCGGGCCGGCGCTCATGGCCGGGGCTGCTCCCCGTCTGCCACGAGGGCGTCCTGCTGCATCTGGCGTCGGCTGAGCACCACCACCGCCACCAGGACGGCGGTGGCCAGCCCCAACCAAAGGAAGCGCATCTCGGCGTCGGCCACCACCAGCGCCAGGGCCGCCAGCCATTGGGTGAAGGCATAGATCAGCAGCACGGTGCGCCGGTGGCTGAAGCCGGCGCGCAGCAGACGGTGGTGCAGATGGCGGCGGTCGGGATAGAAAGGGGAGCGGCCTTCGCTCAGGCGCCCCATGATCACCGCCGACATGTCCGCCAGGGGCAGGGAGAGGATCAGCAGGGGCAGCAGCAGACTGACGCTGGTGAGGCCCTTGGCCGGGCCCACGATGCTGATCGCCGCCAGGGCAAAGCCGAGGAAGTAGGAGCCGCCGTCGCCCATGAAGATGCGGGCGGGATTGAAATTGTGGCGCAGGAAGCCCAGGCAGGCGCCGGCCAACGCGGCGGCCAGCAGCCCGGCGGCGGGCTGGTGCAGGCTGAAGCTCACCGACAGCAGGCCCACGGCGGCGATGCCGCTCACCCCTGCGGCCAGGCCGTCCAGGCCATCGAGCCAGTTGATGGCGTTGGTGATGCCCACCAGCCACACCACGGTGGCCAGCAGGCTGAGAGTTTGCGGCAGCCGCAGGACCGGATCGGCGCCGAACAGGGCGAACGGCATCTCGATCGTGCCGATCTGAACGCCCTGGTTCCACACCGCCATCGCCACCAGCACCTGGCCCGTGAGGCGGGGCAGGGGAGGAAGGGCGGTGAGGTCGTCGGCCAACCCGATCACGAAATAGCAGAGAGCCCCGGCGAGAGTGGTCCAGATCAGCTGGTCCTGGTCGGCCTCCACCTGGGCGAAGCCGGAGAGCAGCCAGGTGAGCAGGAGCGACAGGCAAAAACCCAGCACAATGGCGACGCCGCCCAGGCGGACCATCGGCACCGTGTGCTGTTTGCGGGGATCGGGGGGGTCCACGAGTCCCCAGCGCAGGCCGAGGAGTCGCACGACGGGAACGATCAGGGCCGTGAGCAGCGCTGCGCTGGCGAGGGTAAGGAAGGCAGCCGAGGTGGGGCTTTCAGCAAGCGTCACGGCGACGGCGACGGCGGGTTGGACGGCGGGGGAGGCGGTGGGCCTGTGGCCGTCACCTTACGGGGAGGCTCGGGATCAGGCGTGCTGCAGCTCACGCTGGCCGCGGTAGAGGGGGAATCGCTCGCAGAGGGCGGCGACCCGCTCGCGGCAGCGCTGCTCGATCTCCCCGTCCTGGGGGTGGAGCAGACGGTCAGCGATCACATCGGCCACTTCGCGGAAGGCCGCCTCGTCGAAGCCGCGGGTGGTGCAGGCGGCGGTGCCGAGCCGAAGGCCGCTGGTCACGAAGGGCGACGCGGGATCGAACGGAACCGTGTTCTTGTTGGCGGTGATGTGGACATCGCTCACCAACAGATCGGCCACCTTGCCGGTCATGCCGATCGAACGCAGATCGAGCAGCACCAGGTGGTTGTCGGTGCCGCCGCTCACCACGTCGATGCCACGCTCCAGGATCCGTCCGGCCAGGGACCGGGCGTTGGCGATCACCTGCTCGGCGTAGCGGCGGAAGGCGGGCTGGAGGGCTTCGCCGAAGGCCACCGCCTTGGCGGCCACCACGTGCTCCAGGGGGCCGCCTTGGCTGCCGGGGAAGACTGCCTTGTCGAATTGACGGCCGAACTCGGCGTCATGGCAGAGGATCAGACCGCCGCGGGGACCGCGCAGGGTCTTGTGGGTGGTGGTGGTGACCACATGGCAGTGGGGCAGGGGCGAGGCGTGCAGCCCTGCTGCCACCAGGCCGGCGATGTGGGCGATGTCGGCCAGCAGGTAGGCCCCCACCTCGTCGGCGATGGCCCGGAAGGCGGCGAAGTCGATGGTGCGGGGATAGGCGGAGTAACCGCAGACGATCAGCTTCGGCCGATGTTGCAGAGCCAGTTCACGGATGGCGGCGAAATCGAGCTGCTGACTTTCGCGGTCCACGCCGTAGTGGACGGCCTTGAACCACTTGCCGGAGACGTTGACCGGCGAGCCGTGGGTGAGATGGCCGCCGTGGCTGAGGTCCATCCCGAGGATCGTGTCGCCCGGCTCGAGCAGCGCCAGGAACACGGCGAAATTGGCCTGGGCGCCGCTGTGGGGCTGCACATTGGCCCAGGCAGCGCCAAACAACTCGCGCGCTCGCTGGATGGCCAGCTCCTCAATGGCATCCACGTGCTCGCAACCGCCGTAGTAGCGCTTGTGGGGCAGGCCTTCGGCGTATTTGTTGGTGAGGACCGACCCCTGGGCCTCCATCACGGCCCGGGAGGCGAAGTTCTCGCTGGCGATCAACTCCAGATGGGACTGCTGCCGCTCCAGCTCTTTGGCGATCAGGGCGGCGATGGCGGGATCCCCGCTGGCGAGGGGGGTGTCGATGGAATCCGCCATGGATCGGGAGGGGGCATGGGTTTGCCGCCGATCGTAGGCAACAAAAGCGGGCTTCCTTGGCAGGGTGGGGCTCGGACGTGCCGGTCTGAAGAAAAATCCGCCCGTGAGGGGGCGGGGAACAAAAAACGCGCCTGGAGAGATTCGAACTCCCGACCCTCTGATCCGTAGTCAGATGCTCTAATCCGCTGAGCTACAAGCGCATGGGTGACGGCTTGGGCCGTCGCCATACATTCTCACCGCATGGGGGGGCGATCCGTCAACCTGGCTCCAGCGTCCGCTCCGCTCCTCCATGCCGATCCGCTGGTACGGCCCCGCCGATCCCGCCGACCCCACCTACCGGCACTTTGAGCGGATCGTGAATCTGACCCTCCACGGCGCCCTGTTCGCCGCCGTGAACAGCGGGCTGTGGGTGGTGGAGGGGCTGCGCCATCCCTGGCCTCACCTCGAATGGCTGACCCTGCCCTGGGCTCTGGGGCTGTTGATCCATGCCACGGTGGTCGTCTGGATGCGTCCCCCGTCATGACCCTCGCCGCCCGCGATCTGGAGGAGCTGAGCCGGGCCATCGCCGATCGGATCTACATCCAGGTGGCCCGTTGGCATCTGTATCTCGGTGACGCCGGCCTGGCGGATGCCCTGGCGATCGAGGCCGCCGGTCGGCTGGAGCAGGGGGCGGGGGTGGCCGCCCGCCAGGCGCTGGAGGCGCTGCAGGTGCCGATCGGCGGGGGCGCCACCCGCCTGCCCCTGGCGCGGCTGGTGCCCGCCGGCCAATTGCAGGATCTGGAGGAACTGCTGGAGCGCTTCGCCGGATAAGGTGGCGCCCCATTCTCCAGTCGTGGGTCTGTGCTCATCATCGAGGTGACCAACGCCCGCGAGGTGGTTCGCCAGCGGATCGGCAAGCTCGGCAGTCGCCTCATCGGCAAGGTGGTGGACGCTGAGGCACAGGTGGAGAAGGCGCTGATCCAGGAGCTGGAGAGCGCCTTTCGCGAGTTCGGCATCGAAGCCCGCATCGTTTCGGTGGACGGCCCCCAGATGCTTGGCCGCTCCCGGCTGGAGATACCCCTGCAGGTGCGGGAAGAACGCGACGTGCGACTGCCCTGAACCCGCTTCGCTCGCGCTCCCCGCTCCCCCTGCTCAGCTCCGACCGGGAAGCCGTCGACGCAGCATCGCCAGCAGTTCCCGCGCCTCCGGCACCCCCGCCAGCGAAGCCAACAGCCCATACAGGGCGAAGGCCATGGCGGTGGCCAGGCTGGTCTGCAGCAGTCGTCCCCCCAGCCCCGCAGGCCAGCCCACGAATCCCGCCAGGGCCCAGGCCGCCATCCCGCCAACCGCAGCGGCCACGGTGAGTTGCGCCGTGTCCCTTCCCCAGTCCCGCAGGGGCAGGCCCCCGAGCCGTTTCCCCAGGGCCAGCAGCAGGCCCACGCAGGTGATCAGGTTCACCCCCACCGTGGCCAGCACCAGCCCGGGGGCGCCGAAGTTGAGGGCCGGCAGCTGCAGGCCAAAGGGTGTGGGTCCGCCGACGAAGCCCCAGCAGAAGATGGCGTTCAGACCGATCCCCGCCAACGACCAGCGAAACGGAGTCACCCCATCGCCCAGGGCGTAGAAGACCCGCACCAGCACATCGCGGGCCAGATAGGCCGGCATGCCGAGGCCGTAGGCCATCAGCAGGCGGCCCACCAGGGCGGCGGCCTGGTGGTCGAAGGCACCGCGCTCGTAGATCAGGGCCACGATCGGCACCGCCAGGCCGATCATCACGGCCCCCAGGGGCAGCATGCTGGCGTTGGAGAGCATCAGGCCCTGGCGAATGCGGCCGATCAGCTCCGGCCGGTCCTCGGGCGCCGTCAGCCGGGAATACACGGGCAGCAGGGGCACCAGCAGGGCATTGGAGAGCAGACCCAGGGGGGTCTGCACCAGGAGGTTGGCGTAGCCCAGCCCCGCCGCCGCCGCAGGCAGCCCCGACGCGAAGAACAGAGAGACGAACACATTGATCTGCAGCATGCCCGAGGAGAGGGTCGCCGGCCCCATCACATTCAGCACCTCGCGCACGCCAGGGTCCTGCCAGTCCCAGACGAGCTTCAGCTTGTTCAGCCCCTCCCGGCTCAGCGCCGGCAGCTGGATCAGCCACTGCAGGATCGCCCCCACGGTGGTGCTCGCCGCCAGCACCACCCCTCCCAGCACCACGAAGCGGGGATCGAGGATGGCGGCGCCGAGCCGCCACCACAGCAGGCCGATGCCCGCGATCACCGCCACGCTGGAGAGCAGCGGGCTCACCGAGGGAAGCCAGTACACGTCAGCGGCATTCAGGGCTCCGAATCCAAGGCCGATCAGGCCGGCGAAGAGAGCCATCGGCGCCATCCAGCGCAGCTGTTCCACCGCGATGCCGTGGCGTCCGGCATCGAGGGCTGGTCCCACCAGGGTGATCAGCGGATCGGCCGCCACCATCAGCACCAGCGTCACGGCGATCAGGCCGGCGCCCACGATCGTGTTGATCGCGGCCAGCACATGGGCCCCCTCCTCCCGCGGGCGACGCGCCAGCACGCTCACCATGGCGCTGTGGAAGGGCCCGTTGATGCCCCCCAGCAGGATCAGCAGGAAGCCGGGCAGCACATAGGCGTAGTTGTAGGCGTCATAGGCGGCGCCGACGCCAAAGGCGGCTGCGATCACCTGCTGGCGCACCAGGCCCGCCACCTTCGAGAGAGCGGTGGCCACCGCCACGATCAGGGCGATGCGACGCAGCGAGCGGGCCATGCGGTCCGGGGCGGGGCCCCGACGGAACGCAGGGCAGTATGGCCGCCGTGTTCTCGCACGCCAGCGATGCCCAAGCCCCCTCGCGCGCCCTCGGGGTGCGCGGTGCTCCAACCGGGCCCCCTGGCAGAGGGGGTGCTGCTGCGGCGCTACAAGCGTTTCCTGGCCGACGTGCTCCTCCCTGACGGCCGCGAGGTGACGGCCCACTGTCCCAACACCGGCCCGATGACGGGCGTGCTCCATCACGGCGGACGGGTGCGGCTTCGCCACGATCCCTCCCCCACCCGCAAACTCGCCTGGACCTGGGAGCAGGCGGAGGTGCCCGGCTCCGACGGGGAGCCGGTCTGGGTGGGGATCAACACCGCCCTGCCCAATCGGCTGGTGCGGGCCACGATCGAGGCCGGCTGCCTGGAACCCTGGCTGGGGCCGGTGGGTGCGATCCGGGCGGAGGTGCCCTACGGCAAGGCGGGGCGCAGTCGCATCGATCTGCGGCTCACGCCGGCCGAGGGGGCCGCCGATCCGCGGCCGATCTTCGTGGAGGTGAAAAACACCACCTGGACCGACGGGGACCTGGCCCTGTTCCCCGACACCGTCACCGTGCGGGGTCAGAAGCACCTGGAGGAATTGGAGGCCCTGCTGCCCGGGGCCCGGGCGGTGCTGCTCCCCTGCCTCAGCCGCGGTGATGTGACCCGCTTCGCCCCCGGCGATCGGGCCGACCGCCGCTATGGCGAGCTCTTTCGGCGGGCGAGGGCGGCCGGGGTGGAGGTGCTCCCCTGCCGCTACGCCTTCACGGCCGAGGCGATCTGCTGGCTGGGCCTGGCCGATGTGCTGGATCGGCAGCCCTGAGGGACGAGGCCGCCGCCCCGGGGGCGGCTCCCCATAAAGTCGTGGGGTCTGTCGGTGCCGCCTTGGATACCCGTTCCTTCAAGCGCAGCCTGCACCATTCCGAGCGCTACAACCGCCGGGGCTTCGGCCTGGGGGATGAAGTGGCCGGCAGCCTTCAAACCGCCTACCAGAGCGACTTGATCGCCAGCCTGCGCACCAACGGCCACGAGCTGCGGGTCGGGCGTCTGACGGTGCGTTTGGCCGAAGCCTTCGGATTCTGCTGGGGGGTGGAGCGAGCCGTGGCGATGGCCTACGAAACCCGCCGCCATTACCCGAGCGAGCGGATCTGGATCACCAACGAGATCATCCACAACCCATCGGTGAACGCCCATCTGCGCGAGATGGATGTGCGCTTCATCTCGGTCGAGGCTGGTGTCAAAGACTTCTCGGACGTGGCCGGCGGCGATGTGGTGATCCTGCCCGCCTTCGGCGCCACGGTGCAGGAGATGCAGTTGCTCAGCGAGCGTGGCTGCCACATCGTCGATACCACCTGCCCTTGGGTTTCCAAGGTGTGGAACACCGTGGAGAAGCACAAGAAGCACGCCTTCACCTCGATCATCCACGGCAAGGTCAAGCACGAGGAGACGTTGGCGACAAGCTCCTTCGCCGGCACCTACCTGGTGGTGCTCGACCTGGCGGAAGCCCAGATGGTGGCGGACTACATCCTCGGGCGTGGCGAGCGGCAGAGTTTCATGGCCCGCTTCGCCCGCGCCTGTTCACCGGGTTTCGATCCCGACCGCGACCTGGTGCGGGTGGGCGTCGCCAACCAAACGACGATGCTCAAGAACGAAACCGAGGAGATCGGCCGGCTGTTTGAGCGCACGATGTTGGAGCGCTACGGGCCTGTGGTCCTCGACCAGCACTTCCTGGCGTTCAACACGATCTGCGATGCCACCCAGGAGCGGCAGGATGCGATGTTCTCCCTGGTGGACGAACCACTGGATCGGATGGTGGTGATCGGCGGCTTCAACTCCTCCAACACCACCCACCTGCAGGAGATCGCCGTCAGCCGGGGCACCCCCTCCTTTCACATCGATACGCCGGAGCGCATCGGTCCGGGCAACCGCATCGAGCACAAGCCCCTCGGCGGTGACCTGGAAACGGTCGAGCCATTCCTGCCCGAGGGACCGATCCGGGTGGGCATCACCTCCGGCGCCTCCACCCCCGATCGGGTGGTGGAGGACGTGATCCGTCGGCTGATCGACCTCAGCGGCGGCTGAGCCGCGACACGCCTGGCTTTACATTTCCGTAAGCCCCGGCCTTCCTCGCCATTCCGCCCGCTTCCACCCCTTGTCCTTTTCGCTTTCGTCCCTCCTGACCGAGAGCACGCCACCGCCGTCAGCGCCTGTCCGGCATGTCGATCCGGCCCCGGCGCTTCCCCTGCGGGGAACTGAAGATCCCCGGGTGCGCTGCTATGGCAGCCATTTCGCCGACCTGATGGAGATGCGCTCCCCGGCCCCGGTCGTCGAGGCCTATCTCGATCGCCACGAGGGCTGGTTCCAGCGGTGCGCTGCCCCGATGACGGTGTCCCCCCTCGGGCGGGACGGCTACACACTCACCTTGGGGCGGTTCGGAAACTTCGGCTTTGAGGTGGAGCCCACCATCGGCCTGGAGCTTCTGCCCCAGGATGCCGGGGTGTATCGCATCCTCACCGCCCCGGTTCCGGACGCGGATGCGATGTTGGCTGGCCTCTACGACGTGGAGTTCAATGCGAGCCTGCGCCTCGACGAGCCCGGACGGGACGAGCCTGATCTCTCCCGAGAGGATGTGGACGTGATGATGGCCCACACCTTGGTGCGCTGGGAGCTCGACCTGCAGGTGTGGATCCGCCTGCCCGGCATGATCTCGCTCCTGCCGGAGCCCCTCGTGCAGAACAGCGGCGACCGGCTGCTGCGCCAGATCGTCCGCCAGATCTCCCGGCGCCTCACCTGGAAGGTGCAGGAGGATTTCCATGCCAGCCACGGAATCCCCTGCCCACCGCGGCGCCGGGCGCGGTTCTAGGGAGGCCCTGCTCCCTCAGGCCGCTGGTTGCAGCAGCTTGTTGACGATCTGCATGCCGGTGACGGCCTGCCAGAGGAAAAGGGTCACCAGGAGCATGTTCAGGCCCACATGGATCTTGCGGGCCCATTCCCGGCCGGCCTGCATCAGGGGAACCAGGGAGGCGGCGATGGCGATCAGGCTCAGCATGCCCAGGGCCACCAACAGATGGGGACCGACGAAGAGCTTGCCGTTGTTGACGTAGGTGACGGCCAGGCCGCCAACGGTGCCGAGGGTCATCAGGGCCAGCAGCAGGCTGCCCGATTGGAAGTGGCGACGGCCGAACTGGCCCTTGATCAGCTCCTTGCGCTCCTCGGCGGGGGCGGTGCGGATCTTTTTCGCCTTGATGCCAAGCACCATGGCCCAGATCGAAAGGCCCAGCAGCCCCCACATCAGCAGGGGGTGCAGGAAGCTGACCGCAAGGGGGAGCGGCGTGGGGATCGCGAGGGCCATGGGGGCATCGTTCTTCCTCGCGAAGCTAGGACGCCTCAGTGCAGGAAGTGCCGCCGCCCGGTGATCAGCATCACCAGCCCCAGCTCGTCGCAGGCGCGGATCGAGTCGCCGTCGCGCAGGCTGCCGCCGGGGTGGATCACGGCGGTGATGCCGTGGGTGGCCGCCAGGCGCACCGTGTCGTCGAAGGGGAAGAAGCCGTCGCTGGCCAGCACCGCGCCGCGGGCGCCCTCGCCGGCGGCCGCCAGAGCCAGCTGGGCGGATCCCACCCGATTGGTCTGGCCGGCGCCGATGCCGAGGCTGCGGCCCTCGCGCGCCACGACGATCGCATTGGAGCGAACGTGGCGCACCAGCTTCCAGGCGAAGGTGAGATCGCGCAGCTCCTGTTCGTCCGGCTGCCGCTGGCTGGCCACGGTCCAGGCGCCGGGCTCGACGGGGTGATCATCCAGTTCCTGGGCGAGCATGCCGCCGAGGATGCTGCGCAGCTGTCGTCGCTCCCCCCCGCCCATCGCCTCGGGAGGGAGCGCCAGCACGCGCAGATTGGCCTTGGCGGCGAGGATCTCCCGGGCCTCCGGCGTCACCGCCGGGGCTACCACGCACTCCAGGAACAGCCCGGTGAGCTGCTCGGCCGCGGCCGCCTCCACCGGAGCGTTGAGCGCGATGATGCCCCCGAAGGCGGACACCCGGTCGGCATCCAGGGCGCGTTGCAAGGCATCGGGGCCGTCACGCCCGGTGGCCACGCCGCAGGGGTTGGTGTGTTTGATCACCACGGCGGCGGGTTCGGCGCCCGGGCCGTAGCCGAATTCGCGCACCGTGGCGAGGGCTGCTTCGAGGTCGACCAGGTTGTTGTAACTGAGCTCCTTGCCCTGAAGCTGGGCGGCAGCACCCCAGCCAACCCCTGCGCTGCCGTACCAGATCGCACTTTGGTGGGGATTTTCGCCGTAGCGGAGGCTGTGAAGGGCCCCCAGGCTGAGCTGCAGAGGAGCCGGTTGCGCTGCCTCGAGCCGGCTCCCCAGCCAGGCCGCGATTGCAGCGTCGTAACCGGCGGTGTGGCGGAAGGCCGCCAGGGCCAGGTGGCGGCGCAGGTCGAGGTCGACGGCACCGGCGGCCAGGGCGGCCAGGAAGCCTTCGTACTGGTCCGGATCGGTGAGCACCGCCACATCGGCGTGGTTCTTGGCGGCGGCGCGCACCATGGCCGGCCCCCCGATGTCGATCGTCTCCACCGCCGTCTCCCAGTCCACCGCCGGATCGGCAACCGTGCGGACGAAGGGGTAGAGGTTCACCACCACCACGTCGATCGCGTCGATCCCCTGGGCCTCCAGCTCCGCCTGGTGGGCGGGATCCTCCCGCCGCGCCAGGATCCCGCCGTGGATGCGCGGATGGAGGGTCTTGACCCGGCCGCCGAGGATCTCCGGCGCTCCGGTGTGCTGGGCCACGCGGGTGACAGGCAGGCCGGCCTCCGCCAGCGCCGCGGCGGTGCCGCCGCTGGAGAGCAGCCGGAAGCCGCTCGCCAGCAGACCCTCCGCCAGGGGCACCAACCCCCGCTTGTCGGACACGCTCAAGAGGGCCGTCGGGGCCATGGCGGCAGAGTGGGGGACACAGGAGCAAACCTACGCAGCGGTCGCCACCCCGTAGGTTCGAACCCCTCTTGCCCTCCCCGTCGTTGCCGTCGCCTTCCGTGCGTCCGTTTCCTTCCGATCCGTCCGAAGCCGGCGGGGGGCTCGATGCCCTCACGCTCGGCCCGGAGGCGGCCCGTCGCCGCCTGGTGCTGCTGCACGGCTGGGGGGCTGACGCCGACGACCTGCTGGATCTCGGCGTGGAATTGGTGGGTCCTGCGGTGAGCCTCGTGGCCCTGCGGGCGCCCCAGCCGCACCCCGCCGGGATCGGTCGGCAGTGGTACGGACTCAGCCCGGCGCCCGACTGGAGCCAGCTGGCCGAGGCCCGCCGGGATCTGCGGCGGCGGCTGGGCGAGTTGGCCGCCACGGTGCCGTGGGAGCGCACCGCCCTGCTCGGGTTCTCGCAGGGGGCGGCGATGGCCCTGGACGCCGCGACGGACCTTCCCCTGGCGGCGCTGATCGCCTGCAGTGGCTATCCGCACCCGGATTGGCACCCCGAACCCCGCACGCCGGTTCTGCTCACCCACGGACAGCAGGACCCCGTGGTGGCCGCCGCGGCCAGCGAGGAGCTGGAGCAGCGGCTGCGGGCCGCGGGCGGCACAGTGGAACGACTGGAGTTCCCGGGTGGTCACGGGATCGATCCGGATCTGTTCCCGCGGATGCGCGACTTCCTGGAGGCGGGCTGGGGCCGAGCGGCTGTCCCAGAGCGCTGAGGCCGGCCCGCCAACCGACTAGACGAAGGCGTATTCGTACTCCTCCATCTCCTCCCAGTCATCGGCGGCGAGGGCCTCAAGCCCTTCGAAGAGCACCTCTTCTCCGATGCGGTCAACGATCGTGCGAAGCGAGGGGAACAGGAAGTGATTCTCCTCGGCGTACTGGGCGCTGAACAAACCCTTCTCCCCCCAGAAGAAGCGATCGGTGGTGTGCTCGTTGCGACGCACATTCAGGATCGCAGGTGGCACGAGATCCGACTCCGCGATGTAGCGACGGGCGGCCGTCACCGGCTTGTGGGAGCCGGTTTCGAGGTTGAAAGTGGGCACATGGGCGAGAACGCGTTGACCGGCGAGACGACGGCGGCTGATGCGCTTGCGCTTCTTGGACATGACGGGGCTCCCGGACGGGAGGCTGGAGAGGAACGGAAGGGGGGTGGCGGGAGAAAAGAGGACGCCGGCCGCCCCGGGGCGGTGGACTGCCTCTGCCGACGGAGCCCGCGGGAGGCAGGCGCCGTGAGCGGGCCCGCCAAGTGGGGCGGACCGTCGTCCCTACGTCGGAGGTCCGGCAGAGGATCGGAGGCCGATCAGCGGGGCGACGCCAGCGTCCCGGAGGGACGCGACTGGAGCAGGGACGCTGCTTCCCCTGCTGTAGCCTTGGATGCGTGGTGGGCGCAACCCCTGGCTGTCGCCACCGTGACCCGCCGCCCTCTGGGGGGCCGCAAAGTAGTGGTCGATACATACACTTTAAAGCTTTTTTCCAAAAGCGCTCCCTGGTCGACCAAGAAGTTTTGTGAAGCCCGGGCGGCGCGAGTCCAGGTCCCTCCCCTTCGCCTCTCCACCGCCGGTGATGCCTGTCTCAGAGCGGTTTCTGAGCCTGCTGCAGCACCAGCTCGCCCAGTTTGTCGACTGCACCGCCGTGCGGTCTTTGGTGGTCTACGTCGCCCATCAGGGTCCGGAGGGCCGACCGAGCCTGGTGCCCGTCGGCCATTGGCCCGTGGATGGACGCGCCCTGCCGGCCGTGGACAGCGCCAGCCGGCTGCGGGTGCCGGCGGAGGAGCGTCGCTGGCTGCCCCTGCGCCACCACCAGGTTCTGCTCGGTGCCCTGCAGGTGGAAAGCGAAGGGGCTCTCTGGCCCGAGCCCCTGGCCCAGCGCCTTCAGGCCGTGGCCCTCTGCCTCACCGATGCTCTCGCCCTTGACCACGAGCAACGGCGGCTGGAGCAACAGCTCAGCTTCCAGGAGGAGCGCCTGCGGGTGCTGGTGCACCAGCTGCGCAATCCACTCACGGCGCTGCGCACCTTCGGCCAGCTGCTGTTGCGCCGGCTCGATCAGGACAGCGACAACCGCTCCCTGGTGGAGGGTCTGCTCGCGGAGGAGCGGCAGCTCAACCGGTACGTGGATGCCCTCAGCACCCTGGCCCGCCCCGAGACCCTGCTCGCACCCGCGCCCGCCCCGCAGCCGCTTCTCCTGCCCCCGCTGCTGAGCGGGCCGGAGGGTGCGCCCCTGGCCGATCTGCTGGAACCCTTGCGGCAGAGAGCGGCCGCCACCGCGAATCTGCAGGGTCGGAGCTGGCATTCTCCAGCGGTGCTGCCCGCCTGGCGGGGGGACAGCGGCGCGGTGGCTGAAATTTTGGCCAACCTCCTGGAGAACGCCTTCCGCTACAGCCCGCCGGGGGTGGCGGTGGGGCTGCATGGCCGCGAGGCGGACGGGCGGCTGGAGCTCACGGTGTGGGACGGGGGACCGCCGATCGAGGCGGACGAGCGGCAGGCGATCTTCGAGCGGGGGGTGCGGGGCCGCAGCGGGCGCCAGCGCCCCGGCACCGGTCTGGGGCTGGCCCTGGCCCGGGATCTGGCGGGCGCGCTGGGGGGCCGCCTCGAGCTGCTCGACTCTCCGGCCCTGGTGGCGGCGGAGCTGCCCGAGCGGGGCAATGCCTTCCGCCTCAGCCTGCCAGCGTCAGCACCAGGGCGCTGAGCAGCAGGGCCAGGCTTTCGCTCCACTCCACACAGGCCCCGTAGCTGTCGCCGCTGTGTCCCCCGAGCCGGCGCCCGAGCCAGCGGGGTACTGCCAGGGCCGGCAGCAGGCCCGCCAGCAGGCCGATGGCCAGGGCGGCCGGTGGCGCGGCCAGCGGGCCGGCCCGCGGGAGGAGGGCCAGCGTCGCCGGGGTGAGGCCGAGCAGCAGCAGCAGGGTGGGCCGCAGTTCCACCGCCAGCCCGGCCCAGTGGCGGCGGTGGAACGCCGCCGTGCCGCCGGGGCGCAGATAGGGGAAGCGGGCCATGGCCAGCAGGGGAGCGACCCGGCCCCAGACCGCCGCCCACACCAGGGCCAGGGGCGCCGCCGGCCCCAGGCAGGCCAGCGCCGCGCCGCGGAGCAGCAGCAGTTGGGCCAGAGCCTGGGCGCCGCTGGCGCCGACGCGGCTGTCCTCCATCGCCTCGAGCAGCCGCTCCCCCGCCGCCAGGCCGTCGGCGGTGTCCATGGCGCCGTCCATGTGCAGGCCGCCGGTGAGCCAGAGCGCAAGCACCAGCACGAGCGCCACCTGGGTCAGCGGCGGCACCCGGCCCTCCAACCCCGCCCAGAGCAAGGCCTGCAGAGCGCCGAGAACGGCGCCGATCCAGGGAGCGAAGCGGGCGATGCGCGCGAAGCGGGGCTCGATCCAGGGCGCGGCGGGCAGCACGGAATAGAAGATCCAGGCCCCGCTCAGATCCCGCAGCCAGGAGGGGGTGGGCGGAGGGCGCATGGGGGGCGGTTAGCGTCGGGCTTGAGACGGCCCGCGGCGATCGCCTCCAACTCTGCCTTTCGGGTCCAGGCCCGCTGTCCGCGCACCCGGGCCCGCTGCGGCTGCCTGGAAACGCCCCACGGGCCGGTGGCCACGCCGCGCTTCATGCCCGTTGGCACCCTGGCGACGGTGAAGGGGATCACGGTGCCGCAGCTGGCAGAGACAGGCGCGCGCATGGTGCTGGCCAACACCTTCCACCTGCACCTCCAGCCCGGCGAGGCGGTGGTGGCTGAAGCGGGGGGCCTGCATCGCTTCATGGGCTGGGACGGGCCGATCCTCACGGATTCGGGCGGGTTTCAAGTGTTCAGCCTGGCGGACATCAATCGCATCGACGACGAGGGGGTGAGCTTCCGTTCGCCCCGGGACGGCCGCCGCATCACCCTCACGCCGGAGAGCGCGATGGCGATCCAGATGGCCCTGGGGGCGGATGTGGTGATGGCGTTCGACCAGTGCCCGCCCTATCCCGCCAGTGAGGCCGACGTGGCCGCCGCCTGCCGCCGCACCCACGCCTGGCTGGAGCGCTGCCTGGCGGCCCACACCCGGTCTGACCAGGCCCTGTTCGGCATCGTGCAGGGGGGCTGCTATCCGCATCTGCGCGAGGAGTCGGCGCGGCGGGTGGCCTCCCTGGATTTGCCCGGCATCGCCGTGGGGGGTGTGAGCGTGGGCGAGCCGCCCGAGGAGATGCACCGGATCGTGCGGCTGGTGGGGCCGCTGCTGCCGGAGGATCGGCCCCGTTACTTGATGGGGGTGGGCAGCTTCCGGGAGATGGCGGTGGCGGTGGCGGAGGGCTTCGATCTGTTCGACTGCGTGCTGCCCACCCGCCTGGGCCGCCACGGCACGGCGCTGGTGGCGGGCGAGCGCTGGAATCTGCGCAACGCCCGCTTCCGCCACGACCACGCGCCCCTGGATCCCACCTGCCCCTGCCTGGCCTGCCGGCTCCACAGCCGCGCCTATCTGCACCACCTGGTGCGCGCCGAGGAAATGCTGGGGCGCACCTTGCTGAGCCTGCACAACCTCACCACCTTGCTGCGTTTCACCACGGCCATGGCCCGGGCGATCGAGGAGGGGTGCTTTGCAGAGGATTTCGCTCCCTGGGATCCGGCCTCTGAGGCGGCGCACACATGGTAGTTTCGAGATCCTGCAAGGCCTGTCCCCAGGCTTCGGCGCTTCCTCCCCTGACGCCCCCCCTCTGACGCTCATGGCTCTCACCCTGCTGGCCGGACTCCCCCTGCACGCCCCCCTCGCCCAGCTGCCCGAGGCGTATCAGGCATTCGGCCCACTGGTGGACATCCTGCCGATCATCCCCCTGTTCTTCCTGCTGCTGGCCTTCGTGTGGCAGGCGTCGGTGGGGTTCCGCTGAGGGGTGCAGGTGGTCGCCCTTCCCCCGTTCTGCGAGTCCGGGTCTTGGATTCACCACAATCCAGTAAGCCCTGCCCCGCCCCGCTGCAAGGCATTGACATCCCTGGTAAAGTAAGTGCAAGCAGACTTTGAAGCACTCCTGCCTGCTTCAGCCGATTCCCTATCCATCAACCCTTCCATGACCTCTCTGTCTCGAATCGCCGCTGTCTGCGCCCTGTCTGCGGCCCCTCTGGTGCTTTCAGCCTCGCCCGGCAAAGCTGCCTGCGTTGAGACAGTTGGACAGAATACTTGCGCTGCATTTGATCCCACCTCAACCACCAATGTGTCTTCTGCCGGTGGTTTCACTATGTCGGTTATGTCTGCAGAAGATGTTACCAGAGCCAGGGTTCGACTCGCGGTCAATGGCAGTTGGGCTTTGCCGGTGACCATCAGTGGGATTAAGCTCGAAGGTCCTGGCATCAATTCAGGTACCCCCTTGTCTTTTGATGATATTACTCTCTCTGCAAATAATGCTTATGTCGATTCAAATTACCTCGCCCTTGATACGCCCATAATGGATTGGTCTTGGACTAATTCCCGCATCTCCTTCGTTATCCCTGCAAATGTAGCCAACATACCCATTGGCGGCAATCCAGTAGATTGGTCTTCAATATCCGCGCGAATCCAGTATTCAAATACTGTTGGTGATTCGCTTAACGCTCCTCGTGTTCAATTCACGGCAAGAAATCCAGCCCCCGGTCCTTTGCCTTTGATGGGCGCTGTTTCCGCCTTCGCCTTTTCACGTCGTCTTCGCCAGCGCGTTTCTCAATCCGCTTGAGAGTTCTTCGCCCACATAAAGTATTGTCTTCCGAGACTAGCTAATATCCCTAGCTAGATTTCTATTAATTTCTAATTGTTAGCTCAGTTTTTTTAATCATATGCGGCATATTTTATTTCAAGATAGCTAACCTCTATTGCTTTCTCTATCTGGTTGTCTGCTTTTCTGTTCTTGCTTTTTGATTTAGTCAGGCCCCAATCTTTTTATCGACCTCAGGCATAGCTCTTTTGGAATTCTTTCTTGGGTTCCTACGGGATTCCCAAAGTATTTATCCAATCATCCCACCTTTGTATTTCCTGTGTTTTGCATTCTGTGTGGCTGAGTGCGCTGCCTTCGTCGATCATGAATGGAATGTTGCAATTTTAAATTTTTTCTGAGAGTGATAATTTTTCTCCTTGTTTTTTGGTGGGGTACTAATTGGCTGCCATCGATGAAGATTCTTTGGTCATCTTTTCATTTGTTTCTCTCCTTTTGCTTGCTCTAAAGCGTGCTTGAGCGATCGGGCATTGTCTGCCTCGCTTTGTTGAAGAATGCGGCAGCTCCCCTTTTGCTCAGATCTGGTGATCGCCCTTAAGCATAGTCTATGCCCCTGCTGCAAGCGCTTCCAGCATATTTCAAAAACTGGCGATCACTTGCCGCCTCTGAAAGATGTGATCCTCAAATCCATTGCCTTCATTGTGCCCCTGCGCACCACGGGGCCATGCCTCGCGGTAAGACCAAACCGCTATGGGCATGCCGAAGCGGGAGACTAAACTGCAGACTGCGATCCCTCCTCTCGTCTGTCGCCTTCAGAACCCGTGAGCTCCGAATCCCGCACCTTTGAGGTTTGCTTCGCCCTTTACTGGGCTGGGTTTGCCCTGCTTGGCATCTACGCCATCACAGTGCTGGCGGCGGCCTGGCCCCTGCGGCTCCTCGATCCGGCCTGGATCGAGAGGGTCTGCGGCAGCTTGCGCGGCGGGGTGAGCTTTCCGATCATCGCGCTGGTGCTGATCCTGCTGGGCGCCTATCTGGATAATCCCCAGAGTTCCAGCACGTACCTGCCCCGCCTCAGCTGGTTGTCCTTCTGGGTCGCCCTGGGCTTCGTTTTGATGGTTCCTTTACAAACCTGGGCTTCCGTCTCCCTGCTCGTCCGGCTCGGCGACCTGGAGCAGGCCCAGATCGGGGTCTACAGCCGCGGCCTCGAGCGGATTCGCCTCGCCATCACCGAGGAGCAGCTCGCCGGTGCAATCTCCTCGATCCCCGGGGCTCCCGTGATTACGCCTGGGAGTCTCACCGTGCCACTCCCCCAGGCCCGCCAGATGCTGATCCAGCAGATCGAGCCCCAACTTCGCTTGCGAAGCACTCAGCTCAAGGAGGAGGCAGAAAGGCGCTGGAAGGGCGCCATGCCACGCCTCTTTAAAGATGCCTTGGTGGCGATCTTCTCCGCCCTCAGCTTTGCCGCCATCGGCCGCAACACCCCGGACGGCCCCGCCCTGCTCGAGCGGATTCTCTCCCCGGGCATGAATCGTTTGGGCACCGTTGACCCCCACGTGCAGACGCTGCTCGATGTGGAGGAGGCAAAGGAGGCCGCAGAATCGGCCGAGGGGTTGGAGCCACAGGAGATGCCGGAGTCGGAGCTGAAGCCGGTCGTCCCCCGGGGGTTGCCGCTGCCTCAGCCGGGGCCAGGTCCGGAGCCGGAGGAAGAGGATTTCCAGCCGGAAAAGCACTACCCCTGAGCGTGGTTCCCTGGTCTCGGCGGCCCTCAGCCCTGCCGCAGCACGGCCCAGGCAAATGCGGGGAGCGCCAACATGCGGCGCCAGCGCTGCGGTTCCTGCAGCAGCCGGTAGAGCCATTCCAGGCGCAGAGAGCCCATCCAGCCCGGTGCCCGCTTCTTCACACCCGCCCACACATCGAAGCTGCCGCCCACCCCCATCCACAGCCCTGTGCGCGGCTGAAGCCCGTGGATCCAGGTTTCCTGGCGTGGCACTCCCAGGGCCACCAGCACCAGATCGGGCTGCAGCTCCTGCAGATGGCGCTCGATCCCCGGCCAGGCTTCCGCAGGTTGGTAGCCATGGCAGGCCAGGGCCAGGTTCAGGCCCGGGATCTCCCCAGCCAGGCGCTGCTGCAGGCGCGCCATCGTTTCCGGGGAGGCGCCCACCAGCGCCATCCGCCAGCCCCGGCTGGCCCCGTGCTCCAGCAGCCGCCGGGCCAGTTCGATGCCGGGGCTGCGGCGCACCCGCCAACCCTTCCTCCCCAAGGCCCACACCACGCCAGCGCCATCGGGGATCACCAGCTCCGCCGCCTCCATCACCGCCGCGAGGGCCGGCTCTGCCTTCGCGGTCATCGTCATCTCCGCGTTGAGGGTGACCACCTGACCGCCACCGCTGCCGTGCAGGGCCAGGGCAGCCGCGAAAAAATCGGGGCAGACATTCACAGGAATTCCTAACACGCGGGTGCGGTCGGTTGCCGTCACGATCGCTGCCATGGTCGGGGGGGTCAGCAGGAGAAAATCTATGGCTCAGCCTTCGGTGGCGTCGCAGCATGGTCCAGGGTCCCGCCTTCACCGCTCCATCGCGCTCCGCCGCCTCCCCCTCCGGGGCCCATCCCGGCGTTCCGCCACCCCTCAGACCGGAGGACTCCCGGGCCTGGGCCGTCCTCCAGGAGCTCGACCGCCGCATCGACGCGGTGGTCCTGAGCCGCCAGCATCCGCTCACCGGTCTGCTGCCCGCCAGCACGGCCCACACCGTTCACGGCAACTACGGCGACGCCTGGGTGCGCGATTGCGTGTACTCCATTCAGTGCGTCTGGGGTCTGGCCCTGGCCCACCGCCGCCTGCGCGGGCCCTGCCGCCGCGCCTTCGAGCTGGAGCAGCGCGTGCTCCAGCTCATGCGGGGCCTGCTCTCCGCCATGCTGCGCCAATCCGCCAAGGTGGAGCGCTTCAAGAGCAGCCTCGATCCGCTCGATGCGATCCACGCCAAGTTCGACACCGGCAGTGGTGAACCAGTTGTGCGCGACGACGGCTGGGGGCATCTCCAGCTCGATGCCACCGGCCTGTTCCTGCTCCAGCTGGCCCAGCTCACCCGCTCCGGCCTGGTGGTGGTGCAAACCCGCCATGAGCGGGACTTCATTCAAAACCTGGTGTACTACGTCTGCCGCGCCTATCGGGTGGCCGACTACGGGATCTGGGAGCGGGGTGACAAGGGCAACCACGGCCTGCCGGAGCGCAACGCCAGCTCGATCGGCCTGGTCAAGGCCGCCCTCGAGGCTCTCGATGGCGTCGACCTCTTCGGTCCCCACGGCGATGGCAGCTGCTGCCTGGCGATCCCCCACGACGCCATCGTGCGGCTGCGTCGCGCCCTGGTTGGCCTCTTGCCCCGCGAATCGGGCAGCAAGGAGGCCGACAGCGCCTGCCTCTCGGTGATCGGCTACCCCGCCTGGGCGGTGGAGGATCCGGCGTTGGTGGAACGCACCCGCACCAAGATCCGCGGGGATCTGGGCGGCGCCTACGGCTACAAGCGCTTCCGACGCGACGGCCACCAATGTGTGGTGGAGGACGTCAGCCGCCTCCATTACGAGCCCGAAGAGCTGGCGGAATTCGAGCACATCGAGTGCGAATGGCCGCTCTTCCACGCCTATGAGCTGATCACCGCCTGCTGCGAGGAGCGCTGGGAGGAAGCCCGTCGCTGGCGCCGTCGCCTCGACGAGCTGAGCGTCTCAGTCGACGGCGTGCCCCTGTTGCCGGAGCTCTACTACGTGCCGCAGGCGGCGATCGCGGCCGAGCGGCGCAACCCCGGCAGCCAGCCCCGGCAGCCGAATGAAAACGTGCCGCTGTTGTGGACCCAGAGCCTCACCTGGCTCTCCGACCTGCTGCTGCACGGCTTGATCACGCCGGAGGATCTCGATCCCTGCCACCGCCGCCACTCCGCCCCGCTCGGTTCCGGCGAGGTGCTGGTGAGCCTGGTGCCCGCTGATGCCGCCATCGCCGACGCCCTGCGCCAGGCGGGCCTGCCGGTGGCCACCCCCCTCGATGCCCCTTCCCCGGGCGACGCCGCCGCGCCGCGCATCGCCAGCTCCCGCGAGCTGGCCCAGCGCATGGCCACGGTGGGGGCGAACGTCCGGCTGGGCCTCTCGGGCCATCCGCCGGTGCGCATGGAGACCATGGCCACCGCCCGCTTGTACCAGCTGGGCGACGAGCGGGTGGCCTACCTGCCGGCGGTGCTGGAGGAGGACACCTTCTACCTGGCCGATGACCCCCTGCAACTGGTGGACACCGTGGCGGCGGAGGTGCGGCTGCTGCGCCGCCACTGGCGCGGAGCCGGTGCCCCGCTGCTGCTGGTGCCGGTTGCCGCCGCCGCCTTCCAGCGCGATCCGGAGGCTTTCCTGGCCCTGGGCCAGGAACTGCTCCGCGGCCAGCTGGAGGGGGTGCCGGTGCAGCTGGCGCCGCTGCCCGATCTGGTCAGCCAGGCGAGCGTGGTGGATCTCTCCGACCAGGCTCTCGCCGCCTGCGATCTCTGGCCCAGCGAGCAGACGCTGCTGCCACCGAGTTCCAGCCGCTCCCCGCTCACCGCCCAGCAGGAGCAGGAGCTGGAGGAGATCCCCGTGGCCGATCTGGCCGAGCGTCTCTGGCACAGCCGTTCGTTGGAGGAGCAGGCGGAGGTGCTGGAGCTGCTCGGCCGGCGGCTCGGCCCGAACGCCCGGCTGCAGGGCCCCGGCTCCGGCCGTCCGGTGAAGCTGATGGCGCTGCTGCAGGAGGTGTATCGCCGCGCCCTGGTGCGGGCCGATTGGAATGTGGTGCGCCGCTCCGCCGGCGCCATGGGCCTGGTGCACCCCCGCCTGGAGGATGCCCTCACCGATCTGCTGGTGCGCCAGAAGCAGGTGGTGGTGGGCCGCAACTACACCAACGAGGCCTTGATCAGCCAGCCCCTGGGCAGCCTCTCCATCGCCGCCCGCATCCGTCGCTTCGGCGGTGAAGACGGCCGTGAAGGGATGCTCCAGCAGGAGCTGCTGCTCGCCCTTGACGGCCTGGCGCGCCATGAACCCAACCTGCTCAGCGGCAGCCTCACCCTCCAGCTCGGCCAGCTGCTGCTGCTCCTCACCAGCGAGCTTGCCGCCGCCGACGATCTCAGCCCCAGCGATGCGTTCGAGGCCCTCTGCGCCCTGCCTCCCCATCAGATCCGGCGGCGGTTGCGGGCGGTGCTGGCCGATGTGGAGCACGCCCGGGCGGCGTTGCAGCGCAAGGAACAGCTGCATCTGCGCGGCCGCGTCCGCTGGCAGGTGCCCGATCCACTGGAGGAGCTTCCCAAGGGTGGCGGTTGGCTGCAGCACCGCAAGCGCCTGGGGGCCCTGGCGCGGGTGCCACGCAACTTCCACGCGGGGATCTGGGATCTGCTGCACCACTGCCGCGGCATTGTGATCGGCGACAAGCTGGAGCGCCGCAACCGCCTGGAGAGCGGCCCGCTGCTGAGTGAGAAAACGCCGGGCGAGCGCAATTTCGCCTCCCTTGTCGAGCAGCTGCTTGGCAAGATCGAGGCGCCGGAGTACCGCCAGCTCTGCACCGAGACGCTGCTCACCCTGATCGCCTTCGTCACCGCCAATCCCCAGGTGCAATTCGACGACGACCTCGCCCTCGACGTGGTGATCGGCCATGCCGTGCGCGTCGGCTGGCAGCAACTCCATCCGGAGGTGCCCTCCGCCGACTACGGCTCCCACAAGGGGGATGCCTGGGATCTGTTCTACCGCTCCTCCCCGGCTGCCTGCCGCCGCTGGCAGCTGCGCGCGTTGCAACAGCTCACCCGGGCCACCTGAGCCCTCAGATCGGCGCGTCCAGCGCCATGCAGAGGTTGGGCTGCTCGACGCACTGCTCGATCAGATCGGCCAGCTGCAGGGCGCGGGAGGCTTGCAGGCCATCCACGGCCGGTTTCTCCTCGCCGCGCACGCAGCGCAAAAAGTGTTCCAATTCGGCGTAGAGGGGCTCGATCGAGGTAGTGCTCACCTCCTCGATGAAGCCGTCGTTGCGGTACACCAGTTCGCCGTGATCGGCGCTGAACGAGCCGGTGGAGCGGCGGTGGATGCGCAGGTTGTGGTTGAGGAAATCGGTTTCCATCAGGCTGTTGCGGCAGTGGGTGTAGAGCCGTCGCACCTTGCGATGGGCCATCTTGCTGGCCGTCAGGCTGGCCACCACGCCGTTGGCGAAGGCCAGGGTGGCGTTGACGTAGTCGATCGGCCCATCGGAGCTGCGGCCGCCGGCGGCGGCCACGCGCACCACCGGCGCGGCGGCCAGCTCCAGCACCAGGTCGATGTCGTGGATCATCAGGTCGAGCACCACCGACACGTCGTTGGCCCGGTCGGGGTTGGGGCTGTGTCGCCGCGCCTCCAGCACCACGATCTCCTCGCCCCCCACCACCTTGAGCAGCTCGCGGAAGGCGGGGTTGAAGCGCTCGATGTGCCCCACCTGCAGCAGTCGACCGGCGGTCTCGGCCGCCCGGATCAGGTCGGCCGCTTCCTCCCGGGTGGCGGCGATCGGCTTTTCGATCAGCACGTGGGAGCCGGCCTCCAGGCAGGTGAGGCCGACGCGGTGGTGCAGCAGGGTGGGCACGGCGATGCAGACCGCCTCCACTTCGCCGAGCATCTCCCGGTAGTCGGGGAACCAGCGGCAGCCGAACTGCTCCACCGCCAGCTGGCCGCGGCCCGCAGCCGGATCCGCCACCCCCACCAGGTCGGCGTCGCGCAGCAGGCTCAGCACGCGGGCGTGGTGCCAGCCCATGTTTCCGATGCCGATGACCCCGACGCGGACAGGGTTCATGGGCACACGCACGGCGGGGGCAACGCGATTATCGGCGATCGCCTCCGGGCTCGTGGACCCAGCCGGCTCCTGTACCCCCTCAAGCGGGTCCCTCCCCCGGAACCGGCTGGATCCGCACCCGCTCGATGCGAGGTCCGTCCATGGTCAGCACCTCAAAGCGGAACCCCTTCCAGCGCAGTCTTTCCCCCGGCGCCGGGATGTGCTGCAGGCGTTCGAGCAGGAAGCCGGCGAGGGTGTGATGGCCCTCCGCCTCCGGCAGCCGCAGGCCGAGCTGGCGGTTCAGCTCGAAGATCTCCAGGTCCCCCGCCACCGACCAGCCGCCTTCCACCAGGGCCTGCAGGTCGTCCGCCGCCTCCAGCGGGTTGTCCTCCTCGCCGACGATCTCACCGGTGAGGTCGGCCACCGTCACCAGACCTTCGGTGCCGCCATGCTCGTCGACGACGATCAACAGGGGTTTGCCGCTGCGGATCAGGGGCAGCAGGTCAGCCAGGGAGGCGCTCTCCTGCACCCGCGCCACCTCCAGCAGGTAGGGCTCCAGCGGCGACTCCGGCCGCAGTTCACCGCGGGCGATCGGCTCGGCGAGGTGCCGCAGATCAAGCAGCCCGCGCACGTCGTCCAGCGAGCTGCCGATCACAGGGAAGCGGGCGTGCTGGCTGGCGTGCACCGCGTCCATCATGCCGGCGAAGGTCACGTCCAACGGCAGGGTGACCATGCCCGAGCGGGGCACCATCACCTCGCGCACGAGGGTGTCACGCAGGGAGAACACCCCTTCGAGAATGCTCCGCTCATCAGGCATCAGCCCGGTGACGCTGCCACTTTCGATCAGGGTTTCCAGTTCGCCCGCCGAGAGCACCGGCACCAGTTCGTCCCAGTTGCGGGGCAGGCCGAGCAGGCGCAGCAGGCCGCCGGTCAGGCGCTCGATCAGCAGCAGCAGCGGCGCCAGGGTGCGGGTGAGGGATTCCAGCAGCGGCGCCATCTGCAGGGCGGAGGATTCGGGGCGATGCAGCACCCACGCCTTGGGCAGGAGGCCGCCGATCAAGGTGGCGAGCAGCGCCAGCAGCAGGAAAACGGCCAGGTCGAAGACGGCCTTCAGGTCGTGTCCCCCCAGACGCACCAGCAACTCCGCCGCCAGGCTGCGGCCGATCCAGCCGATCGCCAGCAGGGCGAGCACCGCCCCCAGTTGGGTGGCCACCAGCACGCGCCGCAGGCGTTGCTGAAGCCGTGCCACAGAGCGCGCGCCGGCCTCCCCGTCCTCCAGCAACTGCTGCACCCGGCTGGGGCGCAGCCGGATGAGGGCGAACTCCCCGGCGGCGAAAAAGGCCATCAGGGCCAGCAGGACAGCCAGCGCCAGGAATCGCATGGAGGGCGGAAGCGGTGGCGGAGTCTGGATTGGACAGGGATGGGGGCCGTGGGGATCGAACCCACCTACGGCGAATTATGAGTTCGCTGCCTTCACCAGATGGCTAGGCCCCCGTTGCCGCCAGCGGTGGCTCCCCCCTGCCTACCACAGACCTCGCACGGGTTGGTAGAAGCTGGTGGGGCCCTCCCGCGGGCTGGAGAGGGAGGCGCCGCAACCGGCGCGATCGGGCCCGGGGCAGGTGGCGGTGCGGGCCGGATCCGCGACGCTGCCGCCGAACACCGCCGGCAGGTCGCCGGTGCGCAGGGGCAGGCCGGGGGATTGCTGATCGAGCAGCCAGGCAGCGGTGTTTTCCACGGCGGAGCCGTCCCAGGTGATGGCTTGGTCGGCGAAACCGAAGCCCATCACCCGGTTCCCGTCGCGGCCGCCGCCCATGGCGATGCCGAACAGGTCGGTGATCTGGTTCACCACGCTCACGCCGCGGGCGTAAGGGGCTCGCCAGGTGTAGTAGCGGTCGGTCATCAGCTCGGCGGTGGTGCGCACCACACCGCAGCGGGTGACCTCCACCGGGCCGCTCACGGTGCGGCTTCCCACCACGGTGGGCGCTTCGAGGGTGGTGGTGCAGACCACGGGCCCCGGGGTGTCGAGGGCGACGGCGGGGAGGGCCAGGCCGAGGGAGGCGAGGGGAAGGCCCAGCCGCAGGGCACGGCCGACGAAGGTGGGAGCAGGAGGGGTCATCGGCGGACGCGGCGACGTCAGACTCGACGGACGCGATGGGAAGTTGTCCGCAAATTAGCGAGATCGCGACCCGTTTCCCACCCCCGCCCCCTCCGGCCCATGCCGCCCCTGCCCCCTGATCCCGCCGGCCGCCGCGCCCTGCTGCTCTCGTTGCTGGCGGAACGGGCCTACCGCCGGGGTCGTTTCACCCTGGCCTCCGGTCGCCAGAGCGATCATTACGTCAACTGCAAGCCCGTCAGCCTCAGTGGCCCCGGCTTGGCCCTGCTGGGCGATCTCCTTCTGGCGCTGGTGGAGGAAGACGCGGCGGCGGTGGCCGGCCTCACCCTGGGCGCCGATCCGCTGGTGAGCGCCGTTGCCATGGCTGCCGCCCTGCGCCAGCGGCACCTCGATGCCCTGATCGTGCGCAAAGCAGCCAAGGGGCACGGCACCGGCGCCTGGCTGGAGGGGCCGCTGCCGCCCGCCGGCAGCCGCATCACCGTGCTGGAGGACGTGGTCACCAGCGGCGGCTCGGCGCTCCAGGCGGTGCGCCAGCTGCGGGAGGCCGGCTACGGGGTGGAGCGGGTGGTGGCGATCGTCGATCGCCAGGAGGGAGGCCGGCAGGCGATGGAGAGGGAGGGCCTGGAGCTGATCAGCCTGTTCCTGCTGGAGGAGGTGGCCGCCGCCGCCCCGGTGGCCGGCGGGTTGCCTTGAACCCGCGCCGTGTTCGCTTCCCCACCCACCCCACGATGCCCTCCCCTCTCCCCGATCCCTGGTCCTGGCGCCCTGCCCTTCCCTCCCGCCTGGAGAAGCCCGTCTCCCTGCTGCGGCTCGACGGCCCCGACAGCCGCCGCTTCCTCCACGGCCAGACGAGCCAGGACCTGGCCCTCGCGCCGCCGGGTGCCTGGCGCCGCACCTGCTGCCTCACGGCAACGGCGCGGATGCGGGCGCTGGCGGAGGTGCTGATCGACGGCGAGGGGGCCTGGTTGGCGGTCAGCTGTGGTGATGCCGCAGCGGTGCGCGTCGCCTTCGACCGGGTGCTCTTCCCCGCCGACGATGTGCGGTTGGGGTCGCTGCAGCCCGGGCTGTGGCTGGAACCCGCCGAGCTGGCGCCACCGGCGGCCGGGGGTGGCTGGCAGGCCCTGGGCGAGGCGGCGGGCTGGCGCCTGGAGGGCGGTGCGGTGCTGCTGCCCGCCGGAGCCCCCCTGCCCGCCGACCTGGCGGCTCGGCCGGCGCTGGCGGCCGCGGAGGCGGAGCGGCTGCGGATCGCCCGCGGGGAGCCGGCGGCGCCGGCGGAGCTGAACGAGGAGGTCAACCCGTTTGAACTGGGACTGGCGGCGCGGGTGAGCCTCAGCAAGGGTTGCTACCTGGGCCAGGAGACCCTGGCGAAGCTGGCCACCTACGACGGGGTGAAGCAGCAGCTGCGGCGCTGGCATCTGCCCGCCGGGGGCGGGGCGCCGGAAGCGGGGGCCGCCCTGCGGGACGCCGACGGCAACCGCGCCGGGGTGATCACCTCCGTGCTGGCGCTGCCGGAGGGGGGCTGGATCGGCCTGGCCCTGGTGCGCCGGGCGGCGCTGGTGGCGCCGCGGCTCTGGGACCAGGCCGGCGATGGGCTGGAGCTCTCCATGCCCGAGGGGGTTCAGGCCCCGCCGGTGGGGGAAGGCGGCCAAAGATCCCCGGCAATCGGAAACTGAGAGCCGCTGGAGCCTGGCCTTAATGAGCCGATTCAAGGGGAACCAATCCCGCAGGCGCAAAAGCACTGTGGTCCGCTGGTCTTGCAGCTTCTCTCAGGAAGAGTGCCTGGATTTTGCATAGCACAACAGTCTGCTATCTGCAGCAGCCGTGGCCAGCGTCTGCATCGCAAGAAGTGCCAATATTCCCGAGCGGATGTGCGGTAAATTCGGGCGCGGACTTTTTTGCCTCTTTCTGCCGAGCCTTTGCTGGTTGATATCAATGATCTCCCCCGCCTTGCTCCCGGCCATTATGTCCCAGCCCAGATGAGCGGAAAGCGAAGCCACTTGATCATTAATGTCTTCTGGGTTGATGCGAGCTTTCGCTGCGGCTTGCTGATGGGTTGTGCGTCTCGGAGGATGGGGTCGGTGGTGAGGGCCCAACGCAGGGTAAGATAGCGAATCAGCGATGACTTGCCGGAGCCAGGATCACCCAGTAGCACCAGCTTCCGCCCAGATCCCGCTGGGACTGTTCGCAAGGCATCGTCGACCACATCCAATACAGGGCGAAGGGGTTGACGGAAGTACTCCTGTCGAAGCCTTTCTTCCTCCCGTTCGGCTTGCTCCAGTTCCTTGGCGCTGATCTCACCGCTCTCCACCAACCGCTTCTGCTGCTCCTTGGGGATTTCCAGCAGACGTGGATTGTATTCATGGCATTCCCTAATGGATTGCGGTACGAACGCGCTCCACAACCGCACTCCGCCATAAAGTACACCCGAGGTGTCCATCATCTCGAAGTTGATTGCATCGAACCGTTGGAGCACCGCAGCTCGGTAGCCCTCCGCATCAAACTCTGCTGGTGGGGCAAGAAAAGCTGCACCGCCAGCAGCGCCAAACTGCATTGGCGACGCTTTTGCCCACGGTCTGCTGGGCTCCGCGAGCCAGAGGTTGAGGTCGCGCGTGAAGACCTCCGCGAATCCAGACGCACTCGGGTATTCCCCGAAAAAAACCGGGTTCTGCAAATTCTTCATCTGCTCTCGAAAGAGGCGCACCTTGTTCCATTGATCCACGGCTGCCATCAAGGCTTCGGGCTCAGATGGCATCCCCTCCAGTTGATCAACCTTGCGGAAGAACCATTTGATCTCTGGGAAACCCGAGTCTCTATGGCTTTGCAGCGCCCAATCGAACTCCTCCTTCGTCCCCGATTCCGCCTTCCCGCTTGGCGAGCCAAATCGCTGGCCCATGATGCCGATCACCAACGCTAAAGACCCCCAATACCGTTCCAGGGTTTGTTGCGTGATCAGCTCCTGGGGCCGCCCCACGCCAAAGGTCGAATAATTTTCCCAGTCGACAACCTCAAAGCGGGTATGCCATAGATGTGCGGTATGGCGGTTGTAATCGTCAAAGAACTTCCGCACAAATTGTCGCTCAACTCCAACATCGCCAGGCGAAGCCAGGAAAATGTGGTACTGCTTCAGGGGGGTTGGAGCGAGAGCCACAGTAGCAGCTGGATAACATGATCTATTGAAATCAATTCTAGCCCGAAACGGCCGATCCCGCCAATGCGCTGAGTGGTTCAACGGCCGTGGGCTTCCGCAAAACCATGGCCATGCCTAAGAGATAAGCAGTTCACGGGGCGACGCTACGGATGGCACGAACCCGGAGCTCAATCCAATGCCTTTCATGCTGGCGGCTGTACGATTCAGTCATGAAGTGGCGAGTTTCAGCTCTGTTGGTGATTGCTCGGGAAGGCAATGATGCTGTTTTGACTTTTGCGATCCCGTGAGAGCCGCCCCGAGTGGCCGGACAAGCCCCACCGCTGTGTCGGGAACCGTTACTCCAGCGGCGGATCCAGCAGCCAGCGGGCCACCGTCCAGGTGGCTAACGAATCATCGAGGTTGTAGCGGAAGATGCGGCGCAGGCGTTGGCCGCTGCGGCGGGCGCCCGTTTGGCCCCGTGCCTGGCGCCATTGCCGCCACCAGAGCAGGCAGCGGGCTCCATCCACTCCCTTCTGGCTCCAGGTGAAGCCCAGCCAGCCCGCCACCGCCTTGAGCCCGTAGCTGTTCACCGGCAGCAACCAGTGGCGCCGCAGCCGCTGGTGGACGTCCACCAGGCGGGCCCGCAGCTGCGCCCGCTCCGGTTCCCCCATTCCCTGCCGCTCCGCCAGACGCAGCAGGCTGATCGCCTCGGTCTCGCCGTAGTGCAGCACCGGCCAGTCGGGATAACGGCGCAGCAGCAACCCCAGGCGGGCCCACAGTCGCGCCTCGCCGTGCTCCTGCAGGGCCAGCAGGGGTTGGTAGGCGGCTTCCGCTGCGAGGGCGGCCTCGGCGGCATCGGGCCAGCGGCCATCCGGTCGGCGCCGCAACCGCAGCAGACCATGCAGAAAGTCGTCGCGCGCATCGGGATCCGACTCAATGTCGTAGAGCAGCACCCCCGGCGCCGCCTCCAGCTCCGGCAACGCCGCCGCCGCTGCCCCGCGCCGCTGCGGCGTGCCCGTCGCCTGTACCCGCGCCTGGGCCACCAGCTGGGCCGCCACCTCGCGGTGCTGTTCCCCGTCGGCGGCCAACTCCTCCGCCAGCTGCTCGGGATCGGCGGCCGCCAGTTCCGTCAGGCTGGTGATGCCCAGGGCCAGCAGCAGCTCACGGCGTTTGCCGCCGATGCCGCTCACCTCGCTGAGATGCCCCTCCCGCGCCGCCACCTCGTCGCACAGGCCGCGCCAGCTGCAGAGGGTGCACTTCTTGCGGTCGCTCACCAGCGGCGGTGGTTCGGCCCGCTCCAGGTCCGCCGCCAGGCGGGACAGGCTGTCATCGAGCTGGCGCTGCAGCGACTCGCTCAGATTCACCGTCTCCCGCTCCAACCGCGCCGCCCCGCCGCCGAGCACCAGGCCCTCAGGAACGGGGCCGCGCTGATGGGCGGCCAGCAGCCGCCCCCACAGGGCCAGCAGCAGCCGGTGTTCGCGCGTGGTGCGCCGCCCCTGGCGGCCCAGCAGCGGCCGGTAGCGGTGCGCCCCCCAGCGGCTCGGACCCTCCACTTTCTGCAGCAGGGGCGGATGGGCTTCGATCGGCGTGCGATCCGCCGCCTGGCCCCGCAGCCGCAGCCCCACCACGCCGGCCTCCCCTCGGGCGCAGGCGGCCTCCCCCCTCCCTGGACGTTTGGCCACCAGGGATTGAAAGCCCCGCAGCTGTTCCTCCAGCGCCAGGGCCCGGTGGGCGCTCCACTGGCGCCGCTCCCGTGGCCCGTGCCGATCCAGCCAGGCGCGACGACGGCAGCGCAGCCAGCTGCGCAGCAGCCGGTCGGTGAGGGGCGGGGGGGTCGGAACGGCGAGAGCCGATCGGAACGGCGACGGCATCAGCTCACGCTAGGGGTGCCTTCGCAGCGCCAGTGGTCTGCCGCCGCTCCGGCACTTCGCCCGCGGCGTCCGCCAGGGCTCTCTGCTACAGGAGTTCCCATCCGTATCCCGGTGCGTCGCGCCCATGGCCTCTGCCCCCCTGCCCCTGGAGGCCAGCCCGATCGTCTTCGGCACCGACGGCTGGCGCGGCATCCTCGGGGTGGACATCACGGTGGAACGGCTGCTGCCGGTGGCGGCCGCAGCGGCGCGGGAGCTGGAGAGCAGCGCCCCCGCCGGCCTCGACAGCCGCACCGTGGTGATCGGCTACGACCGCCGCTTCCTGGCGCCGGAGCTGGCGGAGGCGATCGGTGCGGCGGTGCGCGGCGCGGGCCTGGAGCCGTTGTTGGCGGCCACGCCCATCCCCACCCCTGCCGCCAGCTGGGCGGTGGTGGAGCGCCGGGCCCTGGGGGCCCTGGTGATCACCGCCAGTCACAACCCGCCGGAATGGTTGGGGCTCAAGATCAAGGGCCCCTTCGGCGGCTCGGTGGAGGGGGATTTCACCCAGCGGGTGGAACGGCGCCTGCAGGCCGGCGGGATCACGGTGCCGATCGCCGGCGCCACGCCCCGTTTCGATGCCATGGGCGAGTATCTGGCGGGGCTGCGCGGTCGCGTCGATACCGGCGCCCTGGCCCGCGGCCTGGCGGCCAGCGGTCTGCAGGTGATCGTCGATCCGATGCACGGCTCGGCGGCTGGCGGCTTGAGCGGCCTGCTGGGGGAGGAGGGGCCGGTGCGGGAGATCCGCTCCCAGCGCGACCCCTTGTTCGGCGGCAACCCGCCCGAACCGCTCGCCCCCTATCTGGAGGAGTTGATCGCGGCGGTGAAGGCTTCCACCGCCGCTGGCCGCCCGGCGGTGGGGATTGTGTTCGACGGCGACGGCGACCGCATCGCCGCGGTGGATGAGAACGGCCGCTTCTGCAGCACCCAGCTGCTGATGCCCCTGTTCATCGACCACCTGGCCCGGGCGCGGCAGCTCTCGGGCAGCGTGATCAAAACCGTCAGCGGTTCCGACCTGATGCGCCTGGTGGCTGAAGACCTGGGCCGGGAGGTGGTGGAGATGCCGGTGGGGTTCAAGTACATCGCCGCCGCGATGCTCGCCGGTGAGGTGCTGGTGGGGGGTGAGGAATCGGGCGGGGTGGGCTTCGGCATGCACCTGCCCGAACGGGATGCGCTGTTCGCCGCCCTGCTGCTGCTCGAAGCGCTGGTGGAGGGGGGCGTGCCCCTGGGCCAGCGGATCGATGCCCTCCAGCAGCGCTGCGGCGGCGCCAGCCACTACGACCGCCTCGATCTGCGCCTGCCGGACATGGAGAGTCGCGCCCGGCTGGAGGCTCGCCTGGCGGCTGCCCCGCCCACTGAGGTGGCCGGTGCCCCCGTGCGGGAGGTGATCAACACCGATGGGGTGAAGCTGCGTCTCGGCCCCAGCCACTGGCTGATGCTGCGCTTCTCCGGCACCGAGCCGCTGCTGCGCCTCTATTGCGAGGCGCCGGACGGCGAGCGGGTGGCGGAGGTGCTGGCCTGGGCGCGGCAGCTGGCGGAGTCGGTGTGAGCCCCATCCCCCTTGTGATCGCCAGCGGCAACGCCGGCAAGCTGCGCGAATTCACCGCCCTGCTCGCGGCGTTTCCCCTGGCGGTGCGGCCCCAGCCGGAAGGGCTGGAGGTGGAGGAGACCGGCGCCACCTTCGCGGCGAACGCTCGCCTGAAGGCGGAAGCCGTGGCTCGCGCCACCGGCTGCTGGGCCCTGGCCGACGACTCGGGCCTCGCGGTGGCGGCCCTGGGCGGCGCGCCGGGGGTGTTCTCCGCCCGCTACGCCCCGAGCGATGCGGCGCGCATAGAGCGGTTGCTGGCGGAGCTGGCGGCCGCCGATGGCGAGCGTGCCGCCGCGGGGCAGCCGGCCGATCGCCGCGCCGCCTTTGTGGCCGCCCTGGCCCTGGCGGACCCCGAGGGGGTGGTCCAGCTGGAGGTGGAGGGCCGCTGCGAGGGGCTGATCTGTGAGGCGCCGCGCGGTGAGGGCGGCTTCGGCTACGACCCGGTGTTTCTGGTGCCGGAACTGGGCCTCACCTTCGCCGAGATGGACAAGGCCAGCAAAAGCCGCGTCGGCCACCGAGGCCGGGCCTTCGCGGCGCTGGAGCCGGGGCTGCGGGCGCTGCTGGGGGCGCTCTGACGGCCGGCTGCCAATCTCCCTAGACTTTGGTTGAATCCATAGCAAATTCAGCGTGTCCAAAGCTCAGCTCACCGCCTTCTATGCCCGTGTGGAGGCCGATCCGGCTCTCAAGCTCCAGGTGGAGGCCGCGGCTGATCCCATCGCCGTGGTGGCGATCGCCGAGGCGGCGGGTTTCCATTTCTCGCCGGCCAGGCTTTCCCGCCACCTGCGCGGCTGAGTCCCCGCAGACCCCAGCGCCAGCCCCCTCCCTGCTCAACGCACGGGTGATCAAAAAAAACGGCCTGGCTGGTGAACTGAGGCAGGGTGCATCGCTGATGTTCAAAAGGGCCCACGCTTGCCATCGCCTGGTCGCTGAGAGGAAGGCCTTGCGCTGCATCTCGATCAAATGCGGAAGGTGGGAGCACTTGGGTCTGATGTCCCCGTCGGCGAGGCCGCAAGGCAAGCCGGACTGCCCACAGCGAGGGTGGGCAGTCGGGCCATTGCCGAGGCTCTACCGCAAGCAGAATCCGATCGACTGCACGTTCGTAGGGTTGCCGTAGTTGGTGTTGTTTACAATCGCCCTGTCAACCGCCGATGCCTGGACTACATATCCGCACTTGCCAAGCCCCACTGTGCTCACTTTCCAGGTGCCGGTCTTCTGGGTGTCTGTGGAAAGCGAGTATGTTTTGCTGGCAGAGCCGGAGGGAAAGACGCCAATCAGCACATCGCCCATATGCGGATCATCGGCACTAAACGTGCCCGTGATATCGGCTCCCACCTTGATGTCGGAGCAGGGGGTCTGATCCATGGTGAATGTCAGATTAGGGGCTTTGTTGTCGATCATCAACTTTACAGAATTGGAGGGGATGATCGTTAATGTAGTGGGATCTTCCACGTCGATCCGGATCCAGTGGGCACCTTGGCGAGGATTGGTGAAGTAGCGGAACAACACATTCTCGTCCACGAAGGTAAAGTCGGGACCAATCGAGTCCACTTGATAGGCATAGAAGCCTTCGCTATCAACCTCCTGCTTGAGATCAAACTGCGTGACCACGGCACCCGTCCAGCGATCCACACTGATGGTAAAAGAATCGATGGCGGGGGCAAAGTTTATGCCATCATTGGAAATCATCACCTTGTAGCGGAGTTTGGCGCCACCACTGCTGTAATTGGGATGATTCAGGATATAGCCACTGATCATCACCTCGCCTCCGAACGGTGCCTGGCTAACCACGAAGGGGGATAGGGCAGTGGCGAGTCCCGTGAGGGGATTGATCTTGTCGGTCGACACCCGGCCGGCTGCGGTGATGAAGGGCGTCAATTTGTCTGTGTCTTCCTTGTTGCCTAAAGGTGAGAGCAGCACAGTCGTATCTTCTCGGCCGCCCCAGACAGGCACCCAGTTCGGGTCCACGGGTGGTGCGCTTTCCCAGGAGAGGATTGCCCTCAGCTTCACCATAACAGCCTGCTCACATCTCTTCCGATATTTGCGCAGATCAACAGGAAGATAAGCGGTATAGTGAAGACCATCTGAAGGGATCGAGGCGATATCGTGGACGCGTACCGAGGCGGTCCCCATATACTGCCAGCCGCTTCCGAAGTCCATGTAATAGGCAATGTATTCGCGACTCCCCTTCGTGCATAAGCCCCCATTGAAGCCAGCTGACTTCTTGACATTGACAATCCCCACCAGGGTGTCGATGAAACTGCCTGGCTGCAGGCCGATGCAGGTGAGCTGTTCATAGTCCTGATTGCCATCCCCGCTGAGGAGAAGCTGATCGCTGATTTTTCCCAGGTCTACGGCATAGATTTTTGCAATCGCGGCCAGCTGTGGATTGGTCGCCAGTGCCGTGAGCGCGGAAGGATTGGTCTGGGCTGCCTGGAGATAGGGGTGTAGTGTCCGCTTAACAGGTACTTTGGCTTCCAAGTAAGTTTTGGCCGTAGCTTCTAGCGGCAGATCAACGCTCTTCAGCTTCAAGGTCTGAGCGCCATCAAGCAGAGAGAGGACGTTCGCATCCAGCTTCACAACATCGCTGAGGTTGACCAGCCGCTGCGGAGCGATCTGGATGGTGGCTTCGGAGCGATTGCCCCAGACCGGTAGCCAATTCGGATCGGCGGGCGGCGGCACCTCCCACGAGAGGATGGCACGCACCCGGATCAGATTCTCTGATCGGCAGATGCGCTGGGCAGGATCAATGGCTTTCTCAACCGCGTATTCCAGGCGGGTGGCATGGTCTACATTGTAAACTTGGAGGCTGGTCAGCCCTTGATCCTGCCAGGTGCTTCCATTGTCGCTGGAGAGGAAGAAACGCACGTACTCGGTGCTGCCACTGCCACACAGCCCACTCCCGTAGCCTGTCGTTTGATGGATATAGATCACGGCTTTAAGCATATTCAGCTCAGGCTGAAAGCCGATACACCCCAAACGTTCGTAGACGGTATTTTTATTGATCAATATGCTGGATGCGAGGCTTGACTTGCCACTGTTCCCAAAGTGGTTCGGGTTCAGTGCTAGCAGACTCTTGAAGTTCTCGCGGAGTTGTGGATACTCCTTGGCAATCTTCTCCCTCTCAAAGGGCTTGATGGCGGGCATGATGATCCTCCTTGGTTGTGGGATGGGAAAGAGCTCCCTCCTTGACTACATTCATTCCCCCTGCAACCAGAGCCTTTGATCGAGATCACAGGCAGCTGTGCGATACTTCACAAGTTGCCCCGCATTTAGCGGTAACGAGCGCATCTGCTAGGGAGACTCTGGAAAACCTCGCCATCTTGCGCGAGAATGGGCCTGTGATCACAGCCGTGGACTGGCTTCATGGGCGCCAAGCAGTTTGGTCACCGCTGCGCGGAAGGCTTCGCCTACGGTGAATACGAGCAGTCGACGGCAAAAAGCGCACCAAGCGCGGGCGCTTCCTGGCTGAGATGGAGGCGGTTATGCCGTGGAAACCGCTCGTTGAGCTGATCGAGCCCCACTACCCCAGAACCAGCAGCAAGGGTGGCCGGCCTCCTTACTCGCTGGAGACCATGCTGCGGATCCACCACCTGCAGCATGGGTACGACCTGAGCGATCCGGCGATGGAGGATGCGCTGATTGCCGACCGGATTTCGGATGAGACCACAATCCTGGCGTTCAGGCATCTGCTGGAGCAGAACGAGCTGGGTGAGCAGATTTTCGAAGCCATGAAGGCCCACCTCAAGGCCAACGGGATGGCGATGAAGGAGGGCACGATCATCGATGCGACCATCATCGCGGCACCAAGCTCCACCTTTACGAGGGCAAAGCCCGAGTGTGCCGGAGGCACTAGAATGAGAAGCGGGAACGGGATCCTGAGATGCACCAAACCTGCAAGGGCAAGCAATGGCTCTTTGGGATGTAGCCGCAGGCCCGCGAAGCGGTAGGTCCACATCGGGGTGGACAGCGACAGTCGCCTCGTCCACTCGGTGGAAAGGCAAGCGTCGTGCTTTACCGGATACACCACGAGGGACGGGTTGACGACTTGATCGAGACGGCAAAGGCACACTTGCGCGCCAAGGTGGAGCATCCGTTCCGCGTGATCAAACAGCAGTTCGGCTTTCAGAAGACCCGCCTGCGAGGCATGCTTGTACCGAGGCCGCTGGCCGAGCGTGGCGGAGACACTAGAACCGCTGCAAAGTGAAGGTGCTGGCAGCCCTCTCTAACCTGTTCATGGCGCGCCATGAGCTGCTATGCAGATCATGATCAGGGGCGTGGTGTGCCCATTAGGCGCAAGAATCGCCCCAAATGAGCAAGACAAAGCGACCAAATCCACGAGTTCAGTCTGAGAATAGCCCTGTTTGGGAACAAAATTTCCATTAAGGACTAAATGAGGTCAAGCACCCTCCTTGGGCGCTCGTTGTCCAGAGCTTCCCTAAAAAAAATGACCGACCCCACGTTTCAGCTTCTTGGCTGCTCTCTTAATAAGGGTTTGATTCACCTCCATCTTTCTTGCCAAGAGCTTTAAGTGATCTGTACAAATGTCACGCGTTATCTCGCCATCCATGCCATTCATCACGCATGCCAGCAACATATAAGCTTTGGCACTTCCTTGGAAATGAATTCCAATAAGTTGTTTTGATTCGCTTGGAACTTGCAGGGTCTGCCTGTTTGCTTGGAGCAGGATCTTCCAATTGCCGGTCTTTCCGGCTTCTGTGTCTAGAAATGCATTGAAATTTCCAATAATCTGCGGATCAGCCAGTTTTCGAAGATTAAACACGCTGCCACAATGGTTTAGCTTTGAATAGGCGGCTAGTGCTCGCATGTCGCAGATTCCGCCATCAAGCCCATTGCCAATGCGCTCAAAGTATTCACGCAAAAGCTGGCTCTTCTTGGAAGGTGAGAAATAAGTTGTCAGGAGATACTCGCAGAATCCATACAAAAACGACTTGGTCATAATTGTAATCTCAGGGCCAATAGCAACAGTATGTGCATCGTCCCACTCGGCAACAAATTTAATGTCCTTATTTTCTGCCCTCGACAAACACTGAGAAAGAACCTCTGAGGGACTCATTCCTATCAAGAAGTCTGTGTCCAGCAGACATATGTAGTCATTGCTGCTTAAGAAAGTGGTTGATGCATTGAGGGCAAACCACCGATGAAAACAAGCCCGTTCAAAAGCATCGTGATTGGTTGAGTAGTTGACAAACATCCCATCAAAAAGTTGCTTTACGTATTGATATGCTGGCAGGCTTGCTGGATCTATTAGCTGAAACTTAAGTTCCGATGACCCTGAATCAAGCTTGGTTCCTTCTGGTAGCTTTTTGGCCGGGGTAATTAAGTGTAGATCACAGAATGCGGAGGCATTGCGACAGAAGGGGATAAAATAATCCGGAAGGACATGCCTGTCGTCGTATGCGGCTACGAACATGGGAGGTCTTGAGTAAATGGTTTGGGGAATATTAGCACTCCTGCGCGGCAGGGAAGTTCTTTTGCTGACTCCGGCTAGCGGCTGGAACAGCTTGGATAGATCCTTCGGCCTGACTAGGCGGATCCGCTCAATGCCTTTCTCGAGGCCGCGTCCCTTTGGGTGGTGTAAATCCGGAGGCCCGACTGCCTTGATCAGAGTGTGAACAGGGTGGAACGACGTGCTGTCATTCGCGAGGTGATGACTCACCTCAGTCATTCACCTTGTACGGTCACGAATGACCTGTCAAGGGATTCATCCCTGAGCGATCTGGCGGGAGCGCAGCATTCTGCGCCGGCCCCTGGCTGGGGCCTGAGTGGTTGCTGTGGGCTATGGCATGGCAGCCCTCTCCCGATCTGGTTCAGGCAGGGCCTCTGCGCTGGGTGGGATGGCGGCCATCGAGTCGAGCGAGAACATGCGGCGGCCCTCCAGCTGCCAGTGCTCGTCCTGCTCCAGCAGCACGGCCCCCACCAAGCGGGTGATCGCGGCATCGTTCGGGAAGATGCCCACGACGCGGGTGCGGCGTTTGATGAACTGGATTGGCCCAGCGCACCTTTCGGTGCGACGTTGACCCGCTCCAGCAGGTTGGTGCTCCACAGCTTGGGCCAGTGGCTGAGCGGGAAGTGGCGGAATGCCAGCACGTCTTCCCGGGTCGTGGCCATGAGTTCTGCCGCCCTTGGGAACTTGGCGGTGAGCATGGCGGCCACCTGATCCCATTGCTCCTCCACGGCGGCGGTGCTCTGTT
>JBILGK010000024.1:0-49513 GCA_044351065.1 Cyanobium sp.
GGGCCGTTCAGCAGCAGCCGCGCAAAGGCCAGCCGCTGCTGCTCCCCCAGCGACAGCACCCGCGGCCAGTCCTGCTTGATGTCCAGATCGGGATAGCGACGCACCAGTTCCCCCAGCCGCACCTCCTGCAGCACATGGCGCAGCTGGGCGTCGGAGCAGCGATCCACCGCCTGCGGATAACAGAGCTGCTCCCGCAGGCTGCCCAGCAGCATGTAGGGCTTCTGGGGGATGAACATCAGGTCCCCCTCCGGCGGGCGGGTGACGCTGCCCCGCGTGGGTGGCCACAGGCCGCTCACCAAGCGCAGGAAGGAGGTCTTGCCGCAGCCTGAGGGGCCCACCACCAGCAACCGCTGCCCCGGCGACACCTCCACGCTCAGATCCCGGATCAAGGTGCGACCGCTGCGCGGCGGCACCACATCGGCGTGGCTGACCAGGATCGAATCCGGTCGCACCGGCCCCCCGGGCGGGCGGCAACTCGGACGGGCGGCGGCCATCGCATCCAGGGATTGCTGGAACAGGCCCAGACGCTGGATCGAGGCGGCGAATGCTGCCAGGCGGTCCACATTGTTGACGACATAGCTGACCGACCCGAGCACCTGGGAGAAGGCGATGGCGGCCTGACCAAAAACGCCGTAATCGACGCGCTTGGCAAAAAAGAGCGGTGCCATCACCAGCCAAGGCAGAAAATCAGAGAAATAGTCATACGACTGCTGGATCACAGCGATCAACGCCTCCCAACGGATCAGCCCGTCGGCATTGCGAATCACACCGGCAAGCCGATGCTCAGCCTGATGTTGTTCTTGCTGCTCGCCACGGTAGAAAGCAATGGCTTCGGCATTATCACGAATATGCACCAGGCTGTAGCGGAAATCCGCTTCGAGCCGCAACTGCTGGAGATTGAGCTGCAGCAGCCGCCCGCTGGCAAAGAGCACCAGGCCTGTCCCCAGGCTCGCATAGACGAGCAGCGTCAGTGCCAGGCGATCGCTGAGGCTCCAGAGAACCAACAGAAAACTGCAGAAGGTAAGCAGCGCATCGATCACCTCCACCGTCATGCTCAGACTGGCGGACGTGAAGCTGGCCGCATCCTGGGAAATGCGCTGATCCGGATTGTCAATCCAGGTAGCTTCGCCATCGCTGGCGGCGGGCTCATACCCCTCGCAATCAAGCAGATAGTAGGCAGGAAAACGCAGATAATCAGTGAGCATATTCCCACTCAACTGCTCCCGCCAAAACAGCGCAAGCCGTGGGGTAAGATAACCCTGCATCGCCCGAACTGGCAGGGCAAACTGAAGGCAGAATCCATAGAGCAGAAGGATCTGCCAAAAGAGAGCATTCTGCCGCCCTACCAAGGCATTCTCAATATCGCGGGCGATGTAACTGATACCGACGTTGAGCACATTGATCAGCAGGATCAGTGCCGTGATCAGCCCCAACAACAACCAGGCCAGCCAGCGCCTCCCCCCCAGCCTGCGGCGCAAGGCCAGGAACACCCCCAGCCCGGCCCCCGCCAGCACCGACAATGCGGGTCCCCCCGGCCCTCGCCAGAACGCCATCAACCGGGCGGCCAGGTCGGGGAGCAGTTGTTCCAGCAGCGTCGGGATGCGCAGGTGGGCCAGTCCGATCAGCGCGCTCACCACCGCCAGGGACACCGCCGCAACCACGCTCAGCAGCGCCAGAACCAGCAGCAGCAAAAGCGCCGGGTCGCCACGGTTGCGGGCGTTGCCGCTCGCTGCTGGGGAACGGGTGATCAAAAACGGCAGCACCAACGGGCGCACCAGCGCCAACCGTTCCGCGGCAAACCCCGGGGCGGTGTCCCGCAGGGCAGTGACCCGCCGCAAGATGGAGCACAAGCCTTCCAGGAGGCGGGGAGCGATCATCGAGGACCAAGCACCTGGGAGGGCACCACGATGGCGGAGAGCCGCGAAGCGACTGCGCAGGACTGGATCGAGCGGTTGGGATTGGAGCCCCATCCGGAAGGGGGCTGGTACCGGGAGCTGCATCGCTCGCCGCTGACGCTGCGCCGCGACGCGGATGGCCAGGCGCGCTGCGGCATCACCCTGATCGTCTATCTGCTGGAGGCCGGAGCCATCAGCCGCTGGCACCGGGTGCAGGGAGCAGACGAGATCTGGCATCACGGTGGCGGAGCCCCGATCGAGCTGTTGCGTCTCCCCCCCGAGGGCGGAGCAGCCGAGGAATTGACGCTGGGGGCCTGGCAGATGGAGCGACCGAACCAGTCGCCGGTGCAGGTGATCCCTGCCGGCTGGTGGCAGGCCGCCCGCAGCCGCGGGGCCTGGAGTCTGGCGTGCTGCTGCGTGGGTCCTGGCTTCGACTTCGCCGATTTCGAATTGCTGCGCGACAGACCGGAGGGGGCGGAGCTGCCGGGGGCTGACCCCCTATGGCGCTGACGCCGCAGCTCTCCGGCCGGCCGCCGGCGATCGGTCAGCATGGGAAGTGAGCATGGAAGGAGCGGCGGCCATGGCCTGCCCGAACTGCGGCAGCTGGGCCGTGAAGGCGGACCGCAGCCTCGCCGGTCGCATGGTGTGTGCCCGCTGCGGCCAGCCGTTGGGATTGCGGGCTCTGGCCGGGGGCAACATCCGTCGGGGCCGGCCCTGGTTGTCCTTCCCGCGACCCCAGCGCCACTGGCGCAACTGGTTGGGGGTCGCTCTGGTGGTGGGGATTGCCGCGCTGCTGGCGAGCCAGCCACCGCGCCAGACACCGGAGGCGCCGCAGCAGCCCCCGTCCCGCTCCGAAGGTGAGCCCCTGACCCGTTCGGCGAGGGGTCCTGTTGTGGCCATCTGCTGACAGGGGCGATCCCAAAGCGCTCCCATCCCGGAACATTGGCCGCATCGTTCGACACGACCCTTAAGGATGGCAAGCAACAACCCAGTCGCCAATCTTGCCTCCATGAGCATGCGCCAGCTCCGGGAGCTGGCCCGCACCCTCGGCATCAGCCGGTACAGCGCCCAGAATCGCGAAGGGTTGGCCCAGGCCATTGCCGGCAAGGGGGGTCTCGCGGCGGAATCCACCGCAACCGACGAGATCGTCACGGCAGCTGTGGCGCCATTCACGGCCGTTGCTGCGCCTCTGGAAGAAGCTCCGGCCGAGAGGGAGAACTCCGACCTGCGCACGATCGAGGCGGAAATGACCCCGGTGCCCCGTCCGGAGGCAGAAACCCGCTTGGTTTTCCTGCCCCGCGACCCCCAATGGGCCTATGCGTTCTGGGAGATTTCCGAGAGTGATCGAAAAGCGGCCTTGGCGGCCGGTGCTACGCAGCTGTGTCTCCGCGTCGCCGACGTCACCGGGCTGCCCGGCGGTTCTTCCCACCCCCACACCCTCCAGGAAGTGGTGGTCGACAGCCATGCCACCGAGTGGTATCTGCCGGTTCCGTTGAGTGATCGGGATTATCGGGTCGAGCTCGGCTACCGCAGCCCGGCCGGCTGGATTTCACTGGCGTACTCCTCCGTAGCCCGCGTGCCGGCCCTGCACCCGAGTGAGCAGATCCTCGATCAATTCATTCCCTTCTCCCTGGAGGCGCTGCCCGATGCGGCTCCTACCGTGGCCCCCAAGGGCGAAGAGAGTGGCCTGCACGAGCGTCTCTACCAGACAGCCACAGCCCGCTGGCGTCGGCTCGGACGCGGCTCGGAGGCCTTCCATGAATATGGCGACAGAGACGAGCTGGTGGCCGGGCAGCATCTTTCCGGCGTTGGCCAATGGGCCAGTGGCCTCACCGACTCCGGTTCGGGAGCCGGCGGGGTGCCCGCCCGTCAACGGGCCTTCTGGCTGGTGGCCGACGCGGAACTGATCGTCTACGGCGCCACGGATCCCTCCGCTCGCCTCACCATCGGCGGCGAAGAGATTCCCCTCACCGCCGAAGGCACCTTCTGCATTCAGGTTCCCTTCCGGGATGGCCAGCAGGTGTATCCGATTGAAGCGGTGGCAGCCGATGGAGAGCAGCGCCGCAACATCACGCTCGAGTTCCGTCGCACCACTCCCGAAGCCCACGTCAACACCCTCGAAGAAGCTGTCCCCGAGTGGTTCTAGACCGGGAGAGCCGGCTGGTCCTCCCTCAGTTCCGCGAGCTCAGCCACCGCTCCATTCCCCGCAGTCCCTGCAGGGAGCCCCGGCAGACCAGCGGCAGGCCCTGCCGCTCCCCTTCCCCGATCGTCTCCAGACCGCTCAACTGGCGGCTGATCACCGCAGCATCCGCGTCTGACGGATCCCCCCCGGCCTCCCTTCGTCGCTTAATCCGCTGGCGTGCCTCCTCTGGATCGCTGAGGCACTCCAGCACTGCGAAGTGTGCCCCGCAGCGGGCCGCCAGGGCACGGAACACCTCGCGCTGCTCCCGCTTCAAAAATGTGGCGTCGACCACCACATTCAGGCCGGCGGCCAGCGCTGCCACGGTGCAGGCGGGAAGGCGTTCCCGATACAGCCAGCGGCTCACCTCGGGGCTGTAGAGGTCTGCGGGATCGCGCAGGTTCTGGCCGCTGCCAGGATCCTGCAGATCCCCCCAGAGACCGAAGCGCCGCTTTCGTTCAATGTCCGAGCGGAGCTGCAGCCAGCCCGGTCGGGTGGCAAGCCGCCGCGCCCAGTGGCTCTTGCCACTGCCGGAGATGCCGTGGGTGATCACCAGGGCAGGGCGCCGCACCTGGGTCACCCCCAACGCCCAGGCCAGATAGGCCTCGAGCGAATGGCGCAATTCCTCCGCATCCTCGGCTCCCAGTTCTCCCTGCTCCAGGCGCAGGACGCAGACCTTCGCCCGTACCAGGGCCCTGTAGATCCGATACCACGACCACAGTTCCAGGCCGGGGTAATCGCCGCTGCGCTCCAGCCACTGGGCCAGGAGACGATCGGCCGGGCGTTGCAAACCGCGCTGCTGCAGATCCATCGCGGCAAACGCAAGATCACTGATCACGTCGATCCAACGCAACTCCGGGCTGAATTCCAGGCAGTCGAACACTTCAATCCGCCCCCCCACGATCGCCATGTTGCCCAGGTGCAGATCGCCGTGGCATTCCCGCACCCGTCCCTCAGCCTTGCGGCGTTGGAAATGCGGTGCGAGCCGATCGGCGGCGGCAACCGTCCAGCGGCGCAGGCGGGCGACGATGGCGGGATTCACCCGATGACGCTCCAGCACTTCGAGATTGGCAAGGGCGGGCCCTCGCACGGCCGCGGGCTCACCCCAGCCATCGGAGGGTCCCGCCACCGCGGCACCGGCGTGGAACGCTGCGAGTCGCTCGGCAAGGCCCTCAAAGGCGGTGGGCGTCACCTCCCCCCGCTCCAGGGCGGCAGGGAGGAGGGCCGCCTGGGGGAAGCGACGCATCTTCAGCGCCATCTCGATCACCGGGCCCTCTCCATGGAAGCTGGCCTGCTCGATCGGGCCGTGGATCGGCACCACGGCCAGATAGAGAGCGGGGGCCAGCCGTCGGTTCAGCCGCAGCTCCTCCGCACAGAACCAGGCGCGACGAGTGGTTGAACTGAAATCGACGAAGCCGAGGTTGACCGGTTTCTTGATTTTGTAGGCGAAGTCCCCCACCAGAAGGATCCAGGAGATGTGGGTCTCCAGCAACTCGATACTCAGCTCCGGCGGCTCGTGGGCCTCGGGCCGGAGCAGGGCGGAGATCAGCGGATCCACTTCGGCGCGATGGCGATGGGACAAGGGCGAAAGGGTCCGTTTCGGGTCCTTCCATGGGCGGCGGGGAAGGGCAAGACCCAATCCCCCCAGAGCGGGCCGCGGTTTGCCTGCCTCACGGGGGATCAGCTTGGACCCGCAAGCAGCCCTGACTTCCCTCCTGCGCCGCGAGGCTGGCGTTGGCCAGGCGCGCCCCGGGCTCCCCACCGCCCGTGTTTCCAGGGGGGAGGATCGGGGGAGCGGAGCCCGTGTGGGGCGGATCAAACGCCTCGACGAACCGCGCCAGCGGCAGGGGAGAGGCGCAGGGCCACCAGCCCTTGCCAACCCCCTGCCAGCACCAGGCGGTGACGCGCAGGGAGGGGGGCGTTCCCGCCCAGCAGATCCGGTAGCGATGGCTGAGGCGGCGCCCCCCCGCCGGCAGCACCCCCCAGGGCCGGGCGAGGGGTTCGGCGTCCCGTTCCTGCCGAAGGAACGCTGAGAGCACAGCGGCCGCGGCTCCCGCCTGGCCGGCGCTGGCCTGGGCGCGTCGCAACCGCCGTGCCAGCGCCGGGGGATCGGCGGACGCGGCCAACTGCAGGTGCAGCGGCCCCCAGCCGGGGACACCGAGAAAGCTCACGAGGGCGGGGGAGGGCATGGGGCTTCAGAGGCTCTGGAGCTCCAGTACCACCACCGCGACAACTCCCTGGCGCCGCTGGCAGGATCGCCCCACTGCTCGACAGACACCCTGCTGCGATGACCAACCCCGCAAACCGCAGACCCGCTTGGCTGAACTGGTTGATTCTGGTGGCCTTCCTCTGGTCCTCCTGGCAGCTGGCGGGGCTGTGGGCGGCGCGGCTGCACGGCTGACGATCGGCCCCCATCCGCTTCAAAGCAGAGGCGGCGGAGATCGATCGGTACCCGGGATGCGTGTGTTCGTGCCAGACCTGGCGGAAGGGGAGGCGGCGGGCGAGACGGGTTCCTCCGGGCTTCGGGGCAGCAGGGCTCGCCAAAGCCGCACCAGCGCCCCCGCCAGCAGCAGCAAAGCGAGCAGGGCCAGAAACACCACCAACAGGACAGCTCCCAGCTGCAGCAGCCCCAGGGCGAGCCGGTTGAGCCCACCGATCACATTGGCGAGGGCATGGCTCACCAACAGGAGGGCATCCAGCCGATCAGGCAGCTGCACCAGGACCACGAGGATGCCCACCCCAAGGCTCCCCAGCAGCAGGCCCACCCCAAGCTGGCCAAGACGGCGATGACGGCGCCGTCGCCGGCCGCGGGAGCGGCGCAGGATCGGTCCCGCCGCGGTGGCGGAGCCTGGCGGTCTGGGCAGATGCAGGGGCACGGTGCGGCGGGACATCGGCGGATTCAGTGGTCCAGGGAGTAGCCGGCACCGCGCATCCACCGCTCGAACTCAATCAGCACCAGTTCGTTCGGGCAATCGATCAGGGACACGTCCTCCACCGTGCAGTCCCCCTGGCCACCGTGATGGAGGGTGAGGTGGAAGCGATCGCCGCTCAAGCCACACACCTCGGGATCGCTGCGCACCACCACGTCCAGCGCAGCGCCGAGCCGGGCAACCCGGCGGCGAAGATCCGACCAGCTCATCGACATCGGCATCAAGACGACGAGACGCCACCACAGTGCCCGCGACTGGCCAGGGCGTCAACTCAGGAGGGGCGCGGATGAATCAAGAGCCCCCTTCAGGGTCTCGGGCGCGGGACGGCTCCGGGGGTCGCACCGGTGGCGGGGACAGATCCGGAGCGGGCGGCCGCCGGGGGAGTCGATCCGGGCTGCGGGGGAGGGGGCGGTGGCAGGAGCCAAACGGCCGCGGCACTCAAGCCGAGCGCCGCCGCACCTCCCAGCACCCCGGACAGCCGCTGGGGCAGGGGCGTGCGCCCCTGGACCTCCCGGGCCCGCAGGGGACGGGGGGGAGGGACGGGCCACTCCACCGGCAGGCGGGGATCGAGCCGGAGGCGATCGAGCACCCGCACAAGATCCGCCAGCTCGGCATCGTCGAGCTGGAGGGCCAGGGGCTCAACATCCGGCTGGCTGCTGCGCAGCCAGAGCACATGGCGCCCGTCCTCCCCCGGGCCGATGGCGGCCGGCTCCGCCGCCCCGCCGAGGGGTTGGCGCACACCGCTGATCAGATGGCGGGCATAGGGGAGCACCACCTGCAGGATGGCCTGGAGGTGCTCGCGCCGCCCCTCCAGCTCCTCCGGCCGGCCCACCCAGGCCAGGCTCCAACCCGTGATGATGCCCACGGCGTCGCTGCCATGTCCGGCGGAGAAGTCGGGCAGACCCTCCACACTCAGTCGACAGGTCTGCTGGTCGTACTGGAGAACTTTCTTCATCGAGGCGGTTTGGAACATGCTGCCCTCAACCATCCGCATCCAGGAGACTGGCCCGCAGCCGCTCGAAGCCGCCGGGGCCGGCGGCGAGCGCCAGGGTCTGGATCAGCTGACGACGCTGCGCGGCTCCGGCTTGCGGATCGAGAAGGCGTTGCACTCCGCTGCGGCGCGGGTTCATGCGCTCCCGCACCAGCTCCGCCAGGCGAGTGGTGAACAGCTCCCAGCGCTGGCTGCTGAGGGACTCAGGCTCATTGCTGGAGAGCAGCTGGTGAAGCATCGGGTATTGACGCTCGGCCATCACCCCCAGGATGCGAATCAAGGCGTCGGTTTCGGCGCAGTCGAGGCTGCCGCGGCGGAAGCTGCGTCGCAGGGGGTTGTGGCAGCGGCGCTTCCAGAGCTCCACCCGATTGGGGAAGAGGTTGTCGAAGCCAAGCTGGGAGCTGATCCACACCATGGCCTCACCCCCGTTGAAGTCGAGGGCCTCCACGCACAGCAGCAGCAGATCGAGCCGCTCCAGGCCACGACGCGTCAGGGGACGGGTGGGGGAGGGAGGACCGGCAGACGCGGTGGGATGGGCGGCAGGGGGAGCAGCGAGGGTGGACGTGACCATGGCTGCGATACTGCCAGCACTGGCGGCCATCCGTCGACCGCTCCAGCTTCACCCTGACCTGCGAGGAGGCGGGCGCAACCATGGATGCGAATGCTGATGCCGGTGCCGAGGCGCTGCGCGCCCTGGTGCGTGAGATCCCCGATTTCCCCAAACCGGGGATCCTGTTCCGCGATTTCAGCCCGCTGCTGCGGGAGCCGCAGGCCTGGCAGGAGGTGATTCGGCGACTGGGCGAAACCTGTGAGCGACTCCAGCCGGACCTGATCGTCGGCATCGAAAGCCGCGGCTTCATCGTTGGCACCGCCCTCGCCACAGCCCGGGGGATCGGCTTCGTCAAGGCGCGCAAACCCGGCAAACTGCCGCCCCCGGTGTTGTCGGTGGAATACGAGCTGGAATACGGAAGCGACCGGCTGGAGATGATCAGCCATGGCTATGAGCACCAGCCGCGGGTGTTGATCGTCGACGACCTTCTGGCCACCGGTGGCACGGCCTCCGCCTGCGCCGAACTGGTGAGGCGGGTGGGCGGGGAGCCCTGCGGCTTCGCCTTCGTGATCGAACTGAGCGAACTGGCGGGACGCGCCAGGCTGCCGGAGGGGATGCCGGTGGAATCGCTGATCCTCTACTGAGGGCACGGACGCCGCTGGCGGCGAGCGAATGGCTCAGAGGTTCTGGTCCTGCCAACTCAGGACCGCATCGAACTGCTCCAGGCTGATCAGACCAAAGCGCCAGAGCACCACCGGCAGGGGAGCCTGCTCCAACTGCGCTTGCTTGAGGCCAAGGGCAAGGGCGCCATCGCTCAAGCCGATCTGGATGCGCAGGAAGCGCAGCAGACTTTCCGCGGGGGGAGGCTGGGGGGAGCTGCTGATCACCATGGCCGGCCCGGGCGCCGCACCTACTCTGCCCCGGTTGCAAGGGGCCGGCAAGGGCCATGGGTCATGGCGCCAAGGGCCAGGCGGCGGAGGGTCTCGCTGCCGGCCAGCCGGGCGAGAGCGAGGCGGCGCAGCGGCAGCAGCAGCGGCTGACGATTGGAGAACAGTCGCACCAGCAGATCGGTGGCCAGCAGGGTGAGCAGCAGATCGGGCCAGCGGCGGCGGGCGTAGGCAGCCGCCAGGCGGGAGGGGCGCAGAGAACCGCGGCTGGCCCGTGCCGCGAGGCGATGCAGCTCCTCCACGTCGCGCCAGCACAGGTTGAGGCCCTGACCCCCCACCGGATGGCAGCGGTGGGCGCTCTCCCCCACGAGCACTGCCCGGCCGCGGTGCAGGCGCCGGGCCAGCTCCAGCGCCACCGGGAAGGAGCGCGGCGCATCGAGCAGGGCATCGGGTTGGAGGCCATCCGGCAGGGCCGCCGCCAGCCGGTCGAGGAAGGCGGGCCCGGAGAGTGTCTCCAACTGCCGGCAACGGGCCGCGGGAGCGCTCCAGACCAGCTGGGCCCGGTTGGGGCCGAGCGGCAGTACGGCAAAGGGCCCCTCCGGGCGCAGCAGCTCCCAGGCCTCATCGCCGCGGCAACCGCGCAGCTCCACCTGCACCGTCAGACACGACTGGCGATACGACCAACGCCAGAGCCTGATGCCAAGCCCGGCTCTGGTGGGGGAGGAGGGTCCATCCGCCGCCACCACCAGATCGGCGAGCTCCTCGGGTGACGGAGAGGAGGGTGGCGCTGGCGTTCCAAGGGCGAGGCTCACCTGCGGTTCCCGGGCGAGGTGCTCAAGCAGCGCCTCCATCAGAGGGCGGTGCAGAGCGATCCAGCCCAGGGCGCCAGCGGCGCTGGCCCTCAGCGCGGGCCCGAGATCAGAGCTGGCGAAGGCGGTGTCGCTGCCGCTGCCGAGATCCCGCAGCTGCAGCCGGTTGAAGGGAACCAGGGCGGGTTCGATCCGCTCCCACAACCCCAGACGACGCAACAGCCGGCGGCTGGAGTGGGTGAGGGCATAGGCGCGGTTGCGGGCCGCCAGGGCCGCAGGATCCTGCGGGTCGATCAGGAGTACGCGCCAGCCGACCCGGGCGAGGGCGAGGGCCGAAAGCGCGCCGGTGGGGCCGGCGCCGTGGACGCGGGCGAACAGCGGAGCGGGCATGGCCAAAGGGGGAGGACGGGGGAGGTCGCCGACAGCAAAAAGCCGCAGCAGAGACTGCTGCGGCCTGACAGAACCCCGAAGGGGCAGTGGATCAGCCGATCCCGAGCAGACCGCGGGTGAAGGCCTCGCCGCCGAGGGCGAATTCGGTGGCCAGAAGAGCGATGAAACCGAGCATGGCCATGCGGCCGTTGAGCTTCTCAGCGCGCTCGTGGAAGCCCCAGCCGGCCTCGGAGCTGACCACTTCCATGCGGGGCTCGGTGGCGAAGGCGTTGAGGCGGCCGCCGTCTTCGGTGGTCACCTGAGCGCCGCGGATGGTGGGGGCTTGCGTCATGGGAGGGTCGTTGCGTTGTGTTGCATGAACTGTAACGCAATGTTGCGGTTCTGGAGCGAACGGCTGCCGGGCGGTCATCCTCCCCGGCCTGCCGTCAGCCGATCCGACGTGCGCTGAGCTCCTCGAAGGCCGGCCGCAACAGGTAGGGGTACTCGCCCACCCACAGCTTCAACTGAGGCAGCCAGGCATCGCTGAGGGCGCCGACACGCCCGAAATCACGGCGGTCGCTCAACACCAGGCAGCGCACCAGCATCCCCCGCCGGATCAGCTGGTGCTTCTTCTCGAACTGGAAGCGCACCTGACCGAGGTAGCCGTCCTCATCCTCGAGTTCCAGGGCCAGCCAGGTGCGGCGATTTTCCACCCTCTCCAACCGACCGGTCCGGTCCGCTTGCTCCCGCCGCTCCTCCACCACCTCGCGGGTGAAAAGATCCGCGACGCGCCCCTCGAAGATCGCCGCCGCGGGGTAGCGGCGCAGGGTGGCATTGCGGCGACCGGCCTCCACGATCGGCCCCCAGAGGATGTAGAGGACGGTGATCACCCCGGCCACCAGCCAGAGGGAGGAGAAGCGACTGTTGAAGGCGAGGGTCTGACTGACCAGCAGCAGGAGCACACCGCCAATCAACGAGATCAACAGCCGCTGCAGCAAGGTGCGCGGGTCGCGGCTGCAGGCGTTGAACTGGGGGCCGGTGGCCACCGCAGGGATCAGGCGCGCCAGTTCGCTGGCCGAGACCGGGATCAGCATGCGGACCTCACAGAAGTCGCTCCAGCCCGTAGACCAGCCCCTCCAGGCCGCGCACCCGCCGCACCGTCAGCAGCACGCCGGGCATGTAGGCGGCGCGATCGATCGTGTCGTGGCGGAGGGTGTAGGTCTCGCCGGGGGCGCCGAAGAGCACCTCCTGGTGGGCCACAAGACCGGGGAGCCTGAGCGAATGGAGCCGCAGCCCGCTCTCCCGCCTCCCGCCACGGCAGCCCGCCAGGCTCTCGTGCTCCTCCACCAGGGGGGCGTTGAAGCTCTTGCCCAACTCCTCGATCAACTCGGCGGTCTTCAGACAGGTGCCGCTGGGGGCATCGGCCTTGCGGTTGTGGTGCAGCTCGGTGAGCTCGCAGAAGTCGTAGAAGCGGGCGGCGGCGGCGGCGGCCTGTTGCAGCAGCACCATGCCGACGGAAAAGTTGGGGATCACCGCGCCTCCCACCCCCGCCTTGGCGGCGAAGCTGGCCAGATCCTGCAGTTGCTGCGGCGTCAAGCCGGTGGTGCCGATCACCGGGTGCACGCCGTAGGCGATGGCGGCCCGGGTGTGCTCGTAGACGACCGAGGGGTGGGTGAAATCCACCAGCACCGCCCCGCCGCCGGGCCCGGCGGAGCGCACCGCCTGGCTGGCCTGACAGAGGCTGCCCTCGAAGTCAGCGGTGATCGCCACCTCCAATTCCCCGAGACCCAGTTCCTGGCCCACATCCATCCCCTCCTTGCCCGGGGTGGTGTCGATCGCGGCCACCAGGCTGCAGTCGGGGGCGGCCACCACCGCCTTCACCACCTCGGCTCCCATGCGCCCGAGGGCGCCGGCCACCACCACGGCAATGGGACCGGCGGGATCGGGGGTTGCGGCACCGCTCATCGGGTTGGCCATGGCTGGGGGTGAGCCTATGTGGCAGGGAAGGCGTCGCAGCGGCTGGCGCCCCTGCGTAGGCTTCGAGCCATTGCGCATTGCATCGGCCGCATGTTCACACAGGTTCGCTCCGCCAACCGCCGGGTGGTGCCGGCCCCCACCGGAGGTCGCGCCGTGATGAAGGCGGTGTATGTGGTGCTGGAGCCTCAGTACCAGAACGCCCTCACCCAGGCCGCCACCAGCCTGAACGACCAGAACGGTCCGCTGGCGATCGAATTGAGCGGTTACCTGATCGAGGAGCTGCGCGATCCAGACAACTACGCCGACTTTTGCGCCGACGTCGCCGCCGCTGATGTTTTCATCGCCTCGCTGATCTTCATCGAAGACCTGGCGCAGAAAGTGGTGGAGGCGGTGGCGCCCCACCGCGACCGCCTCAAGGCGGCGGTGGTGTTCCCCTCCATGCCGGAGGTGATGCGCCTCAACAAGCTGGGCAGCTTCTCGATGGCGCAGCTGGGGCAGAGCAAGAGTGCGATCGCCAGCTTCATGAAAAAGCGCAAGGAGGCGGGCGGTGCCGGCTTCCAGGACGCGATGCTCAAGCTGCTCAACACCCTGCCGACGGTGTTGAAGTATTTGCCGGTGGAGAAGGCCCAGGACGCCCGGTCCTTCATGCTGAGCTTCCAGTACTGGCTGGGGGGTACGCCGGACAATCTGCGCAATTTCCTGCTGATGCTGGCGGATAAATATGTGTTCCCGCGGGGTGAGGAGGGCCGACCGGCCCTGGAGGTTGCTGACCCTGTGGTGTTCCCGGATCTGGGCATCTGGCACCCCCTGGCGCCCGCGATGTTCGAGGACATCAAGGAGTACCTCAACTGGACCGCCAGCCGCAGCGACCTGACCGAGGCGTCCCGCCAGGGCCCGGTGATCGGCCTGGTGCTGCAGCGCAGCCACATCGTCACCGGCGATGAAGCCCACTACGTGGCGGTGATCCAGGAGCTGGAGTATCGGGGCGCCACAGTGATTCCGGTGTTCTGCGGCGGGCTCGATTTCACCCGGCCGGTGAATGCCTTCTTCTTCGATCCCCTCAACCCCGACGTTCCTCTGGTGGACGGGGTGGTCAGCTTGACTGGATTCGCCCTGGTGGGCGGTCCGGCGCGGCAGGACCACCCGAAGGCGATCGAGGTGCTCAAGAAGTTGAACCGCCCCTACATGGTGGCCCTGCCGCTGGTGTTTCAAACCACGCAGGAATGGGAGGAGAGCGATCTGGGTCTGCACCCGGTGCAGGTGGCGCTGCAGATTGCCATCCCCGAACTCGATGGAGCGATCGAGCCGATCGTGCTCAGCGGCCGGGACGACGCCACCGGCATGGCCCACACACTGCAGGACCGGGTGGAGGCGATTGCGGAACGCTCGATCCGCTGGGCCTCCCTGCGGATCAAGCCCCGCGCCACCAAGAAGCTGGCGATCACGGTGTTCAGCTTCCCTCCCGACAAGGGCAATGTGGGCACCGCGGCCTACCTGGACGTGTTCGGCTCGATCCATCGGGTGCTGGAGGAGATGCGGGCCAAGGGCTACGACGTGGCCAACCTGCCGCGCAGCCCCAAGGAGCTGATGGGGGCGGTGCTCCAGGATCCTGAGGCGCTGGAGGGCGCTCCGGAGCTGGCGATCGCCCACCGGATGAGCGTGGCGGAGTATGAGCGGCTGACGCCCTATTCGCAGCGTCTGGAGGAGAACTGGGGCAAACCACCTGGCAACCTCAACAGCGATGGCACCAACCTGCTGATCTTCGGCCGCCACTTCGGCAACGTGTTTGTGGGGGTGCAGCCCACCTTCGGCTATGAGGGCGATCCGATGCGCCTGCTGTATTCCCGCAGCGCCAGCCCACACCACGGCTTCGCCGCCTATTACACCTATCTGGAGAAGGTGTGGGGCGCCGATGCGGTGCTGCACTTCGGCACCCATGGCTCGCTGGAGTTCATGCCCGGCAAGCAGATGGGCATGAGCGATACCTGCTACCCGGATTCGCTGATTGGAGCACTACCGAATCTTTATTACTACGCCGCGAACAACCCGAGCGAGGCCACGATTGCCAAGCGACGGGGCTATGCCGAAACGATCAGCTACCTCACCCCACCGGCGGAGAATGCGGGGCTTTACAAGGGTCTGAAGGAGCTGGGGGAGCTGGTGGGCAGCTACCAGCAGCTGCGCGAGGGAAGCAGGGGCGTGCAGATCGTGAATGCGATTGTGGAAACGGCGCGCCAATGCAACCTCGACAAGGACGTAAGCCTGCCGGAGGTGGACGGCTTCGAGCTGGATCTCGGCGGCCGCGATGGCGTGGTGGGGGCGGTGTACCGCCAGCTGATGGAGATCGAGAGCCGGCTGCTGCCCTGCGGCCTGCACACGATCGGCAAGCCCCCCACCGCCGAGGAGGCGATTGCCACCCTGGTGAATATCGCCGCCTTGGAGCGGGAGGAGGAGGGGCTGCGTTCGCTACCCGGGCTATTGGCCGAGAGCCGCGGCCGCACCATCGCCGACGTTTATCAGGGCAACGACGCCGGCGTGCTCGCCGATGTGGAGCTCAACCAACTGATCACCGAAACCTGCCGCAGCGCGGTGGGGGCCATGGTGAAGGAGGTCACCGGCAGCGATGGCCGCGTGACCCTGCGCCGCAACTTCAGCTGGTTTTTCAATCTGCTGGAGCGTTTCGGCTTCCAGCTGTCCTCCCCCTGGCTGGCGGCCTGCCGCAGCGGTGGGTTTGGCGAAGTCGACCAGGCGGAATTGGATAATACGTTCGCCTACCTGCGCTTCTGCCTCGAGCAGATCTGCGCCGATATGGAGATGGAGAGCCTGCTGCGGGCCCTCGATGGTGAATATGTGCTGCCGGGTCCCGGCGGTGATCCGATCCGCAATCCCGGCGTGCTGCCGAGCGGCAAGAACATCCATGCCCTCGATCCCCAATCGATTCCCACCCGGGCCGCCATCGCCGCCGCCAAGGTGGTGGTGGACCGGCTGATCGAGCGCCAGAAGGCGGAGCAGGGCACCTGGCCGGAAACGATCGCCTGCGTGCTCTGGGGCACCGACAACATCAAGACCTACGGCGAATCCCTCGCCCAGATCCTCTGGTTCATCGGCGTACGGCCCGTGCCTGATTCCCTGGGGCGGGTGAACAAGCTGGAGCTGATCTCGCTCGAAGAGCTGGGCAGGCCCCGCATCGATGTGGTGGTGAACTGCTCGGGGGTTTTCCGTGATCTGTTCATCAACCAGATGGCCCTGATCGATCAAGGGGTGAAGCTGGCCGCCGAGGCTGATGAGCCCCTGGAGATGAATTTTGTGCGTAAGCACAGCCAGGAGCAGGCCGCCGAGCAAGGCATCTCCCTGCGGGACGCCGCCACCCGCGTGTTCAGCAACGCCAGCGGCAGCTATTCCTCCAATGTGAACCTGGCAGTGGAAAACAGCACCTGGGAAGAGGAAGGGGAGCTGCAGGAAATGTATCTTTCCCGCAAAACCTTCGCCTTCAACGCCGACAACCCCGGCGAGATGAATCAAAACCGTGAAGTGTTTGAATCGGCAATGAAAACCGCGGACGTCACCTTCCAGAACCTCGACTCCGCCGAGATCTCACTCACCGATGTCAGCCACTATTTCGACTCCGACCCCACCAAGCTGATCGCGGGCCTGCGCGACGACGGCAAGGCCCCCACCAGCTACATCGCCGACACCACCACCGCCAACGCCCAGGTGCGCTCCCTGAGCGAAACGATCCGGCTCGATTCCCGCACCAAGCTGCTCAATCCCAAGTGGTATGAGGGCATGCTCAATTCGGGCTACGAAGGGGTGCGCGAAGTCGCCAAACGGCTCAATTTCACCCTGGGTTGGAGCGCCACCAGCGGTGCCGTGGATAATTTCGTGTACGAGGAGGCCAACGACACCTTCATCAATGACCCCGAGATGCGGCAGCGGCTGATGGATCTCAACCCCCACAGCTTCCGCCGCATCGTGGGCACCCTGCTGGAGGTGAACGGCCGCGGCTACTGGGAAACCTCAGCTGAGAACATCGCCCAACTTCAGGAGATCTATCAGGAGATTGAGGATCGGATTGAGGGGGTCAAAAGCTGAGAGGTTAGCCGTGGAGCGGTTGACTCCCTGTTGGCGCCATCGCTGATGGCGCCACCTTCTGCCTCAGCCCAATCTTGACCGTAGCCTGCGCCGCACGGTGCGGCTAGTTTTGAAGGCTGCGGCTAGGCCAAGTAGGGGTAGGGGGCCGGGGGCAGACGCCGACAGCGGACCGTTCCTGATTGACGGCGCAAAAGAGGCTGTGCCGCCATACGCGTACATATCAATAATATACCCTCTCATGTAATTTCCATATCCACATTGAGTTTGATTGCTTACTGAGCCACACGTCTGGAATCTCAGCCGAGGCACAGGGCTATACCCCGCAGTAATTTCAAGCATCTGGCTGGGAGAGTAACCAGTCCAGCTGGCTTCAGTTATTTGACCACTGCTCACGGTGAAGCCGCGGCCGGGCGCCAACCAAGAATATACCTCTGACCAGGAATAGACGCCGGCTTCCTGGGGTGTGTATGGGCCGGAACTCAAGCTCACAACGCAAGCGTCAGTGCCATCACAAGCATTGGTTTGGTTGTCAACTAGGTTTTGTATAAGACCGCTTGACGTCTCGCCCCCACCGTGAATAAAACTGAAGTTAAAGTCAAGAGCATGAGCTGACTGGGGCGCGAAGAGCGCGCCACAGAGGGTGATGGCAGCCGATCCGAGCAGGCTGGTGGTTCGCTTGGTAATGATGCGAGATACGCGGGAGAGAGAGAGAGGGGTGAGCATGGTGCTGAAATTCAAACTGTTTTTGATGGGTTGTTCAACCAGATTGGTTGCGCATGATCAATTTGGATTGCCTGGCTCTTAAAGGTTGCTTGGCCCAAGACACAAAGTTGTTTAGTTGCTGACACCTTGATTTACCCTCAGGCTCCCGCTTCAGTCCCCAGCCCCTATCCCTGCGCTTGATCTCTGATCCCCAACCGTGAGTCCAGTCTTTAGTTCCAAGCCGTCAGTCCAAGACTTGGGTCCAATCGGCATGGCCAGGTTTGCGCCTCCGCTTGACTCAAGCCCAGGCTGCTGCTGCCTGCTCGGGCATGCAGAGCGCATCCACCATCCGGGCCGTTTGCACCACCGGGCACACATCGTGAACGCGCTTGTCGACGCCTGCATGGACTTTCATCCCGAAGTACCACTGGTTGCCCTTCTTGGTCTGGTGCATCTCCGGATCGCGCTTGCCCTCTTTGTTCTTGGTGGAACTGGGGGCGGCGATCAAGGTGGCATCGACGATGGTGCCCTGCCTCATCGTCATGCCCCGAGCGCTGGGATGTGCTTTGACCGTCTCAAAAATCTGCTCGCCCAGATCGTGCTTCTCCAGCAGGTGGCGAAAGGGCAGGATCGTAGTCTCATCCGGGATCCCCCCGCTTGCTCTCACAAACGTTTATTGCCGTCTGTGGAATGACGAGACGATATATTCCTGGTGACTGAAAGGAGTGGGGTGATCTGCGTAGCCAACCAGCATGTTGGTGTGGATCATCGCTGCTCCTGAGTGGCTGGCACGTTTCTTGGGGAGGCGTAGCTGAGCGTTGATGACGGGCTGTCCACTCGATGGGCTTGTGCGGCGGGTGCTTGGCCCAGGATTGCACCTGAACCAAGGCACCGAATGTGACAAATCCACGAACTTTGCCCCAGAACGGCGAACTAACATGACGAATATCGACGAAGCCCAAGCCATTTAGGTATGCCACATACTCCGCATACCTCTCTATATCTGCCAGAAGCAACCAGCCACATGACCTGAGGACACGGGCCATCTTATCTAGCGCCTGGGCGCGATCGCTCCGATTGCTCAAGCTATGCACAACCCAGGGATGAATAACCACATCGAATGAATCATCAGCGAAGGGGCAGTTGGCGTGCGTCGCCGGCCTGGACCTCGACGGGCGCCTCTACTCCCTCCGCGCGGGCGTTGGCCTAGGTGGCTCCTGATCGATTTCCCGAAGGGTCCTTCTCCAGCCAGAGTTCGATACCGACAGCACGTCCGAAGGGATGCGACTTGCTGCAGCAGTGAGTAACAGTCCCCGACCAGAGCACCAATCTTCCGGACCGAGAGCGCGAGGGAAACGACCCCACTGGACCATGGAGAATGGCTCGCCGCAAGCGCATCGCTGAGGGCAATCGCGCTAGTGTCGAAAAAGCCCTGCCAAGGCCAGTAGCATCAATCAAGTTTAGCCTGATGCGACCTTGCGCTGAAATACAGGCTTTGTTGCTCGGATTTTTTGCGGCCCATGCGCTCTTGGATCATGGGCATGCTCCGCCCTCACTCCAGGAGCGCGGATGTCAGAGCCTCCAGCTCTCGCAGCCAAATCAGCGGCCTCCGCAAGAAAATCCATGACCAATGCCAAGAACCCCTGCTTCAGTTCACCGAACCCGGCTGCATCTGCACAGGGATGCGTGGCACAGGGAAGCCGTTGGCGCTGAGCGTTTCGGCGATCACACGGTTGGTGTCGAAATAAACTTGCCAATAGTGATTGTTGTGCGTGTAAGGACGCACCGCCAGGCGTGGGCCGCGCTCGCTGAAGGTGAGCAGCTCCACATCAGCCTCCTTGCCCGGGTATTGGTTGGGCACCGCGCGCACCGCTTGCTTGAGCAGAGCAATCGCCTTGCCCACATCGGCACTGCTATCAAGCTGGGCTTCCAGCTCCACCCGTCGGAAGGGATGGCTGGAGTAATTCACGATCGTGTCGCCGAAGAATTTGCCGTTGGGAACAATATGACGCACATTATCGGGCGAGAGGATTATGGTCACGAACATGCCCACCTCCTCCACCGTGCCGGTCACGCCACCACCGCTGACGAAATCACCAAGCCCCACCGGCCGAAACACCTGCAGGAATACACCCGCAGCAAAGTTGCTGAGCATGCCGCTCCAGGCCGCGCCGATCGCCAGGCCGGCACCGGCCAACAGGGCGGCAAAGCTCGCAGTCTGCACACCGAAGTAGCCCAGAATCGCCACCGCCAGAATCACCCGCAGCAGCGCACCGATCACACTCACCAGGAAACCGGTGAGGGAGGGGTCGAGCTTGCCCATCGAGAAGCTGCGCCGCAGCACCTTCAAGGCGAAGCGGATCAGCCAGCCACCCACGACCCACAGCAGGATCGCACCGGCCAGCTTGAACAAAAACGGAACAACGATCGCAACCACCACCGATAGGTTGGGAGTGGCGGGGAGAGGGAGGGCAGAACCGGCGGCCGGGGCCATGAATCAGGTTTGGAAGACCCACCCAAGATGCGGATGCAGCGGGGGGTTGTCAACTCACCCACTCCCCCACAGCGCCTCCGCCATGCGGGCGGTCTGCACAATCGCCCCCACGTCATGCACCCGCAGCACCGCCGCGCCTGCGGCGATCGCCCGGCAGCACACCGCCGCCGTACCCCACAACCGCGCCCGCGGCCGCGGTTCCCCCAACACCGCTCCGATGAAGCGCTTGCGCGAGGGTCCCACCAGCACCGGAAAGCCCTCCGCCACCAGCGTCTCCAACCCCGCCAACAGCACAAGGTTTTGCTCCACCGTCTTGGCAAAGCCCAGACCCGGATCCCAGAGCAGCCGCTCCGGCTTCACCCCGGCGGCCACGGCCCGATCGGTGCTCACCAGCAGCTCCTGCCGCACCTCAGCCACCACATCGCTGTAGTTGGCCAGGGCGTCCATGCTGCCGCTGTCGCCGCGGCTGTGCATCAGCACATAGGGGCAATCGGCGTCAGCCACCACCGCCAGCAGGGCGGCATCACGCCGGCCGCCACTCACATCATTGATCCAGTCGGCACCGGCCGCCAGGGCCGCTTCTGCCACTGCGGCATGGAAGGTGTCCACCGAGAGCAGCACCTCCGGTTCGGCGGCGCGAATCGCCCGCAGGGCCGGCAAAACGCGGCTGATTTCCGCCTCCGGACCCACCTCCCCAGCCCCGGGCCGCGTGCTTTGGCCGCCCAGATCCAGCACGTCCGCCCCGCGGGCCCGTTGGCGTCTCGCCTCGGTCAAGGCCGCGCCGGGGTCGAGGAAACGACCGCCGTCGCTGAAGGAATCGGGGGTGAGGTTGATCACCCCCATCACCCCGATGCGATCCCCCCAGGGGAAGCGAGCGGGAGGCACCTCAGGCGGTGACGGCAACCGGCTGGTAGTTGCAGATGCGGGCAAAGCCCTCCGGATTGAGGGAGGCCCCACCCACCAGCACGCCGTCGATCTCGCTCTGGGCCATCAGCTGGTCGATCGTGGCCGGCGTCACCGAACCGCCGTACTGCACGATCACATCCGGGTTCCCCACCCAGCCCCGGATCAGACCACACACCCGATTCGCCTCCTCCGCCGCGCAGGTTTTGCCGGTGCCGATCGCCCAGATCGGTTCGTAGGCCACGATCACCCGCAGCGGGTCCACCCCCTCCAGCCCCTGCTCCACCTGGCGGTGGATCACCCGTTCGGTCTCCCGCGCCTCCCGCTGGTCGAGGCTCTCGCCCACGCACAGGATCGGCACCAGGCCGTGGTTCTGCGCTGTGCGAGCCCGCAGGTTGATCTGCTCGTCGCTCTCGCTGTAGTACTTGCGCGGCTCGCTGTGGCCCACGATCGCGTGGGTCACCCCGTGCTCCACCAGCATCGGCGCTGACACCATGCCGGTGTAAGCCCCCTTCTCCTCCCAGTGCACGTTCTGGGCGGCGATCGCCACGCCCGCCCCCTCCAGGTGGCGGCAGAGGGTGGGGATGGCTGTGAACGGCGGGGCGAGCACCACCTGGCGATCAGACGGCAGGGACTCGATCAGGGGCCGGAAGGCAGCGGCAAAGACCCGCGTTTCGGCGCAGGTCATGTTCATCTTCCAATTGCCCGCGATCACGGCCTTGCGCACCGGCGTCCGCTCCCAACCTCAAGTGGCAGCCACGCTAATCGGTGACGGTCACCAGCACCTCCCGGCCATCGATCCCCACCACGTCGCCCGGGAAAAGCTGGCGACCGCGGCGGGTCTCGACCCCATCGTTCACCCGCACGTCCCCGCGCTGGATGCGCTGCTTGGCCTCGCCGCCGCTGCCGACCAGGCCGTGCCATTTGAGGAACTGATCGAGCTTCAGAAAGCCAGGCCGGCGCTGGCCGGGGCGGACGTAAGGTTCCCGAATGCTCGCACCTTCGCCGGCCGGCTTCCGCAGGCTCTGGCCCCTGCTGCAGCCCCATCGGCGCACCTTGCTGGCGGGCGGCCTCTGCATCCTGGTCTTCGTCGCCAGCTTCCCTCTGCTGGCCTGGCTGGCCGGTCAGCTGATCCCGGCGATCGGGGGCGGTGACATCCCCAAGGTGCTGCGAACCGTGGGTTGGGCCCTGCTGGTCTTCCTGATCCAGAAAACCGCCCAGTTCGGGCAGGACACCCTGCTGGCGGGTCCGGCCCTGCACGTCAGCCAGGAGCTGCGCCAGCGCCTGTTCGCACGCCTGCAGCGCCTCGAATTCGGCGCCCTCGAGAAGCTTTCCGCCGGTGACCTCACCTACCGCCTCACCGAGGATGCCGATCGGGTGGGGGAGGTCATTTACAAAACGATCCACGACAGCACCCCCAGCGCCCTGCAGCTGGTGGTGGTGCTCGGCTACATGGTGTGGCTCGACTGGCCCCTCGCCCTGGCCACCCTGTTGCTCGCTCCCTTCGTGGCCCTGCTGGTGAGCAGCTTCGGGGCACGGGTGATGCGGGCGGCCGAGCGCAGCCAGCAGCAGGTGAGCGAATTGGCCGCCCTGCTCGGCGAGGCGATCGGCGCCCTGCCCCTGGTGCGCGCCTATGCCGCCGAGCCCTGGTTGCAGCAGCGCTTCAACGAGGAAGTGGATCTTCACCGCCGCGCCCGCTACCGCACGATGCGCCTGCTGGCCCAGCAGCATCCGGTGGTGGGGTTCATCGAGGCCTTCGGCATCCTGGCGGTGCTGGTGATCGGCGCCGCCCGCATCCAAGCCGGCGGCCTCACCAGCCAGGGCTTCAGCGCCTACATGGCCGCCTTGCTGATGTTGATCGATCCGATCTCGCACCTCACCACCAACTTCAACGAGTTCCAGCAGGGACAGGCCTCCTTGCGGCGACTGCGGGCGATTGAGGCCGAGCCGGTCGAACCCCCCGACAGGGCCGGAGCCATGGCGCTGGAGCGGGTGCGCGGCGCCCTGGTGCTGGAGCGGGTGCGCTTCGGCTACAACCCCGACCAGCCGGTGCTGCACGATCTCGATCTGCGGGTCGATCCAGGCCAGGTGGTGGCCCTGGTCGGCCCTTCCGGAGCGGGCAAGAGCACCCTTTTCTCCCTGCTGCTGCGCTTCAACAGCGCCCAAGCGGGGCGGGTGCTGCTCGACGGCATCGACCTGGCAAACCTGCAGGCCCGCCAGCTTCGCCAGGCCGTGGCCCTGGTGCCCCAGCAGAGCAGTCTGTTCTCCGGCACGGTGGCCGACGCGATCGCCTTCGGTCGGCCCGCCAGCCGGGAGGAGATCCGGGAGGCCGCCCGGCTGGCCAACGCCGCCGCTTTCATCGAGGCCCTGCCGGCCGGCTACGACAGCCGGGTGGAGGAACGGGGCAGCAACTTCTCCGGCGGGCAGCTGCAGCGTCTGGCAATCGCCCGGGCCGTCCTGGGCGATCCGGCTGTGCTGCTGCTGGACGAAGCCACCAGCGCCCTGGACGCGGAGGCGGAGGAGGCGGTGCAACAGGGCCTCGCCCGGGCGATGGCGGGCCGAACCGTGCTCGTGATCGCACACCGACTCTCCACCGTGCAGGAAGCTGACCGGATTCTTGTGTTGGAGGGGGGGAGGATCGTGGAGCAGGGCGACCACGACGCCCTGATGGCCCGCGGCGGGCGCTACCGGGAGCTGTGCGAGCGCCAGTTCATCCGCCTGGAGACTTGATCGCAGCCGCAGACAGGGGGGCTGCGCTGCGCTCTCGGTGCTTCCGTACTCTGGGCAGGACATCGAGACCTCCCCGCTCCGTGGACGCTGAATCCTCGCCCCAACCACCTGTGCTCACCTTTGAAGGCAAGCGCTACGACCTCAACTCTCTCCCTGACGAAGTCAAGGAACTGGTGCGCGGCATGCAGGTGGCCGATGCGCAACTGCGCATGCATGAAGACACCCTCAAAGTGCTGGCGGTGGGCCGCCAATCGATGGCGATGCAGCTGAATCAGCGACTGCAGGCCATCCCTGCCCTACCGGACAGCTGAGACTCGGGAAGGCCTGCTCGGTCTTCAGACCAGGGGGCGAAGATCCTCGAAGCGGTACGTGGTGACCTGCTTCGAGGCCGCCTCACCCTCCCCTTCGCACTCCACCCTCCGCTCGGCCAACACCCAGGGGCCGCCTCCGTCAAGCTCGACAAAGGTGTCGGTGAAGGCATTCACGCCACCGCGGGCTGCGCCGGTGGCCGGATCGCTGTATTGGCTTGTGTAGGTGTGACTCAGGTAGCCGGCCCCGATGTGCGTGACGGAATGAGTGAAAATCGTGACCACAGTGCCATGGATGTGGCGATAAACCATGGTGACCACATCATCTTTGATGCGGTAGCGATCGCCGGCATTTTTACCTCCCACGATCACTTCCAGACCCGTGGCATTGCTGTCACCAACGGTGAAGGTGTTCTGGCCGTGGGTTTGCTCGAAGCTGCGCCTCACCCGGTGGATCGCCACCTCCCACAACTGGCCGGCCATCTCCTTCTGCACAGCCTCCTCCTCAATTCCTTCCACCTCCGCCTTCAGGTCTGCCCCTACGCGGAAGGCGCCCTCCAACCGACGGCCGTCTCGCTCCCAGACGCACCGGCCTTGATAACCAGCAAATCCCGAATCCCAGGTGTAGCGATTCTGATAGGCGGCCTGGAACGCCGCCGTGCAGTCGGATCCCGGGGCCAACGACTGGCAAACGGTGGCTGGTGAGGCGACGGGGTCAGCAGCACTCGTGACGGGGAGGGACATCATCAATTCATCAGCTTCAACTAGCCTAAACCTTGGCGGGCACGGAAGCCAGCCGGGGGCCTGGGCGCCAGGAGGGGAGAAACCACTGCTGGATTGTGCGCAGCTTTTCGGATGATGCGGCGGAACGACCCGAAACGACACACCCCGATCGTTGCACCACTCTGATCTTCGCTTCAGCGCACTCCCCCGCCTCCCCAACAACCTCAGCCTTTCTCGATAAACAGGAACGCCGCTTCAGCCAGATACTGGCGAGCGAACTGGCCTTGGAAAGAAGGCTGCAAGCACAGCCGCTGCATCGATCTTCAGAAGAATACTGATCACCAAACCGAACCAAACCCTGGAAAACTGCCGTGAGAATCAGCGCCCTGTTCAGCCCTCGGCTGACCAGGGCGGATAGATGTCCTGCAGCGCCACCACCTCCACCTGGCGATGTTGCAGCAGCGCATCGATCGCTTCCACCGCAGCCCGTGCACCCGCCAGGGTTGTGACGGTGGGCACAGCGTAATCAAGGGCGGCGTGGCGGAGATAGCGGTCGTCATGGGCCGCTCGCCGTCCGATCGGAGTGTTGATGATCAACTGCACCGCACCGGAGCGAATCGCATCCTCGATGTTGGGTCGTCCCTCGTGCACCTTCAACACCGACGTCACCACCAAGCCAGCGCTTCGCAGCGCATCGGCGGTGCCGGTGGTGGCGAGCAGGGCGAACCCTTCCGCCGCCAGGCGCCGGGCAACGGGAACAAGATTCGGCTTGTCGCGATCGTGGGTGGAGAGGAACACCGTGCCGCTGGTCGGCAGGGGCTCTCCCGCCGCCAGCTCCGCCTTGGCATAGGCCAACCCGAAGCCGGGGGCGATGCCCATCACCTCACCGGTGGAGCGCATCTCCGGACCGAGCAGGATGTCTGCGCCAGGGAAGCGCTTGAACGGCAACACCGCCTCCTTGACCGTCTGCATCGGCGGGACGGGTTCGCTGACCAGCCCGAGTTCCGCCAAGGTGCGCCCTGCCATCAACTGACTGGCGATCTTGGCCAGGGGAACGCCGGTGGCCTTGGCCACGAAAGGCACCGTGCGGGAGGCCCGCGGGTTGGCCTCAATGATGAAGACCCTCTCCCGCACCGGCTCACCGTCCCCGGCCAAGCCCCCGTCCCGTTGAATGGCGAACTGCAGGTTGATCAGGCCACGCACCTCCAAGGCCAGGGCCAGATCCCTGCTCCAGCGCCGGATCGTGGCCAGCACCTCCGGCGAGAGCGTTACCGAGGGAAGGGCGCAGGCTGAATCCCCGGAGTGGATGCCGGCGGGCTCGATGTGCTCCATCACCCCCCCGATCACCACCCGCCCCTCGCGGTCGCAGAGGGCATCAACATCCACCTCGATGGCATTTTCGAGGAACTGGTCGATCAGGATCGGGTGATCGGGCTCCACCTGCATCGCCTCGCCCATGTAGCGATTGAGCTCCTCCTCGTCGTAGACCACCTCCATCCCCCGGCCCCCGAGCACATAGCTGGGACGCACCACCAGCGGGTAGCCAATGCGCTCGGCCACGCGGCGGGCTTCCTCGGGGCTGCGGGCGAGACCGTTGCGCGGCTGGCGGATCTCCAACCGTCGCAGGATCGCCTCAAACTGTTCGCGGTCCTCCGCCCGGTCGATGGATTCCGGCGAGGTTCCCCACAGCCTCGTGCCGGTGGCCAGGCCCTCGGGCGAATCGAGCCAGCGCAGCAGGGGAATCGCCAGCTTCAGCGGCGTTTGACCACCGAACTGCACGATCACCCCCTCCGGCCGCTCCGCCTCGATCACATTGAGAACATCCTCCAGGGTGAGGGGTTCGAAGTAGAGGCGGTCGCTGGTGTCGTAGTCGGTGGAAACAGTCTCGGGATTGCTGTTCACCATCACGGTGGCAAAACCGGCCTTCCGCAGAGCAAAGGAGGCATGGCAGCAGCAATAGTCGAATTCGATGCCCTGGCCGATGCGATTGGGTCCGCCGCCGAGGATCATCACCTTGCGCCGGCTTTCGCGGCTCACCTCATCCGCCGCGGGCATAGCCACAAGGCGGCCATCGCTGCCCAGCTGCTCGATCCCTCGCTCATAGGTGGCGTAGTGGTAAGGGGTGCTCGAGGCAAACTCGGCAGCGCAGGTATCCACCGTCTTGAAGAGCGGCCGCACGCCGAGGGCCAAGCGATGCCGACGCACCTCCAGTTCCGGAACACCAACCGCCCAGGCGATCTGGCGATCGGCAAAGCCCAGTTGCTTCAGTTCCAGCAGCGCCTCACCATCCAGCGCGGCGAGGGTGCGCCCCCGCAGCAAGCGCAGCTCGGCCTCCAGGATCAAGCGCAGCCGCGCCAGGAACCAGGGGTCGATGGCGGTGAACTGATGAATCTCGTCGTCGCTGCGGCCGGCCACCATGGCGGTGCGCACCGCGAAGATGCGGTCGGGGGATGGGATGCGCAGCTGACGCTCCAAGTCGCCGGGCTCGGCGGACTCGTCCGGACGGTCGCAGCCCCAGCCAGCTCTGCCGATTTCAAGGGAGCGCAGGGCTTTCTGAAACGACTCCTCGAAGCAACGGCCAATCGCCATCGCCTCCCCCACCGACTTCATCGAGGTGGTGAGCACCGGCGGGCTGCCGCGGAACTTCTCGAAGGCGAAGCGCGGGATCTTGGTGACGACGTAATCGATCGTGGGCTCAAAACAGGCCGGCGTGGCACCGGTGATGTCGTTGACGATCTCGTCGAGGGTGTAGCCCACCGCCAGGCGCGCGGCGATCTTGGCGATCGGGAACCCCGTGGCCTTGGAAGCCAGAGCTGATGAGCGCGAGACGCGGGGATTCATCTCGATGACCACCACCTCGCCATCGACAGGATTGACCGCAAACTGGATATTGCTGCCACCCGTATCTACTCCGATTTCGCGAATAATCGCGATCGACTGATCGCGCAGACGTTGATACTCCCGATCGGTGAGTGTCTGCGCGGGAGCCACCGTGATCGAATCGCCCGTATGCACACCCATCGGATCGAGATTCTCGATCGAGCAGACAATCACCACGTTGTCCGCGGTATCGCGCATCACCTCCAGCTCAAATTCCTTCCAGCCGAGCAAGGATTGCTCGATCAGAATCTGGGAAACCGGACTGGCATCCAAACCGCTCTGGCAGATCTGGCGGAACTCCTCCGGGTTGTAGGCGATGCCGCCGCCCGAGCCCCCGAGGGTGAAGGCCGGGCGGATGATGCGCGGATAGCCGTCGATCGCCTCGCCCACCGTCAGGGCTTCCTCCAAATCATTGGCGATGCCGGAAGGGCACACCCGCACGCCGATGCGGGCCATCGCCTCCTTGAACAGAAGGCGGTCTTCCGCCTTGCGGATCGCTTCCAGGTTGGCCCCGATCAGCTCGACCCCGAAACGGGCGAGCGTGCCGTTCTCCGCCAGGGCGACGGCGAGATTGAGGGCGGTCTGTCCTCCCATCGTCGGGAGGAGTGCGTCGGGGCGCTCGATTTCGATCACCCGTGCCACGACCTCGGCGGTGAGGGGTTCGATGTAGGTGCGATCCGCCAGATCCGGATCGGTCATGATCGAAGCGGGGTTGGAGTTCACCAACACCACCTCGAAACCCTCGGCCCGCAGCGCCTTGCAGGCCTGGGTGCCGGAGTAGTCGAACTCGCAGGCCTGGCCGATCACGATCGGACCGGACCCCAGCAGCAGGATGCGCCTGAGATCCGTGCGGCGGGGCATGGGCAAGATTGGACCGGTCAGGCCCAGCCTCTCACGCGGGGCGGTCTTCCGCCGCACCAGCTGCCCCCGGCAGCGGAGTGATCGCTAACCTGCTGGAGATGGATCCGGGCCCTGCCCTGCCCGACCCGACCCGACCTCGATGAGCGAACGCCTGCCTCGATGAGCGAACTCCAGCGACTGAAGGGCTTGCTACCCCCGGAGATGCAGAGCTGGGTGTTCGTGGAGGCTGCCGCCTCCGTTGATCCCCCCCTGATCACGATCGAGGAGATTGGCCGGGATGAGATCGAGATCCAGGTGGATCTCGAGAAGTGGGAAGCCTTTGCCCTCGATCACCGCAATCTTCTCTTCTGGCACGAGGTGGGGCGCATCCAGAACGATGCCGTTCCAAGGGATGGTTGGGAGATGGCGGCCCTGGCGATTGGCCTGGGAGGGGCCATCGGCGAGCTCTGGGTGCAGGACGGCCTGCTGCTGGTGATGGCCCTGGGGCTGTCCGGCTTCGCCGGCTATCGGCTGTATCTCAAGAACAACACCGAAAAACGGCTGCAGGACGCCATCTCGGCGGATGAACGGGCCATCGACCTGGCCTGCCGTTTCGGCTACAGCCTTCCGAATGCCTACAAGAGCCTGGGCGGCGCTCTCAAGGAATTGGTGGAGCAGACCCGCAAGAAACGTCGACGCGGTTTCTACGAAAACCGCTTGGAGGCTCTGCGCAAGAGCGCCGGCAAGGCCCGTGCCGAGATGGCCCAGCAGCAGGGATCGCGCCAGTCGGTCAGCAGTGAGAACGTCTATGGCTGAGCAGCCTGCGCCCCTGGACAGCGAAGCTCTCGCCCACCTCGCCGCCGAGGCCTGCGATGACCGCAAGGCCGTGGACATTCGATTGATTCGGGTGGAGGAGGTCTCCTCCCTGGCCGATTGGTTCGTGATCTGCAGCGGCCTCAGCGACGTGCAGGTGCGCGCCATCGCCCGCTCGGTCGAAGACCGGTTGGAGAGTGAGGCCGGCCGCCTGCCGTTGCGGCGCGAGGGGCAACGCGAGGGGCGCTGGGTGCTGCTCGACTACGGAGACCTGATCGTTCATGTCCTCACCCCCCAGGAGCGCGGCTACTACGACCTGGAGTCGTTCTGGGGGCACGGCGAACCATCGCGCTACGTGAGCCCCCGGGCCGCCATCCGGGCATGAGCGATCCCGCTGGTCTACCGGCCCAGACGGCTCCCTGCCCCGTTCCGCCGGAACAGCGGCCCCTGCAGGAGTACGCCCAACTCCTCCGTTCGTGGTTCTTCATCTGGCCGGCGGGAGGAGCAGGCGCCCTGCTGAAAGCGCTGCTGGTGGCTTGGCTTCTGGCTCTGGGACCCTGCCTGCTCGTCGCCAGCGGCAGCATTCCCCTGCGCCATGACCTGCCCCGCCTGCTGGCCGCCGGGGCGGTGGCCGCGGTGCTTCTTCCCCTGCTGCTCCTGTTTCGCCAGTGGTTGGGATGGCGCTACGTCCATCGCCGTCTGATCTCCGAGCGGGTGGAGTACGAGGAATCGGGGTGGTACGACGGCCAAGTCTGGGAGAAACCGCTCAGTTGGCGCCAGCAGGATCTGTTGGTGGCTCACCATCAGGTGGCGCCCATCCTTGCGCGACTCGCTCGCGGCATGGCCTTGGCAGGCCTGCTGCTGCTGGCCGGAGCTGGGCTCTGTCAGGCTCTCTGAGACGGCACCGGACCCGCATTGCCCCCATGTCCATGTCCTCCAGCTTCAGTGGTTCCACACGCCCCGGCGTGCCGCCCCTGGAGGTTCGGCTGCTTCGGGAGGGCGTCCTGGAGTCGTTGCACCGGGTTCATGCCGTCGTCTGCGATCCGCGCGGACGGGTGCTGATGCGAGCGGGCGATCCCCAACAGCTGAGCTTTGTGCGCTCGGCCCTCAAGCCCTTCCAGGCGATGGTGTTCGTCAGCAGTGGCACGGCGGAGCGAATCGCCTGCGGCGAGCGGGGTCTGGCCATTGCCTGCGCCTCCCACACCGGCACCGCCACCCACGCCCGCGAGGCATTCCGCATTCTCTGGGGTGCCGATCTGGAGACCTCCCAGCTGCAATGTCCCGTCCCGGAAGGGGCCAGCAGCCCCTTGGAGCACAACTGCTCCGGCAAACACGCCGCCTTTCTGGCCGTGTGCCGTCGCCTGCACTGGCCGTTGGAGACCTACCTGCAGGCCGACCATCCCCTCAGCCTGGAGGTGCGCAAACGGGTGGGGGAGCTGCTTGCAATCCCCGGGGAGGAGCTGGTGAGCGCGCGCGACGACTGCGGTGCCCCCACACTCCAGCTGCAGCTGGCCCAGATGGCCCTGTTGTACGCCCATCTCGGCGCGGGGGGCCATCAGGATCTTGAGCAGCTCAGCCGGGCCATGCTGGGCCATCCCGAACTGGTGGCCGGCCCCGGCCGGTTCGACACCCAGTTGATGGGGCTGGCCCACGGTCAGGTGCTGAGCAAGGGCGGAGCCGAGGGAATTCAATGCCTCAGCCGTGTCGGGGAGGGCCTGGGGGTGGCCATCAAGGTGGAGGACGGCTCCGCCCGAGCCAAGCATGCGGTCGCCTTGCACCTGCTGGAACAACTGGACTGGCTCACCCCCCTCACTCTCGAAGACCTGCGCCAGCGCTTCCAGCATCCGGCGCCGCATCTTCAGCTGGAGGTGCGAGGTGAGCTTCGCTTCGATTGATCCCACCGCCAGCGCCTGCCAAGCCGGGGGAGGTCAGCTGGTACGATTTCCCCAACAGCCGAGCGCTGTTGTCACCCACCGCGGGGTAGAGCAGTCTGGTAGCTCGTCGGGCTCATAACCCGAAGGTCGCGAGTTCAAATCTCGCCCCCGCCACCAACCGAAACTTGAGCCCGAATCTTTCTGGAGATTCGGCTTTTTTTGTGCCCTCCTTTTCTTCACCCGGGCAGGTGGGCGCCGCGCAGCTTGCGTAGGTTGGCTGCTGCGCTCTCCGCCCGGTGTCCCTCCGCATGCCCCTTGCCGCAACCGCGCCTGAGGATGGCTTTCAGCCCGACGCGATCGTGGTGGGATCCGGCGCCACCGGCGGGGTGGCGGCCATGGTGCTGGCGGAGGCGGGCTTGCGGGTTTTGGTGCTGGAGGCCGGTCCGGACCTCACACCTGAGCAGGCCTTCGGCCACGAACCGATCAACAGTCTGCGCAGGGTCGCCAGCCTCAGCAGTGGCCGCCATCGCCAGCAGGCGAACCACCCCGGCTACTGGAAGCACAACCCTGAGCTGTTCATCGATGAGCGGCGCAATCCTTGGATCACCCCGCCAGACGCCCCCTTCCTGTGGACCCGTGGCCGCCAGGTGGGTGGCAAGAGCCTCACCTGGGGCGGCGTCACCCTGCGGCTCTCCGAGAGCGAATTCCGGGCGGGTGAGCGCGATGGAGCCAGCCCCTGCTGGCCGATCGGCAGCCGCGATCTCTCCCCCTTCTATGACCGCCTCGAGGCCCTGCTGGGCGTCCATGGCTTCTGCGATGGGCTCCCCCAGCTCCCGGACGGGCGGTACCGGCCGCCGCTGCCCTTCACCCCGGGGGAGAAGCGGCTCAAGGACTGCCTGGCGCGGGAGCTGGGGCTGCCACTGATCCACTCCCGCGGCTTCCCCCTGCACCGGCGCGACGCCGCCAACCCCTGGCCCCGTTCCAGTGCCCAGGGGATCACCCTGGAGAGGGCTCTGGCCACCGGCCGGGTGCGGCTGCGCAGTCGCGCCGTGGTGAGCCATCTGCCGATGAGCCGCGACCGCAGCCGCGCCGAAGGGGTGGTGCTGATCCGGCCGGATGGGGTCGCGGAGCAGGTGCGCGCTCCCCTGGTGGTGCTCTGTGCCTCCACGATCGAGAGCACCCGCATCCTGCTGAACTCAAGCGAGAACCAGCGCAGCGGGGGTCTGATCGACCCCTCGCAGTGCCTGGGGCGCTACTTGATGGATCACATCTCCACCTGCCGCTTCTTCCTTCTCCCCGACGTCGCGCCGCTGGCAGAGCCAGCGGAACTCTCCGGTGCCGGCAGCGCCTACGTGCCCAACACCGTCAATCTGGAGGCTGGGGAAGAACTCGATTTCCGGAGGGGTTACGGCCTCTGGACCGCCGTGCAACGGTTCGAGCCACCACGACCCTTCCGCCGCCATCCGCACGAGGCCCTGGGCTTCCTGATCGGTCACGGGGAAGTGCTTCCCCACCCCGACAACCGCGTGCTCCTCGATCCGGATCGACGCGATGGCGACGGCCTTCCCGTGCCACGCATCGAATGCCGCTGGCGGGAGAACGAGCGGGCGATGGTGGCCCACATGCAACAGCGCATGGTGGACGTGGTCGCGGCCGCAGCTGGTGAGATCTTGCCGGTGGAAGAACTGTTTGTGCTCCCCCTTCTGGAGCCGATCGTACGGAACAGCGCGGCGGTGCGTCCCGAGGCGCCGCCGCCGGGGTACTACATCCATGAGCTGGGCGGGGCGCGCATGGCCTCCCGGGAGGAGGACGGGGTGGTGGACCCCTGGAACCGCTGCTGGCGAGCCCCGAACGTTCTGGTGGTCGACGGCTCCTGCTGGCCGAGCGCAGGCTGGCAGAGCCCCACGCTGACCGAGATGGCCATCACCTGGAGAGCCTGCGAAGCGGCGGCGCGGGCGGCGGCTGGCACGGCAACTTTGTAGGCAAACAACAACAGGAAGGCGATTCCGGTGTCGACGACCACAGATCGACCGATCGTGAGCCCGCATACTTGTGAGGCGACCTTTCACCGGGTCGGGCAAGGGAGAAAACATGGGCGGGGGTTGGCACCCCCGCTTTTTTTTCGTTCTTATCCTGCCTGATGATTCATTCCCTTCGAGGCGGATTGCCAGGGCTCTGGAAGAGGCCATCAAGGAAGTGCGTGGCAACACCGGGCTCCTGGCAACCGTGCTGAAAGAGAAAACCGGCCAGGGCGTAGCGGATCACGCTGTATTGATCCCAATGGGGATGGGTTTCGAGAAAGGCCCGCATGCCGCGAAACAACACCTCCGGCACCTCGGCCTCCAAGGTGACGCACTCAGCCGCAGGGCGTCCACCATCGGGGGGGCAGCCAGCATCGGTCGGACCCCCGCTTTCCGCCCGCCAAGGGAGTGAGTGCCGATCCATGGCCATGCTGACTGGTGTCCGATTGTTGTTCGGGTCCCAGTACGCCACAGGTTGGAGCGAAGCGTCAAAGCGATGCCAAAACTGCAAGCCCAAGTTGCTTTCCGATGAGACTGCCTGCGGGAACAGGCAGCGATCGGACCGGGAAAAGAGGCGGGGGCGACCTCCAGGACGGCAGCCCTGCCTGTCAAGACGGGGGCGGGTAAACGAGCCGTTTCCCCAGCTCAGGACCCGGATGGGCGGCTTTGCGGCACCGAACTGTGGAAAAGCCCCGTAGCAATGGCGGAAAAACCCATCGCAATGGGGAAAGCGTCGAAAGATCAAAAAAACTAATCCAGGTGCGTCTCATGATCCCGGTCACGAGACGAGACAGCTGAGCCCTGCCGGCTCATGCCTCGCTGCGACGCAGGGTGCGGGGTCCCAGGGGGTGATCGGCGTGGGGATAGAGCGCATGGGTGTGGCCGTCACCATGCTCATGCGCATGACCCCCCAAAGGCAGAGGCACCCCGTCCGGCTGACAGGCGCCGGTGCATTCCTTCTCGCAGAGAGTGCAACTCTCCACAAGACCCTCCACGTGATGGTGGTGGCTGTGCTGGGGCGCCCCCACCTCCCGTTCAAACCCCAACACCTGGGCGCGGTATTTGCATAACGAGCAGTTCATATCCGTGTCGCCACGCAACACCTCCGCCACCCGCTCCTGGAAGGTCGCCAGAACCTGCGGATGGTCTCCCAGATAGCTGGCCTCGAGAAATTCAACCTCGGGATGGTCCGCTGCGACGAGGCGCGTGTGCTGCATGATGCGGCTGACCAGCACGCCGGAGAAAAGGAAATAAGGGAACACCACAATGCGGCGATAGCCCAAGCGCACCACCTGACGCAGACCGGGTTCCACCAGCGGGAAGGTGACGCCGGAGTACAGCGTCTCCCCCCAGCCGAACCCGAAGCCTTCCACCAGCATGCGCGTCACCTTGGCCACGTTGGAGTTGGCATCGGGATCCGAGGAACCCCGCCCCACGACCACCAGCAGCGTTTCGTGCCGCCCTGCGGCCTCCGCACCGCGTGTGCGCAACGCCCCATCGGCGGCTTCCAGACAGGAGCGAATGCGAGCCCCGGCGGCATGGATCATCTTGCGATCCACCCCGAGTTCGCGACCGTAGTCAACGCGCAATCCCGTCTCCGCCGCCCAGGTGTTGAGCACCGAGGGAATGTCGTTCTTGGCATGGCCTGCGGCGAACAGCATCGCTGGAACAGCCAGCACATGGCGCACGCCTCGGGCCCGCAGTTCTTCCAGGCCATCCCGCAGGATCGGCCGGGCAAATTCCAGGTAGCCATGGGCTACAGGCACGGGCGAGAGAGCGTGCCGGAGCTGTTCCGCCAGGGAGGCGAACTCAGCAACCGCGAGCCGGTTGCGGCTGCCGTGACCACAGACCAGCACCCCAAGGGAGCCATGGGGTCCCTCTCTCGACAGGGCGGAAGGGTGGGAAGCCGGGGCGATCGTGGTCATGGCGGTCAACACCTTTGCCGACCGTAGCCCCGGGGACCCTGGCGCCCCATCCGGCGCTTTCCTGCCCCCAACCGCCGAAAGGCGCAAAGATGGGGGGATGAGCCTGCGCCTGCCGCCTTATCAGCCTCTTCCCCCTCCCGGGCAAGGGGAACCGCTGCTGCGGGTGCCGATTGCCAGCCTGCAGCCCACCCAGATGTGCGTCGGTCTGGCGGAGGTGCGCAACCGACTGGCGGATTTCAGGGAGGACAGCGACAAACAGCGGCTGCGCTACCTGAAGGGCAAGCCGGTTCCCCTGGTGCGCAGCGCCAGGGGCGACCATTGGATGGTCGACCGCCATCACCGACTGCGGGCCCTGGTGGAGCTCGATCCCCGGGCTGAAGCCTTTGGATATGTCGTGCTCCAACTGGGCAGCGACGATCGAAAGAGCGTGTTGCATGAGCTCGCGCAACGCGGCTGGCTTTACCTCTACGACGGCCGCGGCCTCGGCCCACTTCCCCCCACGAGCCTGCCGAGCCGGCTGCTCGACCTTCAGGACGACCCCTACCGCAGCCTGGTGTGGAAGCTGAAGAAGGAGGGGTGCCTTGACCCCGAGCCCCTGATCCCCTTCCATGAATTCCGCTGGGGTGCCTGGCTGCGGCGGCGGCCACTGCCGCCCTTCAGCTCCTCGCGGCTGGAGCCGGCCCTGCCGACGGCCCGGGCTCTGGTGCGCTCCCGAGCGGCTTCCCATCTGGCTGGCTGGAAGGGCGGTGAGTGAGCGGTGTCGGCGGGCCCCAAGAGCGGCTGCCGCCCGTGTTGCGCGGCGGCTCGCCATCGCCAGCCAACAGATCCCGCTCCCATTGCGATAAACGCTGCGAGAACCAAAACGCCGCCCCTGCCCCCAAGAGGCCGGCGGCGATCACCAAGGGCGTCGGCCAGAGGCTGATCGCCAACAGGGCCAGCCAAGGCAGGGCCAGCACCCGGGGCCGCCAGCGACGGATCCCGGCCAGGGCACCGGAACAGGCGGCGCAATGGCGGGTGTGGGAGCGCTCCCGGTCCATCAGGTCGAGGCGATCGAGTCGGGGCGGCAGAGGATCGGCCGGGAAGGGATCGCCCCCATGGGCGTTCACCCAGTCATGCAAAGCCCGTACGTAAAGGTCGGAGCCGGTCGGCAGGTGAAAGGCCGTGCCGGCGGCTCCGCTGCGGCCGCGACGCTCCAGCTGCCGTTCCTGCCAATGCAGAAAAATCTGATCGTCTTCCAGCACTTTGTGGTTGCCGAGGTGCTGGAGCCAAACCGGCCGCAGTCGCAGCAACCAGCGCGGCAGGGGGGAGCGGAACTGGAAGGGGAAGCGGGCGAACAGCCGGCATTCGCCCCGGCGGATGGGCGTGGCATAAACCACGGTGAGGATGCGGCCCAGGCCCTTGGCGCTCAGGTCATGAACCATCAGGGCCGGGGCCGCGAAGGTGGTGTGCTGGCTGCCGAGACGGCCTTGGCGAGGTCCCTCCTCCCAGAAGGCCGTGAAGCCCTCTGGCCCTGACGTGCGCAGTTCCGCCCGCACGGGTGCGGCGTTGCTACGGCGCCCGACCGTGCCGTGGTGGGTGAAGTTCACATGGCTCACGTCGAGCACATTTTCCAGCAGGGTGAGCGCATCCATCGGCAGGTCGCGAAACGTGTCCTGCAACAGCCAGGGGCCTTTGCTGGCGTCCTCGATCGCCGGCACCAACGGCAGGGGGGAGGCCGCGGCGAGGGCCTCCTCCCCGGCAAACACGAACAACAGCCCCTGGGCCTCGCTGCAGGCGAGGGAGCGACAGCGGGCGAGGCGCTCGGAAGGTCGGCTGCCCGGCTCGGCCTGGGGAATCAAGGTGCAGCGGCCATCCCCCGCGAAGCACCAGCCGTGGTACGGGCACTCCAGCTCACCCGCCTCATTGATGCGTCCCTCCGAGAGCGGCACCAACCGGTGCGGGCAAAGATCGGGGAATGCGCGCCAGCAAGAGTTGGCTCGATCCCACCACACCACCAGGTCCTGCTCCAGGAGGGTGAAGGCGCTCGGTCGCCGTCGATCAAGATCGCGCACATAAGCGATCGGGTACCAGCAGTTTCGCCAGGCGGCGCCCGGAAGGGGGGGATCGCTGGGGGGCTGGCGGGTGGGTGAGGCGCTCATGAAACCGATTCTGGAAGGCAGCCGAGGCGCTTTGTGGGTGGGGCAGCATGATGAGGCTCCATTCAGGATGAGATTGGATGGCCTATACGCATCTGCTGGTGCCCAGCGACGGTTCGGAGCTCTCCACCAAGGCGATGCACGAGGCCGTGAAGCTGGCGCGATCCACCGGCGCGCGGATCACGATCGTGCACGCCCAACCCTTGGTCCCCATGCCGGTGATGGGGATGGGGGAACTGCTGGACCCCACCACCATGGAAACGCTGATCACAGCCACCCGCCGCGATTCAGACCGGCTGCTGGAGGAAGCGAGCGGGATTGCCGCCATCGGCGGGGTGACGGCCAGCTGCGAGCGGGTGCAGAGCGATCTGCCCCACAAGGTGATCCTCGAAGCGGCGGCGCGACTTGGGTGCGATCTGATCGTGATGGGCAGCCATGGACGCCGTGGCCTGCAGGGCCTGCTGCTGGGCAGCCAGACCCAGAGGGTGCTGCTCGAAGCACCCTGTCCGGTCTTGGTGGTGCGCTGAAGGGGATCAGCGCTCCTGATCTGGCGTCTCCTCCCGGCTGAGCTCGCGGAGGTATTCCTCATTCGAGAGGATGGAGCCACGACCGGATCCCTTCTTCTTGCCCGGGACGCGGCGCAGGGCACCGCGAAACCCATCCGTCCAGGTATCCAACAGGCTCAGGGGTTGCCCCGGCATGAAGGCACCGGAGGCGTAGGCCAGGGCGTAGGCCAGGGCGGTGATGGACACCCGGATGCTCTCCTGCACCAATTGCCAGACCCGATCCGGCGGCAGGCCCCCGAGCTGCTGACGCAGCCTCGACTCGGCGCCCTCCAGTCCGGCGAGGATCTGGGGGCGAATGGCCTCGATCGGCCGGGAGAGTTCCGGTGTCGGCAGGCTGGGGCCACGCAGGACCTGGAGTCGAGACTGCAACTCGACCGTGGTGCGGGACTGGGTGATGGCGGCGCGGATCTGCTCGATCCTCTGCTTTGCCGCTTTGAGCTGCTGGGCCTGGGCGGATTTGGCCGTGTTCAAACCTTTCCAGGCGGCGTAGCCCTGGAGGGGAATCAGCAGCAGATAACCGAGGGCAGCGGCCACCGCGAAGGCGGCAAATTGATCGCGGCGCGCTCGCAAGCGACCACTGGCTGGACTGATGGCTGTCGCCACCCACATCAGGACGAAGGCGAGCATGGCCAGCGTGCCGTTATTGACCAGCGCCGCGATCAGCCGAAGCTGCCAGGTCGGGTTGAGCAGGCGGGGGGGGAGAGCGGTGGAGATGACGACCGCGGCAAAAATCACGAACAGGGCGATGGAAATCCTGGAAAGGATGATGCCGATCTCTTCGGGATCCCGATCGAGGTTGGAGGGACTGGAGGAACGCACTGGTGTGTCGCTGAGCTCTGACCGCTCCAGGTTATGGGAGCAAACCCCACCGGTCATCGCCACAGCCTTGCTGGTTCCCGAGAAGAAACCGCCTGCCTGAATCTGCCGAAAAGCAACAGAACAGCCCTCCACGCGAGGCCGTTCCCAGGACAATCGCAACGGCAGGGTCGAGGGGATGAATCAGAACCCGGGGGAGCCAAAAAAACCTTTGCTTTGCAGCCACACCCCCAGAAGAAGCATCGGCCCGAAAACGGCACCAGCGATCTGAAGCTTCACGATCAATGCCTTGCGGCGTTCGCGCGCCGCGAGCGAGGAAGCCGGTTTTCCGGGAGGCATGGCAGCGGTGGACGGGTCTCCCATGCTGCCCCCTCACGCGGCTGAGCGGCTGGGCTTGCCCCCCGGTCCGGCTTCCTGGCGATGCAGCAACCAGGCCCGACGCAGGTCGATCCGATGGATGGCAAAGCCCATTCGTCTGGCCGCAAGCACCAATTCGGCCCGCGACCGGCAACAGCGCAAGGAGCGGCGAATGACGCCGTCATGCTCGGCCTCCTCCACCAACCGTGCCAGTTCCCCCAGACCCATGGCTGCCCCGTGGCGTGCGCTCCGATCAGGTTGGCAAGGGCGGGGCCATCCGACCACCTGGAGGGCCGCGCAACTTGACCCAATCTGTTCGTTTTTCGGAGGCTGCTGAGCGAACCGTCCCTTCAGACTTTGTCACAGGTCAGGACTGTGACGCCCTCCGTGCCGCCCTCCGCAACCCTTCTTCCGCCCCTGTCCCCATCGGCATCAACCCACGAGGCCGTTGACCCTCCGCCCCCCCCATCCCCCTCGCCCAGAGAGGTCCGGGACGAGGAGGGGTGGCTGCAGATCGGTCGGCATCGCTGGCCCCCCTTCCGGAACGGCTCGGGCGGGGACGCCACCTTGATCGTTTCGCTCGGCGGACCGCTGGAGGGAAGCCTGGGCGAACTTCCTCTGCAGCTCAGCGGGCCACAGGCGGCGCTGTTCCTGCCGGACCGACTGGCGGGCCAGGTTTCGGTGAAGGAGTTCAACGGTCTGTTGATGCGCCTTCACAACAGCCGGCTCAAACGCGCCGCAGCCCTGGTGAGCGGCCAAAACTGGAGCCCTCGACGCTTTGCGACGCTCCTGCAGGCAGCCGTCACCGTCGCCGGAGAGGAAGGTGACGGCCAGCGGCAATTGCAGCGCCTGGGGGTGGTGGCTCGGTTGGTGGATCCGATGGCCGGGCATCCGCCGGGGGAAATCCACCTGCTCGCTCTCGATGAGGTGCTGGATCGCCTGGTTGTGCTTGCCCTGTGGGGCGAGCAGCTGCGCAACGAAACATCGGAGCGCGGGGTGAAGGAGGGAGACCGGGAAGCCATCCTCGACGACCTGGTGAGCTGGATTCGCGCCAACAGCGATCGCCCCCTGCACATGGCGGAACTGGAAAAGCGCAGCGGCTATTCCGAGCGCAGCCTGCGCAATGCGTTCCAGGAGCGCTTCGGCTGCCCTCCCAAACAATGGATCCGCCGCACGCGCATGGAAGCGGCACGGCAGCGGCTGCTGGAGCCGGGCCCCGGCGAGACGGTCTCCACCATCGCCCGGGACCATGGCTATCAGCACGTCAGTCAGTTCAGCCGCGATTTTCGTTGTGTCTTCGGCCAGCAACCATCGCTGGTGATGCGCCAAGCACGCCGGACCATCAGCTGAGGCCTGCCCGGCGGGGGAAGCGAGCGGCAGGCGGGGGCTCAGTCCGCGTTGCCGAAGGCCACCTGGCAGGCGGCATTCAGCAGCTCCGCCTCTTCGGCGTTGGCGGGGTCGCGACCATTGATCGATCCCTGCTGGCAGTCAGCGGTGAGCTGGTAATTGCTGCCGTTGGCGGAGACCACGAAGCTGACGCTGCTGTCGCCACTGGGCTGCACGGTGCCATAAAGGAGCTGATACGAGGTGTTCGGCACCAGGATGTAGGTCTGGTTGGCCTGAACCGCGCTGTTGACGGCGTCGTTGATGATCGCCGCAGTGGCCAGGGTGCCGATCCCCCAGGCGGCTGCCCGGGCACCCCACCAGCCCCAAGGGGGATTGCTGCCGGCGCCGTACCAGCCCCAATTCCAGGGTCGGGCCACGCCCCAACCAGGCCGAGCCCAGCCGGGGTTGAGATTCAGCGCCCCGATGTTCACTTCCCGCTTCCAATCGCGATCGATCGAAAGGGAGCGACCCGAATAGTTGCGGCCCGAGGAGTTGCGATCACTGAAGTTACGTTCACTGAAGTTGCGATCGCCCAGAGCGTCGGGCCTGGTGGGACGGGGACGGGCGCCATCAAGGCGGGCCCCGCCGACCCGATCGGTGCCACCCGACGGACGGACGGGCCGCGACGGGCGATCGAGGGAGGGATTGCCAACCCGGCCGGTGCGGTTGCCGTCGCTGAACCCACCCTGGGGGCGACGATCGCCCCGACTGAAGGAGCTGCCGCTGCCTTGAAAACCACTGTGGGCTCGCGGAGCCCGGCCGCCGCCACCACGGGCACCGCCGCCGCCACCACCACCACGGGCACCGCCGCCGCCGCCACCGCGAGCGAGCCAAGCCGCCGCCCCATGCGACGACTCAGAAGAATCGAACAAGGGAACCGCGGCCGCAGACGGCAGCAGCGGCAGGGCAATCAATCCGACCAGGAGCAGGTTGAAGGGAGTGGCCAGTCTCTTCATCGCATCACCCCCTGCGCCCTCTGGCCGAGCCGATCGCAGCCGCTGTCGTAGCAGATCACATCCACACGGCCATTCGCCCCGAAGTGGGCGCTCACGTAATCGCGACCGCGCAGGTCGGGCCGATCCTCCAGCACGCTGTTGAGGTAGTTGGGATTCACCACACAGAGTTCGCGGTCGTTGAAGCAGACCGTGTTGGTGGAGAAGCGGGCTTCGGCGTTGCGGAGGTTGCGCCAGGAACGGCTGGAGGAATCCCACAAGGCCATGCGGTTGGGGTCGGCGCTGACGCGAATGGTTGTCACGCTCTGGCCGATCCGATGACGGTAGAGGGTGGCGCCCCCCTCATCCACGGCCTCCACTGTGCAGGCCACCGGAGCCGCGCCCTGCACGGCACATTTTGTTTGCAGCGTGTAGAGCAACTTGGCGGCGGCAGGCAAGGCGCCAAGGCCGGGGAGCAGGGCGCAGCCCAGCCACCAGAGGCGTTTCGGGCGAAGCCCCATCAGCGGAAGGGGGGGGAAGAAGGGGAGCATGGGTGCGAAAAGAGAGGGAGAGGAGCCACACGGGAAGGCAGACCTGGCCGCCGGGCTCAGGGACGGGCTGGGCGCACAATGCAGCGGAAGCCAAGGTGACAGGTGGAGGTGTCGATCCCCTGGGGCATGCGAGCCGCCGGTCGATAGCGACGGCAGTAGCAGGGAGCGCAAAGGAAGGAGCCACCCTTCACCACCTTGCGTGGGATCGAACCGTGCTGGGAGGCTGGATCGATACTGGCCTGCCGACTGGCGGGAGCGCCGTTGACGGTGAGCGCGTGGTCCTGATACCAGTCGTCAGTCCACTCCCACACGTTGCCGATCATGTCGAGCAGTCCGAAGGGATTCGGCGGGAAGGAACCCACCGGGGAGGTGCGTTCCCAGCCATCGAGGCGGGTGTTGTGATTCGGGAAGTCCCCCTGCCAAGTATTCGCCAGCATGCGCCCGGCGGGGTGGAGTTCGCTGCCCCAGGCAAACTCCACGCCCTCCCGGCCACCGCGTGCGGCCCGCTCCCACTCCGCCTCGCCGGGCAATTGCTTGCCTGACCAGGCGGCATAGGCGGCGGCATCCTCATGGGCGACGTGCACCACCGGATGCCGCTCCCGACCCTTGATGGAGCTGCCGGGACCTTCGGGATGGCGCCAGTCCGCACCCGGGATGTACTGCCACCAGCGGTAGGGATCCCCCTGTCCGATGGGGCGGGGCGGGGGCACGAACACAATCGAACTGGCCTGCAGCAGCTCGGGACGGGCCTCGGGATAAAGGCCCGGATCGGCGGGGCGCTCCGCCAGGGTGAGGTGTCCGGTGGCTTTGACAAACCGCTGAAACTGAGCATTGGTGACCGGGGTGCGATCCATCCAGAAGCCCTCCACCACCACGCCGTGCGCGGGGGCTTCCTCCGGGTAGTGGTCGTCGGAGCCCATCCGGAAGTTGCCCGCAGGAATCCAGACCATGTCCTGTGCCGGGGGCCGTCCCCGGGATCGTTCCGTCAAGCGGGCGCGTGCCATGGCGAGGAAGGGAACTCAGGCGGCGAACTCAGACGCCGCCGCTGGCCGCCTGCTCCAGCTTCTCCATCACCCGCTCCAGCGAGAAGCTGGCGGCCTTTTGGCGTGGTGGGAACTCCACGAAGGTGCGGAGGAACTCGCCGACGAAAGCCTGGGCCGGCACGATCAGGAAAACATGGTCGAACATCCAGTCCCAGTAGGTGTTGGAGGTGATGTCGGCCCGTTCGTAGGGATCGGTGAGCAGATTGAAGACCTTGGGTACACGTAGCTCCACGAACGGTTCGGCCCAGATCTGGCAAGTGCCCTGGGCCCGCTGCTCTCGGAAGACAAATTTCCAGTTGTCGTAGCGCAGACCCACCAGGTCACCGTCATCCGAGAAGTAGAAGAACTCCCGACGCGGGCTGCGCTCGGTTTTGCCCGTCCAGTAGTCGAGCATATTGTAACCATCCAGGTGGATGTGGAACGTTTTGCTCCCCACCTGGTGGCCGTCGAGCAGCTTCTGCTTGATCTCCGGCTCGCCGGCAGCGGCCAGCAGGGTGGGCAGCCAGTCGAGGTGGCTGCAGATGCCGGTGAGGTTCACCCCAGCTGGAATCTTGCCCGGCCAGCGCACCATGGCGGGGACGCGGAAGGCGCCCTCCCAGTTGGTGTTCTTCTCGCTGCGGAAGGGGGTCATGCCCGCATCAGGCCAGCTGTTCATGTGCGGGCCGTTATCGGTGCTGTACATCACGATCGTGTCGTCAGCGATGCCCAGCTCATCGAGCAGGTTGAGCATCTCACCGATGCACTCATCGTGGTAGATCATCACGTCGTGATACTCGGACTGCCAGCGGCCGCTGCGGCCGATGTCCTGCGGGCGAGCGTAGGTGCGGAAGTGCATGTGGGTGGTGTTGAACCACACGAAGAACGGCTCACCGGAGGTCACCGCGTCGCGGATGAAGCGCTTGGCCTCCACCAGGAATTCATCGTCGGCCGTCTCCATCCGCTTGCGGGTGAGCGGGCCGGTGCTCTCGATGCGCTGGCTGCCATCGCCGTTGGCCCAGCAGTGCAGCACCCCGCGCGGCGCAAAGCGCTTGCGGAAGTTGGGGAACTCCGGATCGTCCTCCGCCGGGTAATCGCGAAGCTCCGGCTCCTCCTCGGCGTTGAGATGGTACAGGTTTCCGAAGAATTCATCAAAGCCGTGCATCGTCGGCAGATGCTCATCACGATCTCCGAAATGGTTCTTGCCGAATTGGCCGGTGCGGTAGCCCAAGGGCTGGAGCAGCTCGGCGATGGTGGGATCCTCGGCCTTGAAGCCCTGCTCGGCGCCGGGCAGCCCCACCTTGCTCAGGCCGGTGCGGTAAACGCTCTGGCCGCTGATGAAAGCGGCGCGGCCGGCGGTGCAGCTCTGCTCGGCGTAGTAATGGATGAACTTGGCACCTTCCTTGGCCACGCGGTCGATGTTGGGGGTCTGGTACCCCATCAGCCCGTGGCTGTAGCAGCTCAGGTTGCTCTGGCCGATGTCATCGCCCCAGAGGATCAGGATGTTGGGCTTGCCGTTGGGCATGGAAGGGAGAACTCGTGGAACGAGAACCCAGGTGTAGCCAAAAGACAAGGAGGCAGGCCCATGGGCGAAACATACGGAAAGGGCCAACTGGGGAGATCGGCAGCGCCCAGCCGCTCAGGGGGCTGGCAGCGGGCTCAGGGGCAGGGCCTGCTCCGGAAACGCGGCGGTCAGCAGGGACCAGGTGCCCTCCGGCCAGACGGCCGAATGGCGCTGCAGGCCGGCGATCGCGGTGTTGTGTTTGCGAACCGCCCCCCGGTAGGAGGTCGCCGCGTCGCGGCTGGCGTTGAGGGCCTGCACCACCCGGGTGGCATCGCCGCGGCCGCTGCGGAAGTCGCGGCTGGCGGCCGCCAGCGAGGAGCGGGCCACCGCCAGCTGCTCCCCGGTGACCTCCACGACGATCAGGCTGGAGAGGAGCGCGGCGTGGTTGTCCTGCACCTGCCGGGTGACGCTGAGGCGATCGAGATCGGCCTGGTCAAGGGCCTGGCGGGAGCGGCTGCGCAGCGCCGATGCCTCGGCGCTGAGGATGCCGCCATCGAAGATCGTCCAGTCGAAGCCGATGCCCAGCTGGCTCTCGATCTGGCGGCTGAGGCTGGAGGTGGCCTGGAACGCACCGATCAACGACCCGCCGGCGGTGTTGGCCGTGGTGCCGCTCAGCTGGCCCGCCAGGGAGAGTGTGGGCAGGTAGCCCCGTTGGCGGGCCCGGGCGCTCCAGGCGTCGCCGCCGGCGCTGGCCACGCTGGCCTGAATCTCCTCCCGCAGGCGCAGGGCCTGCTCGATCGTGGCCTGCAGGGGAAGGTCCCACCGCCCCAGCAGCGCCAGCGGCTCGTTGGGCATGGCCAGCTGGCCGGAGGGGAGGGCGAGGGCCTGGGCCAGGGCATTGGCGGCCACGATCACGCTCTCGTGGGCCTGGATGCGCAGCGTCAGCAGGGCCAGCTGCTCGGTGCGCAGCTGGTCGATGCGGCCGCGGTCACCGCCCCGCGGCATCCCTTCCGCCAACAGGGCGGTGAGGTTGTCATAGAGGCCGCGGTAATCCCGCTCCAGCTCGGCCTGCTCCTGCAACAGCACATAGGCGCTCTGGATGCGCAGGATCAGGTCGCGGGCGTCGACGTCAAACAGAAAGCGGCGAGCCACCTGCTCGGAGCGGGCGGCATTGCCCCGGGACCGGCGGCTCGGATCGAGGAACGTCCAGCTGAGGGTGAGGTTGGGGAGGGAGGACTGACCGCCGCTGACCGTGACGCTCCGCGAATTTCCCTGCGGGCCGCGGATCCGCTCCCGGGTGGTGGTGGTAGTCCAGCCGAGGATGCCTGGATCATCCGAGCCGGCGATCAGCGACGGCCACCACTCCCGCTGGATCGCCACCACCGACCAGTCCGCCTGGCGGACCGCCTCCCAGCTCTGGCGCAGAGTGGGGTTGGCGGACAACCCCATTCGAAGCGCTTCCTGCAGGCTGATCGGTCGGGCGGAGCGCTCCAGGCCGTCGCGGTAACGACCGAGGCGGGAGAGGAGCAGCTCGATCTGGCGGGCTGGATCCGGAGAGGGGGCCCGCTCCAGCGTCGCCGCCCCGGAAGGCAGGGGCCGGAACCCTGTCAGGGTAAAGAGGAGCGCGATCCCCAGGCCTGACAGGCGGCGTGACATGGGAGCGATTCAGCGCGCCCATGGTAAGGGGCGCAGCCGACCTAAATTTTGTGCAGCCGGGTGCCGCTCGATCTCCATGGCGATATCGCCCAAGCTGCCGGCGGGACGGGATCGGGGGCTGGAGAGCCGGCCGAGCGCCGCCCGAGAGCTGCTGGCCCTTGGCACGATGCAGCTCCTGCAGATGGCGCTGGCGCAGTCGATGGCCCTGGAATCCAATGGGCTGCAGATCGACCTGCCGGTGATCCGACGCTTTCACTTTCTCTTCGTGCGGGAGATCTTGCCAGCGGGGGTGTCGACCATCCTGCTGCTCTATCTGATCGCGGTGGTCTGGATGCTGGTCCGCGGGCGGGCGCCGCGGCGCCTGCTGGATGGGATCGGCGCCCTGCTGCTGCTGCGGTTGGTCCCGCTGCTGATCGTGCTCAACTTGTGGCTGTTCAGCTCCAACGCTGAGCCGGGCTTGCTGCTGATCCAGATCCTGCTGTGGACCTTGAACTTCGCCATGGGCTGGGGCTGGTTCACCTGGAGAGTCGACGCCTTCGCCCGCTGGCTGGGAAAGCCCGGCTGGTTCAGCTTCGATGGCCTGGAGGCCCGCAGCAGCCTCGATTATTACTATCAGTCCCTCGATGTTGTGCTCCAGCGGCGCAACTCCACCATGACCAGCGCCAGCAGACGCGGTCTGCTGCTGATCGCCCTGCATAACCTCGTGCTGCTCAACGTGCTGGGAATCACCCTCGCGAGGGCCCTGCAGCTTGCGATGCAGAAGGCGGGCTGAGGCAGGGGGTTGCGGCTCTGCAGCGCCAGGGAATCGATGGGACCCCAACTCGGCTCGACACGAGGCTGCCGGAGCTCCGGGGCGTGGGGGCTGGCGCTGACATCTTTGCAGCCCAGGTGCTTCTGAGCAGACATCTGAATTGCCCGCCCGGGGAAGTGGCCCCCTATCTCGATCCTCAACCTCCCTGCGACGGCTGGGCATCCAGTGCGAGCTGATTGCCGCGGCAGAGCTCAGTCGCTGGGAAGACCAACCTTGAGGTGGCGCAGACGATCAGCAAACACCGGCAGGCTCTCAAGAGCAAACATTGGATACTCCTGGGTCGCCAACAGGAATTGCTCACAATTCATTGGCAGCCATGGAACCAGTCGATCCTGTGGCCGTGCAGTAGGGACGGCGGGCAGGATCGACCACGACCTCGAATCCGAAGCAATCTCCGGATTCGAGAATTACATGCATTCCCTCACCCAGTCAACGCTTACGGAGCCTTGAATGATCGCAGAAAGGTAACCGCCAAGATTCCCCTTGGCAAAGAAATTTTCTCCAGCCGGATGAGCCTGCTAAGAACACACATTTGGCGAGCCATGGGGGCCTCAGGGTTGGATGGTGGCGAGAGCGGCTCTGCCCTTCTCGAGCACAGGGGCGGGCAGGCTGATGAACCCCAGATCTCCGGCCATGGCCTGGGCAGCATCGGAAAGGGTGTATCCGAACACCTTGTTCAGGGTGTCGTGCTTGGCGGCGTTGCCGCTCTTGTAAAGGAGGATCCAGCTGAACGTGACGATTGGGTATCCCTGCTTCGGATTGGGATTGCTGCCGGTGAGCTCGGGGCCTAGATCAATGGAGGCCAGCGCCTGCTGTTCACTTTCGGGAGTGGGCTTCATCGTCTGCCCCGAGGCGTTGGTCAGGGCCGCAGCCTGGAGTGGCGACTTGACGAAGGCCGCTTCCACATAACCCATGCCGCCATCCAATTGGTTGAGCTGGCCCGCCACGCCTTCGTTCCCCTTGGCGGCCGTACCCACCGGCCAGTTCACATTCTTGCCGGATCCAATCTGTTGCTTCCAGGCGGGATCGATGGCCGCCAGGTGGGCTGTGAAGTTGGCGGTGGTGCCGGAGCCATCGGCGCGGACCACCACCTTGATCGGCTTGGCGGCGCAACCCAGCTGGCTGTAGTTGGTGATCTTGCCTTGAAAAACACCCACCAGCTGGGCCTGGCTGAGCTTGAGGTCACATCCCTTGTGCTGGTAGGCAACGGCAATCGCCCCGGCCGTCATCGGGATCTGCACCACTCCCCGGGGGACCTTGGCGATCTCCTCAGGCTTCATCGGCACATCGCTGGCCCCGAAATCCACAGTTCGTGAGATGAACTGCCGCACCCCGGCGCCCGAACCCACGGATTGATAGTTCACCCGCACCCCCTGGCCGGCCAGCTCCTGGAACCAGCGCTGGTAGATGGGGGAGGGAAAGGAAGCGCCGGCGCCGTTCAGGGTGCTGGTGGAGCCGCAACCGCTGAGGGAAAGGATCAGAGCAGCGCCGGCAGCGCCTTCCAGGGTGCGTTTCAAGACCTGATGGCGGGTGCGCGGGAAGAGGGGCATGGCGGGAAGGGTGCGAAACCCAACCCTAGGCGCCATCAACATGGCTCACTTTAAGCCGTGGTTACGCCCAAAGCTCCGCGACCCTCAGGGCCCGCTCCGGGAGATGGCAGCCAAGATCAGCACCTTGTACTCCGCATCACAACCTACCTTGCCTCCGGCTCGTTCTCCACCAAAGCAAGATCGGCTCGCTTGCTCATGGCGCGCATGATCTTTCCTGAACGCGGGGGGGGGGAGGGGACACGGAGAGCCGCCATCTGGGACTGAATGGCATTGCGTTCCATGAATGGAGTGGCATTTACATACCATGCCAGGAGCTTAGGCGCTATCCGCGGTGCTTGCCATGAAGTCAAATAGGCATTTTCTCGAATCTGCTCGATGGTCTCCTCATCGGATGTGCCGATGAGTTGTTTGATGAAAAGCGCGCCAAACGCCAGCCACACTGATTGCGCGGGGCAACCAGTCGTGGGGCTGAACTGAGGGGCATATGTTTCTGCCAGCACATCCCATAGCGGCCGCGTCCCATAGCAGCAGTGAGGAGAAGAGCAGCAGCGGTTTTCGGGGTCTAAAGTACAGACGAATGGCACGTGGAATGGCTCGATTGAGAGCTGGCCGTCAGGGTGATTTCTGTACAAATTAAGCGTTCAACGGTTGTAGCCATTGTGGCTTGCTCCATGGGCGGCCGATCTTCGGGTCTCGATCGCTGAAACAGGCTGCGCCGCATTCGATCTGGCTGTATCAGGAGTCCTCGTGCCAGCGAGGCCGTCATGGCTGGTCTCCGCCAACTAGATCCTGCTGAATCCAGAGGCGCTGGCGCTGCTGGGTGATCTGCCTGGGAATGGAGGGGCTGGATTCGGGCACCTGGATGGCGGAGCGGTACAGGGGGAGCAGAAGAAGCGACAGCCGTCTCGCCATCCGCTGACGCGATGCGCAGTAGCCCCTCGGCCAAAAACACCATGGAGCAGAACTGCCTTCGGCATGGACGATTTGCCTCTGGGCAAGAGCTGCCGATCCGATGGCCGAGCCAGAGGCCCGGGCATGTTCTCTCCCCAGGTCACCCGCCACCCGGGAGCGGTTGATGAGATGCTGATCAGGGCCCTTCAAGCCACCAGATACCCCTCCAGCCTCGGGCTCTGGGCCCGGATGCCCTCCAGCGCGCGGCGCTCCAGGTTGCGGGTCTTGTCGCGGCTCATGCCCAGGGTGCGGGCGATCGAGGTGAGGCTCATCGGCTCGTCGCCGCCGATGCCGTAGCGCATCTTCAACACACGGCCCTGCAATTCGGGCAATTGCTCCAGCAGCTGGCGCAGGTCACCCTTCAGGCATTCGCCATCCACCATCTCC
>JBILGK010000062.1:0-13934 GCA_044351065.1 Cyanobium sp.
CGGGTGTGGCGCAATTCCTGCAGCGGCAGACCGACGATCATCAGGATCTCCTCTCGGCTGAGCTTGGGGAACCGCTCAAATAGCATAGAGAAAACCACCGGCTCCAGATCCTGTCGGCTCTCCAGAATCCGCCTGCAGCGCTGCCCCAGCTCCGGCTCAGAGCGCACCGGCAGGGTGAGCAGATCCACCGCGGCATCGAGGTTCTCCTGTTGGCCGAGCTCCTCCAGGCTCACCCACTGCACTGCTTCCAGGAAGCTCCGCAGGGGTGTCAGCGGGCCGAGGTTGAACCGCCGGTGGGGCGTGATCACCACCACCCGCCAGTGCTCGATGTGGGGATGGAGCTGCAGGAAGCGGAAGGTCTGGGCGGCCAGGCGGTGATTGAAACCGGGATCGGCGCGCATCTGCACCTCCAGGAACACCACCGGCAGCTCTTCTGAGCCGGTTTCGCTGCCGAGGGGCCAGAGCACACCATCGAGGCGGTGGCTGCCGGCTTTGAGTTCCGGGGCGGACAAGCGGTACTGGCGGTCCAGCTCCGTGGGCACGGCGCCGCTTGGCAAGGTGCCGTCGGGCGCTGCCGCCAACCAACGGATCAGATCCGGCGCGGACTGGAACACCCCGTAAAACCAGCGGTCGGTGTTCAAGGCGCGGCGACGGGCTGCCGACAAGGTACCGGGCACCAGCCAAATCCATCCGCCCATCAATTCGCCCGTCGTAGAGGGGCCACTGGCCCCCGAGCGCCCTCAGAAGGGCACCAGCTTCTCCAGCTCCGGATTCACCGGCAGCGCCGGGGCAGCGGACTGGCGATCAAAGAGCTCCTGATCCACCAGCTCCCCGAGCCGGGGAAGTGATTGGGACCAGCAAGCCTCACTGAGCGCGAGCAGCAAGCGGGTGCTGCTGCCCCCGATCCAGCGGCGGCGGCGGTGAGCATGGGCGTGAGAGCGGACGAGCGAAAGGGCCATGGCGGCGCAGCGCAGGACCCTTCCCCAGCAGCGGGGCGGGGTCAAGGACCCGCGCCGCGGGCCTGGCCCGATCCTTGCTGCCGCCCTGCAGAGTGGGAGGGCCTGGGCGGAGCCCCTGGAGGGGAACCCAAGAGCTGGTGGAAGCGTTCCCGGTTCGCCAGCCCCCAAGACAGGCAGAACCCCAGCACAAAAGGGGCCCCTGGCCCCACGCCCCCGCCGCCACGCGCCAAGGGGCATAGCCCGCCTGCGGCGGCCAGCTTGCGCAGCCCTGGCGCGGGGGTCGCAGCATGGGAAGGGTCGCGGCGCAGCTCTTAGGGGGAACCCAAGGCTGCATGCTTCTGTGCCATCGGTTGCCTGCCCTGGTTGCCTTTGGCCAGCAGGAATCCCAAGTCCCATTGAGGCTGTGGAGCCGTCATCCCCAGCGCCATGCTCCGCATCCACGGCGACCGCACCAGCCTTCTCGCCGCCCTTGCCGCTACCTGGGCGGAGAGCCAGTTGGCGATCCCGCAGCAGGTGCTGGCGCCCCGAGGGAGCGCCGTTCAGGCCCCGATCCCCGCGAAGCGCATCACCACCGGCGGCTGAAAGGGCCGCAGCTGCTGGGCGGTGGCCTCCAGGAAGGCCACCAGGATTGTGATCAGCAGGATGTAGTCGCGCAGGGCGGGATCGAGGGGCCGGCCGTCTGCGGCGGGCTGGCGATCGAGCACCGTGGCCAGGGGAAGCCAGAGCGGATTGGCGCGGGCGGCCTCATAGGCCTGCGCGAGCCGGCCGGCATGGGCGGAATCGGCCAGCGACGCGGAGGCGGTGGAGTGCGCAAAGGCGTTGCGCACGCGCCGCAGGCTGTGCAGCGCCTGCTCCACCGGCTCATCGATCAGCCCCAACCGGCGCGCCAGGGCCACCTTGACGCCGAGGGAGCACAGCGGACTGTCGGGGCGGAACAGGCGGTCGTCCCGCGCCGTGTCAGGCGCCATCACCGCCTGCAGCAGGCGCTCCAGGGCGGCGTCCACCCGGGCAACACCCACCAGCACCGCGCCGCGGCCGCGCTCTTCCAGCATCTGCAGGGCGATGCTGCGGGCGGCCTCGCCGACCCTCTGTGGATTCATAACGGCTGCAAGAAAGGCGATGGTTCTCCGCAATAGGTGGCGACCAGACGCTTGCGAGCTCTCGTGGCGGCGACATGCAGCAGCGAGCGTTCCCGTTGCTCGAAAGCCTGCCGCGAAATCAAGTCAGGGCAGCCAGCCAGTACGCGGCGGTTGGGCATCACGTCGGCGCTCAAACCTGGAATCAACATGTGATCGAACTCCAGGCCCTTCACGCGGTGCATGGTGGCCAGGCGCAAGGCGTTTTCGCTGGGGTCATCGGCCTCCTCCGAGGTGATCACGCGAGTGGGGATGCCATCGGCCTCCAGGCGATCAGCAAGGGCTTGGACGGCATCATTGCTGGTGGCTGTGACGCAGGTGGAGGCCAGGCTCGCTCCGTTCTGCTGGAACGACCTGAGCAACTCCACCAGGAAGCGATGCTCTTCCGCGGGATCGCTGAAGCCGCGGATCAGCGGTGGCTCGCCGTGCATCAGTGAGCGGTAGTCGCCGTTGCTATCCGTGCCACCATCGAGATCATCGAAGCCAACTCCAGCGAGCACGGCGGTGGCCCAGGCGCGGGTTTCCTCGGTGGTGCGGTAGTTGATGCGCAGCTTGCGGGAGCGGCCGCGCACGTTGATGCCGCACTGTCCGAGCACGAGCGGCCTGCCGTAGATGCGCTGGTGGCTGTCGCCCACGATGAACAGATCATCGCTGTGCTCCACACCGGCGAGGGCTCGAATGAGACGGAAGCCAGCGGCATCGAGATCCTGCGCTTCATCGACGATCACCGCCCGATAGCGGGGGGGCTGGTCGGAGGCGAGCAGGCGATCGGCGGCGGCCTGTTTGGCCTCTTCCGGCTCCCACAGCCCCCGCTGGCGCAACTCAGAGCGCAGGGCATCAAAGACCGGCCAGATGAGCACCCGCTTCTGGCGGTTGAGCCGGGTACCGCGTCCGATGCGTTGGGCGGCGATGTAGTCCTCGATGGTGTTGCATCCCTGCGGCAGCACCACCTCCTTCCACTCCTCCTCATAGAAGCGCTTGTCCAGGCCGAGGGAGGGGTCGGCCATCAACCAGGCAACGTTCCAGGCCGCATTCCTGGCGTCGTTGTCGAACTGGCGCATCTTCAGACCCTGGCTGCGCAGATACGAGCCCACCCAGGCATCGAGGTGGGTGACTTCGATGCGTTGCAGCTGCTGGGGCGTGCAGATCTTGGCGAGGTTGCTGCGGATGTCGGTGGCGAGATTGCGGGTGTAGGTGGTGAACAGCACCCGATCGCCTCTGGAGGTTTCTGGTCCTTCGAGGATCTGTTGGGCCAGCCAACGGGCGCGGTGCATCGCGGCCACGGTCTTGCCGGTGCCCGCACCGCCGAGCACTCGCACCGGTCCGCTCCAGCGGCGCTCCACCAGTCGGCGCTGGCTGGGATGGAGGAAGACGCGCCAGGTTTCCATGGGCGCCGAAAGCATGGCCTCCAAGGGCTCGTCATCGGTGAAGACGATGAATTCACCCTGGCTGTCGATCCGCTGGAGGGCGGAATCGACATCCGCCGGATCCACATCCCCGGCTGCGCCTCGCTCCAGTTCCTGCCACACCTCCTCCAGGGGGCAACCATCCGCCAGGAGGATCAGGGCGTCGACACACTCGGGGGGCAGCCATTCGAGCAGCTGCGCCAGATCCTCCTCCTGCCGAACCGCCCGCACCGAGGGCAGCAGGGCCGGCGGGACACCCAGGCGGGTGAGATCGTCATCGCTGATGGCGGAAAACAGGGCCACCGCCGGCTGGGCGACGCCCGCAAGAGCCTGCTCAACCGCCTCACTGATCGCATCGCCGACCGATTGCTCGGCCTTCTCGACATCGACGATCTGGAGGGCACCGGAGACGCGGTTGACCTGGCAGGCATTGCGCCGTGCCCAGGCGTAGGCGTCGTCGTGCTTGTCAACCCAGAGCAAGACGTAGGTGCTGCCCTTCTCCGGAGCGCGGACGATGCAGCGGTAGTCCTGATCCACCCGCAAGGAGCGGAACTGCGGATCGCGGCTGCCGTTGATCCGCTCATAGTTGAGCCCAGTACGGGTGGGCTCATCCATGAACTGCACGATGAACTTGTGCACCTTGGCCCGGCCTCGTTCGGGGAGGTCGTTGAGGGCCTTGAAGAAACCGCGTGAGGCGGCGACGCGCAGGGGTGGATGGCTCATGGCTGGATGGCGGCCAGAACGACCTCGGCTGGGGTCTGAATCGGGAACAAGCGCCAACCCTCTGGTGGTGCTTCCACCCTCTCATCGAGCACCACCGCCAGCTGGTGGCCGGGCCAGGCCATCTCCAGTTCGCCGCTGGATTCGCCGAGTGGCCCCTCCAGCTCATAGCCGAATTCCGGCGGCTCGATGCCCAGGGGATCAAGGCGGCTCTGCAAGGTGGAAAGCAGATCAAGGCAATCCCGGGCGTGGGCGGCGGCGAAGCTGAGACATTCAGCCCAGGCCGGAGAGGGTTGCGAGGCTGCTTCCCCATGGGCCGCGTCCGCAGCGCCAGTGGCTGGCAAGCCTTCAAGGCTGTCCCCTTCGCCGACGCTGAGGTGGGCTCCGCTGCACCCGGGGGTGCTCAGCAGCATGTGGGGAAGGAACTGGAAGAGATTGGCCTGGCGTAACCATTCACGCCAGCCCTGTTGCTGTTCCGCTTCGGTCGCGAGGTCGGTGGGATCGAAATGGAGAGCGCGGAAGCTGGCATCGCGCAACCGGGCCATGTGGCCACCCAGATCGATGCAGGTGAGCACCGCCAGACCAGGCGCTTGCTCCAGCCACTGGCCCGCCTGTCCCTTCTCCCGGTCCGGTCGCCAGTGCTCCAGGTGGGAGAGAAGAGCGAGGCTTTCGATCCGGCCTTCGATCTCCGGAGGTAGGGCCTGGCTGATGTCCTGGCCCATCTGGGCCAGAGAGAACGTGTGGGCCAGGCCTTGCCAGGCGATGGCTCGGGAGGTCTCGCTGGGCAGGCTGAGATAGGTGAGCAGGTGCTGGAAGCTGTTGCTCTCCTGCATCCAGCGCAGATCGCGAGGCAGCAGATCGGGTTCCCCGGCGGCTGGCAACTCAGCGGTGGGGAAGCGGGAGCGGGCCAGCCATTGCTCGGCAAAAGCGGTCGGATCGCGGCGGAAGCTCGGGGTCAGACCCTGCAACAGCCCATTGGCGGGGAGGGGATCGGCAGGCCCGTTGGGTCTGCCGACCACGTCGTCCCAGCAGAGAGCCCAGAAGCGGTAGCGGCCGGAGCGCTGCAGCGCCATGCGCTGGCGAACATCAGTGGCCAGTCGGCCGCGGTGATAGTCCCAACCATCGGTGTAGACCGCGATCGGCAGGCCGCCGGTGGTGGGGGTGATCAGGAAGTCGCAGCGTGAAGGCTCGTCGATGCCTTGCTCACGGCCGAGCTGAATCTGGGGCTGGATGATCCAGTTGGCCTGATTGACACGCAGGTGGAAGGCGGTGTCGCCACGCCAGGTGTCGGCGGTGAGCCGGATCGTGACGCCAGGTGGAGCCCCCCGGCCCTCCCGCAGGGAATCGAGGAAGCGATCCTCCAGCTCGCTTTCCACCTGGGTGGTGATGGTGACGGAGGTGAGGCTGCGATGGCTGCTCTGCAGCTGCTCCCAGCGACTGAGCAACGTCTGGAGCTGCTCGAGGGCCCTGGTTTTACTGATGCGATCGCGTTCGTAGCGACTGCGATAAGCGAACAGGCAGCGGTAGCAGCCGTCGTTGCAAGGGCAGGCTTGCATCAAAGCGCGGGCGGCTTCGAACACCTGGCGCAGCCGATCACCCCGGTGTTCCACGAGCTGGCGGAGGTAACCGGTGCCGCCGGGGATCGAGTCGTAGAGGTAGAGGAAAGTTTTGCGCTGATGACTGAGGCCAGCAGGATGGGCACCCGCTTCTGATGGCGCCTGGGGCTCCGTGGACACGGCAGGTTGGAGGTGGTCGACCTTGCCGCTGAAGTGGCTCTTGAGGCCGAGGCGCAGGGCTGCCTGGAAACTGCTCTGACCGCTCTCATCCCAGAAGAGGCGATCAGGCAGCAGGAAGCGCAGAGCCTCCGACGCAAACTCCCGGTACATGAACAGGAGCTTGCGCGCCTTGGCGTTGTCGGGTGTGTCGCGATAGCGGCAGCTGTAGCTGTGCTGCTTGGCGGCGGGGGTGCCGGAGAGCACTTTGCCGCACCCGCTGCAGATCTCGAAGCCGCGGACGCGGAACTGCTGACCGGCGATCTGGTGACCGTTGCCGACAGGATTGAGGGCGCCGAAGTTGATCTCACGAAAGGTGGTGGAGCCGATGAACTCCGCTCCGAAGGGGAATTCCGCGTCATCGATCGCCAGGGTGGTTTCCACGCGGTTGAGATCGGGAAGAATCAGCAGCTGGCGCTGGAAGAAGGTGGGGGAGCGGTCGTCGCGGTCATCCCCGATGCGGGTGCGGGCGTCATCGCTGGTGGCGATCACCTGGCGCAGCCGCGCCATCTCCTTGATCTGGTGGGCATCGCAGAAGTTGGCGTCTCCGCAGCGGGGGCAGGTCTGCAGCTGGAAGCCCTGTTCGCCCTGCTTGCAGCTGTAGCTGCAGGCGCGGCAGAACCGCCAGCGCTCGATCGGATTAAGGGCCAGATCGATCTGGTCGATCTTCACGCGGCGGCCCTCGGCGTAGAACATGCCGTCGGGCACCAGCTCGCGGATGGCGACACTGCCGGGTCGCTCGTAGCTGAGGGGGGGGAGATCTTCGCTGCTGCGGCCGGCCTGGGGTTTGCGGGTGAGGTGGCGCCAGAGCACGGACTTGAGGGTGACGCCCGCCTCAGGGAAGGCGTAGTTGGGCAGGAAGCCCTCATCGGTGAGCATCGCCAGCAGCGGCCGATTCTCCAGGTCTTGGCGCAAATCGGCGTAGGCGCGCTGCTCCCGCACCACTTCATCCTTCTCCTCCCTCTGGGCCTCCAGCAGGGAGTGGGCAGGGATCGAGGCGAGGTGGCGAAAGCGCTTGGCGAGCCGTTTGCCCTCGTTGAGCAGGCGCCGCCGCTCCCCGCCAAGCGCCTCCAGACGCAGCAGCAGCCGCCGATGAAACTCCGGGGTGGCATCGGCCTGGGCGAGGAGGTGCTGGCCTAGCTGCTCGCGGCAGACCTGCTTGACGGTGTCGTTGTCAAACAGGGCCAGGAAGTCGTCGATCAGGGTGTGCTGATGGTGGCGGGTCCACTCCAGCCAGGTGAAAGGAAAGCGCTGGCGCTTTGCTTCCCAATCGGTGAGGTCTACCGCATCGAGGGCGGCCTTGAGGCGCCGAGGGAGGGCATCGGCGGCGATGCCGCTTTGCACCCAGCGGTCGATCGTGAAGGCGATCAGCTGGCGGCTGAGGATGGCGCCGGCATCGAGGTAGCAACCAGGTGGGGTCACCCGGCCCTGCAGCATTTCGCTGGGATCCCCGTAGAAGTAGAGGTCGTGGGGGGTGCCGTTGACGATGGCGGCCACCAAGGCATTGCCATCCCGGCGACCGGCACGGCCGATGCGTTGCAGATAGTTGGCTGGCTCCGGCGGGATGGAGCAGAGCAGCACCGTGGAGAGATCACCGATGTTGATGCCCATCTCCAGGGTGGAGGTGGCCGAGAGCAGGTTGGGGTGGCTGAGGGGCCCGTCATGGATGAACTGGTTTTCCAGGCGCTCGCGGTTCTGACGGCTGAGCAGGCCCGTGTGTTCGCGGGCGATGATCCGGTGCACCTCACCGGAGCTGTAGAGGCGACGGTAGAGGGGCAGACCGCCTTGGTCATCCTTCTGGTAGTGCCCCGAGCAGCCGTTCACCAGGCAGGGCATCGCCTGCCAGTGTTCCCAGTGGCTGCGGGGAACGGTCTGGCCGTCGCTGCAGTGGCTGCAGCGGAGGCTGATGGGCTCGGCGCTCACCTGGACAGCGGCGGGATTGAGGCCCCAGATCTGCTCGCCTCGCTGCCCCACCGGCAGCTCCTGCAGGATGGCCCCATTCACGAGGGTGCTCACCGCGGCCTGCAGGGCGAGCGCCACCCACTCGGCGGCTTCGTTTTCGGGCAGGGGAAGGGCGAGAACCTTGGCCAGCCAGGCCATCGCCCAGGTGGGCCGGCCTTTGACGCTGGCGAGCTGCTCGAAGCTGCCCTTGCCCCGCGATGAGGTGAGGAAGATCGGCTTGTTGGAGGAGGGTCCCAGGCCTGGCAGGTGCCGTACCAAGCGGAATGAGAAGGTTTTGGAACCGCCGGTGGCGATGTACTCGCCAATCCCCTGGGCGGAGGCAAAGATCTCCGGCACCGCCAGGGCGCCGCGCTGACGCAGGTGCTGCAACCAACCGATCAGGAAGCGTCGCAGCCGATCTGACGTGAGCTGGCGCAGGGGTTCGAGGTCATTGCGCAGCTGCTCCAGCAGCGGCGGGATCAGGGCGTCCAGGAGATCGATGGGGATGGCGGCGGCGAGCACACCGGCCTGCTCCACGGAGGAGCCCAGGCGGGAGCGTTAGCCGAATTCGGCAGAGAGCTCCCAGCACAGCCGCTTTTCGACGATCTCCACCAGAGGGCTGTCCTGCGCCAGCGACGGCTTGGGGCTTGCTTCGATCTCCGCCCATTCCTTGAACCACTCCAGATCGGCGGGCAGAAAGGTGGCGACGAAATCAAGGGGATCGGGCAGCTGCTGGTGCCAGTGGCGCAGGAACGCCTGCTGCAAGGCGGGGAGATCCATGGCCGCCGGGTTGCTTTGCACCGTGCGTGTGAGGGCGGTGCGGAAGGAGGTGCGGTAAGAGCGGGCGGAGATGAATCCGGCGCGATGGGCGGCGTCCTGCACCGAATCGGAGAAGGTGAGGAGCTTGCGGTCGCTGTTGAAGCTGGAGGCGAACAGGCAGGCCGCCCAGGTGCTGGTGAGGCTGGCGGCTGAGGCCCCGACCAGCAGCAGGCTCTGGTGGGCTCCGCAGTAGGGGCAATCGGAGCTGGAGCGCAGATGGTTGTCGCGATCACGCAGCGTGACCACAGGCACATCGGCCACGAGCAGGTTGGCGCTGGAGCAGGTCTGACAGCAGGGGGTCGCCTGGGTGGGGCTGGAGCGTTGGCGGGCGGGGTCCTGGATGGTGAGGCAATCGAGGCAGAACAGCCGCTCCTGGCCCTCCAGGGGCGGAGCATCGGGCTGGAGGTGCCGCAGTGGGAAGACGTACTGCACCAGCGGATCGCGGGAGAAGAAGGCCCGATAGAAGTTGCGTAGGTTGCGGGCCGGATCGAGCTGGCTGGCGTTCTGGTGCAGGAGGGTGGAGGACCAGCCGGTGGCGCCGCAATCGCGGCAGTGCACCACCGGCAGATGGTGATCGCCGTCGTTGCTGTCGAGATCGTCGGAGTGGAGCAGCTCGGGCGTGGGGGCCACGGTGGCGACCATGCGCTTGAGCTCCCGCAGCCAGAGCTGCACGCGCAGCTGCACCCAGCTCTGGCCGGTGGGGCCGCGGGCGTGGGCCATCAGGGCGAGCAGGGAATCGAGCAGCAGCACGCGGAATCGCAGGGGGTAGCGGCCATCGATGCCGAGCTGGCGGGCGAACCGCTCCAGCAGCTCCTCGAAAGAGCAGAGCTTGTGGGCCTGACGCACCAGGTTTTGCACCGCCGGCAGGCGACCCAGCTGACGACCCAGCTCGATCCGCCAGGGGAGGTCGTTGAGATCGCCCGTGGACGGCAAGGGCAACTCGCTTCCGAACCAGAGCGGCAGCTGGGCGGCCAGGTACGCGCTGGAGCTGCCGTAGGTGCCGGGGTCGAGCAGCGCCTCCTGATCAAGGCTGGGGGGAGGCAGCACGAGCAAGCCCTGGTCGGCGTCCGCGTAAGCGGTTTCCTCGAAGAACTGCGCCGGGGTGAGCCGATCTTCCTGGATCAGGCTGCTGCGTTCGAAGCCACTCCCGAAGATCTGCCCGGCGTAGTGGAGCATCTCCGCCTGGGAATTGTCATCGCCGAGGGTGGCGGAGGTGCCCACGCAGATCAGCTCCTCACCGGGGCAGTGCAGGCGATCGCGCAGACGGCGGATGAGGCAGGCCAGGTCGGTGCCCTGGGCGCCATCAAAGGTGTGGAACTCGTCCACCACCAGATACCGCAGAACTCCAGCACCGTTGTGAGCCCAGAGCCCCTGCACGTGCGGCTGGAGCAGGAGGTAGTCGAGCTGCTTGTAGTTGGTGAGCAGGAGGTCGGGCGGGGCCTTGTGGAGGGTGTCGCGATCGGTGATCACCTGCTCCGGGCCCATGGCGATGGCGCTCTGCTCCTCCTGATCGCCGATGTAGAGACCGGCGCGCAAGCCCGAGAGGGCGGGGATGGTATGGATCAGCCGGGCGATGCGCTTGGCCTGGTCGGTGGCCAGGGCATTCATCGGATAGATGAGGATCACCTTCACGCCCCGCTGGCCGGCCTGCTGGGCGATGCGGCAGTGCTCAAGGCAGGGGTAGAGGAAGGCCTCGGTCTTGCCCGAGCCGGTGCCCGTAGCCACCAGGGTGTTCTGGGGTGAGCCGGGACTGAGCCGCTGGAAGGCCAGCTCCTGGTGCCGCCAGGGCGGGAAGGGCAGGTGCAGCTCAGGGAACCAGTCAGAGCGCCTTCCCTGGTGGAACGGGAGGGCAATGGAGACGTAGGGGCCCTTGATCAGCCGCTGCCGATCGGCCAGAAAGCGATCGATCAGCCCGGAGAAGCCGGGGGTGGTGGGGTGAAAAGCGGTCCGGATGGCGTCGGCCGCCACCTGCTCCAGCTCACTGGCAACAACGGAGGGGAGCAAGAGCTGCGGTTGATCTGTAGGTTCAGGCTAGGCGAGAACGGAGTCATGCCAGGCCTTCATGCAACAGGCCAGCACCCGTTGACCAGAAACTGCGCGCGTGTGAATTGAGCCGTGAGGCCACTGCCAAAGCAGACGGCTGTGACCTGCTCGGCAGTGATCTCCAGGGTCCAGTTGTGGAAATCGAAGGGTGTGCTGCGGAAGGCATAGGGCGTCATCACCCCCACCACGGGAGGCGTGTCAGGGGAGCGGGCTGAAGGCACTTCAAAGGCCTGTACCTGGCGCTCGCGCATGGCGTCGCCACAGTGCTGGCTGGCGCTGTAACTGGCGGGGTTGGTGATGGCCGCCAGGGCCTCCGGTGTGAGGTGCCGAGGCAAGGTCAGGCCGCGTTCGGCGCTGATCTCCACGGCGAAGGCGGTCTGCTGGCGCTGGATGCGGGCCCCTGCAGGCAGCGGTGAACCCTCCAGCTGCCTCAGGGCATGGAAGGATCGTTCCGCCAGGGCGGTGTCCAGCGCCCGTGCTGCATAGAACAGATGGCGCTGATGGGCCCGGCCGAAGCGTGATCCACTCTCCAGCGGCGGGTAGCGAAAGGGGGTGAGCAGCAGCCGATGGGACGGCAGGGGACGCTTCTCCCCGGCTTCCGGCCAGTCGCTGGGGATGGGCGGCTTGACGCCTTCGATCAACTGCTCCAACCGCGCCTGCTCACGCAGACCGTCGACCAGATCGGCCGTGCCGCTCTGGCCCTGGCGGTCGGTGATGCGATGCACCACACCGCCGAGGGGAGCGAACGGAACCGCGCCGCAATCAGCCGCGGAGGGCATCGAGGTAGTTGGCAACGCGGTTGAGGCCTTCGATCCGCGCCAGCAGCAAGCGTGGCGGCTGCTCGCCGAGATGATGGTTGGGCTGGTCGATCCAGTGGCGCATCAGGCTCTGATCCCCACCGCAGAGGGCATGAAGGCTGCGATAGACGCGCAGGAACAGCAGCGCCAACTCGCCTTCCTTGGTGTTGGGATCCAGGCCGGAGCGATCGATGCTGGTGCGGTGCTTGCCCACCACGGCGCTGAGATCTTCGCGACTGAGCCCGAGGATCTGGGCGGCACGGCCGCAGGCCTCGGCCACCAACTGGGCATCGGACTTGGTGAGCAGCTCCTGGGAGACTGAAGCCAAAGGGGGAGCCATCAGCGAGAGGCTACGTGTAGATGCACGTATTGTGGACCCAGTCGTGCATTTGCGCAAGTTGCTCAGGGGCGGGGGCGTCGCTGCGCGGCTGGATGAGCCGGTCCGTGGCGAATGGGCCGCCTCGTGATGGCACCAGGGCCGTGGAGGCCAGGAGGGCGCAGCCGATCACGGACAACATCACCCCCAAACGGGGTGGCTTGACCCATAATGGGGGTGCATTGATCCCGTTCTGGGGTGGGACGCCCGTGAACCCGGTCCTGGAGGCTCTGTTCGGCAATCGCACTGCGGCCTGCGTACTGCTGTTTCTGCAGTGCTACGGCGAAGGGCATGCCCAGCGCATCGCCAAGACCTTTGGCTTCGGCCTCAACATGACCCAGCGGCAGCTGAAGCGGCTGGAGGAGCAGGGGGTGCTGGTGAGTCGCCACCTGGGCAACATGCGCCTGTTTAGTTTCAATGAACGCAACCCCACGGTGCGCAACCTGCGGAAGCTGCTGGAAGTGGAGTTGGCGGCGCTACCGGAAGAGGATCAGCAGCAGTACTTTCGGCAGAGACAGCGCCCCCGGCAGAGCACCAAGCCGTTGGTGATTCATGATTAAGATTATTCCATCGGATTCTCTTGCTGGCCTCACTGCCATCATTCAATTAGACATTTGAGACGAGTGCCTTATTGCCGGTCCTCAGCAGTCTTTCGAGAGCCTGATGTTGCATAAAGATCTGAAGTGAACCTGAGGTTGCGCTTGGCCGATCCCCGGCAACCAGAAGAAAGTCGAATCGGGAGGAGGGCGAAGCATTGGCTAAGATATGTTGCACCTGTCCGACCGGCCGAGAGGGCTTCCCGGTTGGATTGTATTCTATGTGAATACATCAAATAAAGGCGGCAGCTCCCAGTGCTGGTAATTGATTAATAACACGACACGAAAAGCATGAAAGCGAGCAAACAAGGCTTAAAACCTGGCGCAAAGTTATGCCTTTTTCTCGTTTCATATGCGCCACTGTTCTTGATACTTTGCGTAAAGCAGCTTTACAAGCACAGGGAATTCCTTAACTGGGGAGGCATCAACAGGGAGGCCATTTCGCTCTTTCTCAAACTATTTGGCTTCGTGTCAATCTTAGCGCTTCTCTCGCTAGTTGGAGGCCTTGGGCTATGGATGCTTGTCCAGAATGTCAACAAGCGTACCATTACAAATGGAGACGTGGTAACCATAAATGACATAGATAACAGAAATAGCGAGTCAATATCATATCTTTTTACGTACCTCATTCCCTTTGTTTTTCAAGACCTATCAAATCCCGTGGATGTGGCAAGCTTGCTTATTCTTCTTGCGACCACCTTTCTAATATACACAAATTCGTCTATGCTGCTTGTAAATCCCACAATAAGCATGTGGTACTCCCTTTATGACATCAGATACACCGAGGAAGCCACTAAGCTTACGAAGAAAGGTTTCATTCTGTGCAGAGAAAAGCTCTTGGACGAGGGTGACCTTGTTAGAATCAAAAGGCTAGGACACCGGTTGTACTTCGCAGTTCCATTCAAGGTGTGACATGACTGCACAGGAAAAAGTTAATCGAATAATCTCCATAATAGAGGACGACCTGGTTTCTCTGAAGCTTTTTCTAATCACTAGACATCTTAAGGAAGGGGTTCGAAGGACGGCAAGAACGATTGACAAACACAGCTATACTGCACATTCTGTTGATGTATCCGATCCACTGCGTAACTATTTTGTCAACATCGTTAAGAGTGAGCTGGTGCGAATCTCGCGAAGAGACGATTATGAGTTAACACCATATTCCGTGATCACCGATGATCTTGGCAATCAGATTCATACCTATACTCCCAGCCAACAATTATCCTTTATTGATATGCTCGATGTCAACCGACACGCAGAAAGTCCTCACTGCCGACACGAAAAGGTCCTCACTTTTTGGGGGGGTGTTGCCGCTTGTTTCGGCCATGGTCTGGGGCGTTGGCTGGGGCTGTTGCCCAGCGTCATGCCC
>JBILGK010000083.1:0-5140 GCA_044351065.1 Cyanobium sp.
TCATGCTCTTGCCTTTGCGCCCGATAGCAACCTGCTGGCCAGCGCCTCCGCCGACGGCACCGTGGGCCTCTGGGATAGCCGCGGCCGGCTGCGGCAACCGCTGGAAGGGGAGGGGCAAGGTTTCCAGGCGCTGGCCTGGCGGCCTGATGGCCGTCATCTGGCGGCCGGTGGCGATCAAGGCCGCTGGTGGCTGTGGCCGGTGGAAGTGCCAGGCCGGGAACGTCAGCGGCGTTCCGGTGGGGCCGGGTTTGGTTGAACACCGGCTCCAACGCCCATGAACGTCTTGAGCTGATCCAGGCGCCGTTGCGGATCAGAGGCAGTCATGGCTGGCTTGTCTCTCTCTGAACAGGGGGTGGAACGGGGTCGTAGCCACCCGGGTGAAGTGGTTGACAGCGACCCAGCCTGCAGAGCGACAGCCAGCTGCCTCGGATCAACCCGTGGCTCTGAATCGCCTCCATGGCGTAGTGGGAGCAGCTGGGAGTGAAGCGACAGTTGGGCCCGAGCAGTGGGCTGATCAGGATCTGGTAGCCGCGGATCAGTAGCAGCAGGAGACGGGTCACAATTTCAGCCATGGTGATGCGAGGGTCGAGCAGCGGTTGGTAGAGCGATGGGATGGCAGGCCCGGCCGTCTGCGACCGTCACCCCCGCCTCGATCAGCTTCTGCTGCGACCGTTCGACTTGCCGGGACGGGACCTGCAACGCGGCCAGGGCCTGATGGGGATCGTGCTGCAGCAAGCCGAGCAGCCGGCCTGAGGCGAGCAGGCTGGCCCTGATCGAGTCCCTCGCAGCAGCGGAGCTGGCGGGATCGGGCCTCGCCGCCTGCGGCTTCTCCTGGCGTGGCGTGCTCAAAAAGACGAAACAGCCTCCGCTACAATGAGAACGATTCTCATTGTAGTAGCTTCTGCCGTGATGGTCGCCGCCCTGGTTTCCCTGATGGGCCATCCACTCGTGTTGTCTGAATCCTGATGACCCTTTTGTTCGCCTGCCTGCAACGCACGGGTCTTTTGGCACTGGCTCTCGTCCTGGTGGGCTGCGGAGCGCCGCGGCAGGCCAGCGACTCCAGCTCCGGTGGCAAGGGCTTCAAGGTGATGACCACCTTCGTGCCGATCACCCTGTTCACCAGGGCGGTGGCCGGAGATTGCGCAGACGTCACCGCCTTGATTCCGCCCAAGACTGGCCCCCACGACTTCCAGTCCAAGCCGGGCGATCTGGCCGCCCTTAGGGAGGCCCGGGTCCTGGTGAAGAACGGGCTGGGGATGGAGGCCTTCCTCGACAAGCTCGTGAGCTCGTCCGGCAATAGCCAGCTGGTGGTGATCGACTCCAGCCGCGGGGTGACCACGATCGACTCCCCAGAGGAGCCAGGTCACGCTGAGCCTGAGCACGGCCAGGAGCAGGGCCACGGCCACGCCCACGGCGAGGTGAATCCCCACATCTGGCTGGATCCGCTACGTGCGGTGCAGCAGGTGGAGAACATCCGCGACGGTCTGGTGAAGGCCGATCCCAGCTGCGCCGAGGGCTATCGCCGCAATGCGGAGGCCTACACCACCCAGCTCAGGGCGCTCAACACCGAGATTGCAGGCCAGCTCAAGCCTTTCCAGGGCAAGACCTTCGTGGCCTTCCACGACTTTGCTCCCTACTTCGCTGAGCGCTTCGGCCTCAAGGCGGAGTTCTTGGTGGACGTGCCCGAGATCAATCCCTCCCCCGCCGACCTGCAGCGGGTGAGCGAGATCGTGGAGCGCACCCAGCTGCGGGCGCTGCTCACGGAACCCCAGGAGGGGAACCGCTCCTTCAATGCCTTGGCCAAGGATCTGGGCGTGACGATCAGCGTGTTCGACCCGATGGAGACCGCCAGCGAGCAGGCCTCCCGCGATCCGGGCACCTACCTCAGCGTGATGCGCCGCAATGTGGCGGACCTTCGCCAGGCCTTCGGCAGATGACCCGATCTATGGCCGAGCCCGTGCTGGCGGTGCAGGGATTGACCGTGCAGCGTGATGGGCTGCGGGCCGTGGATGCGGTGAGCTTTCAGCTGGCAAGGGAAACGGACACGGCCCTGGTGGGGCCCAATGGAGCGGGGAAGAGCACCCTGGTGGCAGCACTTCTCGGTTTGCTGCCGCGGCAAGCGGGCACGGTGCTCCTCATGGGCCACGCCCTCGGGCCTGCAGGTCAGCTGCCCCGTTCGGTTCGCGCCCAGATCGCCTACCTGCCCCAGACCCTGGCCCTGCAGGGGCGTTTTCCCCTCAGCGTGGCGGAATTCGTGGGCTTCGGGTTCGATCCACCAGGCCCGCGCCTGCCCTGGGGCGGCGGCCAACGCCGCCATGGGGCGGTGCAGCGCGCCCTGGAGCGCACCGGTTGTCGCGATCTGGGCGAACGACTGCTGAGCGAGCTCTCCGGCGGACAGGTCAAGCGGGTGCTGCTGGCGTTCTGCGTGGTGCGGCCCCGGCAGTTGCTGGTGCTCGATGAGGCCCAGGCTGGCCTCGATGCCCCGTCCAGCGAGCAGTTTCACCAGTTGTTGCTGGAGCTCCGCCGTCAGGAGGGCTGGACCGTGCTGCAGGTGTCGCACGATCTGGAGATGGTGCGGCGCAGCTGTGATCAGGTGCTCTGCCTGAACCGCCGCCTGCGCTGCAGCGGGGCACCCGATCACGCTCTCAGCCCGGCGCGTCTGGCTGAGCTCTACGGGCCCAATGTGGTGCCCTACCGCCACCAACACAGCCATGGTGGGCGTCATGGTTGATGGCGCAGCTCTGGCCAGGCTTCTGGACCAACCGTTCATGCAGCGCGCCTTGATCGGCGGGCTGCTGACCGGCAGCCTTGGGGGGCTGTTGGGCAGCTTTGCGGTGCTGCGTCAGCTCTCCTTTTTTAGTGATGCCCTGGGGCACTCCGCTCTGTTGGGCATCACCCTGGGCCTGCTGCTGGGGATCAACCCCACCCTGGTGCTGATCCCGTTTGCGGTGATCTTTGCGTTGCTGATCAACCAGCTGGTGCAACGCAGCCGCCTACCGGCCGATGCCCTGCTCAACATCGTGTATTCCACCTCCCTGGCGTTTGCTGTGGTGGCTCTCAGCTTGGTGGAGACCTACCGGGGCGGCATCCAGCAGCTGCTGTTCGGCGACATCCTCGGCATCGCTTGGCCAGACCTGGCGGTGATCGCCGTCCTGCTCCTGGGAGCACTGGTTTATCTGGCCCTGAGCCTGCGGGCCCAAGTGCTGCTCACGCTCAACGACGACCTGGCCGGGGCCTTTGGCGTCCGTGCAAACTGGCATCGCCTGGCCTTCATCATCTTGCTGGCGGTGGTGGTGGCCGTCTCGATCAAGGCGGTGGGGGTGCTCCTGATCAGCGCCTTTGTGGTGATTCCGGCCTGTGCCGGCCGGCTGCTGAGCCGCCGCTTCCCGGTCTACATGCTGATTTCAGGCACCCTGGGCGGGGGATGTGCCCTGCTGGGACTGCTGGTCTCGGGGCTCACCAACCTGCCTTCAGGGCCCTGCGTGGTGATCGTGCAGTTCGCCGGTTTCATGCTGGCCCTGCTGGTCAGCCAGGTCCGTTGCTGGTCTCCAGCAATTGCTGTGCCAGCAGGGCCCCGAACTCCTGGTGCAGGCCAAGCCGGCCGGGAATGAGCGTGACGTGATCGGCGCTCTTTGCCAGCCGCCCCATCTCCTCACTGGAGCGTGGCGGCGCTTCCCCCGCCAGCACCACGTGCAGGGGGCACTGCAGCCGTTGCGCTTGCTCCAGCCACCAGGTCCTGTCTTCGGCGGGATCGAGCCCGCCGCTCACGAAGGCCGCACTGGCGAAGCGGGCGCCGCGGTGGCGGGCCAGCTGCTGTTGCTCCAGAAGGCGTTCCGGCGTCAACAGCGAGCGCTCGACCCAGACGTGGCGCCGCAGCATCAGCCCCAGAACCGCCCGGTTGGTGTTGAGCCGGTAGAGCGCCGGGCCGATCAGCGGCGCGCCCACCAGCTGCCGCAACCAGCCGAAGCGCTGCGGTGACCAGCCCGTCATGGTGGGCAGGGGGCCCCGCCAGGTGGGCGCCACGGCCACCAGACGCCGCCACTGTCCTGACCATTCGGTGGCAAGGGCCAGGGCGATGGAGGCACTGTGCCCAGCGGCCACCACGGTGAGGCGTCTGCGGTTCTGGGCGTACAGGTAGCTGAGGATGGAGCGCAGAGCCGAGCGCAACAGGTCCGCGTCGTAGTCAAGGCACGGGCGGTCACTGTCACCGAAGCCCGGCCAGTCGAAGCTCACCAGCTGGCAGCGATCCGCCACCGCCGCCGCCAGCGGTCGCCACTCGCTGCGGCTCGACACGGTGCTCAGGGCTGGCAGCAGCAGCCAGGTGGGCGCCCCCGTCGGCCCCCGGCGCTCCAGCACCACCTGAAGCCGGCGACCACCCAGATCCAGAGACAGCGTTTCCGCGACACCTCCGAAGCCCGTGTTCATGCGAACCCCCTGCCAGTGGCGCGGATCGGACCGCCGGCCCGTCGGAACGCGATATGGTCGCTGCCCGGGTCGTAGAGGGTGTAGTGCAGCCCGCTGCCCACCCCGATCACCTTGCGGCTGGGCACGCTCTGGTGCTGCTGCCGTTCTCCTTCGAGATCACGCAGGCGTGATTCGATGCCGCCGCCGCACAATTCCACGCAGAACTGCTCGCCACTGCGGGCCGTGAACAGGCGATTCGCCTCCATGCGGGTGAGACGATCCAGCAGCTGCAGTGGGGCCGTGTCGGCGGTGAGGCTGTCGCCCACATCGGCCGAACTGCCATGCAGCAGGGCGCAATCGAGCTCCACGAAACCGAACTGCAACGACGCCAGCCAGGCCATCTGGCCGGGATCCACCGCCTGCAGCAGGGCTGCCACGGCCGCCTCCCCGCCGCTCTGGCGCAGGGCATCGGCCCGGCGCTCACCGCGAAAGCCCCGCTCGGCCAGCAGCTGCTCTTCCCACCAGCCGTAGAGGCAGTGCGGTTGGAGGTCTCCCCGGCGCGGCTGCTGCAGACGCTCCAGCAGGGCGTTCGCATCGCGCTCCGGGCCAATCAGATCGCCGAGCACAAACAACGTGTCGACCCGCTGGCGGCGCAGCTCGGCCTGCACCGCCGCATAGACCGTCAGATCACCGCGCAAGCCGCTCAGCAGTGCCCACATCGCCATCAGCGCTCACA